>DATFAA010000146.1:0-22361 GCA_035255045.1 Rhodocyclaceae bacterium | reverse complement strand
GAGTTCGAATCCCGCCGCCCCGACCATAGTTTCAAAAATCAAGAGAACCGGCCTAGGCCGGTTTTTTTGTTTGGACCGCCTTGACGATATAATCCAACCGATTTGGATTGTTCGCCCTATTTATTTTCGGGAGGCCGTGGTGGATATTTCGACCCTGTCCATGGCCGACACATCCCGTCATCCCGATCATCCGGATCTGCAATGGACCGGCCGTGGCCGCAAGACGAAATGGCCGGAGTCCTGGCTCGACAACGATGGCAGTCTGGAAGAACTGGCACTTGATTAGATTTGGTCATGCGGATATTGCTCAGTAACGACGACGGATATTTCTCCCCTGGAATAGCGGCCCTCGCCGAGGCATTGAAGGATCTGGCGGAAATCGTCGTCGTTGCGCCGGAAAGGAATCGCAGCGGGGCCAGCAACTCCCTCACTCTGGACCGCCCCCTGTCCCTCAGAAAGGCCGCCAACGGCTTCTATTTTGTCGATGGCACCCCCACCGACTGCGTCCACCTGGCGGTCACAGGCATCCTCGATCCCCTGCCGGACATGATCGTGTCCGGCATCAACCACGGCGCCAACATGGGGGACGACACCATCTATTCGGGCACCGTGGCGGCGGCCACCGAAGGTTTTCTCCTCGGTATCCCGTCCATCGCCGTCTCCCTCACCAGCTTCGAAGGAAAGCACTTCGACGCGGCCGGGCGGGTGGCCAGGGATCTCGTACAGCGCTTCATGCGCCAGCCCATGGGCCAGCCGGTGCTGCTCAACGTCAATGTCCCCGACTTGCCCTACGAGGCGTTGGGGGGGGTGGAGGTGACCCGCCTCGGCAAACGTCACAAGGCCGAGCCGGTGGTGAAGATGCAGTCCCCCCGCCGGGAGACGGTGTATTGGATCGGCGCGGCGGGCGCGGCCCAGGACGCCGGCCCGGGGACCGATTTCCACGCCGTCGAGCGCGGCATGGTGTCCGTGACGCCCCTCCAGATCGACCTGACCCACGTTTCCCAACTACCCACCATTCGCGCCTGGATGCAATGAGCTACCGCAACCTGTCCGGCATCGGCATGACTTCCCAGCGCACACGTGCGCGCATGATCGAACGCCTGCGGGAGCAGGGTGTCCGCAACGAGACTGTCCTCGCGGCCATGGCCGCGGTGCCGCGCCACGTCTTCGTCGAGGAGGCCCTGGCCTCGCGGGCCTACGAGGACACCGCGCTGCCACTGGGAATGGGCCAGACCATCTCCCAGCCCTATGTGGTGGCCCGCATGATCGAACTCCTGCTCAACGGCCGGCCGGGGCTGGGCAAGACTCTCGAAATCGGCGCCGGCTGCGGTTACCAGGCGGCGGTGCTGGCCCAGCTCACCAACGAGGTCTATGCCATCGAGCGCATCCAGCCCCTGCTCGAGAAGGCCAAGGCCAACATGCGCAAGCTCCAGCAGTTCAACGTCCGGCTCAAGTATGCCGACGGCCAACTGGGCCTGCCGGAAGCGGCTCCCTTCGACAGCATCATCGTGGCGGCGGCGGCCAACCGCGTGCCACCGGCCCTGCTGCAGCAGTTGGCCGAAGGCGGCAGATTGGTCTTGCCAGTCGGTGCCGGTGAACAGTATCTTGTATTCATCGAACGTACCCCGCAGGGATTCACGGAAACCCGACTTGACGGTGTGCGCTTCGTACCACTACTTTCCGGAACAGAATGACTCGACTGCTCGTAGCACTTCTTCCTGCGCTCATGCTGGCCGGTTGTTTCACCCAGCCGCCGGCGCCGTCCGTCGACCGTAGTCCGACCGCTCATTCGAAGACCCAGGCGACCGCCGCAGCCGCCCCGAGTGCCGGCGGCGCCGGCCACTACACCGTCAAGAAGGGCGATACCCTCTATCGCATCGCCCTCGAGCATGGCCAGGACTACCGGGACATCGCCGCCTGGAACAACCTGACCAACCCGGACAGCATCAAGGAAGGGCAGGTCTTGCGGGTGGCCGCCGCGGGCGCCGCCGAGCCCACCAACGGTGCCGTGGTCACCAAGCCCATCGCCACCGGTTCCGTGGTCGAGGCGCGGCCCCTGGACCGCAACGGCACGGTGGCGGCAGCTCCGGCTCCGGCTCCGGCCGCGAACGATGGCGTCAAGCGCGAGCCTAAGGTGAACAAGGAACCCTATTCGGCAGAGGCCCATGCCCGCCTGAGCGCTCCCACCGACAACGCGCCCCGTGCGGCGGAGGCGAAGGTCGAGCCGCCGAAACCCGAACCCAAGCCGGAAGCGGCGCCCATGCAGGTTTCCACCGGCCCCGACGACATTCCCTGGGCCTGGCCTTCGGCCGGCAAGGTGTTGGCAGCCTACAGCGAGAATACCAACAAGGGGCTCGACATCGGCGGCAAGCCTGGCGACCCGGTGTTTGCCGCCGGGGACGGCAAGGTGGTTTATGCCGGCAGCGGGCTGCGGGGCTACGGCCAGCTGGTGATCGTCAAGCACAACAACTCTTTCCTGTCGGCTTACGCCCACAACCAGAAGATACTGGTGAAGGAAAAGCAGGAGGTTACGCGGGGACAAAAGATTGCCGAAATGGGGGATACCGATAGCGACAAGGTCAAGTTGCATTTCGAGATCCGGCGCCAGGGCAAGCCGATTGATCCGCTAATTTACCTGCCGAAGCGATGACCGAAAACGAGGATGAGTTCGAAGAGGAGGGCCTAGAGCCCGAGGCGGCCGAGGAAGAGGCGCTGCTTCCCGAACCGGAGGCGGCGGCGCCGGAAATAGAGCTGCTGGAGGATGTCACCCAGCTCTATCTCAACGAAATCGGTGCCAAGCCCCTGCTGACCCCGGAGGAAGAACTGGAGGCCACCCGCCGGGTGCGCCAGGGGGACTTCGCCGCGCGGCAGAAGATGATCGAGCACAATCTGCGGCTAGTGGTGAATATCGCCAAGCACTACCTGAACCGTGGCATTCCCCTCCTCGACCTGATCGAGGAAGGCAACCTGGGCCTCATCCACGCCCTGGAGAAGTTCGACCCCGAGCGGGGTTTCCGTTTCTCCACCTACGCCACCTGGTGGATTCGCCAGAGCATCGAGCGGGCCATCATGAACCAGTCCCGCACCATCCGGCTGCCGGTGCATGTGGTCAAGGAGATCAACCTGGTGCTGCGGGCCATCCGCCACCTGGAGACGGCGGAAGAACGGGAGACCTCAGCGGAGCGCATCGCCACCCTCCTGGAGCGGCCGGTGGCCGAGGTGCGGCGCATCCTCACCCTCAACGAGCACATCGCCTCCCTGGACGCGCCCCTCGAGATCGATCCCAACCATACGGTGGCGGACGTCATTGCCGACGAGTCCAGCATGGACCCGGAGACGATGCTGCAATCCAACGAGCTGGGCAGCCTGATCGACGACTGGCTGGGGCAGCTGACGGACCGCCAGCGGGAGGTTATTACCCGCCGCTACGGCCTCAACGGCCTGGACATGGCGACCCTGGATGTCATCGCCACCGACCTCGGCCTGACCCGGGAACGGGTCAGGCAGATCCAGATGGAAGGCCTGGTGCGGCTGCGCAAGATCATCAAGCGCGGCGGCATCTCAAAGGACAGCCTGATCTAGGCCCTACAGCTCCTTCTGCTGCATCCGGGTCTTGATGGCCTCCGCCAGCTGATACACCGCCATGGCGTAGAAGCTGGAGCGGTTGTAGCGGGTGATGACGTAGAAATTCTCGTATCCCAGCCAGTACTCGGTGGCGGCACCGGGGCTCACCAAGTCCACCAGGGTCACCGTCGCCTGGGGGTCGGCGTCGCTGTCGATGCCCTGCTGGCGGAGGCTGGCAACCTTTAGGGTCGGGCGGATGCCGGCCTCGATCAGGGCCCGGTCGGGCTCGGCGGCCAGGCGGGCCGGAATGGCCACCGGCTGATCGGCCTGCCAGCCGTGCTCTTCCAGGAAGTGAGCGACGCTGCCGATGGCGTCCTCGACGCTGCCGGTCAGGTCCACCCGCCGGTCTCCGTCGAAATCGACACCGTAACGGCGCTGGCTGCCGGGCATGAACTGGGGCACGCCGATGGCGCCGGCGAAGGAGCCCCGGATGGACCACGGATCCATGTCATTCTCCCGGGCGAGGAGGAGAAACTGTTCCAGCTCGGTGCGGAAGAAGTCGGCCCTGGGAGGGTAGCGGAAGGCCAGGGTGGCCAACGCCTCCAGGACCTTGAATTTCCCGGTGTTCTGGCCGTACTCGGTTTCGACTCCGATGATCGCGACGATGACCTCTTCCGGCACGCCGTAGAAGGCGCGGGCACGGGCCAGGGTGGCCCGGTTGGCTTCCCAGAAGCGGACGCCGCCGTCGATGCGCCGGTCGTTCAGGAAGCGCGGCCGGTAGCGTTCCCAGGAGCGCTGCTGGGGCGTTTCCGGCGGGCGAATGAGCTTCAGCACGGTCGGATTGGGGCGCGCCTGGGCGAACTGACGCATCAGGTCGTCGGCGTCGAAGTGCTGGCGGGTGGCCAGATCCTGGGCGAACTGGAGTACGGCGGGGTCGTCGGCAAAGGTGTCGGCAGGCTGGGTGGGAGCCGCCATGGCTGCCGGCAGCAGGATGGGGAAGGCCAGGCAGGCGGCGCACAAAAACTTCTTCAAGACTTACTCCGTTACGGTAGGCGGGCGACGGCCGCCCGCAATGCATCCAAATCCTTCGGCCCGGCACCGTAGCGCGCCCGGCAGTACGCCGCCGCCACCGCCTCGAGGGCCGGGGCCAGGTCGGCTCGTTCCAGGCTCAGGCGGCGGGCAAAGGCCAAGGGCGTCTCCCACGGTTCGCATGTCAGGTTGCGGTGCTGCAGGCGGTTCAGCGCCTTCTGCCAGAGCCGTTGGGCAGGGTCGAGGCGGGGCCGGCGATAGAGGGTCCAGGCCGATACCGCCAGCAGCACCCCGCCGCAGGCCAGCAGCAGGACCGGCACCAGATTCCGCCAGTCCGGATCGGGTAGGCCGAGGCGGGTCAGCAGCTCGCGCTGGAGCTGAGGATTGTACCCGAGGACCCATTGATTCCAGGCGTTGTTGGCGGCCTCCCAGCGATAGCGCAGGTCGCGCAGCCAGCGGGCGTCGGGCGCCATGAGGGCGGGCAGGGATTCATTGGCCGGCACCGAAGCCGCCAGCCCGGATTCGAGTCGCGCCGGCGACACCACCGCGGTCGGATCGACCCGTACCCAGCCCCGTTCCGCCAGCCACACTTCGGCCCAGGCATGGGCGTCCGACTGGCGTACCACCAGATAGCCGTCGAGGGGATTCAGTTCGCCGCCCAAATAGCCGCCCACCACCCGGGCCGGGACCCCGGCGGCCCGCATGAGGACGACGAAGGCCGAAGCGTAGTGCTCGCAGAAGCCCCGGTGGGTCTCGAACAGGAAGTCGTCCATGGGATTCTGGCCAAGGCGGTCCGGGTGCAGAGTGTAGGTGAATCCCCGTTCCCGGAAGAAGACCAACGCCCGCTGCACCAGCTGCTCGGGCCTGTCGCCGCTGCGGCGCCATTCCTGGGCGAGGGCGACGGTCCGCGGGTTGCGTCCGGCCGGCAGCACGGAGTTGCGGCGCAGTGCCGAGGGGCTTTCCTGGACATTGAAGCGGTAATCCAGCGCCGAGGTGACCGTGTAGCGCTGGCGTTGGACCACCGGGCTGCGGGACACCACCGACAGGCTCGGCGTGACCGCAGCGTCGACCGGCACGGCGGTGGGAGCGTCGAGGGCGAGGAGCCAGCGCTGGTCGTGGGGCTCCAGGGTCACCTCGTAGGTGATGGGCCGCGACAGGGAGGCCACCGTTGGGGCCATGCCGAAGAGGGACGGGCGCCGCCAGGTGACGCCGTCGTAGTCCTCCATGACCGGTCCGCGCCAGTAGAGCTTCCCCGGGCTGGGCAGGGGGCCGTCGAAGCGGGCACGGAAGGCGATGTCGCTGCTCATGGCCAGCTCGGCGATGGTGCCGGGAGACATCTGGTCGGAGAGCCCGGTCTTGGCGCCTCCGGCGTCCTGGGGCAGGCCCCACAGGGGGCCGGATACCCGCGGGAACAGGAGATAGAGCACCAGCAGGAAGGGCAGGGCTTGCAGGATCATGAGGCCGGCGTAGCGCAGGGTTGGCCAGGGGGCGCTGGCGGGGCCGCCGTGGAGCCGGATGAGGGTGGCGGTGACCACGGTCATGGCGCCCAGCAGCCAGAGGCCGGTGGGAATGCTCTGGGAATGGAAGTAGTGGGTGAGGAGCAGGAAATAGCCGAGATTGACCACCACATAGCCGTCGCGCCGGGAGCGGAGTTCCAGCAGTTTCATGGCCATGAACAGGAAAAGCATGGCCACCCCGGCATCGCGGCCCAGCAGGGTGCGGTATTCCAGTATCACTATGGCGCAGGCGACGGCCACCAGGACCGCCAGCATCCACCGGGCCGGCAGCCGCAGGCCGCGCCACCAGAGCCAGGCCCCCCAGGCCAGCATGAGGGCGGCGATGAGGGAAAAGGAGGGCGGCTGGTAGGCGACGTGGGGCAGGGTGGTCACTACGGCCGTGGCCAGTAGCCAGGGGACGGCGCCGCGATCAAGGGTTTCCGGGGCGGGCGTGCTCATGGCTGCCGGAAGAGGGCCAGGGTTTCCAGGCAGCGCCGGCGATGGGCGGGGCCCTGGTCGGGCTTCAGTTCCATGCCCGGAAGGGCGAGGCCGTACAGGGTGCCCGCCGTTTCCGCCGCCAGCACCCAGCCGGTGAGGATGGAAAGGCGGGTCTCGGTATCGGCTTCGGCGGGCAGCAGCCGCCAATCGAGCCAGAGTTCGGATTGGGCGCCGCCGGCGAATTGCTTGACCAGGAGCGGCCGGTTGTCGAAATCCCGGGCCACCGCCTTCCAGGCAATGTGGCGGGGAGAGTCGGCGGGCTGGCGTTCCCGCAGCCCGGCAAAATCCTCCCGGCCGCCGCTGCCTTGCCAGTCCCCCAGGGCGGCCGCCGACGACAGGGGGGGCAGGGGCTGCTCGATGGGCCGCGGATAGACGAGGCAGCGCATGGCCGGTTGCGGATAGCTCCAGGCGACGAAGAGTCCAAGGGGATAACGGGTGGACAGCCGTATCCGGGGCAGGTCGAGCCAGCCCCGCTGGCGGGCGGGAACCGGCAGCTCGATCCGGGTGGTGCCGCGGGGTGGCAGGTTGCATACCACCAGGGGGCCATCGCCCGCCCGGAATTCCAGGGCCAGGCGGGGGCTGTTGCGGTCATTGGAGAGATAGAGGGGGAAGTGGGCCACTTCCCCGGCGAACACCGGTTCCGCCCGCCCGCCGCTCAAGGCCAGGTCCACCAGGTTGCGGAAGGCGTGGACCATGCCGGAGAGTCCGACCCCCGCCAGCAGGAAGACCAGGGCATGGCCGAGGGCCAGGTTGTAGTTGATGGCTCCCAGCAGCATGACGACCAGGACCCCGGCGAAGAAGAAACCGGCCCCGGCCGGGAGGATGAAGATGCGCCTCTGGGTGAGGACGATCGGATTGGTGCCGTCGCTCCGCCAGCGGAAGAGCCGGTTCTTGAGGGCGGCGACGATGGCCATCAGGGAATGGGGACGGAGCGGACCAGGGCGTCGATATCCTCGGCACGGGCATGGCCGCCGCCCTGGGCGGAGAGGAGCCGGTGCCGCGCCACCGCCGGCAGCACCGCCTGCACGTCGTCGGGCAGGACCATGTCCCGGCCCGCCAGGTAGGCCCAAGCCCGGGCCGCCGCCAGCAGGGCGAGGCCGGCCCGGGGCGACAGGCCGTGCTGGAAGCTGCTGTCCCGGCGGGTCGCCTCGACCAGGGCCTGGACATAGTCGATGAGGGGAGAGGCGGCGTGAACCTGGGCCGCTTCCCGCTGCAGGAAGGGAAGCTCTTCTGGGGTGAGCAGGGGAGTGAGTTCGTCGGCCTCCTGTCGTCGGCTGCCGGCGGCCAGCAGAGCTCGTTCGGCGGCCCGGTCCGGGTAGCCCAGTTCGATCCGCATCAGGAAGCGGTCGAGCTGGGATTCCGGCAGGGGAAAGGTGCCGATCTGGTGGGCGGGGTTCTGGGTGGCGATCACGAAGAAGGGCTCCGGCAGCGGGCGGGTTTGACCCTCCGCCGTCACCTGGCGTTCCTCCATGGCCTCCAGGAGGGCGCTCTGGGTCTTGGGGGTGGCTCGGTTGATTTCGTCGGCCAGGACGACCTGGGTGAAGATCGGGCCCGGCAGGAAGCGGAAGTCGCTCCTCTCCCGGTCGAAGATGGAAATGCCGATGATGTCGGCGGGCAGGAGGTCGCTGGTGAACTGGATGCGGCTGAAGCGCAGCCCGAGCAGGCGGGCCAGGGTATGGGCCAGGGTGGTCTTGCCGACTCCCGGCAGGTCTTCGATCAGCAGATGGCCCCGGGCCAGCATGCAGGCGAGAGCCAATCGGGTTTCCCGCTCTTTGCCGAGGATGATGCGGTTGGCGGAGTCCAGAATGGCGGCAAGGGGATGGCTCGAGGTCATGCGATTTCCGGGAAGGGGAAAGGACGGGGGGCTGCACCCATTGTAGTGCTTGTAGCGGCGCCGACATTACGACGATAATGACATTCTATGAGTGCCAAAAAGGCGCCGACCCGCAGAGAGAGACCAATTGACGACCACCGCCTTCATCACGCATCGCGACTGCCTCCTCCACGACATGGGTGCCCATCACCCGGAATGTCCGCAGCGCTTGACGGCGATCAACGATCACCTGATTGCCCAGGGGCTGGATGCCTACTTCGTGTATTACGACGCGCCCCTGGCCACTTTCGAACAACTGCTGCGCGTCCACTGCGCCGCCCACTTGGAGCGTATCAAGCGGGCTTCGCCTGAACTGGGCATTGTTCATCTGGACCCGGATACGGCGATGAATCCCCACACCTGGCAGGCCGCTCTGCGCTCCGCCGGCGCCGGCGTGCTGGCGGTGGACCTGGTGATGAAGGGGGAAGTGGAGAACGCCTTCTGCGCCATCCGCCCCCCCGGCCACCACGCCGAGCGCAACAACGCCATGGGCTTCTGCTTCTTCAACAATATCGCGGTCGCGGCCCGGCATGCCATCGCCGCCCACGGGCTGGAGCGGGTAGCCATCGTCGATTTCGACGTGCACCACGGCAACGGCACCGAGGACGCCTTCGCCGGCGACGAGAGGGTGCTGATGTGCAGCATCTTCCAGCATCCCTTCTATCCCTATTGCGGCGCCGAGAAGCCGGCGGCCAACATGTGCAATGTTCCCCTGCCTTCCGGGGCCGGCGGGGAGGAATTCCGCGGTGCCGTCGAGGATATCTGGCTGCCCCGGCTGCGAGAATTCAAGCCCCAGCTCATCCTCATGTCGGCCGGCTTCGATGCCCATTACGAAGACGACATGGGCGGCCTGAAGCTGGTGGAGAAGGACTACGCCTGGTGCACTGAGCAGATGCGCCTGCTGGCCGTCGAATGCTGCAACAAGCGTATCGTCTCCATGCTGGAAGGGGGCTACGTGATGTCTTCCCTGGCGCGTAGCGTCGGGGCCCACCTGCGGGCCCTGGCCCAGCTCTGAAACCGGTTCAGAAAAGCCCGTGGGTAGGGTAGAATCCTGCCCTCATTTTCCCGTTTCTAACGTTCAACCGGATGATTCCATGGCGTTGATTGTTCAAAAATACGGCGGCACTTCGGTGGGTAATCCCGAGCGCATCAAGAACGTCGCCAAGCGCATTGCTAAGTTCCAGGCCCAGGGCCACCAGGTCGTGGTGGTGGTTTCCGCCATGAGCGGCGAGACCAACAAACTGATCGCCCTGTGCAAGGAAGTCCAGGCCAACCCGGATCCCCGTGAACTGGACGTGGTGATCTCCACCGGCGAACAGGTCACCATCGGCCTGCTGGCCATGGCCCTCAAGGATATCGGCGTCAAGGCCAAGAGCTATACCGGCGGCCAGGTGAAGGTCCTGACCGACAGCGTGTTCACCAAGGCACGAATTCTCTCCATCGACGAGCAGAACATCCGTCACGACTTGAACGACGGCAACGTGGTCATCGTCGCCGGTTTCCAGGGCGTGGACGAGAACGGCAACATCACCACCCTGGGTCGCGGCGGTTCCGATACCTCCGGCGTGGCCCTGGCGGCTGCCCTGAAGGCCGACGAGTGCCAGATCTATACCGACGTGGATGGCGTCTACACCACCGATCCGCGCATCGTTGCCGAGGCCAAGAAGCTCGACAAGATCACCTTCGAGGAAATGCTGGAGATGGCCAGCCTCGGCTCCAAGGTGCTGCAGATCCGCTCGGTCGAGTTCGCCGGCAAGTACAAGGTCAAACTGCGCGTGCTGTCCAGCTTCCAGGACGAGGGAGAGGGCACGCTGATCACTGTTGAGGAAGACACGAACATGGAACAACCGATCATCTCCGGCATCGCCTTCAACCGCGACGAGGCCAAGCTCACCGTTCTCGGCGTGCCGGACAAGCCGGGCATCGCCTACCAGATCCTGGGCGCCGTCGCCGATGCCAACATCGACGTGGACATGATCATCCAGAACGTCGGCCATGACGGCACCACCGACTTCTCCTTCACCGTGAACCGCGGCGAATACGCCAAGGCCATGGCCATTCTGGAAGGCGTCAAGCAGAGCCTGGGCGCCCGCGAAGTGACTGGCGACAACAAAATCTGCAAGGTCTCCGCCGTCGGCGTCGGCATGCGTTCCCACCCGGGCGTGGCCAGCAAGATGTTCAAGGCCCTGGCCGACGAAGGCATCAACATCCAGATGATCTCCACCTCCGAGATCAAGATTTCCGTCGTCATCGACGAGAAGTACCTGGAACTGGCCGTGCGCGTGCTGCACCGCGCATTCGGATTGGATCAGTAATTTGACCGGAGGGCGCGGAGAGATTATCATCCGCGCTCTTCTAACGGAGACGTGGCCGAGAGGTCGAAGGCACTCCCCTGCTAAGGGAGCATACGCGCTAAAACGTGTATCGAGGGTTCGAATCCCTCCGTCTCCGCCAGATACTAAGAGAAAAGCGCCTTTTATGGCGCTTTTTTGTTGTATGCCAATTCGTGGGTCAATCTGGAGGCAGTCGTGCCGTCTGGGCTGTTCTGCGTTCAGAGATCCAACCTAGCCCCTCGCAGCGGCGCAGCCATTTCGATGAGCGCGCCCGATGCCTAAGCGGCACTATTCGGCTCCAATAAGTGGTTGCACTATCTATTGCCCCGCTGCTGGACGAGATTATGCTAACGAAGTATGCGGGAAGCACATCCGCAGCCCTTCATCCTTGGGAGGAGCGAATCAATGTTCAAGCATAATCATGTTGTAGCGGCACTTTCCTTGAGCTGCCTTACCGCTGTTTCTTGTGCGGCAACCGCGGAGAAGGCTGATCCCGGCAAACGAGAGTACATGGATAGATGTGCCGTTTGCCACGGGGTGAGCGGCAAGGGCGATGGTGGCGCCATCGATATCCTGAAATCGGCCCCGACAGACCTGACCCAGTTGAGCAAGAAGAACGGCGGCGTCTTTCCTGTGGAGCGGGTGACGGCAATAATCGATGGCCGCCAGGCTGTAAAGGGTCATGGTACCCAGGACATGCCAATTTGGGGCCGTGAGTATTTGAAGGAAACGGTCAAGGCCGATGAGCATTTTGGTCCGATGCCTTACGACATGGAGATGTACGTGAGGTCCCGAATCCTCGCATTGATTGATTACCTCAATCGAATTCAGGTCAAATAGATTGTAGTGCCTACGGGTGGCCGCGCCGAGCGTGACCATCCCTGCCTCACCCATCACATCCGGCAGGGAGTCGTAGTGCTCCGCCCGACCGACGTTCTCGACGGCGCGGGCGCGGATGGCTCCGGCCAGTGCAGGGCGCTTCAGGGCGCTCCAGGGCGCCAGTTCGCCGCACAGGGTAATCCTTCTGGGGGGATCGAGGGGGAGTCCCATTCGCTATACTCATCCGAACTTATTCAATGGGTTGGGGAATGGACGAACGGTGTGTTTTGGGCGGCGGCCTGGTCGCTGCGACATGGGCTAGGGAGTCTGCACGGCCATGATGCGCATCGGTGTTCCCCGGGAGATTGTCGCCGGCGAAGCGCGGGTCGCAGCCACGCCGGACACGGTCAAGCGCTTTGTCGGCCTGGACCTCGCGGTCTGCGTCGAGAGCGGCGCCGGATTGGCGGCGGGCTGCGCCGACGCCGACTATGCCAAGGTCGGGGCGACCATTGTCGGCTCGCCGGCCGAGGCCTACGCCTGCGACCTGGTACTCAAGATACGTGCTCCCGAGGCCCAGGAAATCGGTTATCTGAGAGCCGGCTCGGTCCTGTTCGCCTTGGCCGATCCGTGGCGAAATCCCTTGCTCGAGCAGTACGCTGCCAGTGGCATCCGCCTCATGGCCCTCGAACTGCCGCCCCGCATCACCCGGGCACAGACCATGGACGTCCTGTCGAGCCAGGCCAACGTCGCCGGCTATGGTGCCGTGATGCTGGCTGCCGCCCGCTATCCGCGCTACTTTCCGCTACTCATGACGGCGGCGGGCACCGTCAAGGCGGCGCGGGTTCTGGTTCTCGGGGCGGGGGTCGCCGGCCTCCAGGCAATCTCGGCGGCGCGCCGCATGGGAGCCATGGTGGAGGCTTTCGATGTGCGGGCCGCGGCCCGGGAGCAGGTCGAAAGTCTGGGCGCCCGCTTCGTCGCCGTCGATATTTCGGCCGAGGGGCAGGGAGGATACGCCAAGGTCCTGGACGAGAGCGACATGGAACGCCTGCGGGCGGCGCTGCTGCCCAAGATCGCCGCTTCCGACGTGGTCATCGCCACCGCCCAGGTGCCGGGCAAGCCGGCGCCGAAGCTGGTGTCGGCGGAAGCTGTGGCGGCTATGCGTTTCGGCTCAGTGCTGGTGGATTTGGCAGTCGGCACCGGAGGCAACGTCGAAGGCGCCAAGCAGGGCGAGACGGTGACTGCCAACGGCGCGGTCATCATCGGCGAATCCAACATGCCGGCCCGCTACGCGGCCGACGCCTCGGAGCTGTTCGCCCGCAATATTTTCAATTTTGTGGCCGCCCTGACGGTCAATGGCCGCCTGGACTTCGGCCGGGAGCCGGAGATCGTGGGGCCGGCGACGGTCTGCAGGGACGGCGAGCTACTTTTCGGGAGAACCTGATGGAACCCTGGGTCGTCAATGTCGCGATCTTCGTCCTGGCCGTCTTCGTCGGCGATCACGTCATTCGGGGCGTGACGCCGGCGCTCCACACGCCGCTCATGTCACTGACCAACGCCCTGTCGGGCATCATCATCGTCGGCGCCCTGCTCGAGATCGCCAGCGTCGAAGGTGGCGACTTACCCCTTTCCGCATGGCTTGCCGCCCTGGCGGCCCTGGCTGCGGCGATCAATATCTTCGGCGGGTTCCTGGTGACCCAGCGCATGCTGGCCATGTACAAGAAGCGGGGAGAGCGCTGATGCCCGCTGCAGGTTCCATGGCATTCCTCGCCTACCTGGGGGGGGCTGTCCTGTTCATCCTCGCCCTCAAGGGATTGACGACGCCCGCCACCTCCAGGCGCGGCAACTGGCTCGGCATGATCGGCATGGGGGTTGCCGTGGGGACCACCCTTCTGGTTGCCCAGCGCCCGGCCTGGGCCCTGCTGGCGGTGGCGTTGGCGGCCGGCGCCGTCATCGGGACCGGGGTCGCCCGACGGGTCCAGATGACCCAGATGCCCGAACTGGTGGCTGCTATGCATGCCCTGGTGGGCCTGGCGGCGGTGCTGATCGCGGCGGCCATCGTCCTGCGTCCCCACGACGCGCCGACCACCGCCCAGCGTATCGAACTGTTCCTCGGCGCGGCCATTGGCGCGGTGACCTTCTCAGCCTCGGTGATTGCCTGGGCCAAGCTGTCGGCAAAACTGTCCGGCAAGCCCCTGGCCTTCGCTGGCCAGCATTGGCTGAACCTGCTGCTGGCGCTGACCGTGCTCGGCTGCGGGGTGACCTACTGGCTGACGGACTCGGCGCCTTTCTTTATGGCCATGGTGGCTCTGGCGACTCTGCTGGGCATCCTGCTCATCATGCCCATCGGCGGGGCGGACATGCCGGTGGTGGTATCCCTCCTCAATTCGTACTCGGGCTGGGCGGCGGCCGGCATCGGCTTCTCCCTGGATAATCCCATCCTGATCATCGCCGGCGCCTGCGTCGGTGCTTCCGGCGCCATCCTTTCGATGATCATGTGCCGGGCTATGAACCGTTCCTTGGTCTCGGTGCTGCTGGGGGGCTTCGGTGCCGCTCAAGGAGAGGCCGCGACCGCAGCGGGTGCCAGTCAGAGGCCGGTGAAGAGCGGCAGCCCGGAAGACGCTCTGTTCCTCCTGAAGAATGCCGAGCGGGTGATCGTGGTCCCGGGCTACGGCCTCGCCGTGTCCAGAGCCCAGCATGCCCTCCAGGAATTCGCCGAGTTGCTGCGAGCCGGTGGGGTAGACGTCAAGTACGCCATCCATCCCGTCGCTGGCCGCATGCCCGGACATATGAACGTCCTGCTGGCGGAGGCGGAGGTTCCCTACGACCAGGTCTTCGAGCAGGAAGAGATCAACAACGATTTCGCCCAGACCGACGTGGTCATCGTCCTGGGCGCCAATGACGTGGTGAACCCGGCTGCACGCAACAATCCGGAGAGTCCCATCTACGGCATGCCGATCCTGGAAGCCCACCGGGCGCGCACGGTGATTGTCGTCAAGCGCTCCATGGCGGCCGGCTACGCGGGTCTGGATAACGATCTGTTCTATTTGGACAAGACCATGATGGTCTTCGGCGACGCCAAGAAGGTCATCGAGGAGATGGTCAAGAATTTCCACTGAGCCGCGAGGGACGCGGCTGCTGGCACAGAACCTCGACATAGAGTTTGGCCAGCAGCCCCTTCACGCGGGCGGAGGCCTTGGGATAATCCCCCATCTGCATCAGCTGGGTCGCGTCGGCGACCTCGCCGCGGCGCATCAGGGCGAGGATCGTGGCCGCCTGGCAGTGGAATTCGGCGTGGGCCTGGACCAGGCTGCGGAAGACCGGCAAATGCCCCAACGTGCCTTCGCCTTCGCTGTAGATCCACTTGCCCAGCAGGCACTGGTCGTCATTCGCAACCATTTCCAGTGACAGGAGGTTGCAGCCGACACCCTGAACGTAATTCTCCAGGCTGTCCTTCCATCGCATGTGGCAGTCAATGGCGGTCTTCAAGACCACCTCAGTGGTGGCCGAGACGTCTTGCGTCAAACCTGGGCCATCGTCGCGACCTGTTGAGTGCATGATCCTCCTTCGCTGCCGCTGCTATGTTTCCGGGACCCCTTGCCACAGCATGTCGTATCCCAGTTCCTGGGTCGAGTCGCACATGGCAGCCAGAGCCGAAAACTTCTCCCTAAATATAGCATCGGCGTGGGAAGCTTCATGCTGCTCGTAGGTCTTCCAATAGGTCACGATGGCCAGATGGGGTTCCTCGGAGCCGCTGATGACCGAACCTTCCTCCGAAATGAAGCCGGAAAACCGGAAGACCTGGCCGGCGAGGAAGCCACCTTTGTCGTTGCCGTAGGCTTCCTTCACCACATTGCACATTTCGGCCAGCGCCAGTTCGACATCGTCCATGTCTACGCCGGGCTTCAACCGGACGATATTGAACAGCATGCGGGCGTCGAAGGGGATTGAGACGGGTCCGTACATAGTTAGTCGAGCTCCAAAGAGTCCTGAATGGACTGGATGCCGGCTTGACCACAATTGTGGTCCTGCGTTCCACCGGGAGCCCCGGAGACGCCCACGGCCCCCAGCAGTGTTCCCTTGGCCTGGATCATCAAGCCGCCACCCACCGCGACGACATTAGGCAGACTGCGGATGCCAGCTGCCGGCTTGCCCAGCTCGGTCATGCCCATGAGGTCGCTGGTGTCGACGCGAAAGCTTGTCGCCGTCCAGGCCTTGTTGATGGCGGTGGTCGGCGTATGGGGGCCGGCCAGGTTGTCCCGCAGCAGCACCAAGGGGATTCCGCTTCTGTCCACCACCGCGACGGCCACTGTATAACCCTGCCTTTGGCATTCGGCCAGGGTTGCTCGGGCTACTTTCTCCGCCGCATCGGTGGACAGGGTTGTGAAGCCGGTCACCAACTTTTCGGCTGCCGCCGGGCCAGCCAGGAGGAGAGAAACCAGCAGCGCAGCGAACTGCGGTCGGCGCATGGTTTCTCCTCCGGACAGGCGGGCTGGCATGGCTCAGGCGATCATGCCCAGGTTGCCGGCGACACCTTCAACCGCCGGCAGGGCCAGTTTGGGCGGAGCGACGGTCTTCTTCGCCTTGAGCCAATTCTCCACCACCTCCCAGATGGGCTGGCCGCCGGCCTGCCGTGTTGCCTCCGAAACGGATGCCCAGCCGGCCACCTTGTACTTCCGGTCAGCCTCGAGGGGCTTGCCCTGGAGGCGCAGATTGCTGATGCGCCGGCCCATCTTCTCGTTGGGGGAGCAGGTGTACTGGAGGCCGCCTACCCGTACCATGTCGCCGCCCTGCTGGTAGTAGGGATCGGGATTGAAGATATTGTCGCAGACGTCTTCCAGGATGTTTTTGATGGTTTCCCCGGTCATTTCCGTCAGGGTGGTCCACGGATAGGTGATGGCCGTCTGATCCAGCAGATGTTCCCGGGTGATAGTCTGGCCGGGCAGCACCGTCGTGCCCCAGCGGAAGCCCGGAGAGAAGGCGATCTCGGCGCCCCGGACCTCCAGCATGGCGTCCAGGATGATCTGGTCGAAGGAGCCGAGGAAATTGCCTCGCCGGTAGAGAAGGCCTTCGCTTACGGCCAGGGGCTCGGCCAGGCGCTCGGCGTAGGGGGCACGCACCTTTTCGATGTAGGCGGACATTTCCGGATCGGCCGGCAGCAGGCTGGAGAACACCGGCAGCAGGCGGTAGCGGAAGTCGGCGATCTTGCCGTTCTTGACGTCGAAATCGAGGACGCCCAGGAACTTGCCATTGGAGCCGGCATTGGTGACCAGCGTTTTGCCGCCGGGGTTGGCAACGATGGTGGGGGCTGGCACCCCGTCATGGGTATGGCCGCCGAGGATGGCGTCGAGGCCGCGGACGCGGCTGGCGAGTTTGAGATCCACATCCATGCCGTTGTGGGACAGGAGGACCACGACCTGGGCGCCCTTGCCGCGGACTTCGTCCACGGTCTTCTGGAGGTTTTCCTCCTGGATGCCGAAGGTCCACTCCGGCACCAGGTAGCGCGGATTGGCGATGGGAGTGTAGGGGAAGGCCTGACCGATCACGGCCACCGGCACGCCGTTCATTTCCCGAAGGGAGTAGGACGGGAAGACCGGATCGCCGAAATCGAGAGTCTTGATATTCTGGGCAAGGAAATCGATGCGACCCTTGAAGTCGCGCTCGACGATTTCCTGGACGCGCTCGGCGCCAAGGGTGAATTCCCAGTGGCCGGCCATGACATCGACGCCCAGGAGCTTGCAGGCATCCACCATGTCCTGGCCACGGGTCCACAGGGAGAGGCCGGAGCCCTGCCAAGTGTCGCCGCCATCCAGCAAGAGTGCTCCGGGACGGCTCGCCCGCAGGCCCTTGACCAGGGTCGCCAAGTGGGCGAAGCCGCCGACTTGGCCATAGACGCGTGCCGCCTTGGTGAAATCGATGGAAGTGAAGGCATGGGCCTCGATGGACCCGGGCTTGACGCCGAAGGCCTTCAACAGGTGTTCTCCCACCAAGTGGGGAGCCTTGCCGGAAGCGGTGCCTACACCGATATTCACGTCCGGCTCCCGGAAATACACGGGCATCAACTGGGCGTGGCAATCGGTCATATGCAGGAAATGCACCTGGCCGAAGCGCGGTACCTCGTAGAGGCTGGATTCCGCGCCTGCCGGCCGGGCCAACGCCGTACCGAGAGGCAGTCCGGTGGCGGCAGCGGCGGAAAGGATATGTAGGAATTCCCTACGGCTCATCGACATTGGGTGCGACTCCTCGGGGTTGGCCGGCACCGGCCCGGGAGCCGGTGCCGGGATGATGCATCAGTGGTTCACCGGCGATTCGGGGTCCAGCAGCAGGGCTACCAAGTCGCGGATCTGCTGTTCCTGGAGGGCGCCGATGTGGCCGAAGCGAGGCATTTCGGAGCACAGATTGAAGGCCTTGGCATTGTAGATCTTGCCATAGACGTATTTCTGGATATCGGCGCCGTTGCCGCGCTTCTTGCCGAACTGGTAGAGGCTGGGACCGACGGTGCCGAAGGAGGTCTCCTTGGGCGAGATCTGGTGGCAGTTGTAGCAATTGCCGCCGACCGGCAGTCCCGGCTTGTCGGTCCAGGTGAAGCCTCGGCCGCTCTGGGCCAGCTTCTCGCCTTCCTTCCAGTTGCCCATCAACTTGCCGTCGGCAGGATAGCGGATGCCAGCCATCTGGTCCTGCTCCAGGCGGTGAGTGATGTCCTGGGGAGGATGATTGCCGGTTCGGTTGCAGACTGCCTGCACCCCATCCTGCTCGAGGCGGTCGAGGCCGGCGATACCTTTGGGCTTGAAATCGCGCTTGACCATCGATATGGCTTGGGCACGGTAATCGTCGGCTCCGGCGGCAGGCAGGAACAATAGCGGGATGAGACCCAGCGGGATCTTGGATCGGATCATGGTGGTGCTCCTCAGCGCTTGATGCCCGGGCCGCGATAGATCTGGCCTTTGGCATTGACCGCTTGATAGGCCAGGATGGCCGTGATGGTGTCGGACAAGTACTTGGGCTCAGGGAAGCGCTGCTGCCGGAAACAGTCGTTCATCCGCCACTGGGAAGTCAGCATCAGACCGCCGGTCATGCGATAGCCGGGCCAGCCCTGGACCGCTTTGATGGCACCCTCCGGCTTGGAGAGATTGGGCAGGTCCTGCATGCGGATGCGCTTGCCGTCGGCGCCGTGGCAGGTGGCGCAGGCGAAGTCGTAGGGCCCGGCGCGGTAATTGAAAATCTCCTTGCCGATTTGGTACGTCTCCCTTTCCTTCGGATGGCTCTGGGGCGCCGCCATGGGCATGTTGCGGGACTGGGCGGCGACGTAGGTCACCACGCTCACGTGGTCCGGGGTGCCAGCCTCGGTGCTGAAGGGCTGCTTGGTCAGCTGCTCGAGGGTGAAGCCCTGGAGCGTCACCATGCAGTGTATGACCCGGCTTTCCGCGTCCATGACCTTGTCCACATCCGCGAAGTAGCGCGGCATCTGGACGTAGGCTCCCTTGACGATGCCGGGCCCGAGGCCCAGGTCGCATTTCTCGAGGGAGGCGTTCTTGGGACCCCGCGGGGTCTTCCAGTATTCCTCCCCCCGGGCCTCGAATAGCTCTGCCGGATTGTCCTCTTCCATTACGTCCCGGAATTTCTGGAATTCCGCCGAAGCTCCGGTTTGGGCAGCGGCCGAGGCCACTACCGCAATACCGGCGGCAGCGGCCAGGATAATTCGATTATCCATGTCTCCTCCTTTGGAACCGCTGGGCTGAATTAGGCGATTGCGGCTTCGTCGACGCGCTTTTCGCCCTTGTTGTCTGTCCAGGTGACCTGGATCTTGTCGCCCTTGTTGCCGCCCTTGAACTTGAATTGCAGGAACGGGTTCTTGGCGATGGCCGGGCCCCATAGGGCCGAAAAGACGACGTTGCCGTTGTGGGCCGCGCTTACCGTCTGAATGTAATGGGCGGGAATGGGCTTGCCCGAGGAATCCTTGCGGGCGCCGGTTTCCATTTCGTGGGCCATGAGGATGCGTACTTCGACGGTGTCGCCCTGGAGGGCGGCCCGAATTTTCATTGGATCTGCCATGTCGGCCTCCTAGTGATTGATTTCAGCCGCCGCAGCCGCCGACAGTTACCTTGATTTCCTTTTGGGCCGCGTAGTACTTGCCATCGGCCTTGACCAGGACCATCACATTGGAGGTCTGGCCCATTTTCACGCGGGTCTGGACTTCCGGCAGGGTGCCTGACGGGATGTCGAAGACGGCAGTCACCGTATTGGGATTCTTCTCGATCAGGTAGGCGATCTGCTGCGTTTTGGGCAGCTTCGATACTGCCGCCACGGGCACCACGGCGCCGTTTTCGGCGATGTCCGGGGCGGTGATGACCACGTCGGTGCTCATGGTGGGCGTGCTGGCGCCCAGAGCCTTGAGGGCATCGGCCATGCCTTTGGTTTCGAACATTCCCTTGTTCCAGGCCTGGGCCCAGGCGTCGCCCGGTTTGACCAAGCCCATGGCGACCAGGGCTGAAAACAGGCCGAGGCTGCCGCCGGCCTTCAATGCTTGTCTGCGTGTGTAATTCATTAGGCGCTCCGTAGGGGGCCGGCATCAGTGTGCCGGACTGGTCTGGATCGTTGTTCCACAAGGCACCCACAGTCGTGGATGCGAATCCATTTTGATACCGCTTGCCCGTCGATCTGAATTACCCAAGCGGGTAATAACCGGTCACTCTCCGTGGTTATAGACGCTACAGACCGAATCTTCGTTAATGGCGATGCTGGCGGCGTAGTGAAAAACCCAGGTAAGTCTGCGGTGGCCGCCCCCTAAATCACGGAGACAGAAAATGAATTTCGACAAGGAACTAGACGCCCGCGGCCTTTCCTGCCCGCTGCCCATCGTCAAGACCAAGAAGTCCCTCAACGACATGGCATCCGGTCAGGTGCTGAAGGTGATTTCCACCGATTCCGGCTCGGTCAAGGACATGCAGGCCTTCGCCAACCAAACCGGCAATCCGCTCCTGGAAAGCGCCCAGGACAACGGCGCCTTTGTTTTCTTCCTGCGCAAGAAATAGGTAGCTAAACCACCCAACTCTTAGGGAGACGGACATGCCTAAGCTGGTCAATCCCCACGGCGGGGGCGATCTCAAGCCTCTTCTCCTCGTAGGCGAGGAGCGCCTGGCTGAACTGCAGCGCGCCGCATCGATGCCGAAGGTGCGCGTGTCGTCCCGTGAAAAGGGCGACATCATCATGCTCGGCATCGGCGGCTTCACGCCGCTGGACGGCTTCATGACCCATGCCGACTGGCAGGGGGTCTGCGACGGCATGCGTACCGCCTCCGGTCTCTTCTGGCCCATCCCCATCACTCTTTCCACCGATGGGGATACGGCCGGAGCCCTCAAGATCGGCACTTCCATCGCTCTGGTGGACCCGGACAGCGATGACATCCTGGCCACCATGCAGGTGACCGAGAAGTACCGCATCGACAAGTCCCACGAGTGCATGACTGTCTTCAAGACCGCCGATCCCGAGCATCCCGGTGTTCGTATGGTCATGGAGCAGGGCGAGTTCAACCTGGCCGGCCCAATCAAGGTCCTATCCCAGGGTGGTTTTCCGGAGAAGTATCCGGATCTGTTCATGAGCCCCGCCCAGACTCGGGCCATTTTCGAATCCTTCGGGTGGTCGAAGGTTGCGGCTTTCCAGACCCGCAACCCCATGCACCGGTCCCACGAGTACCTCGCCAAGGTGGCCATCGAGGTCTGCGACGGCGTGCTCATCCATTCCCTTCTCGGCAACCTCAAGCCCGGCGACATTCCGGCCGAGGTGCGCACCCAGGCCATCGGCACTCTCATCCACCGCTACTTCGTGGAAAAGACCGTGCTCCAGGCCGGCTATCCCCTGGACATGCGTTACGCCGGGCCCCGCGAGGCCCTGCTGCATGCCTTGTTCCGCCAGAACTACGGCTGCTCGCACCTTATAGTCGGTCGCGATCACGCCGGTGTTGGCAGCTATTACGGGCCCTTCGACGCCCATCACATCTTCGATCAGATCCCGAAGGATGCTTTGGAAACTCAGCCCCTCAAGATCGATTGGACCTTCTGGTGTTACCAGTGCGGCGGCATGGCTTCGGCCCGGACGTGCCCGCACCCGGACGAGGAGCGCCTGCTGCTGTCCGGCACCAAGCTCCGCAAGATGCTTTCGGAAGATTCCCCGGTTCCCCCGGAGTTCTCCCGGCCCGAAGTCCTATCCATCCTGCGCAAGTACTACGGCAGCCTGGAGGCCTCGGAAAAGGTTGAAGTAAAGCTGGTGGGCCATTCGGCCCGTTAGTGTTCTCACCACTCCGTGCGTCGGCGCGGAGTATTGCCAATAGCAACGGAGGTAAGAGATGCCAACATATGTTCGTACCGAGAAGTGCGACGGCTGCAAAGGGCAGGACAAGACTGCATGCATGTACATCTGTCCCCACGACTTGATGAAGCTCGATAAGGATGGCTCCGAAACCGGCCATGCCATGAAGGCCTTCAACCAGGAGCCGGAGCAGTGCTGGGAGTGTTACTCCTGTGTGAAGATTTGCCCGCAGCAGGCCATCGAGGCCCGCCACTACGCCGACATCGTGCCCCTGGGCGGTTCTGTGCAACCGATGCGTGGTTCCGATTCCATCATGTGGACCATCCGCTTCCGTAACGGCACCCTGAAGCGCTTCAAGTTCCCCATCCGCACCACTCCGGAAGGCTCCATCGATCCCTACGGCGGCAAGGCCCTGCCCAAGCTCGCCGATATCGATCGGCCCGGCTT
>DATFAA010000145.1:0-12648 GCA_035255045.1 Rhodocyclaceae bacterium | reverse complement strand
CCCTTGTAGGCGTCCATGTAGGAGAAATTCTTCATGGCCCCGATGTCGGCGCCGGCGGCGAAGGCCTTCTCCGAGCCGGTGAGGACGATGCAGCCGATGCTCTCGTCGGCCTCGAAGGTATCGAGGGCGGTGGCGATCTCGTCCACCAGGGGGTCGCACAGGGCGTTGAGCTGCTGGGGCCGGTTGAGGGTGATGAAGCCCACCTTGCCGTCGGTGCCGCGGCGTTCGGCGACGATGTACTGGTACATGCTCACTCCTCCCGTTGCGGCTTGCTGTCGAGTTTTCCGGCTTCCTTGAGATCCAGGGGCTCGCCCTTGCCGGTCGTCGATTCCTCCGGCGCGGCGCCCTTGCTCTTGGGCTGGATGATGACCCGGACCCGCTGGGGCGGCGCCTTGGGGTCGCGGCCGTCGCCGGCGGAGGCCATGTATTTCTCGCTGATGGCGTCGTACCAGATGTAGTCGCCCTTGACCTGGTCTTCGCCGCTCTTCACCCAGGCCCGGCGGAACAACTCCGCCACTTCGTTGCGGGTGTTGTATTCGATGCGCTCGGCTTCGCCTTCGACGTACTCGTCCTTGCCTTCCCGCTTCTGCCGGATGCGCGCCAGGCCGTTCTTGCCGCCGGTGGCGACGCCTCTCTGGAAGCCGTATTTGTCCTCGGAAATGACGATCTTGTCGGACTGGATCATCAGGGTGCCCTGGGTCAGGACCACATTGCCTTCCAGGACCTGGGTCTTCTTGGCGTCGTCCACCGTGATGCGCTGGGCTTCGAGCTGGATGGGCTTGCCCTTGTCGGCCCGCTCGGCCAGGGCCGGCAGGGCGAAGGCCGCCGCCAGGGCGGACAGGAGGAGGGCGCGGAGCGGGGAATTTATTTTCATTGGGGCGCCTTGGGTCGGTAGTAGGTCCCGGTGACCCGGGATTTCAGTACAAGGACGGAATTGTTGTTATCGAGCTGCATGCCCACCCCCTTGATCCAGGAACGGCCCTGGACGATTTCCACCGGGCTGTCGGTGAAGGCGATGCCTTCGTCGGGCTGGACGGTTAGGTCGGGCATGCGGGCCACCATTTCGGGACGGTCGGCGGTGGCAGCCCGGGTCGCCATGACGTCGTCCCAGAAGAAGACGGTCTCCCCCTTGGAGGCGACGTAGCCGTTCTTGCCGGACAGGGTCAGGCTCGGCTTGTCCGACTGGTAGTAGTCGAGGCGGGGCTGGGTGAGGAGGGAGCTGTCGTCGTCCGGGAAGTGTTGCATGCGCGGCGCCGTCAGCCGGTATTGCAGGGCCCCGCTCTCGTTCATGCGGCGGACCTGGAAGTCTTCGATGAAGGCGTCCGGGTCATGGCGCAGCTTGCCGTCGTGGCGCCCTTCCGGCAGGTCCACGGAGCGGGCCAGCCAGAAGCTCAGGGCCGCCAGCAGGCTGAGCAGCACGATGGGAAAAATCTGTTGGCTTTGCCAGCGCCTGATCATAGTTCGAGATAGCTGGCGAACAGGGCGTCCAGCTTGCCCTGGGCGGCCAGGACGAATTCGACGGCTTCCCTTACGGCTCCCCGCCCGCCGGAGGCGTCGGTGACGGCATGGGAACGCTCCTTGACCAGGGGATGGGCGTTGGCCGGGGCCACGGCGAAACCGCACTGGAGCATGGCCGGCAGGTCGATGAAGTCGTCGCCCATGAAACCCACCTCGGGCCAGTGCAGGCCCAGCCTGGCGATGAGTTCCTCAACGGCGGCCCGCTTGTTGGCGACACCCTGGAAGACGTGCACGATGCCCAGGTCGGCGGCCCGGGCCAGCACCACGCCGGAAGTGCGGCCGGTGACGATGGCCATGTCGATGCCGGCCCGCTGCATGAGCTTGAGGCCGAGGCCGTCGTGGACGTGGAAGGTTTTCAGTTCGCGGCCGTCGTCGGTGTAGTGCAGCCCGCCGTCGGTCATGACTCCGTCGATGTCGAAGACCATGAGCTTGATGCGGGCGGCGCGGCTTCTGGCGTCCATCATCAGATCACCTTGGCGTTGAAGAGATCGTGCATGTTGAGGGCGCCGATGAGCCGGCCGTCGGCATCGGTGACCAGCAGGGCGTTGATGCGGTGCCGCTCCATCATTTCGACGGCCTCCACCGCCAGTTGTTCGGGGCCGATGGTGCGGGGATCCGGGTGCATGACGGCGTCGATGCGGGCATACCGGAGGTCGCTGCCCTTCTCGAAAGCCCGGCGCAGGTCGCCGTCGGTGAAGATGCCCAGCACCCTGTTGTCCGGGGCGGCGATGGCCACCAACCCCAGGCCGCCCCGGGACATGGCGACGATGGCTTCGGGCAGGCCGGCCTCCGGCAGCACCGTCGGTACCCGGTCGCCGGCCCGCATGACGTCCCGCACGTGGGTAAGGAGCCGCCGGCCCAGGGAGCCGCCGGGATGGGAGCGGGCGAAGTCCTCGGGGCCGAAGCCGCGGGCGTCCAGGAGAGCCACCGCCAGGGCATCGCCCAGGGCGAGCGCCGCAGTTGTGCTGGCGGTGGGGGCCAGGTTGAGGGGGCAGGCTTCCTGGGCGACGCCGGAATCCAGGTGGATGTCGGCTTCCCGGCCCAGGGAGGAGGCGGGGTTGCCGGTCATGGCGATGAGCTTGGCGCCCTGGCGCTTGACGATGGGAACGATGCGCACCAGTTCCTCGGACTCCCCGGAGTTGGAGAGGGCGAGGAGGACGTCGTCCCGGGTGATCATGCCGAGGTCGCCATGGCTGGCCTCGGCCGGATGGACGAAATACGCCGGCGTGCCGGTGCTGGCCATAGTGGAGGCGATCTTGCGGGCGACGTGGCCCGATTTGCCGATGCCGCTGACGATGAGACGCCCCCGGCAGTTGAGGATGAGCTGGACGGCGGCGGTGAAGGCGCCGTCCAGCCGTTCGGTCAACCCGAGGACGGCATCCGCCTCGATTCTCAGGGTTTGCCGAGCCAGCTCCAATGCCCGCGCCGGGGCGAAATTCATGGGGGGAGCGCTTGGGTTCATGGGTTTGATGCGATTATGATGCCCGAAGTATACCCGACTTCTCCCACCGCCCTTGAACACCCTGTTCCTCGTCCTCGTCCTGCTTGGCGCATCGGTTCTGGCCGTGGTCCTGTTCCGGCGGCTCAACCTGCCGCCCATCCTCGGGTACCTCCTGGTGGGGGCGCTGATCGGGCCCCACGCCCTCAACGTCCTGGGCAACATGTCCCAGGCCCAGCACCTGGCCGAGTTCGGCGTCGTGTTCCTGATGTTCTCCATCGGCCTCGAGTTCTCCCTGCCCAAGCTCTACGCCATGAAGCGCATCGTGTTCGGGCTGGGGCTGCTGCAGGTGGTGGCCACCATGGCGGCGGCGGCCGTGCTGGTGATGGCCGCGGGGCTGTCCTGGCAGCTCGGCGTCGCCCTCGGCGGGGTGCTGGCCATGTCCTCCACCGCCGTGCTCTCCAAGCTCCTGGCCGAGCGCATGCAGCTCGATTCCCCCCACGGCCGCGACATCATCGGCGTCCTGCTGTTCCAGGACCTGGCGGTGGTGCCCCTGCTGGTGCTGATCCCGTCCCTGTCCCAGCCGCCTGAGAAGCTGGCGGCCCTCCTCGGCGTCGCCCTCCTCAAGGCGGTGGTGGTGCTGGCGGTGATCCTCTATTTCGGCCAGCACCTGATGCGCAAGTGGTTCCACTTCGTCGCCAAGGCCCGGTCTTCCGAGGTGTTCGTCCTCAACGTGCTACTCATCACACTGGGGCTGGCCCAGGTCACCGAGTGGGCCGGCCTCTCCCTGGCCCTGGGCGCCTTCGTCGCCGGCATGCTGATTTCGGAAACCGAGTACCGCCTGCAGGTGGAGGAGGACATCAAGCCCTTCCGGGACGTGCTGATGGGGCTCTTCTTCGTCACCATCGGCATCAAGCTGGATCTGGACATCCTCATCGACCACTGGGCCGTGGTCCTGGCCGTGCTGGGCGGGCTGCTGGTGGTCAAGGGCGCCATCGTCGGACTCCTCTCCTGGCGCCTCGGGGCTTCCCCCGGCAACGCCATCCGGGCGGCCCTGTGGCTGGCCGCCGGCGGCGAATTCGGCTTCGTGCTCCTGGGGGAAGTGGGGCACATGCCGCGGCTGGTGGAGCAGGCGGTCCTCACCGCCCTGGTGCTGTCCATGCTGGTGGCGCCCTTCATCGTCCATTACAGCGAGAAGATCGTCATGCGCTTCGTGGCCAGCGAATGGCTGCTGCGCTCCATGCAGCTCACCCAGATCGCAGCCCAGGCCATGGGCACCGAGAAGCACGCCATCATCTGCGGCTTCGGCCGCAGCGGCCAGTACCTGTCCCGCTTCCTTAGCCAGGAGGGGGTGGCCTGGGTCGCCCTCGACCTCGATCCGGACCGGGTGCAGGAGGCCGCGGCCGCCGGCGAGAACGTCGTCTTCGGCGACGCCACCCGGCGGGAGAGCCTGACGGCGGCGGGTCTGGCCCGGGCCAGCGTCATCATCGTGGCTGTGGCCGACACCCAGGCTTCGGAGAAGATTCTCCACCATGTCCAGGAATTGCGGCCGGAGTTGCCCGTGGTGATCCGCACCCTGGACGACCGGGACATGGGGCGCCTCACCAAGGCCGGGGCGGCGGAAGTCGTGCCGGAATCCCTGGAGGCCAGCCTGATGCTGGCTTCCCACGCCCTGGTCCTGGTCGGTGTGCCCCTCAACCGGGTGCTGCGCCGCATCCGGGATGCCCGCTCCGAGCGCTACAAGCTCCTGCGCGGCTTCTTCCACGGCCGCTCCGACCGGGAGGAGGACGAGGACGACCAGCCTCGCCTCCACTCCGTCTGGCTGGCGCCGGGCTCGGCCGGCATCGGCAAGACCCTGGCGGAGCTGGATTTGGATAGGCTGGGCTGCGAAGTCAGCGCCATCCGCCGACGCGGCATCCGGGCGGTGGAGCCCCAGCCCGAGACCACCCTGCGGGAAGGGGATGTGGTGGTGCTCCTCGGCCAGCCGGAAAGCCTGTCGGTGGCGGACGAGAAGCTGCTGAGGAATTAGGGGGCGCCCAAAAAGAAAAAGCCGGGATGGACCCGGCTCTGTGCCACTTCAAGGCCGCCGCTTACACGGAGCGGCAAATGGTGTAGACGGACGTATCGTCGTAGGAGGCCCCAGCGGCGGGCACAGCACCGGGAGGGGTATTGGCGCCGGCGGCACCGAGGGTGGCGCGGAGCGTTCCGGTGCCCGCCAGTCCGTCGTCCACCTGGGTGTCGATGGCGCGGGCCGCCTTCCCTGGCACTTCCGACATGCAGACCAGTATGCCGCCCAGCCCGCCCAGGGTGCCGGCGGCGCCGGCCGAGACGCCGACTAGGCCGCCGAAGGCATTGCGCGGCAGGGCCGCTATTCCGCCATCGGCCGGGTTGCCGGTGATGAAGCCGGCCGCCTTGAGGTGCTGCCAGAAACCGGCGCCTTCGCCTGCTCCAGTGAAGGTCGCGGCCGAGGCGTTGGTCAGGATACCGTTCAGGCCCCCGGCCGGAAGACCGGTCCAGGGACCGCCCCGGGCCGGCAGGAGGTTGTCGTCGCCGGGCATGCGCTTGAAGCGGTCGAGGTAGCTGTTGTAGGCCGTGGATACGCCGTTCAGGTCGTTGATGGCATTCTTGATCTTGGCGTTGTCGATCATTTCCTGGCCCTTCAGCACCCCGCCCAGCAAGAGTCCGATGATGACCAGCACGATGGCGATTTCAACCAGCGTGAAGCCTCCCTGCTTTCTGCGAATCTGGATTTCCATGTTTGTCCCCCCTAGTTAGAGTGGGGGCAATATAGCGGCCGGGGGTGAGCCGGGAGGAGTCTAGGAACTTTACGGAGAACTTACTGCCCGGAGGCCGGCAGCCGCAGTTCGAACTGCAGCCTGCCGTCCGGGCCGACGCCGGCACCGAGGCTGCCGCCGCTTTCCCGGGCCAGCTGCCGGGCCTGGTGCAGCCCCAGGCCGAGACCGCTGCTGGAATTGGTCCAGAACGGTTCGAAGAGATGGAGCAGATTTGCGTCCTCGACCCGGCCGCCGGCGATGACGGCGGTCACTTCGCCGCCGGCCGGCCGGATATCGATGGACAGGGGGCAGCGGGGAGCGTGCTGGGCATGGTTGAGGAGCAGATTGTCCAGGATGCCGTCGAGGGACGATGGCGCCACCCGCACCATCCCCTGGCCGCGGATTTCCGGCATCAGCCCATGGGCGGCGCACAGCCGTTCCAGGCTGGCGGCAAGGGCGACGTCCGCGGGCTCCCCGATCGCCGCCGGCCGGTCGCTGACCAGGCCCTTGACGATGCGCTCGCTTCTCTGCCGGAAAAGGGGCAGGGCGGCGCGCAGATAGGCGAGGTAAGCGCGCTCCTCCTCCGGCGGCAGGGTCTCGATCTGGTCGCCGAGAATGCGGATGAATTGGGCCAGGTTCTTCACGTCGTGCCCCAGGAACAGCGTCAGGCGCTGGAATTCCGACAGGGCCGAGGCGATGCCCCCGGCCTTGATCCAGAGGTCGGTCTGCAGGAGCAGGACGAAGGTTTCCGACAGGAATTCGGCGAAGAAGCGGTGCTCGCCGGCCAGGCGGCCGGGAAGGAAGCGCAGCCTCACCGTCATGTCCGGGGCGCCGAGCCGGCGTTCCCAGACGGTGCCCCGGCCCGGTGTAGCGGCGCCGGCGTTCCCCGGCCGGACGGCACCGAACCACTCGACTTCCCAATCGACGCCGCGGAAGCCGGCCGCCGTCAAACGCCGGGCCCCGGCATCGAGGAAAGCCAGGGTGTCGAAATTCAGCTCCTGGTTGAGGCGGACCAGGTCGAGGGCGATCCGCTGCCTGGCCCGGGTCTGCCGGCGGAGGACTGCCAGGGTGCCGGCGATGCTCAGCCCGGCCACGAGGAAAAACGGATAGAGGGCGGCCAGGTGTTCAAGCATCCCGGACGATGCCGAACTTCTTCAGGAGGTAATAGACGTTTTCCCGCTTGATGCCCAGGCGGCGGGCGGACTCGTGGACGTTGAAGGCGGTCTCCTGGAGGACCTGGCGCACCAGCCGCTCCTCCGCCGCATCCCGCACGTTGCGCAGGCCTTCGCCGAGGGGGGCGCTGATGGCCAGGCGGGCGATGCCCCGGGCGGCCAGCTCCTTCTCCTTGCGGGCGAAAAGCAGGGCCCGCTCGATGGCGCCCAGGATCGCGGACAGGGAGGCCGGCTTCCCCAGGAAGTCGAAGGCCCCCTCCTGGACCGCCGCCATGGCCGCCGCCTCCTGGTCCTGGCCGGTGAGGACGATGGCCTTGACCGCCAAGCCCTCCAGGCGGAGCGCCTGGAGCAGGGCCAGCCCCTCCCCGGGGCCGTGGGGGGCCGGCGGCAGGCCGAGGTCCACGAGGGCGACGGCGATGGCCGGATCGCTGCGCAGGGCGGAAAGAGCGGCTGCCCGGCTATCGACGGCGACGATTCCGAAGCGGGACTGGAGGGCGATGGAGATGAGGGCACGCAGGGCCGGGTCATCCTCGACCAGGAGCACCGGGGAGGCGGGTGGGCGCGTAGTCATGGCAGGCGGCCCGCCTGGAGCATGCGGTTGAAGAGGATGTTCCGGGATAGCCAGACAACCTGGTCGTCGAAGGCGCCGCCGGCGGCGCCGGCCTCCGTTCTCGAGTGGCTGACGAAGGTGGTGTCGCCGTCGGTGTTCTCCAGTTCATCGGCGCCGGCGCCGGTGGTGGGCTGCGGGACTCCGGCGGTGGTTATGGCGCCCAGGCCGTTCTTGCCGTGGGACAAGATGACTGCCGGCACCTCGCCGGCAAGGGTAGTTCCCCCGGTAGCGGCGTCGAAGATGGTGATGCCGCCGGTGGAGAGCAGGGTCATGCCGGTCGCGCCATTGGAGAAGGGGGCGCTGACCTGGTACCGGAGGTGGTAGCCCCAGCGGTCGGTACTTTCAGCCAGCCCCAGGGTGACCCAGGGCAGGTTGCCTTCCAGGGCTACACAAGTTCCCACCGGGGTGATCCGGTCCTCCTGGCCGTCGTTGGCGGTCCCGGCGCCCGCCGCTCCAGTCTTGTCGGGGCAGGGCAGGAAGGGTCCGGCTCCGGCATCGGAACCGGGATGGCTCGCGGCGAAGCCGATCAGGGCCTCCCGGGCGTCCTCGAGGAGCCTCTGGTTGTCCCGCACCTGCTGATTGTCGGCCTGGGCCTGGACTGCCACCAGGCCGGCGGTGGCCACGAAGCCGATGATGAGCAGGACGATGGCCACTTCGACCAGGGTGAAGCCGGCCCCAGCGGGGCGGACGATGTGTGACGGAGGGTTTGTGCTCATGTCCATGGCTCACTGGCTGAGAAGAACGAAGTCCCGCAGGGTCACACCCTGGGCGCCGCTGCCGGTGCGAAAGCCGCCGGTGAAGCCGATGTAGGCCGATGCGAGGGGAGAGTCCAGCACCGTGCAGCGCTGCATGTTGGGCTCTCCCGGGTAATCCACGGCCGTGTCGGTGCAGTCGGCGCAGTCCACCCAGACCCGGATGCGGACGTGGTTGTTGGGAACGCCGTGGGCGGTGGGATCGCAGGCCGAGCAGGCGCTGTTGCAGCCGCTCAGGATCTCGATGCGTTGGTTGTGTTCGGCCGGGGTCGGCGACTCCTCGAATTTGTTGGCCGGGGTATGGAGGCAACCCTTGGCCGAAGCGTTGCAGGCGGTGGTCGGGGTGCCGTTGGTGGGGGTATGGGCGAGGTTGCCGTAGGCCAGGATGGCGGTGTGGTTGCCGCTGGGATCGAGATTGCCGACATCCTGGCGTACGTCGCTCTCGATGGTGAAGGAGTAGACGCTCAGCCCCCCGCCGGCGCCCGGCGTGCCGATGGTCAGGGCGCCCATGTCGATGGTCCGTCCGCACAGGGAGACGGGGGAGTTCGGGAGATCGCTGCGCACCAGCTGGAAGGTGAAGCCGTTGCCCCGGTCGGTGCCGCTGCCGGTGAGGGCGTAGGTGTCGGGAAAGGCGAAGGCGTAGCGGTAATAGGCGCGCAGGGTGCGGCCGGCGAGGGGCAGGGGATTGGGGTACCAGAAGCAGCCGCCGGTGGCGCTGGCCGTCCCGGCCAGGGATATCGTCTGGTAGGTGGTGTCGAGGCTGACGCCGTTGCCGGCCGCAGCGAAATCGGCAAAGTTGGCGGCGAAGGAAATGGAGCCGGCAGGGTAGCCGGTGATGCAGCGGATGAGGTCGGTGCCCGGGCTGGCGGCGTTGAAGGCGGACGGCTGGGCGGCGACGTAGCCGGTACCGTCGGGGAAGGCCGCGGCATTGGCGCCCTCCAGGTAATTGGCGGCGGTGGCGATTTCCGCCGGGGTGCCGCGGCTCTGGCCGGCGACCCGGGCGCCGCCGAAGAGGAGGACGGCGGTGCAGGGCCCGCCGTTGAACGTCGGCGCCGTCGCCGGCTTGGTGTAGAGAAAGTTGTTGCGCCAGTGCTCCAGAAACTGCCTCTTGGGCGAGCCTGGTGAGTCGTAGGGAGCGCAGTTGGTAGCGGAAGTTACCCAGTCGAAAACGCCGTCGAAACCCTTCGCTCCCGAAGCTGTCGGCGGGTTTGCGACCCGGTCGAGGCAGAGTTTGAACTCATCCAGTATGCCGTTCACGTCGTCCGCAAAGGCCCGGCGCGCCCGCACCCGCCGGAAAACGTCGTCGGCGTTGAGCCACTGGGCGCGGTCGTTGTTGGTGCCGGCGCGGATGCTGTCGTCGGTGGCCACCGCCAAGGTGCTGTCGGCGTTGGCGGCCGGGACCACGCCGGCGTAGATGGGGTCGGCGCCGTCCAGGTAGGCGGAGACGACATTACTGCCGCCGCATTCGCTGGCCCCGGCGGAAGGCCGCACCTGGGCGCCGATGGCGGCGCCGGGGGCGATGACCACCGCCAGCGGCCGGTCATGGGCGCTGGCGCCGGCCAGGAGATTGCCGGCCGCATCCTGCAGGAGGAACTGTCCGATGGTGTCCCAGTTCATGGCTGCCGTCTTGGGGTTGCTGCCATTCTTGACCCGTCCGGAAACGGCGTACCACAGGCATTCCCCGGCGCTGTCCCGCAGGGGCGGCAGGCCGAGGGTCCGCCAGGGCAGGCGGCCGATGACCGAGACGTCGGTGTCGTCGCAGGAAGCTTCGGCCACGCCGTCGTTATTCGTGTCGGGGCAAGGCAGGAAGCCGAAGACCTCGTTGTAGACCGGCCCGGGGGCGGGATGCTGTTCCCGGTAGGTGGCCGCAAAACCGATGAGGGCCTCCTTCGCCTGGGCCAAGACCGCCTGGGTCTGCTCGTCCCGCTGCAGCCGCTCCCGGATGCCGGAAAGGCCGCCCAGGGCGAAATAGGCGCCCCCGACGGAGAGCACCAGGAGGGCGACGAGCAGGGCGTTGCCCCCTTGGGCAGTCCTGGGGGCGGCCATGGTCATTTTCCCCGCACCACGGCGCCTTCGGGCAGCAGGTCCCGGCGCTGGCCGCTGTCCACTTCGAGGACCTCGCCGACCCGCAGGACCCGGCCTTGGCCCAAGACCACGTTGGGCAGTCGATCCGGGCTGGTACGGGCCGTGCCGCCCGCTTCGCTCTCGGGCAGGCCATTGAGCCAGACGGTGTTCCGTCCGCTGGAGCGGGCCACGGCCCCATCCACCCGGATGCGGTCCGCGGCGGTTTGTCCCGCTCCTTGCGCGCCGGCGGGGGCGAAGAGGCGGCCGATGACCGGCGCCTCGTCGGCCACGGCGACCTGGCAGAACAGCAGGAGGAGGCAGGCCGCCGGCGCTCTCATGACGGGTTCCCCGGGGTGCTGCGTTCGAGGGTGGCCCAGTCGATGGTGCAGTCGGCCGTCAGGCTCCCGGTTGTCGCCGGGCCGGGCTCGGGCCGGCGGCCGATCTGGCAGCCGCGGACGACGGCGAGGGCGTGGGCCTGGCCAGCGACTCCCTCCAGGAACCCGACCAGTGCCTCCTCCCGCTGGAAATCCAGGCTCAGCTTCATGGTCGAGCGGTAGCGCCGGAACCGGCCCAGGCCCCCGGCACCTTCGGCGCCGAAAGCCTGGCGGGGGGAGAGGCTGAAGGCGAGCTTGCCGATGGCCTGGGCCTGCTGTTCGGCCTTGAGGGTTTCCCGCCAATGGAGGCGCTGCTCCTGGCCGATGATGGAGCGGGCGATGAGGCTCTGATAAACAGGGAGGCTGGCCTCCAGCTCGGTCCGCTCGTTCTCCACATTGGCCAGGGTCGCCCGGGCGGCCTGCAGGGCGGCCTCGGCCTGGAGGCGGGACTGGTCGGCGGTGCTGTAGAAGCGGTAGCTGCCGCCCGTCAGGGCCAACACGGCGGCAAGGGTGGCCAGGGCCGCCAGGGCGTGGCGCCTGACGTGGGGCCAGTCGGATCGGCTCAGGCTCATGGCTTCCATGTCACCCGCAGCCTGAAGGGCAGCCGTTCGGCGGCGTCCTGCTCGAAGTTGTCCTTGAGCTCGGCATCCGGTTGGACGTTGAGGGGATACTGGAGGATATCCACGGCGAGACGGTTGCGGCGGATGGCTTCGGCCAGCGCCTCGGTGGCGGCATTGGCCTGGCGGTAGCTGCCGGCGCCGACGATGTCGCCCTGAAGGATGGCGACCCAGCGGCGGCCCGAGCCCCCATCGGCCGCTGCCGGCGGGTTGGCGGGCGCCGCCCCGCCGCCCTGGCTGCCCTCGTCGCTGAAGCGTTCGGGATGGTCGGTGCTGGCCCACGTCAGTGTGTTGAGCTCGGCCTGGGCGACGGCGTCGAAGCCGCGGCTCAGGTCGGCCAGCAGGCGGCGGGCGGGGGCGCTCTCCTGCTGCAGGTTCTGGGTCAGGTCCAGGGCTTCCCGGATCTCCTCCACCGGCACGCTGGTCTGGGGGAAGCCGGCACGGACCTGCTGGATAGAGGCGTTGACGGCACTAGCCGCTGCCTGGGCCTCCTGGGCACCCTGGAGCCGGTCCCAGGCGCCGTGGAGGAGGACGCCGCTGCCGGCGACTGCCCCCAGGGCCGCCGCCGCGCTGCCAGCCAGCAGGCCGCGGCGCAGCCGATGGAGATGGAAGCCGTGGCGTTCCCGGGGCGGCGCGAAATGGTTGGGGAAGCGGGCCTTGGCGAGGAGGCCGATGAGGAGATCGTCGGTACTGCGGCCGGCAGACTCGTCCCGGATGCCGGCGAGGCGGGCTGCCTGGGCCAGGCCCGTGTGGGAGAGGCGGAGGAGGCCGGCAACGGGTGAGGTGGCGTTCCAGGCCGCCATGATGTCTTCCGGCAGCAGGCAGACGGCGTCCACCGGGCAGTTCCGCTCCAGGAGGCGCAGGCCGAGCAGGTACTGGTGGGTGCGGACCGCTTCCTCCTGGGCGACCGGGCCGAGGGCCGCCAAGTCGCCGGAGTGGGCGGCCAGCCGGGAGAAGCGCAGTTCCCCCTGGAAGAAATAGCTGATGCGGATGCCGCCCCGGCGCTGGACCGTCAGCAGCAGGACGTGGGGATTGTCGCTGGCGAGGCAGCGGACCAGCCGCTGCTGCAGCACCGGGACGCTGGCGATGCCGGAAAGGGGCAGGTGGGCCTGGCGCAGGGACGCGGTCCAGGGCGACACCAGGTCGGGATTGGTGACGGCCGACAGCAGCAGCTTCTCCTCGCCGCGCCGGCCGGGATTGCGGCCGAGGGAAAAGGCATGGCGGTAGGGGGAGCTGCGGAAGGACTGCTGCAGCCGGCGCTCATGGAGGGCCCGGCGGTCGCCGCCCCGCAGGGAGGCTACGGTCTCGAAGCGGAATTCCATCTCCACC
>DATFAA010000144.1:0-33786 GCA_035255045.1 Rhodocyclaceae bacterium | reverse complement strand
CAACCAGGGCACCTGCACCAACTCCTGCCGCTGGGACTACAAGACCCACCCGGCGGCGGCCGACGCCGCCGGCGACATCCGCCTCATCGAGGAAAGCGAGCGCCCCGGCGAGCTGATGCCCATCGAGGAGGACGAGCACGGCACCTACATCCTCAATTCTAAGGACCTGCGGGCCATCGAGCACGTCCAGCGCCTCGCCGAGATCGGCGTCGATTCATTGAAGATCGAGGGCCGCACCAAGAGCCCCTACTACGTCGCCCGCACCTGCCAGAGTTACCGCCGGGCCATCGACGACGCCCTCGCCGGCCGCCCCCTCGACCCCCGGCTGCTGTCCGAGTTGGAGGGACTGGCCAACCGGGGCTACACCGACGGCTTCTACCAGCGCCACCACGACCAGGACTACCAGAATTACCTGCGCGGCCATTCGGAATCGGAGCGCAGCCTCTACGTCGGCGACGCCGTCGCCTACGACCCGGCCCGGGGCCTCATGGAGATCGAGGTCAAGAATCGCTTCGCCGTCGGCGACCGGCTGGAGGCGGTTCATCCCGCCGGCAACCGGCAGTGGGTGCTGGAGCGCATGGAGAATGGCGACGGTCGGGAAGTGCCGACGGCCCCCGGCAACGGCCACCGGGTGTGGGTGGGCCTGCCCCCCGACGCCGTCGGCGCCTACATCGCCCGCTTCGTCTGATAACAGGCACATAAGGACTGCTGCATCAGGCAATCCTGTTGTAGAATACCGCCCCTCATCATGAGCGCCCAATCTTCCCGCATGCCCCTGGTGGACGCGCTTAAAGCCATCGCGTCCCAACTGATCGTCCTTCACCATCTGGCGGCCTACGGCCCCCTGTCGGAAGCGGTTCAGGAAGTTGCGCCGGCGCTCATCTCCTGGCTCTACGACTACGGCCGCATCGCGGTCCAGGCCTTCCTCGTGGTCGGCGGCTTCCTCGCCGCCCGCAGCCTGGCCCCCCGGGGCGAGCCCCTGTTCGACAATCCCCTGCCCCTCATCTGGCGCCGCTACCAGCGCCTGGTGCTGCCCTACATGGCCGCCGTCGCCGTCGCCATCGTCGCCGCCGCCGTGGCCCGGCGCTGGATGATCGACGACTCCATCCCGGACGCGCCGACCTGGCGCCAGCTCCTGGCCCACGGCCTGCTGCTCCACGACCTCCTCGACTACGACGCCCTGTCGGCCGGGGTCTGGTACGTGGCCATCGACTTCCAGCTCTTCGCCCTCATGGTCCTGGCCCTCTGGATCGGCAGCCTCTCCGGCCTGCGCCGGGCCGCTCCCGCCCTGGTGGTCCTCCTCGGCCTGGCCGCCCTGTTCTGGTTCAACCGCAACGCCGACTGGGACGAATGGGCCCTCTATTTCTTCGGCTCCTACGGCCTCGGCGCCGTCGCCTGGTGGGCCTCCGAACGGCGCCGGCTGGCGGCCTGGCTGGGGGCCATCGCCACGGTCGCGGTGGCGGCCCTGATGGTGGATTTCCGCCTGCGTATCGCCGTCGCCCTGGCGGTGGCCCTGACCCTCGGCTTCGCCCGCCGCAGCGGCTGGCTGGAAAAGTGGCCCGAGGGCCGGCCGCTGGCCTTCCTGAGCCGTATTTCCTACTCCCTTTTCCTGGTCCACTTCCCGGTCTGCCTGGTAGCCAACGCCCTCTTCGTCAAGCTCGAGTTCGATAGCGCCGGCGCCGCCGCGGTGGGCATGTTGCTGGCCTGGAGCGCCAGCATCGCCGCCGGCACCCTGTTCTACCGCTTCGTCGAGAGCGCCGCCCCGGGCTGGCAGATCGGCAGCCGGCTGGCCGGCCTCTTCAAGGCCCTGGCCGGCCGCATCCTGGTCAGCTCGCCAGCTCGCTCCGGTTCCTGAAGTAGTCCAGGGCCTCCGGGTTCGCCAGGGCTTCCACATTCTTCACCGGCTGGTTGTGCACCACGTTGCGCACCGCCAGTTCGACGATCTTGCCGCTCTTGGTGCGGGGGATGTCCTCCACCTGGACGATGCGGGCCGGGACATGGCGGGGCGTGGTGTTGGCCCGGATCTGGCGCTTGATGCGCTCGCCCAGCTCTTCGTCCAGCGTCAACCCCGGCTGCAGCTTGACGAACAGCACCACCCGGACGTCGTCGTTCTTGCCGGGAGGCCAATCCTGGCCGATCACCAGGGACTCGACGATTTCCGGCAGCTGCTCCACCTGGCGGTAGATTTCCGCCGTGCCGATGCGCACCCCGCCGGGGTTGAGGACGGCGTCGGAGCGGCCGTAGATGATCATGCCGTCGTGCTCGGTGAGCTCCGAGAAATCGCCGTGGCACCAGACATTGGGGAAGCGCTCGAAATAGGCGGCCCGGTACTTGGCGCCGTCCGGGTCGTTCCAGAAGGCCACGGGCATCACCGGGAAGGGCCGGGTGCACACCAGCTCGCCCTTCTCGCCCCGCACCGGCCGGCCCTGGTCGTCGAACACGTCCACCGCCATGCCCAGGCCCCGGCACTGGATCTCGCCCCGGTAGACCGGCAGCACCGGGTTGCCGAGGACGAAGCAGGAGACGATGTCGGTGCCGCCGGAGATGGAAGCGAGCAGGAGGTCCGACTTGATCTCCCGGTAGACGTAGTCGAAACCCTCCGGCGACAGGGGGCTGCCGGTGGAGAACATGACCCGCAGGGCGTCCAGCCGATGGGTGGTGCCCGGCCGCAGGCCGAGCTTGGCGGCGGCGTCGATGAACTTGGCCGAGGTGCCGAAATGGGTCATGCCTTCGGCCTGGGCGTAGTCGAAGAGCACCGTGCCGCCGCCGGCGAAGGGGCTGCCGTCGTAGAGCAGCAGGGTGGCGCCGGAAGCGAGGCCGGACATCAGCCAGTTCCACATCATCCAGCCGCAGGTGGTGAAGTAGAAGAGCCGGTCCCCCGGCCGCACGTCGCCGTGGAGCTGGTGCTCCTTGAGGTGCTGGAGGAGCACGCCGCCGTGGCAATGGACGATGCACTTGGGCACCCCGGTGGTGCCTGACGAGAACATGATGAAGAGCGGGTGGTCGAAGGGCACCCGGTTGAACCGGATGGCATGGACGGCCTGGCTGGAGAGGGCCTCGTTCCACTCGATGGACTTGTCGATGGCGCCTATCTCGGGATCGGTATCGAGGTAGGGCACCACCACCACCTGGGTCAGGGAGGGCATGCGGGCCGCCACCTCGGCATTCTTTGCCAGGCAATCCACCGCCTTGCCGTTGTACCAGTAGCCGTCCACGCAGACCAGGACCTTGGGTTCTATCTGGCCGAAGCGGTCGAGGACGCCCTGCACGCCGAAATCCGGCGAGGCCGACGACCAGATGGCGCCGAGGGCGGCGGTGGCCAGCATGGCCACCAGGGTTTCCGGCAGGTTGGGGAGGTAGCCCGCCACCCGGTCGCCCTGCCCCACCCCAGCGTCCCGCAGCACGCCCATGAAGCGGGAGACGTCATCGTGGAGCTGGTCCCGGCTGACGCGCCGTTTCACCTTGTCCTCGCCCCAGAACACCAGGGCATCACCGTCGTCCCGCTGCTTCAGGAGATTCTCGGCGTAATTGAGACGGGCCTGGGGGAACCAGCGGGCGCCCGGCATGCGGTCCCCGTCTTCCAGCACCTCAGGCCCCGGTTCGCCGACGGCGCCGCAGAATTCCCATATCTTGGGCCAGAACCGGGTCGGGTGATCCACCGACCACAACCACAGGTCGGCATAGCTCGAATGGCCGGTGTCGCCGATGAGGGCGGCCATGGCGGTGGCGGCGGCGCGCTCGGGGGAAGGGCGCCACAGGGGTTGGGTATCGACGGCGTAGGACATGGTGTCTCCTGTCAGCTTTGTTATTGGACCGCTGGGAAGACCGATCATACCCAACCCGGGCGGCGGTGAATGTCTTCCGGGCGACGAAGTCGGGGATTCCGGCCCGCTCCGGGCGTATCATGCCGCCCGTACCGTCGCACCCGCCTTGGCTCCCAATGCACCTGTTCACCGACATCTCCTCCCACGGCTTCGGCCACCTGGCCATCACCGGCCCCGTCCTCAACGCCCTGGCCGAGGCCCTGCCCGGCCTGCGGCTGACGGTGCGCAGCGGCCTGCCGACCGCCAAGCTGCGGCAGCGCATCCAGGCGCCCTTCGAGCACATCGAGGGCACCTCGGATTTCGGCTACGTCATGGTGGATGCCCTGACCATCGAGACCGGCGCCACCGCCGACGCCTACCGCTGCACCCACGCCCGCTGGGAGCGCCTGGTCGAGGATGAGGCCCGCTTCCTGCAAGACCTGGCGCCGCAGTACGTGCTCACCAATGTCGCCTACCTGCCCCTGGCCGGCGCCGCCGCGGCCGGCATCCCGGCGGCGAGCCTGTGCTCCCTCAACTGGGCCGATCTCTTCACCCACTTCTTCGGCCGCGAACCCTGGGCCCCGCCCATCCACGCCCAGATGCTGGCCGCCTACCGCTCGGCCCGGGCCTTCCTGCGCACCACGCCGGCCATGGCCATGCCCGCCCTGGGGAACACCGTGGCGGTAGGCCCCATCGCCAAGCAGGGCAGGAAGCACGACCTCGGGCTGGACGAGGGAGTGCGGGCGGTGCTGGTGGCCATGGGCGGCATCGACCATCGCCTGCCCCTGGAGCGCTGGCCCCGCCACCCCGGCCGGCGCTGGCTGGTGCCCGCCGCCTGGGGGGTGAACCATCCCGACGCGATTGCCCTGGAATCCCTGGGGCTGTCCTTCACCGACCTGCTGTGCTCGGTGGATGCGGTGATTACCAAGCCGGGCTACGGCACCTTCACCGAGGCCGCCTGCAACGGCGTGCCTGTCCTCTATCAGCGGCGGACCGACTGGCCGGAGCAGGAGTGCCTGATCGAGTGGCTGCAGGCCGAGGGCAGGTGCCTGGAAGTGGCGGATGCCGCCCTCGAAGCGGGCGACCTGGCGGCAGACCTGGCCGCTCTCTGGCGCCTGCCGGCCAGGGCGGCGGTGGCGCCCGCCGGGGCCCGGCAGGCGGCGGATTTCCTGGCGGCGGAAATTACAGGGGCTTGCAGCCGAAGCGCTTGAGCAGCAAAGCCGTTTCGCACACCGGCAGCCCCATGACTCCGGAGTAGCTGCCGGCCAAGTGCTCGACGAACATCCCGGCCCGGCCCTGGATGCCGTAGGCCCCGGCCTTGTCCATGGGCTCGCCGCTGACGACGTAGTGGCGGATCTCGTCCTCCTCCAGCTCCCGGAAGCGGACTTCGGACAGGCTGAGGACGTATTCGGTACGCCCCTGGTGGTGCATGGCCACCCCGGTCAGGACCCGGTGGGTCTGGCCGGACAGGCGCCGCAGGATGGCGGTGGCGTCGGTTTCATCCACCGGCTTGCCGATAATGTCGCCGTCCATCTCCAGGGTGGTGTCGGCCGATAGCACCGGCTGGGGCATGAGGTGGCGCAGGGCCATCAGATTCCAGCCGTGTTCGGCCTTGGTACGGGCGATGCGCTCGACGTAGTCCGTGGCTTTTTCGCCGGCCAGGGGCGTCTCGTCCACCTCGGCGTCGGAGCGATGGCCGGTGCGGAAAAGCAGGGTGTCGAAGGGCACGCCCATCTGGTGCAGCAGTTCGCGCCGACGGGGGCTGCGGGAGGCCAGGTAGATGCGCATCATCCTTCTCGATGATAGGGATGGTTCTTGAGGACGCTCATGGCCCGGTAGAGCTGCTCGCACAGGATGAGGCGGGCCAGGCCATGGGGAAGGGTGAGGCTCGAAAGGCGGATGCAGTCGTCGGCCTGGCGCTTCAGTTCCTCGTCCAGGCCGTCGGCGCCACCGATGAGCAGGGCCGTGTCGCGCCCGTCCTGCATCCAGGCTTCCAAGCGACGAGCCAGCTTCAGGGTGGTGAGGTCGTCGCCCCGCTCGTCCAGGACGACAGTGCGGCTACCGGCCGGCAAGGCGTCGCGGATGCGGGCCTTCTCGGCTGCCAACAGTTGCTCGCGGGTCTTGGATCCCCGGGGCTCGGGCTTGATTTCGACCACGGCGGTCGCCAATTCCCGGGGCATGCGCTTGACGTACTCGGCGCAGCCGTCGTCCACCCAGTCCGGTTGGCGGTGGCCGACGGCGACCACGGTCAACCTCATGCCGCCGCGGCGGCTTCGGCCTCTCCTGTGGGCCGATGCCGGCTCGGAGAGGCGTCCCAGAGCTCTTCCAGGTTGTAGTAATTGCGCACTGCCGGCTGCATGACGTGCACGACGATGTCGCCCAGGTCCACCAGGACCCATTCGCCGTTCTCTTCGCCCTCGACGGAGACGATTTCGCCTCCGGCCTCGCGAACCTTGTCCTGAACATTGCGGGCGAGGGATTTGACCTGGCGGTTCGAGTCGCCGGAGGCGATCACGATGCGGTCGAACATAGCGGTGAGCTTGGTGGTGTTGATGACTTCAATGTCCCGCCCCTTGATGTCTTCCAGGGCGGAAACGACGATTTTCTGCAATTTACGTACGTCCATCAGGCATTTCTGTAGAGATGATTAGTTTCAATATAGTCGAGGACCGCAGCCGGCAGCAAATAGCGCGGGCTGCGGCCTTCGGCCAGCAAGTGTCGGATTTGGGTGGCGGAAATGGCGAGTTGGGTCATGGAGAAGGTGGCGATGCCACCGGCAGGCTGGGCTTGCAGGCCGGCGGAGTTGACCCGCCGCCGCAGGAATTGTTCCGCCAGCTCGGCCGGCAGGCGCTCCGGCTCGACCGGAAAGCCCGGCCGGTAGGCCACCCCGACATGGGCGAGTTCGAAGAGCTCGCGCCAGCGGTGCCAGGTCGGCATGCCGGCGAAGGCGTCGGCACCGACCAGCAGGACCAGGGGGCGTTCCCGGCCGTACTCGGCCCGCAGCCGTTCCAGGGTGGGGACGGTGTAGCTCGGCCGGGCTGACTCCACCTCGGCCCGGTCCAGCCGGAAGGCGGGGTTGTCGCCGATGGCGAGCTGCACCATGTCCAGCCGGTGGCCGGCCGTCACCCGCGGCTGCTCCCGGTGGGCCGGCTGGCCGGCGGGAATCCACAGGACGGCGGCGAGGCCGAGTTGATCCGCCGCCTCCTCGGCCAGGCGCAGGTGGCCGAAGTGGACGGGGTCGAAGGTCCCGCCGAAGATTCCCAGGGGCTCAGGCAATATCGGCAATGGTGAAGACGTCGCGGTAGCTGACGTAGAAGCTGGCGAAAATGGTCGGTGCCACGGTCAGCACCATGGGAACAGTCACCAGGGTGGCCAGAAAGTTCTGGGCCCCGGGGAAAATGGCCACCAGAAGCCCGAGGGCGACGCCCGGCAGGATGGCGGCCACCAGCACCAGGCCGAGGCCATAGAGGAAGAAGGCGCGCCAGTTGAGCCAGCAGGCCACGAAGCTGAAGAACAGGGCCTTGAATACCGGCAGCCGATGCCAGGCGGCCAGCACCGGCGCATACCAGTAGGCCATCAGCACCGGCACCAGGAGCAGCATCACGACGCTGAAGGGCAGAATCAGGCGGCCGCTTTCCAGAATCTCCGGATCCATGGGCTTGGTGGACAGCATGAAGCGCAGCAGTTCGCCACCGTCCACCAGGGTCGAGATGCCCAGGACGGCCAGGGTCGCCACCAGGTAGAGGGCACCGAGGGCGGTCAGGGTGCGGGGATTGTCCTTGAGGCTGCCGAACAGGGTCTGGAGCCCCGCCGTCTCCCCCCGCTCGATATCCCGGCAGGCCTGCATGAGTCCAACCGACAGGCCGGGAATGGCCAGGGAGGCAAGCACCGCGCCGAGGATGGGGATGACGTTGAGCAGGAGAACGGTGAACCAGTAGGAAATGACCAGCAGGATGAGCAGGGGCGGATTGCGGCGGAAGATGGCGAAGCCGCCGGTCAGCCAGCGCCAGCCGGCGGCGGCGGGAAGGGTCTGGGCTCTCACGGTTCAGACCACCACGAAGACATCGCGATAGGAAGCGTAGAGCGCCCCCGACAGGACAGGAATGAGCACCAGGAATCCGAGGCCGAGCATGAGCGCGGCGAAGAAGAAGAGGATGAAGAGGATGAGTCCGTAGATGAGGAAGGGCAGCCAGTTTTTCAAGCAGGCGAAGAAGCTCGCCTTCATGGCATCCATGGGCGCCATGAGGTTGAAGAACACCAGGGCCGGCGCGAACCATACGGCCATGAACAGGGGCGTGGCGAGAACGGCCACCAGGAGCGCCCCCAGCAGGAAGCTGCCGAACATCATGCCGAGCCCGATGGGGGTGCCGCTGATGACGCCCCCGGCGACCCCGCCGCCGACGATGACGGCCACCAGAAGGCCGATGGCGAAGATCCCCAGGGTATAGAAGACGCCCACCATGACGAGATTGCCGGTGTTCTGCCGGAAGCCGATGAAGAGGTCGGAAATCTCCGGCGTGCCCCCCTCCGACTGGCGCCGGCAGAGGTACAGGAGGCCCGCTCCCAGCACCGGCAGCAGCAGGTGGGTCGCCAGCTGGCCGATCAAGGGCACGATGGAAAGAGCGATGACGATGACCAGGGTCAGTACCGCGCAGGCGATCCACACGCCGGGGTTGGCGGCGAACAGGGCCCAGCCCTGGCGCAGCCAGTCGAAACAGGCGCCGGCGTCCACCGTGCGGCTCGCCCCATCGAAGGCCCGGGGGGCGACGGGAAATTGTTCGGAATCGTCCATACCCGAATGCTATCCGCCGGCATCCCCAGGGACAAGCCGCAATTCCTCCAGCAGCCTGGCGAAATGGGCAGGATCCTTGACGGTAACCACCTCCCCCGGCCGGGGATGATGGCTGTCGTCCAGGCGGGAGAGCCAGAAGCGCAGGGCAGCGGCCCGCCGCATGGCCGGCCAGGCGGCCGCCTCGGCCGCACTCAGGGGGCGTTCGCCGGCATAGCCGGCCAGCAGCGCCTGCAGGCTGGCGGCATCGAAGCACCAGTCGTTGGCGGCCACCGCCAGGTCGAAGAGCAGGTAGTCCTCGCCGGCGAAATAGAAATCCAGCACGCCGGACAGGCTCCCGTCCGCCTGCCACAGGACGTTGTCCCGAAAAAGGTCGGCGTGGACGATGCCCCGGGGCAGGGCCGACCAATCCTGGGCGGACTGGAAGGCCAGCTCGTCGGCCAGGAGGTCGTGCTCGCCCGGTGAGAGGAGGGGCAGGAGGCTTCGGCCGGTGTCCCGGCGCCAGGCTTCGCCCCGGGGATTGGCCAGGGCAAGGGTGAAATCGGCGGCCAGCCGGTGCAGCCTGGCCAGGACCCGACCGATGGCGCGGCAGTGCTCCGGGGTCGGCGTCTCGATGCACCTGCCCTCCAGGCGGCTGACCAGGGCCGCCGGCTTGCCGGCCAGAGGCCGCCACAGGGCGCCGCTATCGTCGGCCTGCGGGCTCGGGCAGGGATAGCCCCGGGCCGCCAAGTGGGCCATGAGGTGCAGGTAGAAATCCAGCTCGGCCGCCTCCAGGCGCTCGAACAAGGTGAGCACCCAGCGCCCGCCGGTGGTGGTGACGAAATAGTTGGAATTCTCGACCCCGGCGGCGATGCCGGCCAGGTCGATCAGGTCGCCGACGGCGAAGGGACGAAGCCAGGCCGCCAGTTCATCGCGGCCCACCGGGGTGTAGACGGACAAGACTTACCAGCTATGAATGACCCACATGGGCGGCTTGGTCACCGGCCCGACGGTGTCGGACTCGACGAATTGGCCGTTGCCGTTGAAATCCACCAGGTAGAAGGGCTTGCCGCCCTTGGGGGTGACCTTGATCATGTACAGCCGGCCGTTGGCCCGGTACTCCTCCCGGGTTTCGGTTTCTTTCTGGATGATGGTGACCTGGGGCTCGAGGGCCGCGTCGAAGGCTTCCATGCCCGGCGGGGGCGGCGGCACGGCCGGCAGGGGCTGGAGGTCGGCAGGCCGGTCGGACTGGGCCCAGGCGTTCAGGGCAACGAGCAGCAGGAAGGGAAGAAGGCGAACGGGGCGCATGGCGTATCCTTGTTATTCGGCCAGTCCATTTTATTACAAGTTCAACATCATCTCGCGCTCGTTGGGCAGCGGGCTGAAGGGGCGGGCCTCGTAGTGCTTGAAGATGGCCTCGACCACCTGCTCCGGCTCGTCGATGAGCTGGATCAGGTCCATGTCGGCGGCGTCGATCATCTTCTCGGCCACCAGCCGCTCCCGGAACCAGTCCACCATGCCCCGCCAGAAATCGGAGCACACCAGGATGAGGGGAATCTTGCGGGTCTTGCCGGTCTGGATCAGGGTCAGGGCCTCCAGCAGCTCGTCCAGGGTGCCGAAGCCACCGGGCATGACCACGTAGGCGCTGGCGAAGCGCACGAACATGTACTTGCGGGCGAAGAAGTGGCGGAAGGTTTGGGACACGTCCTGGAAGGGGTTGGCCCGCTGCTCGTGGGGCAGCTGGATGTTGAGGCCTACCGCCGGCGACTTGCCGAAGAAGGCGCCCTTGTTGGCGGCTTCCATGATGCCGGGGCCGCCGCCGGAGATGACCGAGAAGCCGGCATCCGACAGGAGGCGGGCGGTGCGTTCCGTAAGATCGTAGTAGGAGGAGCCCGGCGCCACCCGGGCGCTGCCGAAGATGCTCACCGCCGGGCGGATGGTGGACAGCCGTTCGGTGGCCTCCACAAACTCTGACATAATGCCGAAAATCCGCCAGGATTCCCGCGCCGACACGCCCTGCAGCAGGGCATCGGTTTCCGCCGGCTGAATGAAATCGTTGTTGTCCTTCATATGTCTCTACTTTTGTTGGTGGACGGTTCGTCCTATCTTTACCGCGCTTTTCACGCCCTGCCTGATCTGAGAAACCGCGCGGGAGAACCGACCGGCGCCATCTACGGCGTGCTGAGCATGCTACGCCGCCTGGAAAGCGACTTCAAGGCGGACTACAAGGCCGTGGTCTTCGACGCCAAGGGCAAGACTTTCCGGGAGGACTGGTATCCGGAATACAAGGCCCACCGCCCTCCCATGCCCGAGGACCTGGCCCGCCAGATCGAGCCCATCCACGCCGCCGTCCAGGCCGCCGGCTGGCCGCTCCTGATGGTGGACGGGGTGGAGGCCGACGACGTCATCGGCACCCTGGCCCGCCAGGCCGCCGCCGACGGCATGGAGACCGTGGTTTCCACCGGCGACAAGGACCTGGCCCAGCTGGTCTGCCCCCACGTCCGGTTGGTGAACACCATGAGCAACGAGGTGCTCGACATCCCCGGCGTGGTCGCCAAGTTCGGGGTGCCGCCGGAGCGCATCGTCGATTACCTGGCCCTGGTCGGCGACACGGTGGACGGCGTCCCCGGTGTCACCAAGGTGGGGCCCAAGACTGCGGTCAAGTGGCTCAGCCAGTACGGCAGCCTGGACGAAGTGATCGCCCACGCCGGCGAGATCGGCGGGGTGGCGGGGGAGAACCTGCGCTCCCACCTGGATTTCCTGCCCCTCGGGCGCCGGCTTTTGACCGTGCGCTGCGACCTGGAACTCGACCGCCAGCCCGGCGACCTGGCGCCCCAGCCCCGGGACGCCGAAACGCTGCGCGCCCTGTTCGAGCGCTTCGAATTCAAGACCTGGCTGAAGGAACTGCAGGGCCAGGGCAATCAGCCCCAGAAGGTGGAGCCCGCCGCCGCCCTGGCTGCCGCCCCACCGGCGCCGACCGAGGACCTGCCGAGGAATTACGAGACGGTCCTGACCTGGGATCAGTTCGACGCCTGGCTGAGGAAAATCGACGCGGCGGAACTCACCGCCCTCGACACCGAGACCACCAGCCTCGACTCCTTCGAGGCCCGCATCGTAGGCCTTTCCCTCTCCGTCACCCCCGGCGAGGCTTGCTACATCCCGGTCGCCCACCAGGCTCCTGGCGTCGCCGACCAGCTACCCCGGGAGGAGGTGCTGGCCCGCCTCAAGCCCTGGCTGGAGGCGGCGGACAAGCCCAAGGTGCTGCAGAACGCCAAGTACGATCAGCACATTTTCGCCAACCATGGCATCGCCCTCGAGGGCGTGGCCCACGACACCATGCTCGAGTCCTACGTGCTGGAGTCGGACAAGGGCCACGACCTGGAGCAGCTCTGTTCCCGGCACCTGGGCCTAGCCACCATCTCCTACACGGATATCTGCGGCAAGGGCGCCAAGCAGATCTGCTTCGACCAGGTGGACCTGGACACCGCCACCAAGTACGCCGCCGAGGACGCCGACGTCACCCTGCGGGTGCACCAGGTGCTCCACCCCCGCTTCGCCGACGAGGCCGGGCTTTCCCGCATCTACCACGACATCGAGATGCCGGCCCGGGAGGTCATCTGGCGCATGGAGCGGAACGGCGTCCTCATCGACTGCGACGAACTCGCCCGCCAGAGCCACGAGATGGGCAAGAAGATCATGGACCTGGAGCGCCAGGCCCACGAACTGGCGGGGCAGCCGTTCAACCTCTCCTCGCCCAAGCAGCTGGCCGAGATCCTGTTCGAGCGCCAGGGCCTGCCGGTGAAGAAGAAGACTCCCTCGGGCACGCCCTCCACCGACGAGGAGGTGCTGTCCGAACTGGCCCTCGACTATCCCCTGCCCAAGCTCCTCCTGGAGCACCGGAGCCTGTCGAAGCTGAAGGGCACCTACACCGACAAGCTGCCGCGCATGGTGAATGCGGCGACCCGACGGGTGCACACCCATTTTTCCCAGGCCACCGTCGCCACCGGGCGCCTGGCTTCCAGCGACCCCAATCTCCAGAACATCCCGGTGCGCACCGAGGAAGGCCGGCGCATCCGCACCGCCTTCGTCGCCCCGGAAGGCTGCAGCATCGTCTCCGCCGACTACTCCCAGGTGGAACTGCGCATCATGGCCCACCTCTCCGGCGACGAGCGCCTGCTCCAGGCCTTCACCCACGGCGAGGACGTGCACCGGGCCACCGCTGCCGAGATTTTCGGCGTCACGCCCCTGGAAGTCGGCCCAGACCAGCGCCGGGTGGCCAAGACCATCAACTTCGGCCTCATCTACGGCATGAGCGCCTTCGGCCTGGCCCGCCAGCTAGGCCTGGAGCGGGGTGCTGCCCAGACCTACATCGACCGCTACTTCGCCCGCTACCCCGGCGTCGCCCGCTACATGGAGGAAGCCCGCAACCAGGCCCGCCAGCACGGCTATGTCGAGACCGCCTTCGGCCGCCGCCTGTGGTTCCCGGACATCCGGGCCAGCCAGCAGGGCCGCCGCCAGGGCGCCGAGCGGGCCGCCATCAACGCCCCCATGCAGGGCACCGCCGCCGATCTGGTGAAGATGGCCATGATTTCCGTCCAGCGCTGGCTGGATGAGCGGAAACTGCCTTCCCGGGTGGTGCTCCAGGTTCATGACGAGCTGGTGCTGGAGGTGCCGGATGGGGAACTGGCGGAGGTCCGGGGCGAGCTGCCCCGGCTGATGGTGCAGGTGGCGGCATTGAAGGTGCCGCTGGTGGTGGAGGTGGGGGTGGGGGTGAATTGGGAGGCGGCGCACTAGGCCCGGCGGGTGGCCGCGGTGTTCCGGTAGCTTTGCAGCAGCCCTAACAGCTGCATCGCCCGAGCTTCATAGGTATGCCTTTCCACCACTTGCCGATGCATTTCCTCGGCCCGAGCCCGCAGTACATGGAACGATTCCAGGCTTGAGATGATCTTGGCGGCGCAGTCCTCCGCTTCCAGGAAGAAGTCGCAGGCATCGCCGGCGAAGGTATCCGGGATGGAGCGGCGGTAATCGGTCAACAGGAAGCCGCCGGCCGCCGGGATGCCGAACACCCGCTCCGGCATGCCCCAGGAAGGATTCCCCGGCAGATCGCACATGGCGCCGTAATTCAGGTTGATCTTGCTGGTGCGGATGAGGCGCAGTTGCTGCTCCAGGCCGAGGCCCTGCTGGACGGTATCCAGCACCCGGAAGCGAACCACCGGTAGCGCCCGCCGGACCCGGCGCTCCACTTCGGAAAGGAATTCGACCCGCTCCCGGCAGGCGCGCCGCCGGGTATTTCCCAAGGCCCCGAAGAAGCACACATCCTGCTCGTAGGAAGCCTCGTCACGCAGGTCTTCGATCGAAGTATCGGCGTAGTAGGGACGCTGGGCAGCATTGGGAAAATAGTGGCAGTGGCCGGAAAACCAGGCGGCATCCTGAAGGGAGTGAGCCAGATAGATATCCACCGGCGCCATCCATTGCACCGCCAAGCGGCGGTGCAACTTCATGCCGACATTCCATGGAGCGTCCCGATTCCAGAAGACGTAGGGGATGCCTAGCCTCCCAAGTTTCCGCTTAAGGGCGACAAAGGCCGGTAGATTCTTGATTTCGGCGAACAGGTTGCCGTAGAAGCCGATGCAGTCTTCAAAGTTCCGATAACCGGGCACGTCCTTCCAATCCACCCGCTCCACCTGGACGCCGACGGCCCGCAGGGCCACCACCAGCGGCCCGCCATCCGAATGGGTGGTGACGATCCTGGCCTTCATGCTCTTTGCTTCCACAGGCGCCCGAAGGCCGCCAAGGCCTCGTCCACATCGATATCCTGGACATTCCGGGAAGCTGGCTGCAGCAATTCTTGGAGTACGCCCCAGGGACGCCAGCGCACCGCATCCGAATTTCCGAAGAAACAGACAATGGGCAGCCCCAGGCCCGCCCCCAAATGCATCGCGCCGCCGTCCGAGCAGATCATGGCCTGGCAGCAGGAGAGACCGCCAACGAGGTCCCGAAGGTGGTAGGTCGGGTAGGCGAGAACCGGCAGCCCCCGGGTAGTGTCGAGGATCGCCGCGGCCTTGCGATCATCACCGGGATGGAGGGGATTGTCCTCATCCCCCGGCGACCAGAGCAGCATGAACTGGAAGCCGTAGGCGGCATGCAGGCGCTCCATGAGGGCCGCGAAGGACGCTGCCGGCCAGCGTTGGGGCGGCTTGCGGGCGCTGATGTGGATGGCGATGGTCGGCCGCTCCGGCCGGAACCAGGGCTGAGCGGCCAATGCTTGGCGCGCGGCATCGGCAGACTGGAGTTCTGGAACCAGTCGCAGGGCCGGTGGCGTCGTCGCCAAGCCGAGGGGCTCGAGCAGCCGGCAGGTGATTTCCACGGCGTGGCGTGGCCGATCGTCCAGGACAACGGCCAGATCCAGGCCCTGGCTGCCAGCCTCACCGGCGGCAAGGAAGCCGGCGATCTGGCGAGGATGGATCCAGCGCGCCAGATTCATGGCCCGCTGCCGGTCTCCGTCTCCTGCCAGAATCACCAAGTCGTAATGCCGGCGACGCAACTCCCACATCAGCCGGAGACGGCGCCAATGCACCCCCAGGAGAGAACCGCCCTCCCGATGCTTGGCCTTGGTATAGGCATAAGCGTGGTCGAGGTCTGGGTTGCCGGCCAGCACTGGCAGGTTGTAGCTATTGACCAGCGCGTCGATGCGGGCCTGGGGCAAAGCCTGCCGCAGGGCGCGGATGAAAGGCGTAGTGCACACTAGGTCGCCGATGTTGTCGCGGCGGACGACCAAAATCTTGGCGGTTTTCAGCCCACCGTCCATACCGGTGACCATGGACCGAGCCTATTGAAAATAGGAGGGAAACCGCGGATGGAGGGCCGAGGACTTCAGCGCCACCGACAACTTGATACCCTTGGGCTTGAGAACCACTCGATCGAAGATATCGAGGATGGTCGAGATGGTCAGGGCGCCGTAGGCGGGATCGTTGGTCTTGTGGATGACGCCAGGCTGGAAACTGGGCAAGGGGCGTAGCCCCTTGGCCTCCAACTGGTCGGCGATCGGGTGGTAGAAGTAGGCGGTATTGCTGAGATCGACACCGCAGAGGACGATGTTCCGGTAGCCGGCCCGGACCCCCATGACGCAGGCCAGGAAGATGGTGGCCCGCTTCCGCGGCAAGGGGCTGGCGGCGCCCGGCTCGAAGGCTCCTGCCGCAAGCAGCTTGACCAGCTGCTCTTCGAAGCGGGCCGGGCTTTCGCCCTCCAACTCGACGTCCCACAGGGCATGGGCATTGGACTTCAGGGCCGGCGGGAAGATGCCTAGAAAGCGGTCGCTCTCCCGGGTGGGAAATCTCTCGAAGTCCTTGAGAAAAATCGGAATCTTCCGGTACTCGTCCTGGCGGACCCGCAGGTTGTGGAGCAGGCACTCCTCATCGACGGGGAACTTGGGCAGTTCGGTCATGTAGCACGACGGCACGAAATCGTGGAGCATCCAGTAGTTGAAGCCGAGGCTGTCGCGCTCGCCGATGTGCTTCCAATCTTCAGGGGAATACTCCAGTATCGAGCCGCCGTTGCCCAGAATGAACAAGGTATCCGAAGTCTTGCACAGGGCCAGGGGGTTATTGACCGGTGCCGCCAGGCCATGTTTCCGGGAGAGCCACGTGACCTTGGCCCGGACCCGCATCCGCTTCCCCAATTGGCGCATCCATTGCGGACGCAAACGATTCTTCAGCTTTTTCAGCATTCCCTGCCCTTCAGTCAACATTACCCTCGCCGGCCTTCTCAAAATACGAAATGCCGCCTTCTTTGCGCCGCAATTGCATTCCGGCGGCTTCCGCCATGCGTATGGAGGCTAGGTTCCAGTCCTTGATTTCCGCCCGCACGGGGGCCTGAATGATATCAAACAGCGATTTCAGCAAGACCTTCCCCAGGCCCTTCTGCCGGAAATCAGGCGCGACCAGCCAGGAGAGTTCCCAGATGCCATCCTCCATCCGGTCGGCCCGGATCATCCCGACCGGCGCTCCACCCTGCTCGGCGATGAAAATCTTACGTCCGGGGTCGGCAAGGACCTTGCCCAACCAGCGCAGATGGGTGGCAAGATCGATTTCCTCGGTGTGGTGGGACGCTGCCCGGACTTCCGGTGCGTTCCGCCATTCGAGCAGCCGGCTCGCATCCGAGAGAAGCGCCGGACGTAGCGCCAGCACCGGTTCCCCCCGGCGTGCAGGATCGGTCACGGCCTAATCCTGGCCATGAGGACGCCGTCCACGAACTCGCCATCGCAGAGGTAATGGCTGGGCCTGATCCCCTCCACGATGAATCCCGCCCGCTCGAACGCCCGTCTCGAGCCGACATTGGGACCGTAGCACCCGGCGGTGACCTTGTGCAGCCCCAGGACATCGAAGGCGAAGCGGGTCAGCAGGTCGATCGCAACGCTGGCGTGCCCCAGCCCCCAGTACTCCGGTTCGCCGACCAGGATGCCGATGTCCCCGTGCCGGTGCTGGCTACTCACCGGCCCCAGCTTGATGTTGCCGATATGCCGCCCTTCGGGCTGGGCAACGATCGCAAAGAGATGGTTGCCACTTCCGGGACCGTGGCTACGGACGAAGTCCGCGATGGATTCCAGGCTGTGCGTGGCGAAACGGGATTCCAGGTAACGGTTCACCCGTGGGTCGTTCAGCCAGCGCAGGTAATGTTCTCCCACGTGTTCTTGGGTCAAGGGCCGAAGGGCGGTGTGGTCTCTAGCCAGCATGGTGACGTCACAGGTGGATTCGGATCGGGATGCCGGCATTCTTGATATGGGCCCTGGTCTGCATCGGATTCTGGTCCTTGAAGGAGAAGAAGGTCCCCGAGGCGACGGCATCAGCTCCGCCCTGGACAAATCCTTCCACGAAATGCCTGGCGACGCCGCAGCCACCCGCGGCGATGACGGGGACATCGACCGCGTCCACCATCTGGCGGATCAGGTCCACGTCCAGACCGGAGCGGCTGCCGTCCCGCTCGATGGAGGTCAGGAGAATCTCACCGGCTCCCCGTGCGACCGCCTCCTTGGCCCATGCCACCGGATCGAGTCCGGTGGCGCGCCGACCGCCATCCACAAAAACCTCCCGCCGTCCGTCGACATGCTGCCGATAATCGATGGACAGCACCACGCACTGGGCGCCGAAGCGCAGGGAAGCGGCGTCGATGAGCCCCGGGTCGGCAACAGCCGCCGTGTTGATGCTGACCTTGTCGGCGCCGGCGCTGAGGAGCACGCGAAAATCATCCACCGTCCGCACGCCGCCGCCTACGGTAAAGGGCATGAAGATTTCCTGGGCAATGCGCCGCAGGACTGATAGAACCGCCTCATTGCGCGGAGCCCCCGAATCGAGATCCAGAAGGACGAGTTCATCCGCTGCCTGGGCCTCGTAGATCTTGGCCTGGGAAACGGGGTCGCCGATGTCGAGCACCCGCTCGAAACCGACGGTGGTGACTAGGATGGGACGGTTCACCGCACCCAGCTGCCGGGACTTGAGCTGCAGTTTCGGTATGAGTCGACGCTTGAGCATCGTTAGCCCCGCCAGTTCAGGAAATTTTCAAGGAGTTGCAGACCATGGGTCTGGCTCTTCTCGGGGTGAAACTGAGTGGCGAAGATGTTGCCCTTGCGCACTGCTGCGGTCACCTTGCCATCGTAGTCGCAGGTTGCCTCGACATTGCCTGCATCGGCACAGACCATGTGGAAGGAGTGGACGAAATAGAAGTCCGCCAGAGGCGGAATGCGTCGAAACACGGCGCTGTCGGCAGAAAATTCGACGTCGTTCCAGCCGATCTGAGGCACCCGCAGAGCGGAGTCGGCGGGCCGCAGCCGGCAGACTTCGGCGTCGATCCAGCCCAGGCCATCGTGGCTGCCGCCCTCTTCGCTCCGCCGGGCTAGCACCTGCATGCCGAGGCAGACTCCGAGGAAGGGCTTGCCGCCCCGGAGCACCTGCTCCCCCAGGGCCTCGATGAATCCGCCCTGGGCCAGCGCTTCCATGCATGCCCTGAACGCACCGACGCCCGGCAGGACGATGCGATCGCAGGTCGCCAGGTCCTCGGGACGCTGGCAAAGCCCGACATCGGCGCCCACCATGTCCAAGGCACTGACCATGGACATGAGGTTGCCCATGCCGTAGTCGACCACCCCTACGCGCCTCATCTTCCCGCCTATTCCCGATCGTCGGCGCGATGGATTTGCCAGCGCTTCAGGATGACTTCGGTGTCGCTGCGCTCCATCCTGCCCACCCGCTGCCACTGGTCGAAGTCATGGACCTTCTGCCCCGGGGTCACCGACGCGGGATCGTGGTGGTAAGGAGAAACGCCGTGGGACAGGGCGACTTCGAGAAACTCGGCTTCGGTGAGGCCGACGTACTCAAGGAACAGGTCCAGGCTGGGCGGACGCTTGCCCTCATACTCCTTGACCAGCCGCTCCGCTTCTTCGCGGCTGATGCGACCATTGCGCAGATCGAGGGCCATCAGGTGGGACGGGCGGGTATAGCCCCGCTTGATGAACTTGATGTAGTCCCGAACCCCCTGCAACTGGCATTCGATCTTCTCGTAATCGTAGGCGGGCGGCACATTCTCGACTTGGTCGCCCTTCCATCCCAGTTCGCGACTGATGATTTCCGACTGGCGCTTGACGTCCCAGGGGACGTAGGAGCCCAGGCAGACAGAACGGTAGCTGATGCGCCGCAGGTCGCGCAGGGGCGGATAGCGGAAGGGCTTGAGGTCCCGCTCGTCGATCATGCCGCCCAGGCGCACGAACATGTCCTCGGCAGTGATGCCCAGGTTCACGTAGCGGTTGAAGCGCTTCTCGTCCACTTCTTCCGGCTGATCGTAGCTGAAATAGGACGTGTATTCGGCGGAGGGCTCGCCCCAGAAGATGAGGGGAATATTCTTCTGGATGGCCACCCACATCGGGTAAGAGAAGATGCCGGTGTGGCAATGCCAGCAAAAGTCGCCCTTCTCGAGGAAACTTTGCAGCATGAGCTTCTGGACCACTTTCCAGTTGGGAGTGAAGACATGCATGTCGGCGCCCAGCTTGCGGAGGGTCCGCAGGGTGTTCTCCTGCAGGTTCGGACGCAGGAAGCCGTGGTCGAAGCGGACCACCAGGGGCTTCAGGCCGTACTCCTTCATCAGATAGTAGAGGGTCCAGGTGCTGTCCTTGCCGCCGCTGAAGGGAACGATGCAGTCGTAGTCGTACTTGCCGCGATAGGTTTCGATCAGGTCATCGAGTTCCCGTTTCTTGGCACTCCAGTCGATGCGATCCTTCTTGTAATCCTGCTGGCGGCAGATGTTGCAGACCCCTTCTTCGTCGAAGGAAATGGTTTCGTGGGTCTCCGGCAGAAGACAGCGCACGCAGCGCTTCATGGCAGTGGTCATAAAATCTCCAAGTACAGGCAGGGGCGTCCACGGCAGTCGCCGGGACTGGGTGCATCGATGTCGCTGCAGTAAATTTCCAACAGGGGTTCCCGGAATGCTCAGCCGACCAAATCCCAGGAGAGAGGTGTCCCCTTGGTCACATCCCGGGAGACACGCTTGCCCAGCACGATGTCGTAATACTTCGGTGCCAGACCGCGGCCAGGCCGGATGATCCGCAGATTTTCCGGGGTGAGCATGCTTCCCGCCTTTATGTCCTGCACGACATAAAGGGAGCGGCGATAGATCAGGGACTTCGTCTCGGCCTGGGTCGGGCCGTACTGGACATGCCCAAGGGCTTCCCAGGCCCGTCGGGACTCGACTACCAGGGCGGCAAGTTCCGCGGGCTCCATCGAGAAGGCCGCATCCACCCCCCCGTCGCTACGGGAGAGGGTGAAGTGCTTTTCGATGACCGTCGCGCCGAGGGCGACGGCCGCCGTGGCAGCCCCGATACCCATGGTGTGGTCCGACAGCCCGACCTCGCAGCCGAACATGTCCCGCAGGTGAGGAATGGTCCGGATGTGGCTGTTTTCCGGGGTAGCCGGATAGGTGCTGGTGCACTTCAAGAGGACCAGATCCTGGCAGCCGGCCGCCCGGACGGTGCGGACCATCTCATCAAGGTCGGCCAGGGTGGACATGCCGGTGGAAACGATCAGCGGTTTACCGGTAGCCGCCGCCTTGCGCAGCAGAGGCAAATCGGAATTCTCGAAGGAAGCAATCTTGTAGCACGGCACATCCAGAGTTTCGAGAAAATCCACCGCCGTCTCGTCGAACGGGGTGCTGAAGGGAATCATCCCCCGCTCCCGTATCCGCTCGAAGAGGGGCCCGTGCCATTCCCAAGGGGTATAGGCTTCCTGGTAGAGCTCATAGAGGGAACGTCCCTTCCAGAGCGCGTTAGGATCGGAGATGAAGAACTCGTCGTGCTGGCAGTCGATGGTGATCGTGTCAGCCGTGTAAGTTTGGAGCTTCATCGCATGCGCTCCCGCGGCAGCGGCGGCATCGACGATGGCAAGCGCTCTGTCCAGGGACTGGTTATGGTTGCCCGACAACTCCGCCACGATGAACGGCGGATGTTCCAGCCCAATGGGATAATTCGATATCTTCATGCTGACAATGGTAAAGCCCAGTTACATCGCCGCCCCGAAAACCGACCGAACAGGCAGCGAAAAACGGCTATTGTCTTACAATTTTGAGGCAAGCAGTGAAGTGACGACACGGTCTGCCCCCAGGCCGTCGACCAATTCCGAAGCTCGCGCCGAGATTCGCCGGAGCAAGCCGGGATGCTTGTCGAGGCGGCGCAGCAGCGCGGCCAAGCCTGGCACATCGACGTCGAAGGCATGGTTGAGGACGATGCTGGCCCGCCGCCCTGCTACCTGGGTGGCCACCGGCAGCTGGTTCGCGGCAACCGGGATGAGAATCCCTGGCAAACCCAGGCAAAGCCGCTCCCAGGTGGCGCCGCCGGAAGCGCCGATCATGAGGTCGGCAGAAGCCATCAGCTCGGCCATGCGGGGAGTCTGCACATGGACCCGGCAGTTCGGCAGGGTCGCACAGGCTTGGCCCACGGCGGCGGCGTGGGGTGATCCGCCCCCCAGCACCACGTCCATTTCCCGTTCCCCCAGTCCCGCTTCCGCCAGAGCCTCTATTACCTTGCGGGTCAGGTTTCGGGCATCGGAGCCGCCCATGAAGACGAGCAGGCGTCGCAGGTCGCCGCTACGCGTGGGCACCGCTGTCCGCAGCAGGGCGAAATCGGGGCGCAGCAGGGCATAGGTCGGCCCGACTAGGGCAAGACAAGCGGGAGGAATCAGCCCTCGGTACCGGTCTGGCGTGGCAGGCAGTCCCTGGTCCAGAAGAAGATCGGCATCATGGCCCCGATCGGCGAGGTCGTCGATGGCGAATATCTTCGCCCCATACCGGCGCATCGCTTTTTCCCACCGGGAATCGAGAGCATAGTGATCCACCACCACCCAATCGAAGGGGGCATGGCTCGCCAGCGCCAGTTCCATGTCCCGGAGTTCGCCGGCCAGGGGTAACCCTAGCCAGGAAAGATGCGCCGGACCGCCTGATGGAACCGCCGGCGGAGGTCCCTCCGGAGCAGGCAGAACATGGACGGCATGGCCGGCATCACGCAGCCACCCGATATAGTTGCCCGGCAAGTCCCGGCAGAAGAAAACAACATCGGCGCCCCGCCGGCTCAACTCGGAGGCCAGAGTCGCACACCGGACAACATGACCGGAGCCGATGTGGACAGCGGCATCCGCCCGGATGGCGACACGCACTTCAGCGTACCTTGAACAGCGGCTCCAGCGGCTGGCAGCGGAGAAGCTGTTCGAGCCTGCCCTGCCGAAGTCCATCCGCGACGATATCGAGAACCTCGGCGTAGACGGACAGCAGCCGCTCAATGTCTTGGTCCCGATGGGCGTAGGAGACATTGTGGGTTCCCAGGGTCAGGACGCCCCGGGAGAACATTTCCTGCAGCAGCAGGGTCTTGATCTGCCAGGAGGAATAGCGCTCGCTATCGCTGATCAGGGTAAAGCTCCATGCAGGGTGGCCTGCGACGGAAAACACATGGCCCAAGCCGCGCTCGGCGATGAGCCCCTGCAGCCCCTGCTGGATTTTGCTGCCCTGGGTGGCCAGATGCTCCACCACGTTGGTAGTCCGCACCTTCTCCATGGTGGCCAACGCCGCCGCCAGGGAAAGGGTTTCACCACCGAAGGTGAAGGAAAAGAAGATTTCCTCCATGAGCTTCATGATGTCAGCCCGTCCGACCACGGCGGAAACGGGGAAGCCGTTGGCCATGGCCTTGCCGAAAGTCGCCAGGTCTGGGGTGACTCCGAACAGTTCCTGGGCGCCACCACGGGCGAAGCGGAAGCCGGTGATGGTTTCGTCGAAGACCAGCAGAGCGCCGTGGCGGTGGACCAGTTCCCGGACCCCTTCCAGGTAGCCGGGCTTGGGGTCGACCACGTTCATGGGTTCCAGGATGACCGCCGCGAACTGGCCCGGATGCTCGGACAGGAGCCGGTCCAAGGCTTCCAAGTCATTGTACGGAAAGGCATGGGTCAGGGCCCGGACCGCTTCGGGAACGCCCCGCCAGCGGGCCGTGGAACCGATGTACCAGTCTTGCCAGCCGTGGTAGCCGCAGACTGCCACCCGATCGCGGCCGGTATAGGCCCGGGCCAGACGAATGGCGCCGGAAGTTGCATCGGAGCCGTTCTTGCCGAAGCGCACTTTCTCGGCGCAGGGCACCATTTCCACCAGCTTCTCCGCCGCCAGGATCTCCAGTTCGTGGGGCAGGGTGAAGATGGTGCCGTCCTCCAACTGGGAGCGGACCGCGGCATTCACATCCGGGTCGTTGTAGCCCAGGTTGATGGAGCAGAGGGCATTGACGAAATCCACGTACTCGTTGCCGTCCACATCCCAGACGCGGCAGCCGTCTCCGCGCTTGATGAAATAGGGCGAGACGCCGAAGGGATACTGGGTTCTGCTCTTGCTGAAGGTTTGCGTGCCGAGGGGAATGACAGCCTCGGCTCGGGCGAGCATGGCTTCGGAATTCTGATAGCGGGTAGACATGGATTACTCCTCGGGAGAACCGGGCTCGTTGGGGGTTGAGGCATCCTTGGCCAGCGACTCGGCCAGTCCCTCGTTGCGGTCGTGCTGCTTGTTCATGCTTGCCAATTCGGGCTGGCGCCGGATGAGGTCCAGGATGTCGCCCATGGCGAAGGTGGGGGATTCAGGATACAGGGCGCCGTAGACCCGGCTCACCAGTTCGAAGTCGGCCGGCTCGTCGACGGTCCAGCGCAGATGGGACAGGTCGCCGGCGGGGTTCAGGAGGTTGCCCAGACGGAAACGCTCGGGACGCCGCCAGACGAAGGGCATGACGTGCTCCCGCTCCGAGGGCAGCGTCGCTTCCCGCCAGGCTGCCTGAAGCGCGGGAAAACGGATGACCTCCACGTCCAGGCCATCCGGATAGGTAGGGGGATGGCAGTTGCTGGTGTAGTCGTAACCACCGGCGACGTGCAGGTCGATGCACTGGTCGATGACAGCCGGGTCGGCCAGGGGACAGTCGCCGGTGAGGCGGACCACGTGGTCCGGCTCGAAACTCCGGGCCGCCTGGTAGAAACGGTCCAGGACGTCCTCCAGGGAGCCTCGGTAGCAGGAAACGCCCAGGGTTTCACAGAGGAGCGCCAGAGGATCGTCCGACGAGTGGGTGCTGGTGGCCACCACCAGTTGCCCGATGCGTTGGGATCGGCGGATACGTTCGATGTGGCGGGCCAGCATGGGCTGCCCCAACACGGGCTTCAGCACCTTGCCCGGCAGCCGGGTGGAGGACACCCTGGCCTGGAGAATTGCGACGATGGTCATGGGAAACATGCCTCCTGGGTTAGCGGGGCCATTGCGTGGGGTCGACGAGATTCCCGTCGGTCACAGCCAGCGCCGACAGGTCGGGAAGATGATCGGGAATCGACCGATACGCTGCCAGCAGTTCCCTCCATTCTTCCGGCGTGCTGGTGCCGCAGATCAGGGCGGCATCGGGGCAGGCTTGGCGAAGGAATCCCAGGGCCAGGGTAGCCGGGGACAGCCCCAGGGCACGGGCGGCCTCCTGGAAGGCAGCAAGGGCGGCGGACAAGCCCGGCAGGCTCGCCAGCCGGGCCGGCGGCGGCGCCAGCAGGAGCCCCTGCAGGAAGGCCGAGCGGATATGAATTTCGACCCCCTGGCGGCGTAGTTGGTCCAGGGTCCCGTCCTGCAGCAGGCGCTGGTCCAGCACGTTCATCGGCAGCTGGATGAGGTCGAAGGGATAGCGGCCGTAGAGGGCATCGATATCGGCTCGACTGTAGACCGACACCCCTACCGCATCGACGGTGCCCCGGGCCTTCTGCTCCAGAAGCCAGTGGGCGAAAATTTCCCCGGTCGGCCCCAGCAATTCGTCCGGCCGGTGCGAGAGGAGGCCGAATACCCGCTGCCCACCCAGACGCGCCTTGGACGCCGCCCATTGGCGGTCCAGCCAGGCAGGAAGTTCGGACGTGGCGACGGGTTCGGTCTGGGGCGGCACCTTGGTGACCAGCCGGAAGGCGTGTCCTGCCGGCAGCATCTGGCCGAGCACCGCCTCGGCCGTGCCGTAAGCGGCGGCCGTGTCGATCACGTCGACGCCTGCATCTGCGGCCAGGTTCAGAATGTCCCGCACCGCAGCCGCCGGCACCTGGCCGTGCCGGTTGGTGACGCCGTAATCCAGCCCGAACTGGACCGTCCCCAGTCCCAGGCTCACGCCAAGGCTCCGGCCAGCACCCTGACCACCCGATCCTGCTGTTCATCGGTCAGGCGCGGGTGGAGCGGTAGGGTGATAGCCTCGCGGTAATACTGTTCCGCCACGGGAAAATCGCCCCAGGCGAAGCCCAGGCGACGGTAGTCCGGCTGGGTATGCACCGGGATGTAATGGACATTGGCTCCTATCCCCGCAGTACGCAGGGCATCAAAGACGGCGGCGCGGCGGGCGGCGTCCACCCGAATGCAGTAGAGATGCCAGGCGGATGTGCGGCCGGGTGCCAGGTGCGGGCGGGTGACGGGCAGGTCCGCAAGCAGCCGGTCATAGCGAGCGACGAGCTCATGGCGGCGAGCCAGGAACTGGTCCAGGCGGGCCAGCTGGCTGGTGCCGAGGGCGGCCTGGAGGTCGGTCAGTCGGTAGTTGAAGCCGAGGGCGATCTGCTCGTAATACCAGGGGCCGTGGCTGGGCTCTCGGAGCCGGGACGCTTCCCGGGTGATGCCATGGCTGCGCAATTCCGCCAGGGTCTGGGCGAGGGCAGCATCCCGGGTCATGGCCATGCCGCCTTCGGCGGTGGTGACGATTTTCACCGGATGGAAGCTGAACACCGTGATGTCGCTGTAGCGGCAATTTCCCACCGGCTCCCCTTGATAGGTGGCGCCAATGGCGTGGGAGGCGTCTTCGATGATGCGGAAACCGTAGGTTTCGCCCAGGGCCGCCAGCCGGGCCATGTCGCATGGCTGGCCGGCGAAGTGAACCGGGATCACCACCTTGGGCAGGCGTCCGTGGCCGGCGGCGGCTTCCAGCTTGGCTTCCAGGAGCCGCACGTCCAGGTTCAAGGTGGCCGGATCGATATCGACGAAATCAACGTCAGCGCCGCAATAGCGGGCGCAGTTGGCGGAGGCGACGAAGGTATTGGGACTTGTCCACACCAGGTCCCCCGGGCCGACCCCGAGGGCCAGGCAGGCGATATGCAGGGCAGCGGTGGCGTTGCATGCCGCCACCCCATAAGGAACCCCGCAGCGGCCGGCAACGGCGGCCTCGAAGGCCGGAACGGCGGGCCCCTGGGTCAGCCAGTCCGACTGCAGCACCGCCAGGACAGCCGCCACGTCGGCCTCCCCGATGTCCTGGCAGCCGTAGGGGATGAAGGCTTCAGACATGCAGCTCGGTCTCGATCAGATGCCGGATTTCCTCGACGGAAAGGAAATGATCATTGGTGCCGCTGTTGTACCGGAAATCGTCCGCCACCGACCGCCCGGGATTGGGATGGGCCCGGGACTGGAAGTCCTTGACGTCCCAGAGGGGCGTGGAGGGGGTGATGACGTAGTAATCATCGAACTCCACGGTATTGAGTGCATCGGTGTCGGTGATCATCTCTTCGTGCAACTTCTCGCCGGGGCGGATGCCGATGATTTCGGGCTGGCATCCGGGGGTGATGGCCTCGGCCACGTCGAGGATGCGGTAGGAGGGAATCTTGGGAACGAATAGCTCACCTCCCCACATCCGCTCCAGGCAGCTGAGCACGAAATCTACGCCCTGCTGCAGGGTGATGGAGAAGCGGGTCATGCGGGGATCGGTAATGGGCAACACTCCCGTTTTCTGGCGGGCCAGGAAAAACGGGATTACCGACCCGCGGCTGCCCATCACGTTGCCGTAGCGGACGACCGAGAAGCGGATGTCGTGCTTGCCGCGGAAGTTGTTGGCGGCGACGAACAGCTTGTCGGAACACAGCTTGGTCGCGCCGTAGAGATTGATCGGGGCTGCCGCTTTGTCGGTACTGAGGGCAATCACCCGCGTGACTCCTCTGGAGAGGCAGGCGTCGATGACGTTCTGGCCGCCGATCACGTTGGTCTTAATGGCCTCGAACGGGTTGTACTCGGCCGCCGGCACCTGCTTGAGGGCAGCGGCGTGCACCACCACGTCCACCCCTTCCATGGCCATGGTCAGCCGAGGCAGATCGCGGATGTCGCCGATGAAATAACGGATCGTTGCATCATGCTCCCTGAAGTCGGGGCTGTGCGCCATCTCGAACTGCTTGAGTTCGTCGCGGCTGTAGACCACGACCCGCTCCGGCCGGTAACGCTCCAGGACAGTGGAAACGAACCGTTTGCCGAAAGAGCCGGTGCCCCCAGTAACCAGAATCGACTTGCCGTTCAACATATGCTTCTTTCTCTCAAAGTTTCTGTGCCCCTCGGGCACCGGTTAATTGCTGATAGTGGCGAAGATACTGCTGGATCACCTGGTCGTCACGGAAGCGTTCCAGAAGCTGGTCGCTTTCCAGCCGCGGGTAGTGCTGCAGCGCCTTCTTCATGTTGGCGGCCAGGGCGGCCACGTCGCCCACCGGCGACAGGAATTCCGCCAGGGGCCCTTCCAGAATCTCGCTGGGCCCGGTGGGGCAGTCGGTGCTGACCGCCGGCGTCCCCAGGATCAGGGACTCGATGACCACGGTGGGCAGGCCCTCGCTGTCGGACGACATGGCGAACAGGGCGGCATGCTTGATCCAGGGATAGGGATTCCGGCGGAATCCGGGCAGCAGGACGCGCCCTTCCAGCCCGAGTTGGACAATCAGATTCCTGATCTTCCTTTCGTAGGCAGCCTCCTGCTCGCAGGTGGTACCACCCAGGAGCACCAGCTTGTGGGACAGCCCGGATTCCACATAGGCTCGGATCAGCAGTTCCTGGTTCTTGCGGTTGGAAATGCGCGCCGCATAGACGATATAAGGCTCAGCCGGAATGTCCGGCGCCGGCTCGGCGGCCAGTGCCCGCAGCCGTTCGAAATTGAACGGATTGTAGATGGTGGTGATGGAGGCCGGCCGGATGCCCATGTCGTGCACCAACTCTTCTTCCATGGCCCGGGAGACGGTGACGATATGGCGCCCGCCGTAGATGCGGCGGAACTTGCGCAACCAACGGATCTCGCGAATCCGGCGTTTCAAGCCCATGGTGCGGGCCAGCTTGGCCAGGAGGAATATCCGCATGGAATTGCGGTAGCGGATCATGACATAGGGCAGACGGGCGAGGCCCGAAATGCGATCCGCATCCTCCGAGCTGGAGATGAAGAAGTCGAACTTGCGGCCGTCGGCCTCCACCTCCGCCACCCGCTGACGCAGGCGAAGGGCCAGGAGCAGCTTGTTGATGGGTCGGGACCTGGAGAGGACGCCATCCTCCGACACCGGGTGGACCGGGATGCCGCGGACATCGTGCTCGATCTCGTTCCGCAGAATGAAGACGTGGGCGTCATGGCCCAACTCTACGAATTTTTCGGCGAAATTGAGGGAAATGCGTTCCGCCCCTCCTCCCACCAGGGAGTCCAGCAGCATGCCGACCCGGTATTTCCTGTTCCCGTTCAACGAAATCCTCCGGCCACCAGGGCCTCCTGCAGGCGATTGAAAACCATGTCTACCGTCATTTCCGCCATCGGCGTGGATTCGCTGCAATCGCCCCCCAGGCGGGGATGGTCAAGGCTGAAGTCCAGGGGATGGTCCAGGGGCCCGTAGACGGACCGTGGCAGCAGGCAATGGTAGAGCCCCACCATGGGCACGTCGAAGGTACCCATGATGTGGGTCGGCCCCGTGTCCACACCGACATAGGCGTCCAGTTCCGCCATCATCGCGCCGGCGGCTCGCAGGGAAAGGCCTGCCAGCTGAACGGCCGGTGCTCCCAGGCGGTCCACCAGGCCTCGGACCATGTCCTTTTCGTCGGGGCCTGCAAAGATGATGAAGCCGGCTCCCGGCCAGCGAGCCCGCACCCGGCGGCAAAGCTCCTCGAAGCACTCCAGGGGCCAGTCCCGGTAAGCCTTGGTGGGGAAACTCACCACCTTGAGGCCGATCCGGGGGGACGCCCGGTCCATCTCAAGCGTTCGGAGCCGTGCCCGTGCCTCGCCCTGCTCCTCCGGAGTGACCTCGAAGGCGAGGCGGAGCCCCGCCGGCTCGACGCCGAGAGCGCGAACCAGCCGCAACGCCCCGTGGACCGCATGTTCGCTGTAGGGCTTCGCTTCCTCCACCGCCAGGGACAGGCGGTCGTTGAGGCCGTGATCCTCCTGCCGGAAGGCCACCACCCGCTTGGCCACCCGCAGGGCGTACTCCACCAGGGCGGCGTCGTGGCCGTAGACCAGGGCCAGATCGTAGGAGCGACCCGGCATCCGGCCCATGAGAACAGCCCGTTTCTTCTCGATGGTGCCAACCGCGTGGAGGAAGGGCAGGTGCTCCAGGACCTCCGCTCGGTTGGGATGGGCGAGCACCGTTATCTTCGCTTCCGGCCAACGCTTTGCCAGAGCCCGCAAAGCCGGAGTGGCAAGGAGGGTGTCGCCGATACGGGTGACGTTGATGACCAGGATGGAGCGGGGCGTGCCAATCATCCGCGGAACTTGCTGTAAAGGGCGCCCAGCCAGGGGCGGGAGTAGAGCCGGGTGCGGCTCGCCAGCCACTCCCCGGGCCGCTCCTTGGTGACGAAGCGGGCGATGCGGAGAGGATCGGCGGCCGCGGTATTGACACGAATCTCGGTTGTGTAGAGGTGGTCGAAGCCGACGCCCTGGGCCGTCCTAATGTAGTCCGGGTCGTAGTACCCCTGAGGCCAGCAGAGGTGCCGGGAGCACTGGCCCAGGCGGGCTTCCAGGGTCTGTCGGGAACGCTCGAGGTCGGTAGCCAGTGCGTCGCGGCGGGCCGCTGGGTCGGCCACTTCCCGGTCCCAGCGGGTATGGGTATGGGTATGGGAGTGGAATTCGAAGGTCCCGGCTGCCGCCATGGCTTCCATTTCGGACCAACGCACCATGACGCTGTCTGCATCGCCCGCGACGATGCGCTGCTTGCACTCGGTATGGTTCGGCGTGGGCGCTCCGCTATCACGGACCGGGCCGTCCCCAAGCCACCCGGTGACCACGAAAAGCACCGCCTTCATGCCGAACTCCGCCAGCACCGGATGGGCATGGACGAAATTGTCCAGGTAGCCATCGTCGAAGGTGATGACGCAGGTCTTGGGAGGCAGGGCCTCGCCCTGGCAAAAGGCCTCCACCTCAGCCAGCCCGGCACCCCGCCAGCCGTCCTTCGCCAGGGCCGCGATGTGGTCCCGGAAGGTGGCGGGAGAGATGGTCACAAGGCCCGGGTTGGGGCTGACATGGTGGTACATCATCACCGGCAGAGCCTTCATCATGGCTGCCGCTCCGCCAGCACCTGGTCATAGAGCCGCTCGGTGGCGTCGAGCATGGCTTCCAGGCTCAATTGGCCGAGGGCAAATTCCCTCCCCTTCCGCCCCAGGCGGGCCGCCAGGTCGGGTTCGCCGGCCAGGCGATGGAGGGCCCGGGCTACCGCCGGCGGATCCTCGGCCGGCACCAGAAGGCCGCTTTCCCCGTCCTGCACGAGTTCGGGCACGCCGCCCACTCTTGTGGCCACCACCGGCAAACCGCAGCCGAGCCCCTGGGAAACGGCCTGGGGCACGCCTTCGGATTCGGAAGTGAGGAGCAGCACGTCGGCCGCCGCCATGATGTCCGGCACGTCGTCCCGGTGGCCCAGGAAGAGGACTGATTCCATCACTTCCACTTCACGGCACAGGTTTTCCATCGCTTCACGCATGGGCCCCTCGCCGCACAGTACCAGGACCGCCCCGGGATTGTCCCGGACGAACTCGGCAAAGGCGCGGATAGCCACCTCGTGGCGCTTGACTCGCCGGATGACCGCCACCATGAGGACGACCCAGGCATCCGGGGCGATGCCCAGTTCGGCCCGCACGTCGCGGCCTTCCCGGCGCGGCCGGAAGGCGGAAAAATCGATGCCGGTGGGGATGCTCACCACTTCCCCCCGGGGAAAGCCGTGCTCCTCGATGAGCTTGGTGCGCATCGCCTGGCCGCAGGTCACCACCCGATGGGGAAGATAATGGACGAAATTGGCCCAATTGCGGCGCAGGGGCAGGTTCAGATGCCGGGTCCGCACCAGGGGTACCCCCGCCAGGCGGGCCGCGATCCCTCCCACCCAACTGTCGATGCCGCTGTGGGTATTGACCACGTCGATACCCTTTTCAGCCACCAGCCGCTTCAGGGCCAGGATGCTGGGAAGGTGGAACTTGCCGCCGAAGGCCACCGGGTCCACCGGGATTCCGGCCTTGGCGGCTTCCCGGCCCAGGGCACAGGTGGGCCGGGTGGCGAGTCGCACTTCGTGGCCCCTGTCCCGCATCCCGAGCATCTCGGTAAAGATTCGGCGCTCCTGGCCTCCCCAGCCGTCGGACCACTCGGTGTGGAGGATGCGCATCAGGCCGCCACCTCCGCCAGTTTCTGCATGCGATGGAGGCGGGCATAGAGGCCGTCCCGGGTGAGCAGTTCCGCATGGCTGCCCTCCTCCATCTTGCGGCCGTCCGCCAGGGTGATGATCCGATCGGCACCTTCGATGGTGGACAGCCGGTGGGCGATCACCAAGGTGGTGCGGCCTACCATCAACTCATCCAGGGCCGCCTGCACCTGGCGCTCCGACTCGGTGTCGAGAGCCGAGGTGGCCTCGTCGAGGATCAGGATGGGTGCGTCCTTGAGGAGGGCACGGGCGATGGCCAGGCGCTGGCGCTGGCCGCCGGAGAGCTTGACCCCGTTCTCGCCGATCAGGGTATCCAGCCCCTGGGGCAGGGACTCGATGAACTCCAGGGCGTGGGCCGCCTTGGCAGCCGCCCGGATGGCGTCCCGGTCGATGTCCCGGCGAGCGCCATAGGCGATGTTGGCGGCGATGGTGTCGTTGAAGAGGGTGACTTCCTGGCTCACCAGGGCGATGTTGGCCCGCAGGTCAGCCAGCTTGATGGCCTCCAGGGGATGCCCATCCACCCGGATCTCGCCGCCGTCGATGTGGTAGAAGCGGGGCAGCAGGTTGGCGGCGGTGGTCTTGCCGCTGCCGGATGGCCCCACCAGCGCCACGCACTCGCCGGGCTGGATGGTGAAGCTGACGCCATCCAGGGCCCGGCGCTCGGCCCCCGGATAGGAAAAGACCACATTGTCGAACTCCACCAGGCCCAGGGCCCGCGGTAGACGCTCCTGGCCACGATCATCCTCGGGAGGCTCGTCGATCAGCGCGAAGACGCTCTCCGCCGCCGCCAAACCCCGCTGGATGGGGGCGTTCACGTCGGTGAGGCGCTTCAGGGGCGCCAGGACCATGAGCATGGCGGTGATGAAGGAGACAAAGCTGCCGACCGTGGTCTGGTCGTTGGCCGCCTGCTGCAGGGCCACCGCCATGATGATGGCCAGGGCCAGGGCGGCGAAGAACTGGACGATGGGGCCCTGGGCCGCCGAAGCCACGGTATTGCGCATGTTGAGGCGGCGCTGGAGATGGACGGCGTCGCCGAAGCGCTCCGTTTCATAGGTCTGGCCGCCGAAGATCTTCACCACCTTGTGCCCCTCGATGGTCTCCTGCAGCACCTGGGTGATGGTCCCCTGGGACTCCTGGATGCCCCGTGCCACCCGCCGCAGCCGGCCACTGAACCCCCGCACCACGAGGGCGATGAAGGGCACCATGGCGACAGTGACCAAAGTCAGTTTCCAGTTGAGGTAGAGGAGCCAGGCCATGAGGCCGACGATGGAGATGGAGTCCTTCACCAGGACGGTCAGGGCCCCGGTAGCCGCCGCGGCGACCCCGCCCACGTCGTAGGCCACCCGGGACATGAGGCGGCCGGAAGCGTTGTCGTTGATGTAGCGGGTCGGCAGGTTGACGATGCGCTCGAACATGGCCTGCCGCAGCTCGGTGATGACATTCTGGGCCACCCAGCTCATGGCGTAGTCGGCAATGAAGCCGAAAATTGCCCGGGACAGGAAGATGGCAAAAATCCCCGCTGGATACAGGAGCCAGTCCCAGCCGCCCCGGGCCTTGGTAAAGCCGTCGTCCAGCAGGTACTTCATGAGGGCCGGGAACAGGGGCTCGATGAGGGAGGAGACCCCCATGCAGCCCACGGCGACCAGAAAGGCCACCCAGTAGGACCGGACGTAGGTCAGCAGCCGCAGGTAGAGCTGGCGACTATCCATTTCTTTATGGGTCGTCATGGAATCAGAGGCGCCAGAACGGGTGGCCGGCAGCGTGGTAGGGCTCGGGATCGAGGACGGATTTCACATCCACCACCACGGCGCCGGGCTTCGCCACGGACGCCAGGCCGGCGGGGGCCATGGCGGCGAATTCCCGGTGGGCCACGGCGACGATGACGGCGTCGGCCGCCGGCAGGTCGGCCAGAGGCACCAAGGCGATGCCGTATTCGTGGCCGGCCTCGCCAGCATCGGCCACCGGGTCGCAGACCGCCACCTGGATGCCGTAGCTCTCCAGTTCGCGGACAATGTCCGGCACCTTGGAATTGCGCACGTCCGGGCAGTCCTCCTTGAAGGTGATGCCCAGCACATTGACCCGGGCGCCGCGGATATTGCTGCCGGCCTGGATCATGAGCTTGACGGTCTTCTCGGCCACGAACTTGCCCATGCCGTCATTGATGCGCCGGCCGGCCAGGATGACCTCCGGGTGGTAGCCCAGCATCTCGGCCTTGTGGGTCAGGTAGTAGGGATCGACGCCGATGCAGTGCCCCCCCACCAGGCCGGGCCGGAAT
>DATFAA010000143.1:0-45005 GCA_035255045.1 Rhodocyclaceae bacterium | reverse complement strand
CTGCCGCCGGAGCGGGAATTGGCAGCGGAGCTGGGGGTTTCCCGGCCCTCCCTGCGGGAAGCCATCCAGAAGCTGGCCTCCAAGGGCATGGTCCAGAGCCGCCAGGGCGGCGGCACCTACGTGACCGACCGTCTCGAATCCACCTTCTTCGATCCCTGGCAGGAAATGATGGGCGCCCATCCCAACCTGCGGGAGGATCTGCTGGAATTCCGCCGCATGCTGGAGGGCCAGGCCGCCGAATGGGCGGCGGAGCGGGCCACCGATGCCGACCTGGAGCGCCTGGGCAAGACCTTCGAGGCCCTGCGCCGCGCCTTCGAAGGCAACGACCTGGAGCAGCGTTCGGCCTGCGACATCGCCTTCCACCAGGCGGTGTCGGAAGCTTCCCACAACGCCCTGACCGGCCACCTGGTGTCGGCCATGCTGCGCCTCATGCAGGACAACATTCGCCTCAACCTGGGGGAGCTGCGGACCGTGCCGGGCGCCGCCGACCTCCTCATCAACCAGCACCAGGCCCTGTACGAGGCCATCCGGGACCGCAAGCCGGCGGCTGCCCGGGCGGCAGCCCAGACCCATATCGATTTCGTCCAGGAGACCCTGGCCCAATCCCTGCGCTCGGCCGCGAGGCGCGAGTCCGCCGCCCGCCGCCTGGGCACCGATCATTCCCACGAGTTTTCGAACACTCCAACCATTGACTAGAACGGAAAGGAACAGGCATGGAGCCTTACGTCATTCCCTTTGAACAGCTGCGCATGACCGATGTTGAACAGGTCGGCGGCAAGAACGCCTCCCTGGGGGAAATGATCAGCCAGCTGGCGGGATCCGGCGTCCGCGTACCCGGGGGCTTCGCCACCACCGCCAAGGCTTATCGGGACTTCCTGGCCCAGAGCGGTCTCGACAGCCGCATCAACGCCCTCCTGGAAAAGCTGGACGTGGATGACGTCAATGCCCTGGCCGAGTGCGGCAAGACCATCCGCCAGTGGATCGTCGACACCCCGTTCCCGACCCAGCTGACGGTCGAGATCACTTCCCAGTACCAGCGCCTCGCCGCCGAGTCCGGCAGCGATGTCTCCTTCGCGGTCCGCTCCAGCGCCACCGCCGAGGACCTGCCGGACGCCTCCTTCGCCGGCCAGCAGGAAACCTTCCTCAACATCGTCGGCCTGGAAAACATTCTCCATGCCATCAAGGAAGTGTTCGCCTCCCTGTACAACGACCGCGCCATCTCCTACCGGGTGCACAAGGGCTTCATCCACGCCGACGTGGCCCTGTCCGCCGGCGTCCAGCGCATGGTCCGCTCCGACAAGGGCGCTGCCGGCGTCATGTTCACCCTCGATACCGAATCCGGTTTCCGGGATGCCGTCTTCGTGACCTCCAGCTACGGCCTGGGCGAAACCGTCGTCCAGGGCGCCGTGAACCCGGATGAGTTCTACGTCCACAAGCCCATGCTGGCCGCCAGCAAGCACGCCGTGGTGCGCCGCAACCTGGGCTCCAAGATGATCAAGATGACCTTCGCCGCCGAGAAGGTGGCGGGCAAGTCCACCGTCACCGAGGACGTCGAGGAATCCCTGCGCCACCAGTTCTCCATCACCGACGATGAAGTGATGGAGCTGGCCCGCTACGCGGTCATCATCGAGAAGCACTACCAGCGTCCCATGGACATCGAGTGGGGCCGTGACGGCGTCGACGGCAAGCTCTACATCCTCCAGGCCCGTCCGGAGACCGTGAAGTCCCAGGCCGGCGCCGGCGTGGTCGAGAAGTTCAAGCTCAAGCAGTTCTCCAAGGTCCTGGCCTCCGGCCGCGCCATCGGCCAGAAGATCGGCATCGGCCCGGTGCGGGTGGTGCATGATCCCAAGGAAATGGACAAGGTCAAGCAGGGCGACGTGCTGGTGGCCGACATGACCGATCCCAACTGGGAGCCGGTCATGAAGCGGGCCTCCGCCATCGTCACCAACCGGGGCGGCCGCACCTGCCACGCCGCCATCATCGCCCGGGAACTGGGCATTCCGGCCATCGTCGGCTGCGGCGATGCCACCGAGACCCTGACCGAGGGCGACACCGTCACCGTCTCCTGCGCCGAAGGCGACACCGGCCACGTCTACCGCGGCCGGCTGGACTACGAAGTGATCAGCCGCGACATCTCCGCCATGCCGGACGTCCCGGTCAAGGTCATGATGAACGTCGGCAACCCGGAACTGGCCTTCGAGTTCGCCCAGCTGCCCAACGGCGGCGTCGGCCTCGCCCGCCTCGAGTTCATCATCAACAACGTCATCGGCATCCACCCGAAGGCCATCCTCGACGTGGACCGCCTGCCGGCTTCCAAGCGCGAGGAGATCAAGCGCCGGGCCCGGGGCTACGCCACGCCCAAGGACTTCTTCGTGGAGAAGCTGGTGGAGGGCGTTTCCACCATCGCCGCCGCCTTCTGGCCCAACCCGGTGATCGTCCGCCTCTCCGACTTCAAGTCCAACGAGTACCGCAAGCTCCTGGGCGGCGATCTCTACGAGCCCGAGGAAGAGAACCCCATGCTGGGCTTCCGGGGCGCTTCCCGCTACATCGCCTCCAGCTTCCGTGATTGCTTTGAACTGGAATGCCGCGCCATGAAGAAGGTGCGGGAGGAGATGGGCCTCACCAACGTCCAGCTCATGGTGCCCTTCGTGCGCACCGTGGAAGAGGGTGCCGGCGTTGCCCAGCTCCTGGCCGAGCACGGCCTCAAGCGCGGCGAGAACGATCTCAAGCTCATCATGATGTGCGAGATCCCGTCCAACGCCCTGCTGGCCGAGTCCTTCCTTGAGCACTTCGACGGCTTCTCCATCGGCTCCAACGACCTCACCCAGCTCACCCTGGGTCTGGACCGGGACTCCGGCCTGGTGGCGAACCTCTTCGACGAGCGCGACCCGGCGGTGAAGACCCTGCTGGCCATGGCCATCTCGGCCTGCAACAAGCAGGGCAAGTACATCGGCATCTGCGGCCAGGGCCCCTCCGACCACCCCGACCTGGCCGAGTGGCTGATGGACCAGGGCATCTCCAGCATCTCCCTGAACCCGGACACGGTGGTGGATACCTGGACCCGTCTGGCCCAGCACCGCAAGGCCTAAGGGATATCCCTTGAGGATACGAGGCCGGGCTTGCCCGGCCTTTTTTTCGCCTATGTATTGCAATGGGCTTCCCAATCGGGATTTCCTGTGTATAATGCGCCCCCGCTGAGGACGCAGCCGTTAGGCGTCTGAATTGATTCCCCGATAGCTCAGTCGGTAGAGCGCCGGACTGTTAATCCGTAGGTCCCTGGTTCGAGCCCAGGTCGGGGAGCCAAGAAATCCGCCACGCATCCATCCGGATACTTACCACCGTGGCCAGCCGGTTTGCCCATGTGGCTCAGTGGTAGAGCACTCCCTTGGTAAGGGAGAGGTCGGCAGTTCGATCCTGCCCATGGGCACCACTCCTTCCCGATATCAGCTGTCCAGGCGAAAGCCGACTTTGATCCGCACCTGGAAGTGGGCGACCTTGCCGTCCACGATGTGGCCGCGGGTCTCCATCACCTCGAACCAGTCCAGATGCCGCAGGGTCTTGGCGGCCGCCGCAACGGCGTTGTGGATGGCGTCGTCGCTGCTGTCCGGCGACGAACCGACGACCTCGACCATTTTGTAGACGTGGGCGGACATGGGCCTTCCTCCGTTGTGGCGAATATTCCACCATAGCCGCCGCTCCCGCATTTGCAACCCTGGCGTGGGGCAGGGGCCTATTTGCGCGTCTGGAAGGCCGGCAGGGTGATGCGGAAGGCCATGGCGGCCAGGCGCAGGGCCAGGATGATGGCCATCGCTATCCAGCTTGCCGTGACGCCGTGGACGCCCAGCTCCTGCAGGCCGATGAGGGTCAGGGTCCCGATCCAGGCGGCCGAGGCGTAGAGCTCACCCTTGAGGAAGACGAGGGGAACGTCGTTGCACAGGATGTCCCGCAGCACGCCGCCGGCGACCCCGGTGGTCACCCCCATCAGGCTGGCCACCAGCCAGGGAGCGTGCCACTGCAGGGCGCCCTGGGTGCCGATGATGGTGAATAGCGCCAGACCGACGGCGTCCGGGATCAGGAACAGCCGGGGCGGCAGGGGCAGGGCCCGGGCCAGGAAGAAGGTGAGGAAGCCGGCGCCCAGGGCGACGAGCAGATAGGTCTGGTCCACCACCCAGAAGACGTTGCGGTCCAGGAGGACGTCACGGATGGTGCCGCCCCCGAGGGCGGTGGCGACGCCGACCAGCACCGCCCCCACCAGGTCCATCTGCCGGCGGCCGGCGTCAAGGACGCCGGTCAGGGCATTGACCGCTACCGCCACCAGGCCGACCCAGTAGATGAGGGCCTCCATCGCCTGGCCTCGGCGGCGTTACCGCTGCCGCTCCTTCATGATGCGCTCCTTCTCGCGCTTCCAATCCTTCTCCTGCTCGTCGGTGCGCTTGTCGTGCTGCTTCTTGCCCTTGGCAAGGCCGATCTCGGCCTTGATGCGGCCCCGGGTGTAGTGCAGGTCGAGGGGAACCAAGGCGTAGCCGGCCCGCTCTACCTTGCCGATGAGCTTCATGATCTCCTCGTTGTGAAGCAGGAGCTTGCGGGTGCGGGTAGGGTCCGGATTGACGTGGGTCGAGGCGGTGGGCAGGGCCGTGAGGTGCATGCCGATCAGGAAGATTTCGCCGTTCTTGATGACGACGTAGGATTCCTTGATATTGACCCGGCCGGCGCGGATGGCCTTCACTTCCCAGCCCTGCAAGGCGAGCCCGGCTTCGTACTTCTCTTCGATGAAGTAGTCGTGAAAGGCTTTTTTATTGACCGTTATGCTCATGCCGGCGGCGATCCTTTAAAATTGCCCATTTTACAGGATTCGGGATGGTCGTCGCCCTATGGCCCTGGTTGAGAAATCGGTACTGATCGAGCGCTCCGCCCAGCAGATGTTCGAGCTGGTGGACCGGTGCGAGGATTACCCCCAGTTTCTGCCCTGGTGCAGCCGCACCGAATTGAAGTTCCGCGACGACACCAAGACGGTGGCAACCCTTCACATCAGCTACAGCGCCGTGAAGTCCCATTTCACCACCGAGAACGACAAGCAAGTCCCGACCTGGATGAACATCCGCCTGGTGGACGGCCCCTTCAGGCGCCTGGAGGGTTCCTGGCGCTTCCTGGCCCTGGCCGAGAATGCCTGCAAGATCGAGTTCAAGCTCCATTACGAGTTTTCCAGCAAGCTGTTCGAGAAAGTGATCGGGCCGGTCTTCAACCACATCGCCAACACCTTTGTCGATGCCTTCGTGCGCCGCGCGGGGCAGGTCTATGGAAACAGCAATGGCTGAAACGCTGAATATCGAAGTGTGCTACGCCCTGCCGGGCAAGCAGGAGCTGGTCAAGGTGAAACTGCCGGCGGGGGCCACGGTACAGCAGGCCCTGGAGGCTTCCGGCCTGCTGGCCAAGTACCCTGAGATCGACCTCAAGAAGAACAAGTTCGGCATTTTCGCCAAGCTCTCCAAGCTCGACGCCCTGCTGCGGGACCGGGACCGGGTGGAAATCTACCGGCCCCTCATCGCCGATCCCAAGGAGGTGCGCAAGCAGCGCGCCGCCGAGGGCAAGGTCATGAAGAGGGGTGCCGGGGACGCCGAAGCCGAGGCCTGACGGCCGCGCCGGGAGCTACTTGCAGCTCTCGGCGATGATCCGGCGGGTGCGTTCCATCTCCTGCTGGCGTTGGGCGTCTTCCATGAAGCGCTTGTCGCCCTTTTCGTCCCGGACCATCAGGCGCTCGCCGGATTCCAGGGTGGACAGCTCGATCTTGGCCTGCTCGCAGTTTTCCTTGCGCTCGGCAGTCGCCGTCTGCTCCTTGGCGTCATCCTCGGCCTTCTGCCTGGCGTCCTGCCGCCGCTTCCTGAAATCCATGTCTTTTTCGGCGGCTGCCTTCGGGGCCGAACCGGCGGCCGGGGCGGTGGAGATGGTGCGGCTGCCCTTGGCGCCGGAGGGCGGGGGGCTGTCGGAGATGACCGTGCGGCCGCTGCTGTCCTTCCATTGATACACCTGGGCCGAGGCCGGGGAAAACTGCAGCGAGGCGACAAGACAGAGGATGAGTGTGCAAGCAGTCTTCATAAGGATTAGAAGCAGAGCGGGCTTGCGGTATAATACTTATTTGTGACCTTGGATCAAAGGCCATGCGACTTTTGCAGAAAGCCCTCACTTTCGACGACGTCCTGCTCGTCCCCGCCCACTCGCAAATCCTTCCCCGCGACGTCAGCCTGGCGTCGCAACTGACCCGGAACATCACTCTCAACCTGCCGCTGCTGTCGGCCGCCATGGATACCGTGACGGAAGGCCGCCTGGCCATCGCCCTGGCCCAGGAAGGCGGTATCGGCATCGTCCACAAGAACCTGACGGCCAAGGCCCAGGCGGCCGAGGTGGCGAAGGTCAAGCGCTTCGAATCCGGCATCCTGAAGGATCCCATCACCATCGCTCCGGGCATGACCGTGCGCGACGTGCTGGACATTACCCGCCAGCATAAGATTTCCGGTTTGCCGGTGGTGGACAAGGCGGGCCGCGTGGTCGGCATCGTCACCAATCGGGACCTGCGCTTCGAGACCAACCTGGACCAGCCGGTCAAGGCCATCATGACGCCGCGCAAGCGCCTGGTGACGGTGAAGGAGGGCGCCAGCGTGGACGACGCCAAGGAGCTGCTGCGCAGGCACCGCCTGGAGCGCGTCCTGGTGATCGATGACGAGTTCACCCTGCGCGGCCTCATCACCGTCAAGGACATCCTCAAGTCCACCGAGCATCCCAACGCCAGCAAGGACAGCCTGGGCCGCCTGCGGGCCGGCGCCGCAGTCGGCGTCGGGGCCGGGACCGAGGAGCGGGTCGAGCTGCTGGCCGAAGCCGGTGTGGACGTGATCGTGGTGGATACCGCCCACGGCCACTCCCAGGGGGTCCTGGACCGGGTCAAGTGGGTCAAGAAGAACTTCCCGCAGATCGAGGTGGTCGGTGGCAACATCGCCACCGCCGATGCGGCCCGGGCCCTGGTGGACATGGGCGCCGACGCGGTCAAGGTCGGCATCGGCCCCGGCTCCATCTGCACCACCCGCATCGTCGCCGGTGTCGGCGTGCCCCAGATCACCGCTATCCAGAACGTTTCCGAGTCCCTGAAGGGCACCGGCGTGCCGATGATTGCCGACGGTGGCATCCGCTACTCCGGCGACATCGCCAAGGCCATCGCCGCCGGCGCCAATACCGTCATGCTGGGCGGCCTCTTCGCCGGCACCGAGGAAGCGCCGGGCGAGGTCGAGCTGTTCCAGGGCCGTTCCTACAAGTCCTACCGGGGCATGGGCTCCCTCGGGGCGATGCAGGCCGGCTCCAGCGACCGCTACTTCCAGGAAGCCACCGCCAACGTGGACAAGTTCGTGCCGGAAGGCATCGAAGGCCGGGTCCCCTACAAGGGCACGGTGCTGGCCGTCATCCACCAGCTCATGGGCGGCCTGCGCTCCTCCATGGGCTACCTGGGCTGTGCCACCATCGCCGACATGCACAAGAACGCCACCTTCGTGGAAATCACTTCGGCCGGCGTGCGGGAATCCCACGTCCACGATGTGCAGATCACCAAGGAAGCGCCGAACTACCACGTCGACTAACCCAGTCCTGCTTTCCCCGGGCGGCTCGCGAGCCGCCCGATTCATTTGAGGCTCCGCCGCCATGTCACACCAGAAAATCCTCATCCTCGATTTCGGCTCCCAGGTCACCCAGCTCATCGCCCGCCGGGTGCGGGAACAGCAGGTCTACTGCGAGCTGCATCCCTTCGACGTTTCCGAAGAATTCGTCCGCCAGTTCAACCCCGCCGGCATCATCCTCTCCGGCGGCCCCAACTCGGTCTACGAAGCCCTGGAATGGAAGGCGCCCCAGGTGGTGTTCGAACTTGGGGTGCCGGTGCTGGGCATCTGCTACGGCATGCAGACCATGGCCGAGCAGCTGGGCGGCAAGGTGGAAAGCTCCTCCAAGCGGGAATACGGCTACGCTGAGATCCGCGCCCGGGGCCATTCGAAGCTGTTCGAAGGCATCCAGGACCGCACCAACGACCAGGGCCACGGCCTCCTGGAAGTGTGGATGAGCCACGGTGACAAGGTCACCCAGCTGCCCTCGGGCTTCAAGGTCATCGCCAGCAACGAGTCCTGCCCGGTGGCCGCCATGGCCGACGAGGACCGCCGCTTCTACGCCGTCCAGTTCCACCCGGAGGTGACCCACACCCTCAAGGGCAAGGAGATGGTCGCCCGCTTCGTGCACGACATCTGCGGCTGCGGCCGCGACTGGAACATGCCCGACTACGTCAGCGAGGCGGTGGAGAAGATCCGCGCTCAGGTGGGCAAGGACGAAGTCATCCTCGGCCTGTCCGGGGGTGTGGACTCCTCCGTGGCGGCGGCCCTCATCCACCGCGCCATCGGCGACCAGCTCACCTGCGTTTTCGTGGACAACGGCCTGCTGCGCCTGAACGAAGCCGAGCAGGTGATGCAGACCTTCGCCAGCAACCTCGGGGTCAAGGTCATCCACGTCGATGCCACCGAGCAGTTCATGGGCCACCTGAAGGGCGTTTCCGATCCCGAGCAGAAGCGCAAGATCATCGGCCGGGAATTCGTCGAGGTCTTCCAGGCTGAAGCCGCCAAGCTGCCCGCCGCCAAGTGGCTGGCCCAGGGCACCATCTACCCCGACGTGATCGAATCCGCCGGTTCCAAGACCGGCAAGGCGCACACCATCAAGAGCCACCACAATGTCGGCGGCCTGCCCGAGACCCTCAATCTTCAGCTTCTGGAACCCCTGCGCGAACTGTTCAAGGACGAGGTGCGGGAACTGGGTATCGCCCTCGGTCTGCCCCACGACATGGTCTATCGCCATCCCTTCCCGGGCCCCGGCCTCGGGGTGCGCATCCTGGGCGAGGTCAAGAAGGAATTCGCCGACCTCCTGCGCCGGGCCGATGCCATCTTCATCGACGAGCTGCGGGCGGCCGAGTGGTACGAGAAGACCAGCCAGGCCTTCGCCGTCTTCCTGCCGGTCAAGAGCGTTGGCGTCATGGGCGACGGCCGCACCTACGAGTACGTGGTGGCCCTGCGCGCCGTCCAGACCCAGGACTTCATGACCGCCCACTGGGCGGAGCTGCCCCATTCCCTCCTGGGCAAGGTGTCCAACCGCATCATCAACGAAGTGCGCGGCATCAACCGGGTGGTGTACGACATCTCCGGCAAGCCGCCCGCCACTATCGAGTGGGAGTGACGGCCTTTTCCCCCTGCCTGCGCCGGACCAGGAGCAGCAGGGGGATGCCGAGCAGCAGCACGGCGATGCCCACCAGCGCCCCCCAGCCGGTATAGGCCAGGCTCGAATAGAGCAGGTAGGCGCAGGTCAGGCTGAACACGGCAGGCTTCAGGCGCTGGAGGGGGGGGGGGAACGGTTCCGTCCCATCCCAGCCGCCCCGCCGCACGAAGCAGGAAATTCCCACCAGCAGCAGGAAGAACCAGAAGACTGGCGCCGTGTATTCCACCATGGCCTGGAAGCCGTCGTGGGTGAGGGCGCCGAACAGGATCAGGCCGGCGGCGATGCCGCTCTGCATGAGCACGGCGTTGCGCGGATTGTTGCCTTCCCCGTTCCACAACCCCAGCCGCCGCAGGGGCGCCAGGTCCTCGCCGAGGGCGTGGTAGATGCGGGCCCCGGTGAAGATGGTGGCGTTGAGGGTGCTGATGGAAGCGCAGCACACCGCCGCGCTCAGGAGCACCGTTCCGTTGCCACCCACTGCCCGGCGCATCATGTCGGCGGCGACGGCGTCGCTCTGCCGCAGGGCCTGCAAGCCGAGGACATGCAGGTAGGCGAGGTTGATGAGCACGTAGGCGGAAATGATGATGACGGTGCTGAGGACCAGCACCCGCACCATGTTCCGGCGCCCGTCCCGGACCTCGGCGGAGAGGTAGGCTGCCTCGTTCCAGCCGCCGTAGGTCAGCAGGATGAAGACCATGGCCAGGCCCAGGGCTCCCGAGCCGCTGCCCCCAGTCGCTTCCGCGGGTGGGGCTGCCGGCGGCAGGTCCGTGGCGCTGAGCCCGGCCACTGCGACCGCCACCAGGGTCAGTAGGGTGAGGAGGGCGAAGACGTTCTGGGTCGTCTTGCCGGGAGCGGTGCCCACCAGGTTGACCAGGGTGAGGACGGCCAGGGCGATGCCCGCGTAGATGGGGCCGCCGAATATGCCCAGGGAGTGGATCTGCTGGGCGTAGTCACCGAAGACGAAGGCGACGGCGGCGATGGCGCCGGTCTGGATGACGGAAATACGGGCCCAGGCGAAGAGGAAGCCGACGGCTTGGCCGAAGGCCCGCTTGAGGAAATGGTATTCGCCGCCGGTGCTCGGGTAGGCGGCCGCCAGTTCCCCATAGACCAGGGCTCCCACCAGGGTGATGGCCCCGCCCAGGATCCAGGCGCCGAGGAAACCCCATTCGCTTCCCACATTGGCTGCCACCAGTGAGGGTGTCTTGAAAATGCCGATGCCGATGACGATGCCAACCATCATGGCGATCCCGTCGAGGACAGACAGGCTGGCCCGGGGGGCGGTGGTGGCCGGGATCATGGCAGCAGCAGAGGCGGTGGGGAACGAGGGCATGGCGGGCCACTCCTCATGGCGTTACGGGCGCCTGGCCAACCCTCCCTGGCCGCCGCCAGCGATGGCTTCGATGGCCTGGCCGTTCACCCGGCCCCGGAAGGTGCGGGTCTGGCCGGGCTGGGGCTCGTAGGTGAAACTGATCTCGGTGCCCCGGATGCGGCCGTCCCGCACCGGCAGGGAGCGGCCTTTGACGGTCGCTTCGCCGGTGAATTCCTGGAAGGCCTGCTTGATCCTGAGGTCGAAGCTGTCCTGGCCGGGCCCCTGGCGCACCTGCCAGCGCCCGTCGATCCGGGCCGGGACGATCCACAGGTGGATGTGACGGCCATCCACCGCCTCGCTCAAGTCGGGCTTCCAGTCGCCCATGGTGAAGGCGTGGGAGACGATGCGGGCGCCGGGCTTGGCGGTGGCGAGAATCTTGGGGCGCAGCTTGAGATTGACGGTCTCCAGCAGGTACATGGGCAGCACGTCCGCCTGGCTGAGGTCCACGTCGAACAGATTGCCCTGGCGGAACTCGATCTTGTCCGTCACGCCGGCCCGCTGGGCGTTCTCCCTGGCCTCGGCAATGCGGACCGGGTCGATGTCGTTGCAGAAGCCGCGGGCACCGTATTCCCTGGCGGCGGTCACTACCATGCGGCCGTCGCCGCAGCCGATGTCCATGACCAGATCCGTCGGTTTCACCCCGGCGATCTGGAGCATGCGATCGACCACCTGCTGCGGGGTCGGGACGTAGGGAACATCCAGGTTCACCGGGTTCTGGGCGAGGGCGTTCCCGGACAGGAAACCGACAGCCGAAAGCAGGGCCAGGCGTCGCCAGAGATGCAAGAGAAGAGCCCGGCCGGCCACCGGCCCGAAGGCACGGCCCGGACGGGATTTGGTTGCTGCTGCGGTCATTTGAATTCTCCTTGGTGGCCGTGCAGTGTTTGGAGCGGGACTCCGATCAACTTACCGTGGGATGCCGCAAACCTCGCAAATCCGTGTGGAGAGCCGAGCGAGCCAAAATTGGGGAATTAGGCTGACGACGCCGGGATTGGTTCGGTTTCTGTTTTTTCCGAAGTTACGGTGAGGCGACTTGTATTTTTGCAAGACGGTCCATCGCCTAGAATTCGGGATCGACCAACGGCGGGACAAACAATGAAAGACATCATTCATCACTTCAGAGGCTCCATAGCCTTCAGCCTGGTGGCGGTGATGGCGGGCTACGCCATTGGCGGCCTGGCGGCGGCCGCGACGGTCGGTTTCCTGATCGTTCTGGAAACCTCCCTGTCCTTCGACAACGCCGTGGTGAACGCCGGCATCCTGCGCAACTGGGACGACAAGTGGCGGCGGCGCTTCCTCATCTGGGGCATGCTGGTGGCGGTTTTCGGCATGCGCCTCCTTTTCCCCGTGCTGATCGTCGCCCTGGCGGCCGGCGTCGGGCCCCTGGCCGCAGTGGATCTGGCCATGAACCGGCCCGACGAGTACGCCCGGGTGCTGACCGGAGCCCATCACCAGATTGCGGCCTTCGGCGGTGCCTTCCTGATGATGGTGTTCCTGAAATTCTTCGTGGCCCACAACAAGACCCACCACTGGCTCGAGTGGATCGAACGCCCCATGACCCGGCTCGGCAAGCTGGAAGCCGTGGAGGCGGCCCTGACCCTGGCCGCGGTGCTGCTGGCCGCACGCCTCCTGGAGCAGCCCGAGCAGGGCGAATTCATCGTCGCCGGCGTCTGGGGCGTGGTCACGTTCATCCTCGCCAAGGGGGCTGCTGCCCTGCTGGGCGGCGACGACGCCGGCGAGAACATCATCAAGCAGGGCATGGGCGGCTTCCTCTACCTGGAACTGCTCGATGCCAGCTTCTCCTTCGACGGCGTGGTCGGAGCCTTCGCCATGACCAACAACCTGATAATCATCGCCCTCGGCCTCGGTGCCGGCGCCCTGTTCGTCCGCAGCTTCACCATCTTCCTGGTGGAGCGGGGGACCCTGGAAAGCTACCGCTACCTGGAGCACGGCGCCTTCTGGGCCATCGGCGCCCTGGCCGCCATCATGCTGGTCGGCATCAAGTGGCACGTGCCGGAAGCGGTCACCGGCCTGCTGGGGGCTCTGCTCATCGTCCTGTCCATCGCCAGTTCAATTCGCGCCAATCGAAAAGTGGCATCTCTGTCCTAAGGAGAATCAAATGAAACGCATCTTTCTGTTCCTGCTCACCAATGTGGCGGTGCTGGTCACCCTGTCCATCGTCGCCAGCCTCCTGGGGGTCAACCGATACCTCACCGCCAACGGCCTCAACCTCGGGCTGCTCCTCGGCTTCGCTGCGGTGATGGGTTTCGGCGGCGCCTTCATTTCCCTGCTCATGTCGAAGACCATGGCCAAGTGGTCCACCGGCGCCCAGGTCATCGCGACGCCCGGCAACAGTACCGAATTCTGGCTGGTGGAGACGGTGCAGCGCCTGGCCCGCAACGCCGGCATCGCCATGCCGGAGGTAGCCATCTACGAGGGCGAACCCAACGCCTTCGCCACCGGCGCCACCAAGAACAGTTCCCTGGTAGCCGTTTCCACCGGCCTCCTGCACACCATGAACCGGGACGAGGCGGAGGCCGTGCTGGCCCACGAGGTTTCCCACGTGGCTAACGGCGACATGGTGACCCTGACTTTGATCCAGGGCGTCATGAACACCTTCGTCATCTTCCTGTCCCGGGTCATCGGCTATCTGGTGGACAGCTTCCTGCGCCGCAACGATGAGGAATCCTCCGGTCCCGGCATCGGCTATACCATCAGCGTCATCGTGCTGGACATCGTCTTCGGCATCCTGGCGAGCATGGTCGTCATGTACTTCTCGCGCCAGCGGGAATTCCGGGCCGATGCCGGTGCCGCCAAGCTTCTCGGCTCGCCGCGCCCGATGATTTCCGCCCTTCAGCGCCTGGGCGGAGTGGAGGCCCAGTCCATGCCCCAGAACCTCGCCACCGCCGGCATCGCGCCCTCCCGCAGCGGCTGGGCCGCGCTGTTCTCGAGCCACCCCAGCATCGAGGAGCGCGTCGCCGCCCTGAGCGGCGCCGGCCGCTGATCCGAAGGGGCTGCGGCGAGGCCGCTTCGTGCTTGTCCGCAGCCCCGATTGCGTTCAGAATCCCGCCCTTGATTGCGTAAGGAAAGGCCAGTGGAAGTGATGGAAGGGCTGGAGGTCACCGACCTCGGCGACGAGTTTTTCATGAGGGAGGCCATCTCCCTCGCCCGGGCCGCGGAGTGCCTGGGGGAAGTGCCGGTGGGTGCGGTGGTGGTGCGGGACGGGCAGATCGTGGGCCGGGGCTTCAACACCCCCATCGGCGAAAGCGATCCCACCGCCCATGCCGAAATCTCCGCCCTGCGGGATGCCGCCCGCAACCTGGGCAACTACCGCCTGCCGGGTTGCGAACTCTACGTCACCCTGGAACCCTGCGCCATGTGCGCCGGCGCCATCATGCACGCCCGCATCGCCCGGGTGGTCTACGGCGCCCGGGACCCCAAGACCGGCGTCCACGGCAGCGTGGTGGATCTCTTCGGAGTGGAGCGCCTCAATCACCACACGGTGGTGGAGGGGGGCGTCCTGGCCGAGGAGTGCAGCCGGATGCTTTCCGGCTTCTTCGCCGGCCGCCGCCGCAAGGCCCAATGAAGATCATCGCCTCCATCGCCCGCCAGCGCCTGGGCCTGTTCGACGATGACGGGCGGCTGCTACGGGAATACGTGGTCTCCACCGCCAAGAACGGGGCCGGGGAGGAGTCGGGCAGCTACCGGACGCCCCGCGGCAATCACATCATCCGCGCCAAGATCGGCGCCGGGTGTCCGGAAAATACCGTTTTTGTCCGCCGGCGGCCGACCGGGGAGATCTGGACGCCCGACCTATTCGAGCAGCACCCCGGCCGGGACTGGATTCTCACCCGCATCCTCTGGCTGTCCGGCTGCGAAGCCGGCCGCAACCGCCTGGGCTCGGTGGATACCATGCGGCGCTACATCTATATCCACGGCAGTCCGGATCTGGCGGAAATGGGCAACCCGGGCTCCCATGGCTGCATCCGCATGCGCAATGCCGATATCGTGGAGCTCTTCGACCTGGTGCCCGTCTATACGCCGGTGGAGATCACCGAAGATTGAAGGGGGCGCCCGTTGGGCCCGAAGCTGCGCTCTTCCAGGTGGATAACGCCACGGGCGCTCCGGGTGAGGACCGTGGAAGCCCGGGTGCCGTAGTCCGCGGAGCGGACGAAGATGGCCGACAGGCGGCGCTCCCATTCCAGGGGCACGCCCGTCTGCGGCAGATAGTCATCGGCCACGATCCCATCGTCGGCCAGGATGTCGAACAGTCCCTCCTTTGCCGGTAGGGTATGCAGGGCGGCAGAAAAGCGCTCCCGGGCCGCCACGAGCTTGGGCCAGGGCGTGTCGAGCAGGTGGTTGGAGAGGCCGTAGATGCCCGGCGGCAATTCCCGCGGCGTGCCGTCCCGGTTGGAGCCGTACCACAGGCTGTCACCATCGGACACCAGCAGGTTGAAGCCGGAATACTGGCTGCCTTCGATGCCGGCCAGGTAGCCGCCGGCATCCTCTTTCCCAAGCAGGAAGTTGCGGGTCAGTTCGCCCCGGGAGCGATTGCCCTTCGGACTGCCCGGCTCCCGTACATTGGTGACGGCGGCGAAGCGTCCGGCGTCGGTGACCCCCAGCCAGGTGCCGCCCGCTTCCAGGTCCCGGCCACCGACGATCCGGGGATGGTCCGGCCAGCGCCCGGCCAGGGCCGTGGGGCGGGCATGGAATTCGTCCCGGTTGGCGGCCACCACCAGGGGGAAATCTGGGTGCGCCCGCCAGCCGACGACGATGAGGCACATCAGGGATTGACCGCGGCGGCTTCCACCCTGGGGCCGTCCTTCGCGCCCAGATGCACGTCGTGGGAGAAATTGGACTGGATCACCGCCAGGGCCTCGAAGCCGCCGGCGGGCGAGGGGGCGGCGATCACCACCTTGCCGCAGGCCTGGTCCGGGTTCTCCGGGCAGTGCAGCTCGTCCCCGGCCTTCAAGGCAGGGGCGCTGGCTACGCGGTAGAGATGGCGCTTCACCTTGCCCAGGTACTGGGTGCGGGCGACGACCTCCTGGCCGGGGTAGCAGCCCTTGTGGAAACTGACGCCGCCGATCTTTTCGAAATCGGCCATCTGGGGCACGAATTCCTCCCGGGTGGCGCCGGTGACCAGGGGCAACCCGGCCCGGACATCGAGCCAGCGCCACGCCGGAACGCCCGCCGGACGGGCGATGGAGGTGAGCTGGCGCCAGATTTCGCCGGCATTCTCGGCGGCGGCGCAGATGATGAACCGCTCGGCATCGAGCCGGATGACCCGGTTGCCGGCAGCCGCCACGGTGGCCAGGGGCTCTGCCGGCATGGGCAGGTTGGCGGCGGCCAGGGCATCCCCGGCCTGGGGCCCGGAGAGGCCCAGGAGCAGGTGGCTGGCAGAGAGGTCGGAGATGGTCACCTTGGCCCGCAGGACGAACATCCGCAGGCGTTTCAGGACCGGTTCGAGCAATTCGGCCGCAACGGACAGTTGGTAGGCCTCGGCGTCCCGCCAGGCCAGGAAGCTGGCCAGCATGCGCCCCTTGGCAGTGCACCAGGCGGTGTGGTGGGACTGCTCGGCGCCCAGGTGATTGATGTCGCTGGTGAGCTGGTTATGGAGGAAAGATTTGGCGTCGTCGCCGCTGCACCCGATGACGCCGAGGTGGGTGAGGGGAACGAGTACAGTCGCCACCTGGGCCGTTTGCAGTTCGCCGGCGGCATTGCCGAAATGCAACACTTCCGGCGTCGCGGAGTCGAATACCGCACCGGCCGTTTCAAGAAAGCTTCTCCAATTGGGGTTCATGCAACGCCTCGCTGGGGTTGAGTTGTTGGGCTATTATATCGCCCGTTTTTCCCGGCCCGGTTAGGGCCCGGCCTGCACCGATCGCCCCTCCACGCTCCCGAGTCCCAGCTTGCGCTTCCTCCTGAAATCAATTTTGATGCTGTTGGTCTGTGCTGCCGCGGTGGCCGGCGTGGGCTACTGGTGGGCGACGAAGCCGATATCCCTGCGGACTTCACCGGTGGATTTCCGCATCCCGCCGGGCAGCAGCCTGCGCTCCGCCGCCACCCAGATGGCCGAGGCCGGCGTCAATGTGCCGCCCGATCTGCTGGTGTTGCTGGCCAAGGCGGCCCGGGCGGAGACCGGCATCAAGGCCGGTAGCTACTCGGTCAACGCCGGCGTCACCCCCTGGGAACTGCTGGGGAAGCTCACCCGGGGGCAGGTGACCCAGGGCGAGATCACGCTGGTCGAAGGCTGGACCCTGCGCCAATGGCGGGAGCGCATCGACGCCCACCCCGAACTGGTCCATGAGACCCGGGGCCTGTCCGAGGCCGACATCCTGAAGCGGCTGGGCATCGAGGGGACTGTGCGGGCCGAAGGGCTGTTCTTCCCGGATACCTACCTGTTCGATAAGCAGTCCAGCGATCTGGAACTGTTCGCCCGAGCCCACCGGGCCCTGAAGAAGAAGCTGGAAGCGGAATGGGCGCAGCGGGCCAGCGGCCTGCCCTACAGCGATCCCTACCAGGCCCTGATCATGGCTTCCATCGTCGAGAAGGAAACCGGGCGGGGGGCCGACCGGGCGCTGGTGGCGGCGGTCTTCGTCAACCGCCTGCGGGCCGGCATGCTGCTGCAGACGGACCCGACCGTGATCTACGGCATGGGGGAAAGCTTCGACGGCAACATCAGAAAGCGCGATCTCTCAACCGACACGCCCTACAACACCTATACCCGCCCGGGCCTGCCGCCGACGCCCATCGCCATGCCGGGCCTGGCCTCGATCCAGGCCGCCCTCCATCCGGCCGACAGCGACGCCCTGTATTTCGTCGCCCGGGGCGACGGCAGCAGCCATTTCTCCAGTTCCCTGGAGGAGCACAACCGGGCCGTCAGCCGTTACCAGAAGGGGGGCAGGTGACCGTCCCGGCTTTGGCCACAGCCTGCCGGCTCCAGCAGGCTTCCCAGTAGGAAGCGAGTTCCAGCATCCGGTTGGCGAAGCCCCATTCGTTGTCGAACCAGACCAGGAGGCCGGCCAGCCGCTTGCCAGAGACCCGGGTCTGGCTGCCGTCGATGATGGCGGAGTGGGGGTTATGGTTGAAGTCGATGGAGGCGTGGGGCTCGTCCGAGTAGTCCAGGAGCCCCGGCAGACGGTCGGTGGCGGCCGCTGCCAGGCGCAGGTTTATTTCCTGGGCGGAGACCTCCTGGCCCAGGGTCACCACCAGGTCGATGGCCGAAACATTGAGCACGGGAACCCGCACCGCCTTGGCCTGGACGCGGCCTGCCAGCTGCGGCATCAGACGCTCGACGCCGCGGGCCAGGCCGGTGGAGACCGGAATCATGGACTGCATGGCGGACCGGGTGCGGCGCAGGTCGGAGTCGTGGTAGCCGTCGATGAGGGGCTGGTCGTTCATGACCGAATGGAGGGTGGTCATGAGGACGTTCTCCACTCCGAACGCCTCCTCGAGGACGGTCAGGACTGGAACGATGGCGTTAGTGGTGCAGGAAGCGGCCGAGACAAGACGCTCGGCGCCTTCCAGGGTGTCCTGGTTGATGCCGTAGACCACGGTGCGGTCCAGGTCGTCGGCGCTGTGGCCGGGGTGGGAAAGCATGACCCGGCCGCAGCCGGCGTCGATGAACTGCTGCAGTTCATGGCGGCGGGAATACTGGCCGGAGCAATCCAGCAGGATATCGACTCCCAGATCGCGCCATGGCACGTCCCCGGGGGCGGTGCCGTGGAAGACCGGGATCTTCCGTCCGGCCACCCAGAGGGCCTTGTCCCGGGCCTCGACGGGCGCCGGGAAGCGGCCGTGGGTGGAATCGAAGCGGGTGAGGTAGGCGATGCTATCCAAGTCCGCCGGCTCGTTGATGGCGACAATGTCGATATTCTCTTTGAGGGGAGACTCGTGGAGAGCCCGGAGGAGACAGCGGCCGATGCGGCCGTAACCGTTGATTGCGAGGCGAAGGGTCATGCCGTTCCCATACCCTTGGTGGTGGCTTTCGAGAACCCGCAAATTTAACACATTGCCAATGCTTCGCCGGCTTTCAACTAAAATGTCGGGCTATATCCACCCAGGGATTGGCGGTCTTCTGTGCAGCCGTCCCGACCAAACCACGGGAATGACAGCAGCGGTGAAAGGCAAATTCATTACGTTCGAAGGCATCGACGGTGCCGGCAAGAGCAGCCATGTGGAATGGCTGGCGGAGCGGCTGCGGCAGCGGGGTTTGACGGTGCAGGTGACCCGGGAGCCCGGCGGCACCCCCCTGGGCGAAAAGCTGCGGGCCCTGCTGCTGTCCGAGCCCATGCACCTGGAGACGGAGACGCTCCTCATGTTCGCCGCCCGCCGGGAGCACCTGGCCCGGGTTATCGAGCCGGCCTTGGAGCGCGGCGAATGGGTGGTCTGCGACCGCTTCACCGACGCCACCTATGCCTACCAGGGCGGCGGGCGGGGACTTGCGCGCAGTAAGCTCCAGACCCTGGAACACTGGGTCCACGACCATCTGCAACCTGACCTCACCCTGCTGTTCGACTTGCCCTTCGACGTGGCGCGGCAGCGCATCGCCCATGCCACCCGGGAACTGGACCGCTTTGAGCAGGAGCGGGCCGAGTTCCACGAAAGGGTACGGCTGGCCTACCTGGACAGGGCGGCCGCCCACCCGGAACGGATTCGGGTCATCGACGCCGACCGCACCGTGGAAGAAGTTCGCGAGATACTTGAATGTATACTTTCAAGTAATTGTTTATGAACGTCATAGAGCTTCACCAGGCGGTGTGGGACAGATTGCAGGCGCGGCGCCAGCGCATGCCCCACGCCCTCTTGATCACTGGCCAGCGGGGCCTCGGGAAGTATGCGTTGGCCAAGGAATTCGCCGCCGGACTGCTGTGCGAGAATCCCGCCGCCGATGGCCGGGCCTGCGGCTGTTGCCTGGCCTGCAACTGGTTCAGCCAGGGCAACCATCCCGATTTCCGCCTGCTGCAGCCAGAGGCCCTGGCTGAGGCCGAGGGCGAAGGGGAAGAGGGGAAAAAGAAGGCGAGCCAGCAGATCACCATCGAGCAGGTGCGGAGCCTGGACGACTTCTTCAATGTCGGCACCCACCGTTCAGGGCTGCGCATCATCCTGGTCTATCCGACCGAGGCGATGAACCGGAATACCGCCAACGCGCTTCTCAAATCTCTTGAGGAACCCTCTCCAGGGACATTGTTTTTATTGGTTTCCGGTGAACCGATGCGCTTGCTGCCGACGATCCGTAGCCGCTGCCAGGTCGTGCCGGTGCCGGTGCCTGCCACGGCGGACGCGGTGGCCGCCCTGAAGGCGGTTGGCGTGACCGAGGCGGAGCAGTGGCTGGCACTTGCCGGCGGTGCGCCGCTCCTGGCCTGGGAGCTGGCCCAGTCGGGCCAGGGCCAGTGGCTGGACCAACTGGTGAAGCGCCTGGCAGCCGGCGGCCGCGGCGATGCCCTGGCGGCCGCGGCGGAAATCGACAAGCTTCTGAAGGACAGCAAGGGCAGGGTTGGACTCCGCCAGGTGGTGGAGTGGACGCAGAAGTGGACCGTCGATCTCGCAATGGCCGCCCAGTCCTTGCCGGTGCGATATTTTTCCGGCCAGCGCGCTACAATAGAAAAACTTGCTGGCGACACCCCGGTCTATAAATTCCTGGGCTTCCACCGCAAGTTGCTGCGGGAAAGACGACAGGTGGACCAGCCCCTCAATGCCCGCCTGTTCCTGGAAACGCTTTTCATGGATTACCGAGCTCTGTTCTCGAAGTGAAGACCAATTGATCAAGCGATGAGCGACGCCAAGCCGACCCTCCAGCGTCCGAGCGTACTTTCGCTCAACATCAATTCGAAATCCGCCCTCTACGCGGCCTTCATGCCCCTGTTGAAGCATGGGGGCATCTTCATCCCCACCTCCCGCAGCTACAACACCGGGGACGAGGTCTTCATGCTCCTGTCCCTCATGGACGACCCGGCCAAGCTGCCCATCGCCGGTACAGTGGTGTGGGTGACTCCGGCCGGCGCCCAGAACGGGCGGGCCCAGGGCATCGGTGTGCATTTCAACAATGACGAAAGCGGCCAGGAAGCACGCCGCAAGATCGAAGGGTTGCTGGGCGGCGTCATGCAATCCACCCGTCCGACCCATACCCTCTGAGCTTTCCCTGTCGGATTCCAATTGCTAGTCGACTCCCATTGCCATCTCGATTTCCCTGATCTTGCCGCTCGCCTGACGGAAGTGCTGGCAACCATGGAAGACAACGGCGTCGGCGTGGCCGTCTGCATCGGCGTCAACCTGGAGGATTTCCCCGGGGTGCTGGCGCTGGCCGAAGGGCAGGAGCACATCTACGCCACCGTAGGCGTCCATCCGGAATACCAGGATGTGGAGGACCCGAGCGTCGAGCGCCTGGTAGCCCTGGCTCAACATCCGAAAGTGATCGCCATCGGCGAAACCGGGCTCGACTACTACTGGCAGAAGGATCGGCCGGAATGGCAGCGGGAGCGCTTCCGCAACCACATCCGGGCGGCCAAGGTCAGCGGCAAGCCTCTCGTGGTCCATACCCGGGACTCGGCTGACGATACCCTGCGCCTGCTGGCGGAAGAGGGCGCCGAAGCTGCCGGTGGGGTCATGCACTGCTTCACCGAAAGCTGGGATGTGGCCCACCGGGCTCTCGACCTGGGTTTCTACCTGTCCTTTTCGGGCATCGTCACCTTTAAGAATGCGCTGGCCATCAAGGAGGTTGCCCGTCAGGCTCCCCTGGACCGCATCCTCGTAGAAACCGATTCCCCCTACCTGGCCCCGGTGCCCTATCGCGGCAAGACCAACCAGCCGGCTTACGTCCGGCACGTGGCCGAGGAGATCGCCCGGCTGCGGGGTCTATCCTTCGAAGAGGTCGCGGCGGCGACCACCGACAATTTCTTCCGATTATTTTCAGCGGCCAGACGGCCGGACCTGCCATGAAAAAGACCATCGCCATCGCGCTCTTGACCCTGCTGCCCCTGTGGGCCGGCGCCACTACCTACGACGATTTGATCAATGCCGCCAAGACCGGTGACGTGGCGACGATGAACGAATTGGTGCGGCGTGGTGCTGACGTCAATACCACGGACCGGGAAGGCAACAGCCTGCTGATGCTGGCTGCCCGCGACGGGCGCCTCGACATGGTCGAACTGCTCCTGGCGCAGCGCGCCAAGGTCAATTTCCGCAATAGCGCCGGGGATACCGCGCTTCGTTTCGCTGCCTTGAACGGCAATCAGAAGGTGGTCGAGCGGCTGGTGGAAGCGGGCGCCCATGTGAATATGAGCGGGTGGACACCGCTCACCTATGCGGCCTTCAACGGCCACACGGAAACGGTTCGTTACTTGATGCGGGCCGGAGCGGACGTTAATGCGGTCAGCGACAACGGCATGACGCCCTTGATGGTGGCAGCCCGCGGCGGCCATTACGAAGTGGTCAAGACCCTGCTGGAAGCGGGGGGAGCCAATCCCAATCTGCGGACCGAGCGGGGTGAAACCGCCCTTGACATCGCAATCAAGACCCAGAATTCCGATATCGTGAATCTGCTGCGCCACGCCGGCGGGCATGCCGGCAAGGCCGTTACTGTCGAGGTGAAATAGGGCAGGGGCCCTGGCCGGCAGGCAGGCGCCGGGGCTTGGCGCCCTACCTGCCCGTGGCCGGTACCTCATCAGCCCTGGGTGGCGATGAGCCCCTTTTCGATGGCGTAGGCGGTCAGGGCCGAGGCGTTGTGCAGATCCAGCTTCTTCATGAGGTTGGAGCGGTGTTTCTCCACCGTCTTGACGCTCAGGCAGAGATAGTCGGCGATGTACTTGTTGTTCTTGCTTTCCGCGACCAGCTTCAGCACCTCACGTTCCCGATGGGTCAAGGTATCCCAGGGGCTCGACAGGCCGGTGGCGCGGCCGCCGGTGCCCAGGTAACCGTTGATGACCTGGGACGAGATGTCGGGGCTCAGATAGACCTTGCCGCTCAGCACGCTGCGGATGGCAATCCGCAGCTCATCGGGGCTCGCATCCTTGAGGATGTAGCCGCTGGCTCCCGCCTTCAGGCTCTCGTGGATGTATTCGTCGGTCTTGTAGATGGTCAGTACCAGGATATTGGTTTCCGGGTAGCGCCGCTTGATGTCCCGAATGGCTTCGATGCCGCTGATCCCCGGCATGGAAATGTCCATCAGGACGACGTGGGGCAGCAGACTGCCGACCGCATGCATGGCGTCGCGGCCGTTGTCGGCTTCCCCGACGATCTCGAAGTCCTCTTCCTGGGAAAGCAGGGCGCGTAGACCGGCGCGCAGGATGGTGTGATCCTCGACGAGGAGGATGCGCTTCTTCTTGTCCGACATCGGTGCAGGCCTCCTATTTGCCTGGGCATTGGTGAGTGTGCTTGTCTGCATTTCAATCGTGCTCATAATTTCTCCCGCGAGTAATTCGACCGGATCCTCGGTTCTGGCGAAGAGCTCAGGACTTCCAGAGAATGCCGGAGTTTAAACGAGATAATCGGCTGTGAATATTCAAAGCTATTTTCATAATATTAACTGGCCAGAATATTCCAAACGCCTGTCATCGCCTATGCCCGGGCGCCGGCCAGCGATACCTGCCGGAGGGGCTTCCGGTGTGGCGCAGCTGTCGTCGGCTCTTCCCCGAGACGTGTGATCTGCCATCCCGACTTGAGGGGCATAAACACCTCATCGGACTCATCCCGCATCCAGAGTACGAGATTCCGGGGCGGGTTCTTCAAGCCGGCTGCGAAGGACTCCCGGTCGAGCACCGACAGTAGCTCCACGGAAGATGCCGGCCACATATGCATATTGCGGAAATGGATGAAGTCCCCGTCCTGGACAAGGCCGATCGACGCCAAACCTTGTTCGATCGCCACCAGCCATCCCGGTTCCGACTGCAACTCGTCGGCGACGGCCTCGCCAAGGGTGACGATGCGGGGCTGCAGGGAGGCGAGGCGGCACTGGTGCTGCTGCAGCGACTCGTTGAGGGCACGCTGCAGGGCCTCTTCGACCAGGTTCGCGGCGCAATCCGGCTCGCTGGCATTGGCACCATTGACGAAGGGATAGCGCACGAAGTGATTCGACAGGATCACGCTGGCATCGTGGGGACGCTCCGGCAGGCCATCCAGGATGATCCCCAATACAGCCAGGGGCGCGGCCCACAGGGCGGGTTCGTGGCGCGGCTCCACCGGGACGACTTCCGGTTCGAAATAGCGGGGCTCCACACCTGCACGACTGACGACCAGCTTGCCGCGCTCCAGGATGACCTGATCGGGACAAAGGGTGATGCGCAACAGTTCGGGCCAGAGGTCGGACACGATGGGTCTCCTGTCAGTTGATGCGGCGCAATGGGGAAATGAGGTTGGTCTGGGCAGGCATCGCACTACCAGTTGGTGATGTCGGCGGCTTCCCCGGTCCCGCCGGGCTGGCCGTCCTTGCCGTAGGAAATGAGGTCATACTCCCCGTGCTCGCCGGGCATCTTGTAGACGTAGGCATTACCCCAGGGATCGGCGGGAACGGCCTTCTTGAGGTACGGGCCGTTCCATTTCGGTTCGTTGGAAGGCTTGGTGACGAGGGCGGCGAGTCCGGCCTCCTGGCTCGGGTAGTGGCCGGTGTCGATGCGATACTGATCCAGGGCCTTTTCCAGGCCGTCGATCTGGGCCCGCGCCGCCTTGACCTCTGACTTACCGATCTGGGAGAAGTAGCGGGGGCCGACATATCCCACCAGCAGCCCGATGATGACCATGACCACCAGCAGTTCCAGCAGGGTGAATCCCCGGCGAAGACGATTTGGCGATGCAGGATGGTTGCGGGCCTGGTTGTGCGACATGCCTTGCCTGTTTGGGTAGGAATCCGATCTTGTTATGAATCGCCATTGCCGCGAGGCGGGCACGCCTGCTGGAACGGCTTGGCTGTGAATGAAACCGAAGGGCCGGCAAGCGGTCCTCAGGCATCACTGTATTGATTGCCCTTGGAATTTGCCCTGGGATATTCACCCTATTGCCGGATACAGGCAAGGCTGTATTTTGGCCGTCAGAAAGCCGCAGAAAAATTTGCGGATTCCACTGCTGGGGCGGATTTGGCGGGGGTATGGCCCCTCCGCGCCGGAGGAATGGCCTCCGGTGCGCAGAGGGGACCCGATGGCCGCGTCAGGCGGCAGCCTGGGGCAGCGGCCAAGTGATGCGGATGCTGGTGCCTTTGTTGCGGACGGATTTCATCTGGTAGGCGCCGCCCGACAGGCGCGCCCGTTCCTGCATGCCGCGCAGTCCGAGGCCTTCGGAAGGGGTTTCGTGGAAGGCCTGGGCATCGAAGCCCCTGCCGTTGTCCTCGATCCTGAAGATGAGCGTCGAGCCGTCCTTTTCCAGGCCGAAGCGGATTTGGTTGGCCTCGGCATGCTTGACGATATTGCTCGTGGCCTCCTGGAGAATCCGGAAAATGACCACCTTAAGCGCCGCCGGGATGTCGGATTCCACGGCCGTGATGGTCTTCTCCACGGTGATGCCCCGGCAGGCCGCCTCGAACTCCCGGAAGAACCAGGAGAGGGTGGGCAGGATGCCGAGGTCGTCCAGAGTCGATGGCCGCAGGTCCATGGAAATGCGCCGGATCTCGACGATGGCGTCCTTCACCCGGGGGGCCAGTTGGTGCAGGGCTTCCAGGGACTCCCGGCTGTTGCCGTTGGAGAGGTTGTAGGCGGCCTGTTCGATGGAGAGCTTGATGACGCTGAGGGACTGTCCAATGCCGTCGTGGAGGTCGGCGGCGATTCGCTTGCGCTCGGTCTCCTGGATGCTCATGAGCTGGCCGGAGAGCTGGCGCAGTTCCTCCTCCGAGCGCCGCAGGCTCTCCTCGGCCCGGTAGCGCTGGATGGCCAGGGCCGCCATGGCGACGCCGAGTTCAGAGTAGATCTGAAGGGCCATCTGATGGTCGCCGGGGGTGTGGGGCTGCAGGGCCATCTGGCCGAGGAGCTGGCCACTGCCGCTGCGGATGGGGAAGAAGAACACGCCATCCTGGTCCTCGGCCTCCTGGTCGGGTCCCCGCAGTTCCATCCCGGCCGGATCGGCCAGGCAGGCGAGCAGCATGTCACGCGCCCGCTGGCCGATGCCGCGGCGGTGTTCGGGCCAGACGATCCAGTCGCTCGTGTCCTCGAAGGGAATGAGGGCCATGCCGCAGTCGCAGCCGCTCTGGCGCTCCAGGGCAGTGCCCAGTTCGGCCAGGGTCTCCGCCAGGGGCGCATCCTCGGCGATGCGTGTGAGGATCTGCCGGCGCAGCTGTTCGCGGCGCATGGCCGATTGCAGCTGGGTCCACAGCTTGTGCCGTTCCAGGGCATAGCGGATGGCACGGCTCAGGTCGTTGGCGTTGAGCCGGCTCTTGGCCAGGTAGTCCTGGACGCCGCGCTCGATGAGCCGTACGGAGAATTCCGGGTCGTCCCGCCCGGTGAGGACGACGATGGGGACTTCCGCCGCTTCCTGGCGCAGGCGGACGATGGGGTCGATGCCGTGGGCGTCGGGCAGGGAGAGGTCGCAGAGGGCCAGGTCGAAATGCTCCTTCTGCAGCAGTTCCAGGGCTTCCGAAAGGCGGACGGCCTGCCGGCAGTCGAGGGGCGACCCGGACCACGCTTCACTCAGGTAGGTGCGGACAAGGAAAGCGTCACCCGGGTCGTCTTCGAGCAGAAGGATCTTCAGCCGGTCCATCGTCTAGTCTCCAAGAGGATTTGGCCGTTCCAGCCAGAAATTTTCGATTACCTTGCCGACCGCGAGAAACTCCTCGAAGGACGGCGCCTTTGAAATGAAATCGCTCGCTCCCAGCTGCCGGCACAGGTTGGCGTCCGCTTCGCTCTTGGAGGTGGTCAGCACGATCACCGGGATGGCGCTGAGCTCCGGCACGGATTTCACGTCGCGCAACACTTCGATGCCGTTGACCCGCGGCAGGTTGAGGTCCAGCAGGATCAGGTCGGGCCGCTGGGCGGACTCGAAGGGCGGGCGGCGATGGAGGAAATCGAGGGCCTTTTCGCCGTTGTCGGCGTGGTGGACGGTGAAGCGCAGCTTCGAACTCTTCAGTGCCTCCCGGATCAGGAATACATCGCCGGGATCGTCTTCGACCATCAGGATTTGAATGGGATTCATCATTTCCGGGCCTCACCAGTCGGCATCGTGAAGAAGAAGGTCGCTCCTTGGCCCGGGCTGGATTCCACCCAGATGCGACCGCCATGATTGTCCACAATTTTCTTGCATATGGCGAGCCCGATTCCCGTGCCCGGATATTCGCTGCGGGCGTGGAGCCGCTGGAAGATGACGAATATCTTGTCGAAGTAGCGGGGGTCGATGCCTATGCCATTGTCCCGGACCCAGAAAGTGGCCTCGCCGCCCTGGACGCTGGCGCCGATATGGACCTCCGGCGTCCGCTCCGGGGCACGGTACTTGACCGCATTGTTGATGAGATTCTGCACCAAGGCGCGCAACTGGCCCGCATCCCCGACGATGACGGGCATGGGGCCCGTCTGGATGCTGGCGTCGGCCTCCCGGATCATCAGCTGCAGGTCGGCCAGCACGCCGGCCAGCACGCCGTCCATGTCGACCTTCCGATGGGAGCGGTCGCCCCGGGTCAGGCGGGAGTAGTGGAGGAGGTCGTCCACCAGGATCTGCATGCGGCTGGCTCCGTCCACCATGAAGTTGATGTAGGCGTGGCCGGTCTCGTCGAGGCGATCCGAATACTTCTTGGCGAAGAGCTGGGCGAAGCTGCTGACCTTGCGCAGGGGTTCCTGCAGGTCATGGGACGCCACGTAGGCGAACTGCTCCAGCTCCCGGTTGCTCTCTTCCAGTTGGTGGGTGCGGCGCAGCAGGTCCTGCTCCAGCTTCAGCCACTGGGTCATGTCCTGGTTGACGGCGATGGCGCCGAGGGGATTTCCTTCCTCGTCCAGGATGGGCAGGCCGGAATTGAGCACCGTCTTCTTGCTGCCGTCGGCGAATTCCATTTCGACCAACTGGTCCCGGATCTTCTCCCGCCGCTCGATGGCGTGGGCGAGGGCCCAGTCGTGGGGTGTCACGGTGCGCGGGCCGTCGCCCCAGCCGCTGTCCGTGGGCCGATCGTCGGCCAGGGCCCGGTAGCGCACCCCAGGCCCCATGGCCAGGGCGGCGGCATTGGCGGAGGTGATCCGCCCATTGGCATCGGCGATCCAGACACCGATGGGCAGGGCCTCGAGGACGGCCTTGAGGGTGCGTTCCCGCAGCCGCAGGGCCTCCGTCGTCAATTGCCGGACGGTGACGTCGGTGTGGGTGCCGGCCATGCGCAAGGGAGTGCCGGCCTCGTCCCACTCGTAGGCCTTGCCCCGGGCGAGGATCCAGACCCAGTGTCCGGCCCGGTGGCGCATGCGGTAGACGGCCTCGTAACGGTCGCGCTCCCCTGACAGGTGTTCGGCGAGGATGCGCCGGCACATGGCGAGATCGTCGGGGTGAACCAGCTTCTCCCAACTGCTCACATTGGGAGCGATCTCGCTGCTGTCGTAGCCGAGCATGGTGGCCCAGCGCGGGCTGAAGGTCGTGGTCCCGGTAGGGATGTGGCGATCCCAGAAGCCGTCGTTGCTGCCTTCCAGGACGCGCTGCAGGCGCACCTCGCTCTCCGCCAGGGCCTGCTGGGCGTCCTTCATGCCCCCGATGTCGATGATGTGGGACAGTATCTGGAGGGGCCGCCCTTCCGCGTCCCGCTGGAGGGAAATGCTGAGCAGGGTCCAGACCGGCGTTCCGTCCCGGTGCAGGTAGCGCTTCTCCATGCGGTAATTGTCCAGTTCGCCGGCCACCATCCGTTCGAACTGGGAGACATTGAAGGCCACGTCGTCCGGGTGGGTGATGTCCTGGAAGCGCTTGCCCACCAGCTCGTCATGGCTGTACCCGAGCAGCTTGCACAGGGACTCGTTGGCCTCCGCCAGGCGCCCCTCGAGATCGGTGAGGGCCATGCCGATGGGGGCGTGGTCGAAAATGCCCCGGAACCGTTGCTCGTTCTGCTTGATGTGGTCCGCGATCCGCCGCGATTCGGTCACGTCGCGGACGCTGGCGACGACGCAGGGCTGGTCGTCGAACTCCAGGGGGCCGAGGCTGATCTCGGCCGGAAAGGTGCTGCCGTCCCGGCGCAGGCCGGGGAGGATGAAGCGGTGGCTCATCATGCGCGCTTCGGGAGCGTGCTGATAGCCTTCCCGGTGCCGCTCATGGACATGGCGATACTGGCCGGGTATGAGGTCCTCCACCTTCAATCCGGAGAAATCCTCCTCGCCATAGCCAAACAGGCTGCGAGCTCTTTCATTGACCTTCAGGATGCTGCCGTCGGCGCTGACGATCAGCGTCGCGTCGGGGGCCAGGGCGAATACGGATTCGAACTGCCTCTTGGCCTGGTCGGCGAGGATGACCTGGCGGCTCAAGGCGGCGTTGGCCTGCTCGGCTTCCACCAGGGCTGCGTAGGGAAGGGCGTCGGCCTGGGGGGGCTCTACCGCGGCAATATCATCGCCGCCCTGTGCCGGCAACGAGCGGGCCGACAGAAGACCCTGAATGACGCGTCCGCTCACCAGGAGCAAAAGAACGAAGGTGCCATTGGCGAGCCACCACAACGGACTCCAGGGCTCGGCGATGCCATATGCAACCGCCGACTGGGCAAAGCAGGCGGCTGCGACGCCATACAGGGCGACGAGGGAGGAGGGGAGCGGGTGCCGACTCATGGTGTCAGGATCGCCATCAGACCGTAACCAAACCCGGCCGACGTTTCTGCCGCCCTGGAAAACAGCGGCGGACAAGCAGTATGTGCCAAGCGGAATGGCGGTGGCAAGAGGCGATTGCCTGTCGGAACCGACGGATCAAGGGTGGCCCCGGTCGTTGTCGGTCTTTTCCGAGGCCATATCCAAAGCCGCGCACGCCCTGGCTGCCCGCTGAGGCAGGTGCAGGTTCACAACCATCTCCCCGAGGTCAAACGTCGAATTATTGGCATCCCAAGCACAAGGCAACCGCGGCGTGGCACCTGCGCCATTCACCGTATTGCAGCCCAGGCAATACCTTAATGGTCGGGGCGAATAATATCGATGGGCAAAAACCCCCAAATTTTTGTGTTCGCCGTCCCCGAGTAGACCGACAGCATGGAATGGGGCCTGTCCCTCCGGACGGGGTCAGCGCCGCGGATTGCCCCGGTACCTGTTGTAGGCGTCCAAGACCCTGGCCACGAATTCGACGGTGGATTGGAAGGGCGGGATGTTGTTCTGATACCGGGTCACGGCGTTTTCGCCGGCGTGATAAGCGGCAAGGGCGAGGCGGATATCACTGCCGAACATGCCCAGGAGATCCCGCAGATACTTGGCGCCGCCATGCAGATTCTGTTCCGGGTCGAGGGCGTCATCGACGCCGTAGCGCTTGGCCGTCGCCGGCATCAGCTGCATGAGCCCGGCGGCTCCGGCCGGGGAAAGCGCATTGGGGTTGTAGCGGGATTCGACGGAAATCACCGCATGGAGCAGATTGCTGTCCAGCTGGTAGCCCCGGGCAACCTGGTCCACCAGTGAGTCGTAGCGGGATTTCTCCGATCGGATGGCGTTGATGTTGATCGGAGCAACCGCGGGAATCAGCGGTTTCGGCGGCCGGCTGATACGCCCGGAGTTGATGTAGGCGGCGAAGCGATGGGCCGTTGGCAGGTTGCCGAAGTACACGCCGCCGTCCTGCCGCGAGAACATGTACATCGTGTCGCCCCAGGCAGCCGCTGCGAGTGGGACAGTGAAGCCGACCGATATGTACCGCAAGATAGCTGTGGCCATTCTGGTCTCCGGTATTTGAAAGAAGGACTTCCAAACCGGGGCCTAGGATATGCAGCATGGCATTGAGGGGGAATGGGTTGAACGGTGTAAATCGTCCGGGCCATCCCGCAGTCAATAAGCGCATAATTGGTATTATGTAAACTATCGTATTGAGCTATCAAACCGGGGAGCCCCCGGGATTAGGCTCATTCTGGGGCACCTTCGTACAGCCGATCCCCGGCTTCCACTGTTGCCGGATCGATATCCGGCCCGCCTTCGAGGCTGGCGTACAGCAAGGGGAAGTCCTCATCTATGGCGGCGAACAAGGCAGCGAAGTCCGGCAGGACGAAGTAGGTTTTCTGGAAGTCGTCGATGCGGTACTCGGTGCGCATCACCCGTCGCAGGTCGAACCACACCCGATGGGGCTGCGGGCTCTCCACCGAATGCACGGTCTCGCTCTTCGATGAAAGCATCCCGGCGCCATAGGCCTTGAGCCCCTCGGGGGTGTGGATGAGCCCGAACTCCACCGTGTACCAGTACAGCCGCCCCAGACGCGCCAGGCCGGGGCAGTCTGCCGCTTCCAGCCCGCGGGCGCCGTAGGCGACCAGGTAGTCGGCGAAGACCGGGTCGAGGAGCATGGGAACATGGCCGAAGAAGTCATGGAACAGGTCCGGCTCCACCAGGTAGTCCATCTCCTCCGGCCGGCGCACCCAGACGCTGACGGGAAATCGCCGCGCCGCCAGATGGCTGAAGAAGGCGGCATCGGGGATGAAGCCCGGCACCGGCACCAGCCGCCAGCCGGTGCGTCGGGAGATGAAGTCGCTGACCTCCTCCAGCCGGGGAATTCTCCGGGGAATCTCCATGGCCGCCATGCCCCGGAGGAATTCCGCGCAGGCATGGCGCCGGACGATCTCCGTCTGTCGGGTCACCAGCTGCTGCCAGACCTCCCGGTCGGTGGCGCTGTAGTGGTCCAGATGCTGATCCACCGTGTAGTCCTCCCGGGCGCGGGAATAGTCTCCGCGCAAGGGAATGTCGGAATGGGCACCAAGCATGGTCGTCCCCACCGGGAAAGCTGACAGCATTAGGACTCCCGGGCCGCGCGCTCGTTCGAATCGAATTCCATCCGTCAATACCGGTCCAATTTGCGCCGGCTTCGGTCTTGAGGGAGGACGCCCCGTGCTTAAGCTCTACGGCTATTTCCGCAGTTCCGCGACCTATCGGGTGCGCATCGCCCTCAATCTCAAGGGCATCCCCTACGAGACGGTACCGGTCCATCTGGTGCAAGGGGAGCAGCGTGCCCCCGGCTATCTGGCGGTCAATCCCGCCGGGCTGGTCCCGGCCCTCGACGACCATGGCCGGATAATCACCCAGTCCCTGGCCATCGTCGAATACCTGGACGAACTCCATCCCCGCCCGCCCGTGCTGCCCGGCGCAGCGGCCGACCGGGCCCGCATCCGCGCCATCGCCCTGGCCGTGGCCTGCGAAATCCATCCACTGAACAATCAGTCGGTGCTGAGGTATCTCACCGATACCCTGGGGATCGACCCGGCGGCCAAGGACGCCTGGTACTGCCATTGGGTGGAAAAGGGCCTGGCAACCGTGGAACGCCTGCTGGCCGACGACCGCCGCACCGGCGCCTTCTGCCACGGCGATACCCCGACCCTGGCCGACTGCTGCCTGGTGCCCCAGGTGTTCAATGCCCAGCGCTTCGCCTGCCGCCTGGACCGCGTACCCACGGTCATGGGCATCTACGACCAGTGCATGGCGCTGGAAGCTTTCCAGCGCGCCGCTCCCGGCAACCAGCCGGACGCGGCCTAGGTGACTCATCACGGGAGACTTGCCATGGCCGACCTGTTCGACAATCCGATGGGGCTGGCGGGATTCGAGTTCGTCGAGTTCGCCTCCCCTGCTCCCGGCGTCCTGGAGGCCGCCTTCGAAGCCATGGGCTTCATCCACGTCGCCCAGCACCGCTCCAAGGACGTGGCCCTCTACCGCCAGGCGGAGATCAATTTCATCGTGAACCGGGAGCCCAACAGCGTCGCCTCCTACTTCGCCGCCGAGCACGGGCCCTCGGCCTGCGGCATGGCCTTCCGGGTGCGGGATTCCCACGCCGCCTACCGGCGTGCCCTGGAAATGGGCGCCCAGCCGGTGGACATCACCCCCGGCCCCATGGAGCTGCGCCTGCCCGCCATCCGGGGCATCGGCGGCGCCCCCCTCTACCTCATCGACCGCTACCAGGACGGCATGTCCATCTACGACATCGACTTCGTCTTCCTGCCGGGCGTGGACCGCCATCCGAGGGGCCACGGCTTCAAGGTCATCGACCACCTCACTCACAACGTCTACCGCGGCCGCATGGCCTACTGGGCCGGCTTCTACGAGCGCATCTTCAATTTCCGGGAAATCCGCCACTTCGACATCCGGGGCGAGTACACCGGCCTCACCTCCCGGGCCATGACGGCGCCGGACGGGAAGATACGCATCCCCCTCAACGAGGAGGCCTCCAACCGGACCGGCCAGATCGAGGAATTCCTGATGAAATTCAATGGCGAGGGCATCCAGCACGTCGCCCTCCTCACCGATGATCTGGCGGCCAGCGTCGATCGCCTTAAGAAGGCCGGCGTGCCCCTCATGCCGCCGCCCCCCGCCACCTACTACGCCATGCTGGAAGAACGCCTGCCGGGCCACGGCGAGTCGGCGGAGGCGCTGCAGTCCCGGGGCATCCTCCTCGACGGCAACACGGAAGGCGGCAACCCACGCCTCCTGCTGCAGATCTTCTCCCAGACCCTGTTGGGCCCGGTCTTCTTCGAGTTCATCCAGCGCAAGGGGGACGAGGGCTTCGGCGAGGGCAACTTCAAGGCCCTGTTCGAATCCCTGGAGCGGGACCAGATGCGCCGGGGTGTCCTCAAGGAGGAAGAGCAATGAGCGCCCTCTCCTACCAGTCCGGCTTCGGCAACCACCTGGAAAGCGAGGCCCTGCCCGGCGCCCTGCCGGTGGGCCGTAACTCTCCCCAGCGCTGCCCCTACGGCCTCTATGCCGAACAGCTTTCCGGTACTGCCTTCACGGCGCCCCGGGGTGCCAACCGCCATGCCTGGCTGTACCGCATCCTGCCGGCGGCGGTGCATCGCCCCTTCCGGCCCCTGGCCCATCCCTTCCTCGCCGGCGACTTCGAAGCCGTCCCCACGCCCCCCAACCAGCTGCGCTGGGATCCCCTGCCCTTCCCCGCCGACCCCACGGATTTCCTCGATGGCCTGGTCACCTTCGCCGGCAATGGCGATCCCCATGGCCAGAGCGGCTGCGGCGCCCACCTCTATGCCGCCAACCGCTCCATGGACCAGCGGCTCTTCTACGACGCCGACGGCGAGCTGCTCGTCGTCCCCGAGGAGGGCCGCCTGCGCTTCGCCACCGAACTGGGACTGATCGACGCCGAGCCCCGGGAGATCGTGGTCATCCCCCGGGGCGTGCGCTTCCGGGTGGAGCTATTGGATGGCACTGCCCGGGGCTATGTCTGCGAAAACTTCGGCGCCCCCTTCCGCCTGCCCGACCTCGGGCCCATCGGCTCGAACGGCCTCGCCAATCCCCGGGACTTCCAGGCGCCGGTGGCCTGGTTCGAGGAGCGCACCGGCGACTTCGAGCTGGTGGCCAAGTTCATGGGCCGGCTGTGGGTGGCCGAAATGGACCATTCCCCCCTGGACGTTGTGGCCTGGCACGGCAACCATGTCCCCTACAAGTACGACCTGCGCCGCTTCAACACCATCGGCTCCATCAGCTACGACCACCCGGACCCCTCCATCTTCCTGGTGCTCCAGTCGGTCTCGGACACTCCGGGGGTGGATGCCATCGACTTCGTCCTCTTCCCGCCCCGCATCCTGGTGGCCGAGGATACTTTCCGGCCGCCCTGGTTCCACCGCAATGTCGCCAGCGAGTTCATGGGCCTGATCCACGGCGTGTACGACGCCAAGGCCGAGGGCTTCCGGCCCGGCGGCGCCAGCCTGCACAACTGCATGAGCGGCCACGGCCCCGACGCCGCCACCTTCGTGCGGGCCAGCCGGGCCGATGTTTCCAGGCCCGACTACATCCGCGACACCATGGCCTTCATGTTCGAGACCCGTCACGTCCTGCGCCCGACCCGCCAGGCCCTGGAGAGCGCCCAGCTCCAGGCCGAGTATTTTCAGTGCTGGCAGGGACTGCCGCGGCGCTTCAACCGGGAGCAGCCATGATCCCGCCCCTGGACGAGACCCACGACCCGGCTCTCATGAGCTGGGTGGAGTCGGCCAACGACCCCGCCACCGACTTCCCCATCCAGAACCTGCCCCTCGGCCGTTTCCGGCGCCCCGGCGAGGAGGAGTGGCGCATCGGCGTCGCCATCGGCGACCAGATCGTAGACCTGGCCCGGGCCGGCATGGCCAAGACCGGGGACATGAACCGCTTCCTGGCGGCCGGCCGGGAGGCCCGCCAGGCCCTGCGCCTGGCCCTCTCCCTCAGCCTGCGCCACCGCAGCCCCCGGCGCGAGGCCCTGCTGCCGGCCCTGGTGCCCCTGGCCGAGGTGGAAATGGGCCTGCCCTGCCCCATCGGCGACTACACCGACTTCTATGCCGGCATCCACCACGCCCGCACCGTGGGCAGCCTGTTCCGCCCCGACAACCCCCTGCTGCCCAATTACCGCTGGGTGCCCATCGGCTACCACGGCCGCGCCTCGTCCATCGGCGTCAGCGGCCAATCCTTCCGCCGCCCCCTGGGCCAGACCAAGGCGCCGGAGGACGCCGCGCCCAGCCTCGGCCCCTCCCGCCGGCTGGACTACGAACTGGAGGTTGGCGCGGTGATGGCCGTGCCCAACGCCCTCGGCGCCCCGGTGCCCATGGCCGCGGCCGAGGACCATGTCGGCGGGCTGGTGCTCCTCAACGACTGGAGCGCCCGGGACATCCAGGCCTGGGAATACCAGCCCCTGGGGCCCTTCCTGGCCAAGAATTTCGCCACCACCATCTCGCCCTGGATCGTCACCCTGGAAGCACTGCGACCCTTCCGGGCGCCCTTCCGGCGGCCGGAGGGCGAGCCGGACCCCCTGCCCTACCTGGACTCCCCCGACAACCGCAGCGCCGGCGCCTTCGACATAGCCCTGGAGGTGTGGCTGCGGACAGCCGCCATGGCGGCGGCCGGGCATCCCGGCCAGCGCCTGATGGCCTCCAATTTCCGCGAGGCGGCCTACTGGACCATCGCCCAGCTCGTCGCCCACCACACGGTAAACGGCTGCAACCTGCAGAGCGGCGATCTCCTGGGCTCCGGCACCCTGTCCGGCCCGGCGCCCGACCAGGGGGGCTCGCTGCTCGAACTCAGCCAGGGGGGCAAGCGGGAGCTGCGGCTGGCCAACGGGGAAACCCGCAGCTTCCTGGAGGACGGCGATACGGTGATCCTGCGGGGCTATTGCGAGGCGCCCGGGGCGCGGCGCATCGGCTTCGGCGACTGCGCCGGCACGGTGCTGCCGGCCGTCACCCCGCCCTTAACAGCGGCCTGAGCCGCGCAGGACGGAGTACCAGGTCGACCCGATACCGGGCCAGGAGGAAATGGGCTAGAACGCAAGCTGTTGCCCATTTCCGAAAGGAGCATCCATGGCCCTCCGTATCGTCGCTTCCTGTGTCCTGGCCAGCAGCCTGGCGCTCGGCGCGGGACTCTGTGCCGCAGCCCCCGCTGCGCCGGACAAATTCCTGACCGAGGCCATTCAGGACGGGCGTGCCGAAATCGAGATCTGCAAGGTGGCCCTCCGCAAGTCGAAGAGCGCCGACGTCAAGGAATTTGCCCAGCGCATGATCAAGGAACACTCGGAAATCAACGACAAGGTCGAGGCGCTCGCGAAAGGCAAAGGCATTACCTTGAAAGCCGGCATCTCGGCCAAGCAGAAGGCGACCAACGAGATGCTGAGCCATACGCCCGAGGCGCGCTTCGACAAGGCTTTCATGGATCACAACGTTTCGGACCACAAGAAGGACGTGGAGGACTTCGGCAAGCAGGCCAATGAGGCAGCCGATGGCGATGTCAAGGCGTTTGCGGCCGAAACCCTTCAGATCCTGAAAAAGCACCTGCAGCTGGCGGAGGACGTCGGCGCCAAGCTGAAGGAGTGATCCGGGCCGGCCCCGTCCGGGCTAGCCGCCGAACCGGTGCTTGCCGACGCTCACGCGCTTGGCGAGCATGGTGTTCTTTCCCCCCTCCAGCAGGAACTCCACCTCGTCGCCTACCTGCAGGTGGTCGAAGCTCGGGCTCGCCACGTTCTCGCGGCTGAAATACACCTCGCCTCCGTCAGGGGTCTGGATGTAGCCGTGGCCCAGGTCCATGTCGATCCGGGCGATGCGGCCGTGGGATGTCTCCTCGTGGGTCTTGACGTCGCCGCGCTGCTCCCGGATGGTGTCCTCGACCAGGCGCTTGGCGGCGTCGAAGGCTTCCCGCAGGGCAACGTAGACGTCCTCGTGGTGGTCCCGGTTCACGTCGATCTCATGGCCCGGCACCCGCAGGTCGACGCGCACGTTGAACTGCCGTCCCTGCTGGTGATGGAGGCGCTGTTCCTCGACGACGACCCGGCAGCTGATGATGCCCGGGTGGAACTCCTCGAGCTTGGCGGCCTTCTCGCGGATCTTCGCCTCGACCGCATCGGAATGGGGCAAGCCGTGGAAAGTGATTTGCAGTGGGGTTTGCATGGCTGTTACTCCAATGGTGGCAGCCGGCCGTAGAGCCGGCGCAGCTCGTCCTTGGCGGCGTCCAGGCAGGCGCGCCGGGCCGCCGGCAGTTTCCTTCCCGCCCGGTTGATGTAGAAATTCAGCATCGACATGGCCGAGCGGAAAGGGTCGGTCTTGCGGCGCCGGCTGCCCTCGGCGGAACGCCGGAGGGAGAGCGCGATCTCCCGTGGGTCGTCGAGGGCAAAGACGCTGGGCTCCAGGTCCAGGGCATTGCTGGTTTCGGTGACCTTCCGGGACCAGCGCTCGCCGCCGCCCGCGCCGGAGCGAGGGCGGTTGCCGGGCACGGCGCCCTCCGGCTCAGGAAATCTTGATGGTCCTGCTGCTCGCGCCGGGCTTCTTGGGCAGGGTCAGTTCCAGTACCCCGTCGCTGTACTTGGCCTGGGCGGCGCCCTCGTCCACTTCCTCGTCCAGGCTGAAGCTGCGGGCGACCCGGCCGTAGTAGCGTTCGCTGCGGATGACCTTCTGGCCTTCCTTCTCCTCGGTTTCCTTTTTCACCTCGGCGCTGATGGAAACCATGTTGCCGTTGACGGAGACCTTGATGTCCTCCTTCCTCACGCCGGGAATCTCGGCCTTGATGGCATAGGCCTTTTCGTCCTCGGAAATGTCCATGCGGATTTCCGGTTCCATTTCCATGCCGCGGAACAGGGGTTGGAGGGAGAAATTCTTGAAGAACTCCCGGCCGAAGGGAGCCAGATCGGTAAAGGGGTCGAAGCGGGTGATATTGGCCATGGCGATTCTCCACAGATGGTTGATGGACCTGGGAGCCGGACAGGCCGCAGATGTTCCCGGTTGCCCGTCTCCAGGATGGATAAATCAGGAATCTAGCCGCCGGCACGAGGGCCGGATATACGGGAGTCCTCGTATTCCGCCGGATTGCCGCCGGTATTCCGCCTTCCGGGGCCTTGGCTAGGCCCTGACCCGGGTGCCTGCAGCCTTGACCAGGCGGTGCCCGAGCAGTTTCCCGAGCTGGGCCAGGGAGTGGGTATTGGCGACGTCCCCGGCCTCCAGCCAGCCCCGGCGGGCCTGGCCGATGCCGAAAGGCAGGTTGGCGAAATCCCCGGTCCGGTGGGCGTCGGAATCGATGGCCACCAGCACGCCTTCGGCCTTGGCGGCCATGCACCAGGTGTCGAGGAGATCGAGGCGTTCCGGGTGGGAATTGAGCTCCAGCCAGCAGCCCCGCTCCCGGGCGTGGCGGATGATCCGGGGCATATCCACCAGGTAGGCCTCCCGCTCGCCGATGAGTCGGCCGCTGGGGTGGGCCAGGAGGGTGAAATGGGGATGGTCCATGGCCCGCAGGATGCGCTCGGTCTGGCTGTCCCGGGGCAGGTCGAAGTGGGAATGGACGGCCCCCACCACCACGTCCAGCCGCGCCAGGACCGCATCCGGCAGGTCGAGGCCGCCGTCCTCCAGGATATCCACCTCGATGCCTTTGAGAAGGCGGATGCCGGCCAGTGTCTCGTTCAGGCGGTCGATCTCGTCCATCTGGCGGGCCAGGCGCTCGGCGTCGAGGCCGTGGGCCATGGCCAGGCGCCGGGAATGGTCGGTGATGGCCAGGTATTCCAGCCCGGCGGCGGCCGCGGCCCGGGCCATGTCCTCCAGGCGGTCGTGGCCGTCGGTGGCCGAGGTGTGGGCATGGAGGTCGCCCTTCAGGTCGCCGAGTTCGATCAGCCGGGGCAGGCGGCCCTCCCGGGCGGCGGCGATCTCGCCCCGGTCCTCCCGCAGCTCGGGCGGGATGTAGGGCAGCCCGACGGCCCGGTACACCGATTCCTCGCTGTCGCCGGCGATCCGCTTCTGGCCCTTGAAGACGCCGTATTCATTGATCTTGAGGCCCTTCTCCTGGGCCAGGCCGCGCAGGGCGATGCCGTGGGCCTTGGAGCCGGTGAAGTAGCACAGGGCGGCGCCGTAGCTTTCGGCCGGGACCACCCGCAGGTCCACCTGCAGGCCGCTCTTCAGCCGGATGCTGGCCCGGGTGGGGCCGCTGGCCAGCACTTCCCCCACCTCGTCGTAGCCGGTGAAGGCGGCCATGGCCCGGCTGTCCGGCGCTGCCACCACCAGGATGTCCAGGTCGCCGACGGTTTCCCGCCGGCGGCGGTAGCTTCCCGCCACCACCACCCGCTCGACCCCGGCCGCCGCCTCCAGGTGGGCCACCAGGGCGTCGGCGTACTGGGCGGCGGTGGCGAGCTTGAAGCGCCTGTCCTTGCTGAGGCGGGCTTCCACCGCCTCCAGGATCTTCGTCTCCGACCTGGCCCCAAACCCCGGCAGCTCCCGGATATGCCCGGCCCGGGCGGCTTCCCGCAGCTGGGCGACGGTCTGGATGCCGAGGTCGTGCCACAGGCTGCGCACCCGCTTGGGGCCCAGGTTGGGGATGTGCAGCAGTTCGGCGATGGCGGGGGGCACCTCGCCCCGCAGGCGCTCCAGGAAGCTCGATTTGCCGGTGCCCACCAACTCGCCGATCTTGGCCGCCAGGTCCTTGCCGATACCCGGCAGGGCAGTCAGATCCTCGCCCCCCGCCACCATGGCCCGGAGGTCCTGGCCGAGCCCGTCCACCACCCGGGCGGCGTTGCGGTAGGCCCGGATGCGGAAGGGATTGGCGTCCTCCAGTTCGAGGAGATCGGCGATCTCGTCGAAGACGGCGGCGATGTCGGCGTTGTGGACGGGCATCAGTGCTGGTCCAGCCGAGGGGCGTTGTCCTCGCCGGGCTGCCCGGTCTCCTCGTCGATCCAATCGGCGATGCCGATGTCCCGCTCCGCTTCCTCCAGGCTCTCTTCCGGCTCGATGTCGCCGTCGCCCTCGTCGTTGTACTGCATGTCCTGGACGGCTTCCATCAGGGTCGGGAAAGGCCCGTACTCGCGGCCGCCGGTCAGCGATTGCCAGTAGAAGCCATCGGGGCGTTCGGTGATCCGCGTTTCGTCGTAGTCGGGCATGGTTTCGGGAATCTCTTGGCTCATGGTGGGACTCCTGGTGGCAACGATCCATTTCCAGCTTAGACCAACATGGCGACGGCTTGCTGCCGGGAGCGGCCGGGCCGGCCGGTGCGCACCGATTGCCCTGGGCCGGAATTGGGACTATTTTTCTAGGACAGCCTCCAAGACCGAGAGGAAATGGTGGAGCGTCCAAGGATCATCCGAAAGAGCGCCGCGGACCTGCGGGTGCCGCCCAACCTGGCGGATTACGCGGCGGAACGGGCTGCCTTTTCCTGGGCGGCGGCCCGCAGCCGGCTGGCCGGCCTGCCCGGTGGCGGCCTCAACATCGCCCACGAGGCGGTCGAGCGCCACGCCGGCGGCGAGCGGGCCGGCCATGTCGCCTTCCGCTTCCTGGCCGAGGACGGCAGCCGGGACATGACCTTCCGGGAGCTTTCCACCCTCACCAACCGCTTCGCCAACGTGCTGCGGCAGCTCGGCATCGGCAAGGGCGACCGGCTCTTCGTCCTCAGCGGTCGCATCCCCGAGCTCTACATCGCCGTGCTGGGCAGCTTCAAGAACGGCACGGTGGTCTCCCCCCTGTTCTCCGCCTTCGGCCCCGAGCCCATCGCCACCCGCATCAACCTCGGCGGCGGCACGGCCCTGGTCACCACGGCCTCCCTCTACGAGCGCAAGGTGGCGAAGATCCGCGACCACCTGCCCAGCCTGCGCCATGTGCTGGTGGTGGGCGACCAGGGCGAGGCCACCGACATCCCCGGCACCCACGACCTCGGGCGCCTGCTGGCCGGTGCTTCCGAGCGCTTCGACATCGTCCCCACCGGTCCGGAGGACCTCTCCCTCCTCCACTTCACCAGCGGCACCACCGGCACCCCCAAGGGCGCCATGCATGTCCACGGGGCGGTGGTGACCCATTGGGCCACCGGCAGGTACGCCCTCGACCTCCATCCGGACGACATCTTCTGGTGCACCGCCGATCCGGGCTGGGTGACCGGCACCTCCTACGGCATCATCGCGCCCTTGCTGCACGGGGTGACCTCCATTGTCGATGCCGGCGATTTCGACGCCGAGCGCTGGTACTGCATCCTCCAGGAAGAACAGGTGTCGGTGTGGTACACGGCGCCGACGGCCATCCGCATGCTGATGAAGGCCGGCGCCGCCATGGCCCGGCAATATGCCTTTCCCAACCTGCGATTCGTCGCCAGCGTCGGCGAGCCCCTTAACCCGGAAGCCGTGTGGTGGGGCCTGGAGGGCCTGGGCCTGCCCATCCACGACAACTGGTGGCAGACCGAGACCGGCGGCATCATGATCGCCAACACCCCGGCCCAGGACATCAAGCCCGGCTCCATGGGGCGGCCCCTGCCCGGCATCGAGGCGGCCATCGTGCGCAAGGGCGCCGATGGGGTCCTGGAGGTGGTCGATAGCCCCGACGTCGAAGGCGAACTGGCTCTCAAGCGCGGCTGGCCCTCCATGCTGCGGGGCTACCTGGACAACGAGGAGCGCTACCGCAAGTGCTTCGCCGGCGACTGGTACCTCACCGGCGACCTCGCCCGCCGGGACGCCGACGGCTACTACTGGTTCGTCGGGCGGGCCGACGACGTCATCAAGTCCGCCGGCCACCTGATCGGGCCCTTCGAGGTGGAAAGCGCCCTCATGGAGCACCCGGCGGTGGCCGAGGCGGGGGTCATCGGCAAGCCCGACGAGATGGTGGGCGAGGTGGTGAAGGCCTTCGTCTCCCTGCGCCAGGGCTACAGTCCCGACGAGGCCCTGCGCCGGGAGCTGCTCGGCCACGCCCGCAAGAAACTGGGGGCGGCGGTGGCGCCCAAGGAAATCGAGTTCGTCGCCGTCCTGCCCCGCACCCGCAGCGGCAAGATCATGCGCCGCCTCCTCAAGGCCCGGGAATTGGGTCTGCCGGAAGGCGACACCTCGACCCTGGAAAGCGGAGGCTGAATGACCACTCCCGCCGCCGGCAAGGCCTTCGCCCACCGCCTCCTGGCCGACATGCTGCGCATCCGCCGCCTGGAGGAGAAGTGCGCCGAGCTCTACGGCGCCACCAAGATCCGCGGCTTCCTGCACCTCTACATCGGCGAGGAGGCCTGTGCCGTCGGCGTCCTCCACGCCCTCGGCCCGGGGGACAACATCGTCGCCACCTACCGGGAGCACGGCCACGCCCTGGTGCGGGGCATCGCCATGGGCGCCATCATGGCCGAGATGTTCGGCAAGGCCAGCGGCTGCTCCGGCGGCCGGGGCGGCTCCATGCACCTGTTCGACCAGGCCACCCGCTTCTACGGCGGCAACGCCATCGTCGGCGGCGGGTTGCCCCTGGCCGCCGGGCTCGCCCTGGCCGACAAGATGCAGGGCCGGGAAGGCATCACCGCCTGCTTCTTCGGCGACGGCGCCATGGCCGAAGGCGTCTTCCACGAGACCATGAACCTGGCGGCCCTCTGGCAGCTGCCGGTTCTCTTCTGCTGCGAGAACAATTTCTACGGCATGGGGACCGCCCTGCACCGCGCCCAGGCCCAGACCGACCTCTGCGTCAAGGCCGCGGCCTACCCGATGGCCACCGCCAAGGTCGACGGCATGGACGTGCTGGCCGTCCACGCCGCCACCCTGGAGGCGGCCGCCCGGGTCCGGGAGGAAGGCCGTCCCTTCTTCCTGGAACTGCAGACCTACCGCTTCCGGGCCCATTCCATGTTCGATCCCGACCTCTACCGGGACAAGGCCGAGATCGAGGCCTGGAAGAAGCGCGATCCCGTGGACACCTTCCCGGCCCGCCTCAGGGCCGAGGGACGCTTGACCGACGCCGAACTGCGCGCCCTGGAGGCGGCGGCCGAGGCCGAGGTGGCGGCGGCGGTGAAGTTCGCCGAAGCCGCCCCCCTGGAACCGGTGGAGACCCTGCTGAGGGACGTCCACACCCCGGAGGGCGAGCCATGAAGACGAGCTACCGGGAAGCCCTGCGCCAGGCCCTCCACGAGGCCCTGAGCAGCGATACGCGGGTCTTCCTGATGGGCGAGGACGTCGGCCGCTACGGCGGTGCCTACGCCGTCTCCAAGGGCTTCTACGACGAGTTCGGTCCCGAGCGCATCCGCGATACGCCCCTCTCCGAACTGGGCTTCGTCGGACTCGGCGTCGGCGCCGCCCTGGGCGGGATGCGGCCCATCGTCGAGGTCATGACGGTCAATTTCAGCCTCCTGGCCCTGGACCAGATCGTCAATGCCGCGGCGGTGCTGCGCCACATGTCCGGCGGCCAGTTCTCGGTGCCCGTGGTGGTGCGCATGGCCACCGGCGCCGGCCGCCAGCTGGCCGCCCAGCATTCCCACAGCCTGGAGAACTGGTACGCCCACATTCCCGGCATCCGGGTCCTGGCCCCGGCCACCATCGGCGACGCCCGGGGCATGCTGGCCCCGGCCCTGGCCGATCCCGACCCGGTGGTCATCTTCGAGCACGCCCAGCTCTACAACCTGGAGGGGGAGCTGCCCGCCGACTGGCGCTGCGACATCCGCAGCGCGGCGGTGCGGCGTCCCGGCAGCCAGGTCAGCGTCATCACCTACGGCGGCTGCCTGCCCAAGGCGCTGCAGGCGGCCGAGATGCTGGCCGCCGAGGGCATCGACGCCGAGGTGGTCGACCTGCGGGTGCTGCGGCCCCTGGATACCGAGGCCATCGCCGCCTCGGTCGGCAAGACCCATCGCGCCCTGGTGGTGGACGAGGGCTGGAAGACCGGCAGCCTGGCCGCGGAAGTGGTGGCCCGCATCGTCGAGGACAGCTTCTACGATCTCGATGCCCCGCCCCGGCGGCTGTGCAGCGCCGAGGTGCCGATCCCCTACGCCCGCCATCTGGAGGAGGCCGCCCTGCCCCAGGCGGAGACCATCGCCGCCGCCGTCCGGGAGATGCTCAATGCTTGAGTTCAAGCTTCCCTCCCTCGGTTCCGACATGGACGAGGGGACCCTGCTGGAATGGAAGGTCAAGCCCGGGGATGCGGTGAAGAAGGGCCAGGTGGTGGCGATCGTGGACACCTCCAAGGCCGCCGTCGACGTGGAGGTCTGGTTCGAGGGCCGCATCCACGAGCTGCTCACCGAAGTCGGGGAGAGGATTCCGGTGGGCACGGTCATGGCGACCGTGCTGGAACCCGGCGAGACGGCCCCGCCCAAGGCTGCCCCGAAGGCTGCGCCGGCCGGCCGCCGGCGCATCTCCCCGGCGGCCCGCAAGCATGCCGAGGCCCTCGGGGTCGATGTGGAGCAGCTGGCCGGCAGCGGCCCCGGCGGCGCCGTGACCCTGGCCGACGTGGACCGGGCAGCCGCCGAAAAGCCCGCGCCGGAGCCGGCGGAGAAGCCGCCCGCCGCCGACCGGCAGCTGGAGATGCGCCGGGCCATCGCCGCCGCCATGGGGCGCTCGAAGCGGGAGATTCCCCATTACTACCTGTCCGAGACCATCCCCATGGCCCGGGCCCAGGAGTGGCTGGCCCGCACCAACGCCGCCCGCCCCATCACCGGACGCCTCCTGATGGCGGCGGTGCAGCTCAAGGCGGTGGCCGCGGCCCTCGGCAAATACCCGGAAATGAACGGCTTCTTCCGCAACGGCGCCTTCGAGCCGGCCGCGGCGGCCCATATCGGCGTCGCCATCTCCCTGCGCCAGGGCGGCCTCATCGCCCCGGCCATCCACGATGTCGACGGCAAGACCATCGACGAGGTGATGCGGGACCTCAGCGACCTGGTGAAGCGGGTGCGCAGCGGCTCCCTGAAGAGTTCCGAGATGTCCGACCCCACCATCACCGTCACCAACCTGGGGGACCAGGGGGTGGAAGCGGTGTTCGGGGTCATCTACCCGCCCCAGGTAGCCCTGGTTGGCTTCGGCCGCATCGCGCCGCGGCCCTGGGTCAGGGACGGCCTCCTCGGCATCGTGCCGGTGGTGACTGCCAGCCTGGCCGCCGACCACCGGGTTTCCGACGGCCACCGGGGCGCCCTCTTCCTGGCCG
>DATFAA010000142.1:0-64159 GCA_035255045.1 Rhodocyclaceae bacterium | reverse complement strand
CTGGCGCGACCTGGGGCGGATGAAGAGTCAGGCCCTGGCCATCGCCCTGGTGGTGATGTGCGGGGTCGGCACCTACGTCATGTTCCTGGCCACCCTGGAGGCCCTGCGCACCACCCAGGACAGCTACTACCGGGACTACCGCTTCGCCGAGGTCTTCACCTCCCTCAAGCGGGCGCCGGAGGCCCTGCGCCAGCGCATCCTCGACATCCCCGGGGTGGAGCAGGCGGAGACCCGGGTGGTGGCGGACATCCGGCTCGACATGCCGGACTTCCCGGAGCCGGTGGCGGCCTTCATGGTTTCCCTGCCGGACAGCGGCGTCCAGGGGCTCAACCGCCTGCACCTGCGCTCGGGGCGGCTGCCGGCGCCGGGGCGGCCGGACGAGGTGGTGGTCGCCACCACCTTCGCCGAGGCCCACAAGCTCGAACCCGGGGGCCGCTTCGACGCCATCCTCAACGGCCGCCGCCAGAGCCTCACCCTGGTGGGCACCGCCCTGTCGCCGGAATTCATCCAGCAGCAGCGGCCGGGGTCGGTCTTCCCCGATCCCAAGCGCTACGGCGTCATGTGGATGGGGCGGCGGGCTCTCGGCCAGGTGTACGACCTGGAGGGGGCCTTCAACGACCTTGCCCTCGGCCTGCGCCGCGGGGCCGACGTCCAGGACGTCATCGACCGGGTGGACGAGCTGACCCGGCCCTACGGCGGCCTCGGCGCCTACGCCCGCAAGGACCAGCGCTCCCACCGCTTCCTGACCCAGGAGCTGGAGCAGCTGGGGACCCTGGCCGGGCTCTTCCCCGTCATGTTCATGGGCATCGCCGCTTTCCTGCTCAATGTGGTCATCGGCCGCCAGGTGGCCATGCAGCGGGAGCAGATCGCCACCCTCAAGGCCTTCGGCTACGGCAACCTGGAGGTGCTCTGGCATTACCTCAAGCTGGTGGGGATCATCGTCGGCGCCGGCATCGCCAGCGGCACCGCCCTCGGGGTCTGGCTGGGGCACGGCCTTTCCGCCCTCTACATGGAGTTCTACCACTTCCCCTACCTCAAGTTCAGCCTGCCGCCCCGGACCGTGGTCGAGGCCGCCATCGCCAGCCTGGCGGCGGCGGGGGGCGGCACCGTCTTCGCCGTCTGGCGGGCCGCCACCTTGCGCCCGGCGGCGGCCATGCGGCCGGAGCCGCCGCCCCGCTACCGGGAGACCTGGGTCGAGAAGCTGGGGGTCAAGCGCTGGCTGTCCCAGCCCGCCCGCATGATCATCCGCAACATCCAGCGCCGGGCTTTCAAGTCGGCCCTGACCGTCCTCGGCATCGCCCTGGGCTGCGGCATGATCCTCACCGGGCTCTTCCAGCGGGACACTGTGGGCTACATGGTCCATGTCCAGTTCGGCATGTCCCAGCGGGAGGACCTCTCGGTGACCTTCACCGACCCCACCGCCTACCGGGCCCGCTTCGACCTCCTCGGCCTGCCGGGGGTGGAGAAGGTGGAAGTGTTCCGGGGCGTGCCGGTGCGGCTGCGCCACGGCCACCGGGACTACCGCACCAGCATCCGCGGCGTCGAGCCGGGCGGGGACATCCAGCGCCTGCTGGACGCCGACCTGCGGCCGGTGGACCTGCCCCCCGAGGGCATCCTCCTCACCGACTACCTGGGCAAGATGCTGGACGTGGGCCCCGGCGACCGCATCACCGTCGAAGTGCTGGAGGGCAACCGGCCTGTGCGGGAAGCCGTGGTCGCCGGGCTGGTGAAGGAATACCTGGGGGTTTCAGGCTACATGGACCTGGCCGCCTTGAACCGCTTCATGCACGAGGGGCCGACCATCTCCGGCGCCTACCTGAGCGTGGACAGCCGCTCCCTGGGGGACATCTTTGCCCGCCTGAAGGGGATGCCCCGGGTCGCCGGGGTGGCCGAGCGCATCCAGGAAATCCGCAACTTCAACCGCATGATGGACGAGACCATGCTGTTCTTCACCTACGTGGCCACGGTCTTCGCCATCATCATTTCCTTCGGCGTGGTGTACAACAACGCCCAGATCGCCCTGGCCGAACGGGGCCGGGAGCTGGCCAGCCTGCGGGTCCTGGGCTTCACCCGGGCCGAGATCGCCTACATCCTCCTGGGCGAGCTGGGCCTCCTGGCCCTGGTGGCCATTCCCATCGGGCTGTGGCTGGGCTGGTGGATGTGCTACTACATCGCCCAGACCATGCAGAACGACCTCTTCCGGGTGCCGGTGGTGCTGGTGCCCCAGACCTATGCCTTCGCCGTGACCGTGGAGCTGGTTTCCGCCGTGCTCTCCGGCCTGGCGGTGCGCGGCCGGCTGAATCAGCTCGACCTGATCGCCGTCCTCAAGACCGCGGAGTGAAAAAATGATAAACGTCGTGACCTGGCGCCGCCGCCTCTTCCTCGGCCTCCTCGCCGTCCTGCTGGCCTGGGGCCTGTACTCGGGCTTCCGGCCCCAGCCGGTGGAGGTGGACCTGGGCGCGGCCAGCCGCGGCCCCCTGCGGGTGACCGTCGAGCAGGAGGGGCGGACCCGGGTGATCGACCGCTACGTCGTCGCCGCCCCCGTCGCCGCCTACGCCCGGCGCATCGACCTGGACGTGGGCGACGCAGTCCAGCCCGGGACGCCGGTGGTCGAGCTCGAGCCCCTGCGTTCCGAGGTCCTGGACCCGCGGCGCCGTGCCGAGGCCGAGGCCCGGGTGGCGGCCGCCCAGGCCAATGTCGGCGCCGCCGAGCAGCGCCTGAGAGCGGCCGAGGCCGGCGCCGGCCTGGCCGCGAAGAGCCTGGAGCGGGCCCGCCAGCTGCGCAGCAAGGGCCATGTCACGGTCGAGGCCGAGGACCGCGCCCTGGCCGAATCCGACCGGGCCGCCTCGGAGTTGCGCTCGGCCCAGTTTTCCGTCGCCACCGCCCGCCACGAGCTGGAGGCCGCCCGCACGGCGCTGCGCTTCGCCGCCACCGGCGGGGCCGGGACTCCCATCCTGGTCAAGTCTCCGGTGGCCGGGCAGGTGCTGCGCATCCCAAGGAAGAGCGAGGGGGCGGTGGCGGCAGGCCAGCCCCTCATCGACGTCGGCGACCCCCGGGAACTGGAGGTCGAGGTGGACGTGCTGTCCGCCGACGCGGTGCGCATCGGCCCCGGCACCCGCGTCCTGTTCGAGCGCTGGGGCGGCGACCGGGTCCTGGAGGGCAAGGTGAGCCGGGTCGAGCCCGCCGGTTTCACCAAGGTTTCGGCCCTGGGGGTGGAAGAGCAGCGGGTCTGGGTCATCGTCGCCTTCACCTCGTCCCGGGAGCAGTGGCAGCGCCTGGGGGACGGCTACCGGGTCGAGGCCAGCTTCATCCTCTGGGAAGGCCAGGACGTGCTGCAGATCCCCGCCAGCAGCCTGTTCCGGGACGGCGACGGCTGGGCCGCCTTCGTGGTCAAGGAGGATCGGGCGGTGAAGCGGCGGGTCGAGATCGGCCGGCGCAACGCCCTGGCGGCCCAGGTGCTGTCCGGCGTCGAGGCGGGTGAGCAGGTGGTGGTCCACCCGGACGACCGCGTCCGCGAGGGCGTACGGGTCAGGGCCCGCTGAGCCGCCGGGGCCGGGGGTTCAGGCGGCCGCCGCTTCCCGCACCAGGGTCGAGACGGTGCGGGCCAGTTCGTTCGACAGGGGGCCCGGCAGCCGCTCCAGGAAAATTCCCGACACCTCACGGTAGTACCACAGGGTCTCCTCCTTGCCGGCGGTGAAGCGGGCGAAGACCGCCGGGCCGACGTGCCGCAGGTCGCGCACCGTGGAGCGGGCGTTGTGCAGCTTGTCGCAGCCGGAAACCAGGAGGGTGTCGGGTTCGACCTGGGCCAGGCGGCCGAGGTAGGCCAGCTTGCGCGGCTTCCAGTCGGCCTTCCGGCCGGACGGGCTGGCCACGGCGTCGGTGCAGTCGTTGACGATGCGGGCCACCCGCGCCCCGAAGCAGTGGCGGATGACCGGCAGGTGCTCGGCGCCACAGTCCTCGACGGCGTCGTGGAGGAGGGCGGCGATGGTCTGCTCCTGGTCGCCGCCGTACTCCATGACCAGGGCCGCCACCGACAGCAGGTGGGACAGATAGGGCACCGTCGTGCCCTTGCGGAACTGGGCGCCGTGGAGCTTGGCGGCCAGGCTGAAAGCCTGGGTCAGGGGGGCTTGCTGGCGTGCGCCGGGGCGGTCGAAGGCCATGTCCACGGGGGTTCACCCTTCTCTGTGCAAATACCTGGGAATCTACGGGATATGCATCGGGGAAGGCCATCGGGCATTCACCTTATTCGCGGATTGGGGCCCTTAGCGGACGCCGCCTTCCCCCGCTGCCGGCAAGGCAGGCAGAACCAAGCAGGCCGTTCTCCGTCGAAAGGGAGACCCGCAGGATGACGGGCGGGCAGACGGCCATCCCGAGAGCCTTCGCCGGACCCATGGCCGCCCCCTTCTAATTTTTCCTAGCTGCCAACATGCCCTACGTGATGACCATATGGCCCGGGGACTCGTACCCGCTCGGCGCGACCTGGGACGGTCAGGGCGTGAATTTCGCCCTCTTCTCGGAGCATGCCGAGAAGGTCGAGCTCTGCCTTTTCGATCCCAAGAGCCACCGGGAAGTGCAGCGCATCGAGCTGCGCGAGCAGACCGACCAGATCTGGCACTGCTACCTGCCGGAGGCGCGCCCCGGGCTGCTCTACGGCTACCGGGTCCATGGCCCCTACGACCCGCGGGCCGGGCACCGCTTCAATCCCCACAAGCTCCTCCTCGACCCCTACGCCCGGGACATCGTCGGCGACCTGCGCTGGAACGACGCCCACTTCGGCTATCGGGTGGGCGGCCCCCAGGAGGACCTGGCGCCCGACCGCCGGGACAGCGCCGCCGGCATGCCCAAGTGCCGGGTGGTGGACCACGCCTTCACCTGGGGGGACGACCGGCCGCCCCGGACGCCCTGGCACGAGACCATCATCTACGAACTCCACGTCAACGGCTTCACCCGCCTCCACCCCGACGTGCCGCCGGCCCTGCGGGGCACCTACGCCGCCCTGGCCACGCGGCCGGTGCTGGAGCACCTGCTGCACCTCGGGGTCACCGCCGTCGAGCTGATGCCGGTGCATGCCTTCATCGACGATCGCCACCTCATCGAGAAGGGCCTGCGCAACTACTGGGGCTACAACTCCATCGGCTTCTTCGCCCCGGAATCCCGCTACTCCGCCAGCGGTACCATCGACGAATTCAAGACCATGGTGAAGACCCTGCACTCGGAGGGCATCGAGGTCATCCTGGACGTGGTCTACAACCACACCGCCGAGGGTAACCACCTGGGGCCGACCCTCTGCTTCCGGGGCATCGACAACGCCGCCTACTACCGCCTGACCCGGGACGACCCCCGCTATTACCAGGACTACACCGGCTGCGGCAACACCCTCAACCTGCAGCATCCCCGGGTGCTCCAGCTCATCATGGACAGCCTGCGCTACTGGGTGCTGGAAATGCACGTGGACGGCTTCCGCTTCGACCTGGCCTCCACCCTGGCCCGGGAACTCCATGAGGTGGACCGCCTCGGGGCCTTCTTCGACATCATCCACCAGGACCCGGTACTGTCCCGGGTCAAGCTCATCGCCGAACCCTGGGACCTGGGGGAGGGCGGCTACCAGGTGGGCAACTTCCCCATCGGCTGGGCCGAATGGAACGACCGCTACCGGGACACGGTGCGCGCCTACTGGAAGGGCGACGGCGGCCTGGTGGGGGAATTCGCCTACCGCATCACCGGCTCCAGCGACCTCTACGCCACCAGCGGCCGCCGGCCCTACGCCAGCGTCAATTTCATCACCGCCCACGACGGCTTCACCCTGGAGGACCTGGTCAGCTACAACGACAAGCACAACGAGGCCAACCTGGAGGACAACCGGGACGGCAGCGACCACAACCTGTCCTGGAACTGCGGCGTCGAGGGCCCCACCGACGACCCCGCCGTCCAGGCCCTGCGCCTGCGCCAGAAGCGCAACCTGGTGGCCACCCTGCTGCTTTCCCAGGGCGTACCCATGCTCCTGTCCGCCGATCCCATGGGCCACAGCCAGTCCGGCAACAACAATGCCTACTGCCAGGACAACGAACTCAACTGGCTGAACTGGGAGCTGTCGCCGGGGCAGGAGGAATTCCTCGACTTCGTGGCGGGCGTGGTGCGGCTGCGCCAGGAGCATCCCGCCTTTCGCCGCCGCAGCTTCTTCCACGGCCGCCGCATCAAGGGCAGCGAGGTCAAGGATGTCCTCTGGCTGAAGCCCGACGGCACCGAGATGAGCGACGAGGAGTGGGACAACACCTTCGCCCGCTGCCTCGGCATGTTCCTGGCCGCCGGCGGCCTGGAGGAGCGGGACCGCCAGGGCCGGCGGCTGCGGGACAGCAATTTCCTGCTGCTCTTCAACGCCCACCACGAGGCCGTGCCCTTCGTGCTGCCCGGCTGGGACAGCGAGCGCGCCTGGGAAGTCCTGCTCGACACGGCCCGGGTGGGGGAGGGGAAGTCCAGCCTTCCTGCCGGCGCCAGCTATCCCCTGGAGGGGCGCAGCATGGCCCTCCTGCTCCTGGTGCGGGACGACGGCGCAGCCGGGGGGCTGTCATGAGGCGCCGCCACGCCATGCCCTTCGGCGCCGAACCGGCAGCCGGGGGCGGGGTCCGCTTCCGGCTGTGGGCGCCCTCGGTGGGCGCCGTCACCCTGGCGGTGGACGGCCGCCGGGTGCCCATGGAAGCCCAGCTGGAGGGCTGGTTCGCCGCCCGGGTGGAGCGGGCCCGGGCGGGCAGCCTCTACAGCTTCGTCACCGACGGCGGCCCGCCGCTTCCCGACCCGGCCTCCCGCTTCAATCCCGAGGACGTCCACGGTCCCAGCGAGGTCGTCGACCCGACGGCCTTCGACTGGCGGGACGACAACTGGCGCGGCCGTCCCTGGGAGGAGGCGGTGATCTACGAACTCCACGTCGGCGCCTTCACCCCGGCCGGCACCTTCGCCGGCGTCGCGGAGCGCCTGGGCTACCTGTCGGACCTCGGGGTGACGGCCATCGAGCTGATGCCGGTGGCGGATTTCTCCGGGGCCCGCAACTGGGGCTACGACGGCGTCCTGCCCTTCGCCCCGGACAGTCGCTACGGCCGTCCCGAGGACCTCAAGGAACTGGTGCAGCGCGCCCACGGCCTGGGCCTCATGGTGCTGCTGGACGTGGTCTACAACCACTTCGGGCCGGACGGCAATTACCTGAGTTCCTACGCCGCCCCCTTCTTCACCGAGCGCCACGCCACCCCCTGGGGGCCGGCCATCGATTTCGAGGGGCCGGCCAGCCGCACGGTGCGGGACTTCTACATCCACAACGCCCTCTACTGGCTGGAGGAGTACCACCTGGACGGCCTGCGCTTCGACGCCATCCACGCCATTTCCGACGCCAGCGTCCCTGACATCGTCGAGGAGATCGCCGACCGGGTGCGCGGCCCCGGCGGCCCGGCAGCCGAGCGCCACATCCACCTGATCCTCGAGAACGAGCGCAACCAGGCCCACTACCTGGAGCGGGACGGGAATGGCAGGCCGGTGCGGGCCACCGCCCAGTGGAACGACGACATCCACCACGCCTTCCATGTCCTCCTCACCGGCGAGCGGGACGGCTACTACGCCGACTATGCCGAGGCCCCGGTCGCCCAGCTCGGCCGCTGCCTGGCCCAGGGCTTCGCCTTCCAGGGGGATGTCTCGGCCTGCAATGACGGCGAGCCCCGGGGCGAGCCCAGCGCCCACCTGCCCCCGGGGGCCTTCGTCAATTTTCTCCAGAACCACGACCAGATCGGCAACCGGGCCTTTGGCGAGCGCCTCTGCCACCTGGCCGGGCCCGAGCCCCTGGCCGCCGCCACCGCCGTCCTGCTGCTGGCTCCGTCGCCGCCCCTGCTGTTCATGGGGGAGGAATTCGGTGCCGCCCAGCCCTTCCTCTTCTTCTGCGACTTCGCCGGCCACCTGGCCGCCGCCGTCACCGCGGGCCGGCGGGCCGAATTCGCCGCCTTCAGCCGCTTCGCCGACCCGGAAGTGCGGGCCCATATCCCCGACCCCAATGCCGAGGCCACGTTCGCGGCCAGCGTCCTCGACTGGGAATGCCTCGCCCGGCCACCCCATGACCGCTGGCTGGCCCTCTACCGGGAATTGCTGGCCCTGCGCCGGGAGCGCATCGTGCCGCGGCTGGCCGGCATGGCCGGGGGGCAGGGCAGCTTCCAGCCGGTGGGCACCTCGGCCCTGGCGGTCTCCTGGCACCTGGGCGACGGCAGCCGCCTGGCCCTGCTCGCCAACCTGGGGCCCCGGGCCGCCTTGAATCTGCCGGTGCCGGCCGGCGAGGTGCTCTATCGCAGCGGCCACCTGACGGACGCGGACATCCAGACCGGCGGCCTGGCCCCCTGGTCGGTCGCCTGGTTCATCGCCCCGCCGGTCCCCCGGGGGCGCTGATGGCGCAAGACCCCGCCCTGCGCCGCCTCGCCGCCCTCCACGGCATCGAGATGGAGTATTGGGAGGCGGCCGGGGAGCGCCGGGAAACCAGCGACGACACCTGCCGCAAGCTCCTGGCCGCCATGGGCGTGGCGGTGGACGGGGACCTGGAAGGCCTGATCGCCGCCGCCGAGGAGCGGCCCTGGCGCCGCCTGCTGCCGCCGGTGGCGGTGCTCCGCCCGAACGAACCCATGGCGGTCGAACTGACCCTGCGGTTGGACAGCCTGCCGAGCCCCTGGCGCTGGTCCCTGCGCCTGGAAGAGGGCGACCTGCGCGAGGCGGCCTTCCGCCCGGCCGGCCTGGACATCCTGGACCGGCGCCGGGTGGACGGCAGCGAGCGGGTCCGCCTGCGCCTGCCCCTGGGACCTCCGGTCGGGCTCGGCTACCACCGCCTGGAGGTGGCGCCGGAGGGGGAGGGGGCCGGTCCCGGCACCGCCATAGATCTGATCGTCGTCCCGCCCCGCTGTCACCTGCCCGACGCCCTGGCCGACGACGGGCGCCTGTGGGGCCTGGCGGTGCAGCTCTACGGCCTGCGTTCCCGCCGCAACTGGGGGATGGGGGATTTCGGCGACCTGGGCAGCCTGGCCGACCTCGGCGCCGCGGCTGGCGCCGGCTTCGTCGGCCTCAATCCCCTCCACGCCCTTTTCCGGGACAACCCGGAGCATTGCAGCCCCTACAGCCCCAACAGCCGGCTGTTCCTCAATGTCCTCTACATCGACGTCGAGGCAGTGGCCGAGGTCCGGGACAACGAGGCCGCCCAGGCCCTGGTAGGGGACCCCGGCTTCCAGGCCCGGCTGCGCCGCCTGCGGGGCACCGAGCAGGTGGACTACGGCGAGGTGGCAGCCCTCAAGCTGGAAATCCTGCGCCTGGCCTTCGGCTTCTTCCGCCGCCAGCACCTGGCCCGGGACAGCGAGCGGGCCCGGGACTGGCGCCGCTTCCGGGAGGTGGGGGGCGAGGCCCTGGCCCGCTTCGTCCTGTTCGAGGCCCTGCACGGCCACTGGCGGGGCGAGGACCCGGCGGCCTGGGGCTGGCCGGCCTGGCCCGCCGCCTACCAGTCCCCGGACGCCCCGGAGGTGCGGGCCTTCGCCGCCGCCCACGGCGAGGAGCTGGAATTCGGCATCTACCTGCAATGGCTGGCCGACCGCCAGCTCGGCGCCGCCGCCGAGGCGGCCAGGGAGCAGGGGTTGGCCATCGGCTTCTACCGGGACCTGGCCCTGGGGGCCGATGCCGGCGGGGCCGAGGCCTGGGTCTCCCAGGGGCTCTACGCCAGCGGCGCCAGCATCGGCGCGCCGCCCGATCCCTTCAGTCCCAAGGGCCAGAGCTGGGGCCTGCCGCCGCCCATCCCGGAGCGCCTGCGGGAGGCCGCCTACCGGCCCTTCGTCGCCACCCTGCGGGCCAACATGCGCCACGCCGGAGCCCTGCGCATCGACCATGTCATGACCCTCCACCGGCTGTTCTGGGTGCCGGCCGGGGAGCCGCCGACGGCGGGGGCCTACGTCCGCTACCCGGTGGACGACCTGATCGGCATTGTTGCCCTGGAGAGCGTGCGCAGCCGCTGCCTGGTGATCGGCGAGGACCTGGGCACCGTGCCCGACGAACTGCGGGCCAAGCTCGCCGAGGGCGGCATCCTCTCCTACCGGCCCCTCTATTTCGAGCGGGAGGCCGATGGCGCCCTCAAGGCCCCCGACGCCTATCCCCGCCAGGCCCTGGCCACGGTGGCGACCCACGACCTGCCCACCCTGGCGGGCTTCTGGCAGGGCCGGGACATCGAGGAGCAGGGCCGCCTCGGCCTCTTCCCCACCGCCGCCAAGCAGGAGGAGGCGGTGGTGGGCCGGGCCCAGGACCGGGCCCGGCTCCTCATCGCCCTGCAGCGGGAAGCACTGCTGCCCGAGGGCCTGGGAGTGGACCCGGTGGCGGTGCCGGCCATCACCCCGGAGCTGGCAGTGGCCGTCCACGGCTGGCTGGCCCGCACCCCGGCCATGCTCCTGGCGGTCCAGGCCGAGGATGTCTTCGGCGTAGTCGACCAGGCCAACCTGCCGGGGGCGCCCGGGGACTATCCCAACTGGCGCCGCCGCCTGCCGGTGGAGCTGGAGGCCTGGGCCGCCGACCGCCGCCTCGGCCTCCTGGCCGAAACCCTGCGCCGGGAGCGGGCGACGGCGGCGGCTGCCGGCGAGGCCGGGGAGGCGCCGCCCGCGGCGGTCATCCCCGGTGCCACCTACCGGCTGCAGTTCAACCGGGATTTCACCCTGGCCCAGGCGGCCGAACTGGTTCCCTACCTGGCCGACCTCGGCATCAGCCACTGCTACGCCTCCTCCTACCTCAAGGCACGCCCCGGCAGCGGCCACGGCTACGACATCGTGGACCACAACGCCTTCAACCCGGAGATCGGCACGGCCGAGGATTTCGACGCCTTCGCCGCGGCCCTGGCCGGCCGGGGCATGGGCCAGGTCCTGGACATCGTGCCCAACCACATGGGGGTCATGGGAGCGGACAACGCCTGGTGGCTGGACGTGCTGGAGAACGGCCAGGCCTCCGCCTTCGCCGATTACTTCGACATCGACTGGCAGCCCCTCAACCCGAGCATGGCCGGCAAGGTCCTGCTGCCCCTCCTGGGCGACCACTACGGCACGGTCCTGGGCCGCGGCGAACTGGTCCTGCGCTTCGACGCCGACAGCGGCGAATTCAGCCTCTTCTACTACCAGCACCGCCTGCCCATCGATCCGGCCGCCTACCCGTCCATCGTCGGCTACGGCCTCGATGCCCTGGCCGCGGCCATGGAGGGCGATCCCCGCCTGGCCGAGCTGCAGAGCCTGCTCACCGCCTTCCGCCACTTGCCGGGCCGGCAGGAGCCGACGCCCGAGGCCATCGCCGAGCGCCACCGGGACAAGGAGGTGCACAAGCGCCACCTGGCCAGCCTGTGCGCCGCCTGCCCGGCCCTGCTGCGGCACATCGAGACGGTCCTGGTGGCCTTCAACGGCGCGCCGGAGGACCCGGACAGCTTCGATCTCCTGCACGGCCTCATCAAGGCCCAGGCCTGGCGCCTGGCCTACTGGCGGGTGGCTTCCGACGAGATCAACTATCGGCGCTTCTTCGACATCAACGACCTGGCCGCCCTGCGCATGGAGAACCCCGCCGTCTTCGAGGCCACCCACCGCCTGATCCTCTCCCTGGTGGCCGAGGGGCGGCTCCAGGGACTGCGCATCGACCACTCCGACGGCCTCTTCGACCCGGCCGGGTACTTCCGCCGGCTGCAGGCCGGCGCCGGCAGCGGGGAGCGGCCCATCTACCTGGTGATCGAGAAGATCCTGGCCGAGCACGAGCGCCTGCCCGAGGACTGGCCCATTCACGGCGACACCGGCTACCGCTTCGCCAACCTGGCCAACGGCCTCTTCGTTGACCCCGGCGGGGAAGGGCGCATGACCCGCATCTACGCCGACTTCATCGGCGCCCGGGCGGAGTTCGACGACATCCTCCACGACGCCAAGCTCCTCATCATCCGCTGGGCCCTCCACGGCGAGCTCAACGTCCTGGCCAACCAGCTCTGGCGCATCGCCGCTCTCAGCCGCCACACCTGCGACTTCACCCTCTACGGCCTGAGGGGCGCCCTGGCGGAGGTGGCGGCCTGCTTCCCGGTGTACCGCAACTACTTCGCCCACGGCCGCCTGTCCGCCGACGACCGCCGCCATGTGGACTGGGCGGTGGGGGTGGCGCGCCGGCGCAGCCGTGCGGCGGACGTCAGCGTCTTCGATTTCGTCGCCGCCGTCCTCACCGGCGACATCGCCGAGGGCAAGGGCGACTCCTACCGGGACCAGGTCTGGCGCTTCGCCATGAAATTCCAGCAATTCACCTCGCCGGTCATGGCCAAGGGCATGGAGGACACGGCCTTCTACCGCTACTTCCGGCTGGTGTCCCTCAACGACGTGGGCGGCGACCCCCGCCGCTTCGGCCTCGGCGTCGCCGCCTTCCACGCCGCCAACCGGCACCGGGCCGAGCACTGGCCCCACTGCCTGCTGGCCGGCTCCACCCACGACAGCAAGCGCTCCGAGGACGTGCGGGCCCGCATCAACGTCCTCTCCGAAATGCCCGCCGCCTGGAAGCTGGCCCTGCGCCGCTGGTCACGCCTCAACCGCAGCAAGAAGGCCCTGGTGGACGAGGAGCGGGCGCCCTCGGCCAACGACGAGTACCTCCTCTACCAGACCCTGTTCGGCACCTGGCCCCTGGCCGACCCGGGCCCGGCGGAACTGGCCGACTACCGGGAGCGCATCGTCCGCTACATGGTGAAGGCGGTGCGGGAATCCAAGGACCGCACCAGCTGGGTCAATGTGAACGAGGAGTACGAGGCGGCCCTGGCGGCCTTCATCGACGCCCTCCTGGACCCCGGCGACAAGAACCTGTTCCTCGCCGACTTCGTGCAGGCGGTCCGGCGCCTGGCCCCCTTCGGCCTGGTCAACGCCCTGGCCCAGACCCTGCTGCGCTTCACTTGCCCGGGGGTCCCGGACATCTACCAGGGCTGCGAGCTGTGGCAGTTCCATTTGGTGGACCCGGACAACCGGCGGCCGGTGGACTACGGCCTGCGCCGCCGCCTCCTGGCCGAAGTGGAGGCCCTGCGGACGGCGCCGCCGGAGACCTGGCGGGAGGCCCTCAAACCCCTGGTGGCGAGCATGGAAGACGGCCGCATCAAGCTCTACCTGACCTGGTGCGCCCTGGACCTGCGCCGCCGCTGGCCCGAGGTGTTCCGGGACGGTGCCTACCAGCCCCTCGACGGTACCGGCCGCAACGCCGACCACGTCTGCGCCTTCGCCCGGCAGCAGGGCGGGCGCATCGCCATTGCCGTGGTGCCGCGGCTCCTGGTCAAGCTCCAGGGAGAGCGGGCCGAGCCGGGGGAGATGGGCGGCAACTGGGATGACACGGCGGTGGAGTTGCCGGCGGAGTGGGCCGGGCGCTCCTGGTCCAACCACCTGACCGGCGAAACCCTGGGGCCGGCACCACGGCTTGCCATCGGCGGGCTCCTGGCCCATTTCCCGGTGGCCCTGCTGGTGAGCGTAGCGGAAGAGGGGAGCAACTCGGGAAACGCCTGAGGGCCCCGACGGTCGAAGGTTTGGTATAGTTACCAAATCCTCATTGCATGGGCCCGCCGCCTTCCCCCATGGGAGTCAAACAACGCGTCCTCGCCGCCGGCGCCGCGCTCCTCCACGAGCAGGGGCTGGCCGCGCTCACCCAGCCGCGCATCGCCAAGGCGGCCGGGGTCAGCCAGAGCCATCTCACCTACTACTTCCCGACCCGCAACGACCTCCTGCTGGCCATCGCCGAATACTCGGTGGACCAGGCCCTGGCCCAGCCGCCCCCGGAGCCCGGCGCCGATCCGGCCCGGGCCCTGGCCGCCGCCGTTCGCTACCTGCCCCGGGTGCGCATGCTCCTCGGGCTGGTCGTCGCGGCCGACCAGGAAGCCGGGCTGCGGGAGGCTCTGGGCCGGCTGGTGGTCCATGTGCGTGAGGCCGTGGCGCGGCTCCTGACCCGCCTGGGCTACCAGGCCGACGATACCCAGGTGGTGCTTTTCCATGCCGCTGTGGTGGGCCTCGCCGTCCTCAACCTGGGGCGCCAGAGCCCGGAATCGGAGGCCGACGTCGAAGCCGGCCTCGGGGCCCTCCTGGCCCTGCTGCCCCATCCGGCCGAGCCGGGAAGGAGCATCCAATGAAAGCGTCCATGTCCCGTTTCGCTCCGCTGCTGGCTGTAGCCTTGGCCGCCTGCGGCAACGGCCAGCCCCCTGCCTACCAGGGCTACGTCGAAGGGGAATTCGTCTATTTGGCCGCCCCCCAGTCCGGCTACCTCAAGTCCCTGGACCTGCCCCGAGGCAGCCGGGTGCAGGCCGGGCAGGCGGTGTTCGCGGTGGCCGCCGACCCGGATTCCGACGCCCTGGCCGAGGCCGAGGCCCGCGCCGACTCGGCCCGGGAGCGGGTGGAGAACCTGCGGGAGCCCCGCCGCCAGCCGGAAATCGGCGCCCTGGAAGCCAACCTGCGGGCCGCCGAGGCGAGCTTCGCCCTGGCCCGCACCCGCCTGGCCCGGCAGGAGGCCCTGGCCCGCCAGAATTTCGTCTCCCCGGCCAATGTGGACGAGGCCCGCAGCGCCCATGACCAGGCCCGGGCCCAGGTGGAGGCGGCGCGCCAGCAGCTGGCCACCTACCGGGCCACCCTCGGCCGCCTGCCCGAGGTGCGGGGCGCCCAGGCCGACCTCCAGGCGGCCCGGGCCCAGAGCGCCCAGAAGCGCTGGCTGGTGGACAGGAAGACGGTGGCCGCCCCCGCTGCCGGCGAGGTGGCCGATACCTATTACCGCCCCGGCGAATGGGTTCCGGCCGGCTCCCCCGTGGCCAGCCTGCTGCCTGACGGGCGGCGGCGCCTGCGCTTCTACGTGCCCGAAACCGCCCTGGCCGGCCTCAAGCCGGGCCTGGCGGTGGAGGCGAAATGCGACGGTTGCGCCACCCCCATCCGGGCCACCATCGACTTCATTTCCCCCCAGGCCGAATACACCCCGCCGGTGATCTACAGCCGGGGCAGCCGGGAAAAGCTGGTGTTCCGGGTGGAGGCGGCGCCGGCCGGGGAGCAGGCCGCCAACCTGCGCCCGGGCCTGCCGGTGGACGTGCGCCTGGCGGGAGGCTGACATGGACGCTCCCCTGGCCATCGACGTCGCCGGTCTCAACAAGCATTTCGGCGACAAGCACGTGGTCAAGGACCTGGCCCTCCAGGTCCGGGAAGGGGAGATTTTCGGCTTCCTGGGCCCCAACGGCAGCGGCAAGACCACCTCCATCCGCATGCTGTGCGGCCTCCTGACCCCGGACAGCGGCCGCGGCACCTGCCTCGGACTGGACGTGGTGCGGGAGAGCTACAGGATCAAGCGCCAGGTGGGCTACATGACCCAGCGCTTCTCCCTGTGGGATGACCTCACCATCGCCGAGAACCTGGACTTCGTCGCCCGCATGTTCGGCATGAAGGGGCGCAAGCGGGCGGTGGACGAGGCCCTGGAGCAGCTAGGCCTGGCCGGCCGCCGGGACCAGCTGGCCGGCGCCCTGTCCGGCGGCTGGAAGCAGCGCCTGGCCCTGGCCGCCTGCCTCCTGCACCAGCCCCGCCTGCTCCTCCTGGACGAGCCCACCGCCGGGGTGGACCCCAAGGCCCGGCGGGACTTCTGGGAGGAAATCCACCGCCTCTCCGCCGCCGGCATCACGGTGCTGGTTTCCACCCATTACATGGACGAGGCCGAGCGCTGCCACCGCCTGGCCTACATCTCCTACGGGACCCTGCTGGCTTCCGGCACGGCGGACGAGGTGGCGGCGAGCCAGAATCTCCGCACCTGGGAAATCAGCGGCCCGGGGCTCCAGGGCCTGTCCGACACCTTGCGGCAGCTGCCGGGGGCCGAGCTGGTGGCGAGCTTCGGCACCGCCCTCCACGTCAGCGGCCGGGACGGCGGACGCTTGGAAGAAAGTCTGCGGGGCGCCCTGGCGGGTACCGATCTGGCGATGCGGCCGGTGCCACCCTCCCTGGAGGACGCCTTCATCCACCTCATGCAGGGCAGCCGGGACCAGTACGGGGAATAGGACCATGCTGGAACGCTTCGCCACCTTCTCCTTCGCCCGCTGGCTGGGCATCCTCCTCAAGGAGTTCATCCAGCTCAAGCGGGACCGGCTGACCTTCGGCATGATCATCGGCATCCCCATCATCCAGCTGCTGCTCTTCGGCTTCGCCATCAACTCAGACCCCAAGCACCTGCCCACCGCCGTGGTCATGGCCGACCCGGGCCCCTTCGCCCGCTCCTACGTGGCGGCCATGGCCAACAGCGAGTATTTCCGCATCGTCGGCAGCATCGATGCCCGCCAGGCGGACAGGCTCCTGGACGAGGGCGAGGTGCAGTTCGTGGTCACCTTCCCGGCCGGCTTCCACCGGGACCTGGTACGGGGCAGGGCGCCCACCCTGCTGGTGGAGGCGGACGCCACTGATCCCATGGCGGCCGCCGGGGCCATCTCGGTGCTGAACCGCCTGGGCCAGGAGGTCTTCGCCCCCGACCTGCCGGGGCTGGAAAGACCCGCCCCGGCGCCCATGGAGCTGCGGGTGCATCGCCGCTACAACCCGGAGGGGGTCACCGCCTACAACGTGGTGCCCGGTCTGCTGGGGGTGATCCTGACCATGACCATGGTGCTCATGACCGGCCTGGCCATGACCCGGGAGCGGGAGCGGGGCACCTTCGAGAACCTGCTGGCCACCCCGGCCACGCCCCTGGAGGTGATGACCGGCAAGATCGTGCCCTACATCCTCATCGGCCTCATCCAGGTGACCATCATCCTGCTCGCCGCCCGCTGGATTTTCGACGTTCCCATGCAGGGCAGCCTGGTGCTGCTCTACGGGGTGGTGCTGCTCTTCATCTGCGCCAACCTCACCCTCGGCATCACCTTCAGCTCCATCGCCCGCAACCAGCTCCAGGCCATGCAGATGACCTTTTTCTTCTTCCTGCCCTCCATGCTGCTGTCGGGTTTCATGTTCCCCTTCCGGGGCATGCCGGAATGGGCCCAGGCGGTAGGCAGCGTCCTGCCCCTGACCCACTTCCTGCTCCTGGTGCGGGGCATCCTCCTCAAGGGCAACGGCCTCGAACTGCTGTGGCCCCAGATCTGGCCCATCCTGCTGTTCACGGGGGCTGTGCTGGCCGTGGGACTGAAGACCTTCCGCCGCACCCTGGACTGAGCCGCCACCCGGCCGGGATGTCAGGCCGGGTGATGGGTGCCCGTGTCGCGGTGCTCGAAGCGGGCGGCCACATGGCCGAAGCCCAGGAGCAGGGCGACGATGGCGATGGCGGTGTGGAGCACGGCGTCGGGCATGTTATGGGCCATCATGCCCATGAGGGGCTCCCGGCCGTAGTAGAAGCCCATGGCCGCCACCAGGGCGTAGAGGATGCCGAACACCCGGAAGTAGTTGCGGCTGGCCGCCTCGCTGGCCAGGCCGCAGGCGATGGCGACGATGCCGGTCAGCATGTGGACCATGTTGTGCATGGTATCCACCGCGAAAACGCCGAACAGGCGGCCGGCACCGCCGTCCTCCATGCCCGTGGTGACCCCCGGGACAAAGCCCAGGATGCCAACCAGCAGGAAGAGGGCGCCGAATGCGATAGCGATGCGCTTGAGCATAGTGACCTCCGATCGAAAGAACTCCCGAAGGGGACCGCCTCGGGGGCGATCCCTGGTTATGCCTGTTAGACAGCCGCCGGGAGGCCGGGGTGCCGATGGCCGGCGGCTGTCGGATGCCAGTTCATCGGCCGAAGCCGTCAGTCGTATCGCGGATCGGTTCCGTCCGCTATGAGATGCATAGGGGGCGCTCGGTAATTGGCGGAATCGCCGTTCCAGTGGTGCCGACTTTTAGATCACCAGTTGCTCCAGCGAACTGACAACCTTGAGCCGCATATCCACGAAATTCTTCAAATGCACCTTGTCGCATTCGATGCGCAATTCCTCGATCGGGCGCAGAAGATCGAGACGAACAGCCGGTCTCCGCTCGGTCGCGCACCTGCTCGCCGTCCCTATACTCATTTAGCCCGCTTTCTCGTCCTTCGCACGGGACGCGGGCACCACCTTCACCAGCCGTGCTGCCTTGGGGTCGTAGGCGTAGTTAATTATCGTCCCGTCCCTAATGCACTCGACGGCTTCATCAACTACGAACAAGGGAACGAGGAACCATTCCTGCGGCTGTACGGGGTGGCCGAAACGGTCGTTGATGGTGATATTTAGCCGTACCGATGCAAACAGCCTGTGAAACAGGTTCTCCATTCGGGTACGGTTGATACCTGCCAGCTTGTAGGTGGCGACGACCTCGGCTTTCGCCAAAAGGTAGGTTGCATCATGCTCAGCATTGGCGATTCGCGACTCCACATCGCCGCCGGTCACGCCGATCTTGTGGATCAGGTTGCGGTGCTGCGCGACGTAAGGATGATCGGACAGCGAGCGCAGGACATAGATCGTGCCGCTCTCAACGTCGTCTGCTTCCAACTCGCCACCGAAGGACAACTGCCCGCTCTCCGGCGAGACCAGCCGTCGTGCAGCTGGGTCGTTGTAGAACGCGCGTTGGAGCGAGCGCAGCAATAGATTGCTCTCGGTGCCATTAGCGAAGACGGCCCGCAAACGGCGATCCACTTCCCCGGCAGTTGTCTTCAACGGCTCGCCCACCTCGGCGACGTAGAGCGTGATGCCGTCGAGGACGAAGAAGTCTCCGGCCTCAATCGCGCGGCGGCCCGCCTCAATGGGCTGGGCCTGGCGCAGGCCCGTCTTGAGGTCGGCCGCCACGCGCTCAAACAGCGGCCTGAACGTCTCGAAGTCCTCGCACGGCTTACGGTCGGCAATCGCCTCCGCGGCGCGTTTGTCGGCGCTGGTGCGGACATGGCGCAGTACGGTGATGTCCTCGGCGGCGGTCGCGCCCGCCAGCTCGGCAGCCAATCGGTCCACGTCGTAGTCGGCAGAGGGCTCGGCAACTCTCATTGCACTAGCAAGCAACCCCTGATGGTCCAGCGGATCAAGCAGGGCGCGGCAGTCGGGGAGCGCACGCAGGCGATCTATGCGTACGGCATACAGCCGCTCGAAGATGTCGCGGTCTTCCCCGTGTTGAGGAGCGCGACCGTGCTTCTCAACAAACCGTTGGATTTCCTCGAACCCGGCGATGACGCGCCCCTCGCGCGGCGGGCGTCCGCCCTTAGCTTCCGGCGCAGCGAACTCAGAAAGTTCCGCCGCCAGTTCGTCGAGGTCGGGGTCACTCATACCGACCCTCCTTCTTGTAGCGCATGAACGCGGCCGCACCTTCGGCCATGCGTCGTTCCCACGCATCCTGCGAATCGAGCGCAGGCACACGTCCGCGCTCCTTCTTGAACTGGACGGCGCGGACGGCAAGCTCCTTCGCTTCGTCCGGCGTCAAATTCGCACGTTTGGCGGAGATTGCCGCCGCGACCTGCTTTAAGCTGTCCTCACTCATGGTCTTGGCAAGGATGGCATAGGCTTCCCCGAAGGGGTTGATGCGGTCGATGAGGTCGATGTCCAGTTCGCGCACATCCATCGCAAAGCGGCGCACACCATCGATCAGTGCGGTGTTGGGGGATGTCTCGTCGGTTTCTCCGCCAGTCGCAATTCGCTTAGCCTGCTGCGTCAGCGTGAGGGCAGCGATGGCGTGCTGGCGCACGGTTTCCTGATCTTCGGAGTCGAGGTCGGGGTACTTGTCTTTGATGATCTTGCCCATGCGGATCTGCGTAAGTTCCTCCGGCACCAATTCTTCATCGAACAAGCCGCGCTCAATGGCGGCCTTGTCTTGAATGAAGGTGGCAATCACCTCATTCAGATCCTCCTGACAAATACGTGCGGCCTCCTTGCTCCTAGGTTCGGCGAGGCCCTTGATCTCAATCTGCATTTGTCCGGTCTGGTAGTTGACGCCGACGTTGGACTTGTCGGGGTCGTAGCCACCCTCGCCGTAGTCGAAGCCAGGCGTCGGTCCGCTGTCAGTGTTCTTGGGCTTGAACTCGAAGCGCGGAGCGAGGACCTGCTCCATCAGGAGGCTCGCGGCTATGGCCTTCAAGGTATCGTTGATGGCCTCAGTTACGGCTTCCTCGGAGGCATCCGGCTCGGCGATCAGGTTGGTGAACCTCGCTCGAGTCTTGCCGGGCGCGTCGCGAGTTGCGCGGCCGATGATCTGCACGATCTCAGTCAGGCTGGCGCGATAGCCGACCGTGAGGGCGTGTTCGCACCAGATCCAGTCAAAGCCCTCCTTCGCCATGCCCAGCGCGATGATGATGTCCACGTAGTCCCGATTGTTCTTCTGGGTCGGGTCCTTTAGCGCGGCGGACACGCGGTCTCGCTTGGCGGCGTCGTTATCGACAAGATCAGCGATGCGCAGCACTCGGCCGTCGGGCCGCTTGACAAGCTGAAAGCCGGTCGTCGGGTCGATGCCCTGCCATTCACCGAGAGCCTCGATGATGTGTTCCACCTCCCGCATCTTGTCCTTGGTGCTTTCGCGTGAATTAACGTTGGGGATGTGGATGATTGTCTTCTCGCCGGGGTCGAGGACGTTCAGAATGTCATCGACGTAAGGTCCGCTATAGAAGAAGTAACCGATATCGAGTTGCTTAAGGTACTCGTAGCCGTTGAGTTGCTCGTAGTACGTGTAGGTAACGGTATCGAACTTAGCTTCGTCGGAGGGGGCAAGCACGGCCTCGGCGTCGCCCCGGAAATAAGAGCCGGTCATGGCAACGATGTGTGTCTTGCCCCGCGCGATGAACTGTCCTAGGTGCAAGCCGAGCTTGTTGTCTGGATTGGCCGAAACGTGGTGAAACTCATCGACTGCGATCAGCCGGTCGTCGAATGCCTCTACGCCGTAGGCATCGACCGCGAAGCGGAACGTGGCGTGCGTGCAAACCAGCACCTTGTCGTCGCCTTCAAGGAACGCTCCGAGCGACTTCACCTTGCCGCCGTTGTCGTTGCCGGGGGCGTTGCAGAGGTTCCACCTTGGCTCGACATGCCAGTCGGACCAGAAGCCAAACTTGGACAGCGGCTCATCATTGAAGCTTGCCCCGATTGACCTCTCCGGCACGACGATGATGGCCTGCTTCAAGCCTTGGTTCGCAAGTTTGTCGAGCGCCACAAACATGAGGGCGCGGCTCTTGCCCGACGCGGGCGGCGACTTTATGAGCAGGTACTGCTCGCCCCGTTTTTCGTAGGCGCGCTCTTGCATGGGGCGCATTCCGAGAGCGTTCGCCTTGGAAGACGCGCCGTTCCGAGCATACGTGACGGAGACAGACGGGATGTTTGTTCGTGAAGATCGAACCTTGTCAATCAAATTTTCGCCGGGACGAGTAAGGATCGCACGTGCAAAGAAACTGGCGCCCAGCTCAGGGATTTCAGAAGTGTCGATGTCTTCATCCGGAATATCGTCACGATTACTGAAGACTTTGGAGATAGGCATTTAACGCCTCCTTTTCGTTCTTCCGTGCGTGGCGCACGCTGATGATCCGAACATTCTCGTTGCGGGGAGTCCAAACTATGACGATAGCCCGCCCATCTGCCAGCTTGGTGATCGACAGGTTGCGCTCTTCGCTTAGCTCATCCGACTTCGGCGAACGCCCTGTCAGTGAATATTCTGAATTCAATGCTCTGCCGGCATCAGTAAATCTGACGCGATGTTTGACGTAATTTGCGCGGGCCTTGTCTTTGTCACATTCAAACCTGTTCATTTTGATGCACTCATCTTTGCAGCTCTTTTCGTGTCAAGCACGGCCAGCTTTTCCAACCGCTTCGTGTCGTTCTTGAAGTGGCGACTAACGTAGACGCGCTCCAGCACTTCATCGTTGCGATCATCCGCTTGCCCCGGCTCTGCGCTTCTTTACCTTGGCTGGTGCAGCCGAGGCACTCATCTTAGTGTAAAGGTCGAACAGCTTTTCAAGCCGTTCGGTGTCGTTCTTGAATCGCCGGCCGATGTAAATGCGCTCCAGCACTTCGTCGTTGCGGTCATGCGCAGCACGCAGATCGGCGGGCATGGCGTCGGGGTCGTAGAGGTCGGCGATTGTGGCTGGGAAGTGATGCTCCCGTGCCAGCAAGATGTCCTCGGCGCAGCGTGTCAGGTCGGCCTTGTTCTTGTCCGTCAGGGTCGGGACGGGAAAGGTATTCCAGCCGAGGGTGTTGGAATAGCGGAAATCAGTCTTCAACTTACCGCAGACGGTGGCAATCCAAACCAGGTGCAGACGTGATGCAATAAGCGCCATGTTCCAGATGGGAGCGTCGTATAGGGCGAATGCGAGGTTGCTTACGACAGAACGGTTATCAATAAGCCCAACAGGAAGATATTCGCGGCTTTCCGATGAAACGCTAGGAACAATAAGCGTTGAATGCTTACCAAAGTACATCCTTTGAAATTGGTGCGATTTTTCAGCGATATCCCTTGCTGTTTTCCCGCCGTCAAGCCGGAGCCTGCGTACCTCACGAAGACGCTGAGCAATAGCATGGATGGCTTGTGCTTCAGGCAAGTGCTGATCTTCGATCCACAGGCAGTAACGCTCGAGGCCGCGGATGAGCTCAGCCGAGCCGTAAATCCGGCGGATAAAGCGGTCTTGACACGCTGGCGTAAGTTGCAGCGCGTCGCGTTCGTCCCGCGAGAGCAGCAAATGACCACCATCTATCGGCGTGTTTCCAAAGGTCATCTCACTATGTGCTGACAGTGGCTGACTAGCCTTGTTCACAATGACACTTTCGCCTACTGCTAGGTAGGCGTTGATATGCGCGCATTGGCGCTCAATGGTTTGCCCCGAATCGTCTAGGGAAAACAAACGCCGCGGACTGCGTGGCTGTGTTGTGATGCCAATGATGACTACGGTCACACCTGCATTGTGGCTGGCAAGGTTGGCCCACCGAAAGGATGTGTGGGCAAATTCGATCTGGCAACCACTGGCAAAGAGTTCCGGCCACAACACTGGAACTTGCAGACCTTGGCAGATGGAGTTGGTGGACACGAAGGCGGCGATCGACTTAGTTTTTGTGCAGTAATCGGCAGCCTTCATGAACCATCCGGCGACGTAGTCAAGCGACTTCCAGTTCTGGACTCTCTTTTCGAAAAGAATGCGCAAGTCGGCTTTTTGTTCGTCCTTCTGATCGCGCGAGCCGAGATACGGTGGATTGCCACAGATGTACGTCTCGCCGCCTTCGTTCTCGAAGTCGATCTCTGCTTGATCAAGGGGAGAGCCGAACAAGTCGTCAGCCTGAAACTTCACACCGGTACCGATCGGCGGGAAAATGCTTAACCAGTCAAGTTGAAGTGCGTTGCCCCTGGTGATCCAATTCTCGCTGCGCAGGGGCAGGAACTCGGCCAAGGCCAATGTCTGCCCGCGATAAAGCACGTCGCACTGGTACTCGGCAATGATTAGCGCGAGCCGCGCGATCTCTGCCGGGAAGTCGCGCAGTTCGATCCCTCGAAAGTTTGTGAGCGGGATCTCTGAACGCCGGTCGGGTTCGCCGCGCCGCCTGTTGATCTCGGCCTCAATCTCGCGCATCGCCTTGTAGGCAATCACAAGGAAGTTGCCGGAGCCGCAGGCCGGGTCAAAGACCCTGATCTTCGCCATGCGCTTGCGCAGGTTGAGCAAGATGCGGGGATTGTCACCAGCCTCCTCCAGCCGCGCCCGCAGATCGTCGAGAAAAAGCGGGTTGAGGACCTTGAGGATGTTGGGGACGCTTGTGTAGTGCATCCCCAGCTCGCCGCGCTCCTCGTCCTCAGCGACGGCTTGGATCATTGACCCGAAAATGTCCGGGTTGATTTTGGTCCAGTCGAGGCCGCCGACATGCAGGAGGTAGGACCGGGCGATCTTGCTGAATTTCGGCACGTCCATGCTGCCGGAGAACAAGCCGCCGTTCACGTAACGGAAGCTGTCGGCCCAGCGGAGGATGCCGGCGGCTACTCTATCTTCCTTCTTGGTGTTCATCGCGCGGAACAATTCGGCGATCACCTCATGGGTGTTCGACGAATCTTTCGCGCTCATCTGCGCAACCGTATCGGTAAACTGGCCCTTGCCGACGAAGATGTTCGTGTCCTCGGCGAAGAAACAGAAGATCAGCCGCGCCATGAAGTGATTCATATCGTGGCGGCGCTCGGCGTTGCCCCAATCCGGGTTGTCCTTCAAGAGTTCGAGGTAGAGGCGATTAAGGCGGCTGGTCGCCCGGATATCGAAGGCGTCATCGGTGATCTGCCGGACCGTACTGATGCCCGCCAGCGGCAGGAAGAAGCCGAAGTGGTCGGGGAAGTCCTTGAAGGCGCAGGCGACAGTCCCGCCGCTTGCCAGGTCTTCGGCCTCGAAGTCCGTGCCGTCGGTAGCAAGGATGAACTTGGCCTTGGCCTTGGCGGTGGCGGGGCTGTCCTTGAGCGCCTTGAGTGCCCTCGTGACCTGTCCTGCCTCGCAGGTCAGGATGTGGATGTTGTTGGTCTGGAGAACGCCGCCGAGGTCGGACTTGTTCGACGCCCCCGCTCGAAGTCGCTTGATCGTCGTCTCTTTATTGCCGAAGGCTTCAAGGAAGGCATAGGGGAAGGTTGCGGCGTCAAAGGGCTGCTCCGCAAGGTCTGTAATGGCCTGCTCGATCTCAACGGCGTTCAACGCTATTTCCCCCCCTGGCGCATCGTGGGTCTTTCAGCGTGGACGCTCGGCACTGCCGCCGTTCTCGGCTATGAACCCCCACATCAATTGCCGGGGCAGTTGCGCGGCTGAGCGAGGCGGCGAGGGCCTTGCTGTCGCTGGCTTCCTGCTCGATGACGGCCCGAACGACCGTGCTGCCCTTCCGCTGCCCTTTGAAGTGTACGTGCGACGCATTGCCCATTAGCGATGCTAGCTCGGTCAAGTACCGCGCTAGGCGCTCCATCGGGAGCGTCTCCGGCGAGTACGCCGTGATCTGGAAATTAAATTCGCTATCGTCCGTCATGGTAACCGGTCATTATGTCATGTAGCGTGACGACTTACATCAGCACGGTCTCATGGATTGGCAAGATAGAGGATGCCGAGCTCACGATGCGTATCTTCCGGGAGCTTTCCGTATTTCACTAGTTTACCTGCCATTGGATTCCAGACAACGCGAGGTGCCGGAGTGGGGCGGCTCTGGCTGTAGCGCGGACTGCGAAGCGGAGTAGACGTCCACTTTCCGAGCATGACCGCTGACCGGCTCGTCGCTGCCTTTGGCGGCAACATTTTCTAATGGCCGCTTAGGCCGATGAACTGCCAAATTCGCTCTCGGTAACTTGTCATTATTTCTGGCAGCAGTTTTTCAGTAACCTGGCGCGTTTTTCACTTTCTCCGTCAACTTACACCGGCGGCCGGCGACGGGCTGTCATTGACCTGAAATATTAATTCGATAATATTGGAAATATGGAAACGCTAGCCGCCGCCGAACTCCTCGCCGCCCTCGGGCATGAATCCCGACTGGCCATCTTCCGCCTTCTGATCCAGGCCGGACCGGAAGGCATCAACGCCAGCGCCATTGGCGAGCAGTTGGGCATGGCTCCGGCCACCCTGTCCTTCCACCTGGCCCACCTGACCCGGGTCGGGCTCATCCGCGGGCAGAAGGAGAGCCGCTTCATCCGCTACTCCGCCGACTACGGCGCCATGGACGAGCTGATCGCCTTCCTCACCGACAACTGCTGCCAGGGCAAGGCTTGCCTGCCCAAGACGGCGGCTTCCGGCAACACGGAGAATTGAAATGACCACCGAGACCGTGCTGGTGCTGTGCACCGGCAATTCCTGTCGTTCCCAGATGGCCGAGGCCATCCTCAACCATGACCTCGCCGGGCAGGTGCGCGCCCTCTCCGCCGGCACCCGGCCCCAGCCCAAGGTGGCCGATGGGGCCATCGAGGCGTTGAAGCTGGCCGGGCTGCCCGTCGCCGGCCTCCACCCCAAGGACGTGGACAGCGTGCTCGGCGAAGCCATCGACCTGGTGGTGACCGTCTGCGACAACGCCAAGGAGAGCTGCCCGGTGTTCCCCGGCCGGGCGAAGGCCATCCACCTGCCGTTCCACGACCCCCACGGCGAACCCCTGGAAAGCTTCGTCGCCGTCCGGGACGACATCCGCGCCCGCCTGGTGCCGGCCGTGCGCCAGGCCCTCGGCCTGTAGGGAGGCGCCATGTCCGCCCAATGCGAAATGACCGCCAAGGTCGCCGCCGGCGCCCCGATGTCCCTCTTCGAGCGCTACCTGACCGTCTGGGTCTTCCTCTGCATCGTCGCCGGCATCGCCCTCGGCCAGGCGGCCCCCGGGCTCTTCCAGGCCATCGGCCACCTGGAGGTGGCCCGGGTCAACCTGCCCGTCGGGCTGCTCATCTGGGTGATGATCATCCCCATGCTGGTCAAGGTGGATTTCGGCGCCCTCCACGAGGTTCGCTACCACGCCCGGGGCATCGCCGTCACCCTGTTCGTGAACTGGCTGGTGAAGCCCTTTTCCATGGCCTTCCTGGGCTGGCTCTTCGTGCGCCAGCTGTTCGCCCCCCTGCTGCCCGCCGACCAGCTCGACAGCTACATCGCCGGCCTCATCCTCCTGGCGGCGGCGCCGTGCACGGCCATGGTCTTCGTCTGGAGCCGGCTGTCCAACGGCGACCCGCTGTTCACCCTGTCCCAGGTGGCCATGAACGACACCATCATGGTCTTCGCCTTCGCCCCCATCGTCGGCCTGCTGCTGGGCATCTCGTCCATCACCGTGCCCTGGGACACGCTGCTGACCTCGGTCGCCCTCTACATCGTCATCCCGGTGATCCTGGCCCAGCTCTGGCGCCGGTCCCTGCTGGCCAAGGGCGAGGCGGCCTTCGAGGCGGCCATGGCGAGGATCGGCCCCTGGTCCATCTCGGCCCTGCTGGCCACCCTGGTGCTGCTGTTCGCCTTCCAGGGGGAAGCCATCCTCCGCCAGCCCCTGGTGATCGCCCTCCTGGCGGTGCCCATCCTGATCCAGGTGTTCTTCAACTCATGAGTACAGCCAAGTGGACGGGAGATGGACAGTCGGCGAGCCCCGTCATTACTCGTTGCGGCCGAGCGTAGCCTGTCCATTCCGTAACAGCCACTAATGGACAGTTTTACCCCGGAATGTCCATTTTCTGCTCGCAGTTCGCGTGCGGGTCCAAATGCATGATGTGCGATTCATCGTGGCTGCCGAGATAATGGTCCGGCGGCGGGATAGGCTTGCCATGGCGCATCAGCGTCATGATCCGCCGCAGTAGAGCGTCCTGGGCTATCGCGATAGTCGCCTCCAGGGACGGGCCGGTGACGTGCAGTGCATCGTCGAAGTCGGGGAAGTGCACGTGCACGCCGCTCTCACCTGTCTGTACGTGAGCGGGATAGGGTAACCTAATCGTCCAGGCTGCCGTGGTGGCGCTCCTTGGCATTGTTATTGGCCCCATCTATCTCTTCAAGGCCTGGAAAGAGCTGAAAACGGTACGGGAAACGCAAGTCTACGTTAGGACGCAATAAGGTTCGCCACCGTTCCACGGGTCCCCCACCAGTCCTATTCTGTCAAGATAGGTTGTGAATCGCCCCGGGTTTTGTAGAGGCTCCGTGGTTTAAGTAAAGGCGGGTTCGGCCTGTTGGGCGAGGTGCAAATAATAGCGTTGCTCAGCCTCGGCGGGCGGGATGTATCCGATGGGTTCCAAGAGTCGCTGGTGATTGAACCAGGTCACCCATTCGAGGGTGGCCAGTTCCAGTGACTCCACGGTTTTCCACGGTGCCCGGCGATGGATCAGTTCGGCCTTGTACAGGCCATTGATAGTCTCGGCCAGGGCGTTGTCGTAGCTGTCGCCCTTGCTGCCGACGGAAGGCTCGATGCCAGCTTCCGCCAGGCGTTCGGTGTAGCGGATCGAGACGTACTGGGAACCCCGGTCGGAATGATGGATCAGGGTAGCGTCACGCTCGGGCTGGCGGGCGTAGAGGGCCTGTTCCAGGGCATCGAGCACGAAATCGGTCCGCATCGACCGGCTGACCCGCCAACCGACAATGCGGCGGGCAAAGACGTCGATGACGAAGGCAACATAGACAAATCCATGCCAAGTCGAGACATACGGGAAATCGATGGCCTGATCACAAACGACAAGTTTTGCGTCAGCCGGTTTGCCCGGCTGAACTTGGCGTGGTCACGTGTTGAGGTGTGGCAACAACGCACGGCGATACCGCCGGCGGGTCTTTCCGCGGATAGTCATTCCCGCGGAGGGCGCCATGAAACACCAATGGCACATACGCCGGCAGACGACCACGATGCCGGACGGCCAGCAGCGGTGGGATCAAGCCTACCAGTGGCTGCTGGAATGGAGTCGGTGTCCAGCCGCCCCTCCGCTTCCCCCCGGAAAGGAGGCCGATGATGCGAGTTGCCGTCTATGTGAGGGTCTCGACCCCAAACCAAGTCCACCAGCAGACGATAGATCAGCAGTTGGATCGCCTGCGAGCCCATCTCCAGGCCCAGGACCTGAAGCTCGGCGATGAACTGATCTTCCGCGACGACGGGTACAGTGGAGCACGGTTGAACCGTCCCGGCCTCGACCGCTTGCGCGATGCCGTTCGGGAACGCCGTGTCGACCGCCTGGTGCTGACGGCACCGGACCGCCTGGCGCGCAATTATGTCCATCAGATGGTGCTGCTCGAAGAATTTGAACAGCATGGCTGCCAGGTCGAGTTCCTGGACCGCCCGATGAGCCAAGATCCGCACGATCAGCTGTTGCTGCAAATCCGCGGCGCGGTCGCCGAATACGAACGCACCTTGATTACCGAGCGGATGCGCCGGGGCCGGTTGGCAAGGCTGCGCGCCGGCGTCCTTCTGCCCTGGGTGCGTCCGCCCTACGGCTACCGTTGCCATCCTGATCGACCCCGTGACCCGAGCGGCGTGGTATTGGAACCTGGGGAAGCCGCGGTGGTGGCGGAAATCTTCGCGCTTTATCTGGAACTAGGGGCCGGACTATTGCAGGTTGCACGGACTCTGCGGGAGCGCCGAGTGCCATCCCCGACCGGCAAACCGGTGTGGGGTCTAGCGACCGTGGGCGGCATTCTGACCAACCCCGCCTATACAGGCCAGGTCTTTGCGGGAAGAACGCGTTACCGGCCCCCCAGCATCCGGCGTTCCGCCACTCACCCGATTGGCCGATCCCATGACAGCGGCACCCTGACGCCGCCGTCGGAATGGATTCCCGTCGCCACGGTCCCAGCCATCGTCACTCAAGTTCAATTCGACCAGGTGCAGAGCAAATTGGCCAAGAACAAATCGTTCGCCCGCCGTCACAATACGGTGCATCCGTATCTGCTGCGAGCCTTGGTCAGTTGCGGCCACTGTCAGCTGGCTTGCATCGGCCGCACCTTGGTCAATCAGCCCCATTCTTATTACGTCTGCTCGGGCAAATTCAACGCGGCGGAACGGGGCCACGAACGCTGCCGCTCTCGCTTCGCTCCGGCCGGACAACTGGATGACCTCGTGTGGCGCGATCTCTGTGAAGTCCTGACCCATCCCGCGGAACTCACCCGCGCATTGGAACGGGCGCATGGTGGCCATTGGTTGCCACAGGAATTGCAGGCGCGCCGGGAGAATCTGCGCAAAGGCCGCACTAGCCTAGGCCAGCAACTGGACCGCCTAACGAAGCCTATCTGCATACCGTCATCCCGCTCGCCGAGTACGAACGGCGGCGGCGTGGCCTGGAACAGCGAGACCAGGCGTTGGCAGAACAAGAGAGCCAACTGTCGGCCCAAGCCGAGCGGCATGAAGAGATCGCCGGCTTGGCCCTCGCGATTGACGATTTCTGTGCCCGCGTCCAAGCCGGCTTGGCTAACGCCAGCTTCGAGCAAAAGCGGCAGTTGATCGAACTTCTGGTCGACCGGGTGATCGTGACCGATTCCGATGTCGAGATCCGCTATGTGATTCCCACCCACCCGCGCAGCGAACACGTCCGTTATTGTCATTTGCGTACAGACTATCTCCGAGACCCACAGCTGATTTGGCCGATTTGCCTTGAATTGCCGATTGACCCGATCCAGCGGGCACGGCGCCTTGGCATCGCCGAAGGTGGTGCGGACGACCTTCCCCCGCATGACGCCGCGCAGGCCGAGGCGACGCATCAGTCGTTCGACGGTGCAGCGGGCGACCGCAAGGCCTTCCCGCTGCAATTGCCGCCAGACCTTGTCAGCGCCATAGACCTGAAAATTGGCCTGCCAGACCCGCTGGATGTGATGCATCAGGAATTCATCACGCCGAGACCGGGCACTGCACAAGGCGGGATCGCGCTGCCGGGCGGCATGGCGCCAGTAGGCGGATGGGGCGATCCGCAACAACTTGCAGATCCGCTCGACTCCAAACCGCTGCCGATGCTGGTCGATAAACAACCTCACTTCTTCTTGCGGCGGTCGAGCTCCGCCTGCGCGAAAAACGCACTGGCCAGCCGCAGAATCTCGTTGGCCTGGCGCAGTTCCTTGTTCTCCCGTTCCAAGGCTTTGATGCGTTCCCGCTCTGCCGTCGGGACGCCATCGCGTACCCCGGTGTCGATTTCGTGTTTCTTGACCCATTCATGCAGCGTGACCGCTGCACAGCCGATCTTCGGGGCAATCGACTCAATCGCTGCCCACAGCGAGGGATAGTCCTTGCGCGCCTCCTCCACCAGCCTCACGGCACGCTCTCTGACTTCCGGTGAATACTTGTTCGTCTTGGTCATCGTGGCTCCATTCTCTCAGGTAATGGAGCCTCCTCAATTCCCGGGGCGATTCAGTTGAGATGCTTACCAATCCGGTATAGGATTCATACAAATGACATAAAATCGCCGGCGACTCATTGCTTCGTCGATCAAGGAAGTCAGCGCCGGAGGAAAAGGATGTCTCAAATCACAACGCGCGATCTGCTAATGACTGCTCTTTGGGCGGTATTCGGAATAGCCAATGCCGACAGCTATGTTCCGATCGGGGCGTTTTTTGGTGTGAGGTGGGTTGATCCAATCAACGTCAATTATGGGGAACCTCAAAGAGTTACTTTTGAAGTCACATCCCATATTAGCGGCCCAAACAACTCCACTTTTCAATTTCCATCGCAGAATTGCCAAGTCAGCGGTTTAGCTAATGTGAAGTTGTCAGCTGAACGCTTAGGCGTGGCCCTTGATCGATTGGTGTGCGCGGAAGGCGGTGGAACAAAGGCTTACCCGATTTCAGCCTATATCGTGGGTGGGGATGGTAGAGGAGACTTGCCCGGGAAAGTGGAAAACCGCCCTAACGGACTACCTACCATATCCATCGATGGCAGGGGGGCAGGCAGCGCCGTTCTGTTGAAGGGCTTGCCTTTATCGTTGTAAGGCGGAAGGGAGGGGACGCAAAGAATTTGCGCTTGCTTGGCGTTTAATTACAAGGCGGGGAGAAATTGGCGCTTACATTGCGCGAGCCGGAAACGCTTATCCGCATGCCCTCGAAGCAGCGCCCCTGCTGCTTGAGCATTTCCCGGGCGAAATAGACTGTACCGTAGCCGGTCGCTTCGGGGCGAATGAGGGAGCCGCCGAAACTGAGACCCTTAGAGCAGGGTTCATTATGCCAGTTCCGATGACATTCTTAGCAAACGGCATCCCCAGTAGAAAGGGGAACCCATTCCTCAACGGGTAGCGGGCGACCATAGAGGTAGCCTTGGTAAATCACTCCGCCATGGGCTTTAAGAAAGCGGGCCTGAGTCGCCCGCTCCACACCCTCGGCGACCACCTGTAAGTGGAGATGATGAGCGACAGCCAGGATGGTTTCCACCAACGCGGTATCGTTTGGATCATCGGGCACATCCTCGATAAAGCTCTTGTCAATCTTCAGCTCGTGGATGGGAAGACGCTTGAGATAGGACAAGCTGGAATAACCGGTCCCGAAATCGTCCATGGAGAAATGGATTCCCAAGGCCGACAACTGGTTCATCTTGGTGACGATACTGTCGATGTCATGGATGACGGTTCCCTCCGTGACTTCCAGCACCAAGTGCGTTGGGTCGGCACCACTCGCTGACAGGCAGCGCGTGACCTCCTCCACGAAATCAGGCTTGTTGAAGTGTCGCGGGCTGATATTGACCGATATCCGCCGCGCCTCGCCCTCCGCATCCAATTTCACCAGGAGCTGGCAGACCTCGGTCAGGACCCAATGATCGATGGCCACAATAAGATCCGACGTTTCGGCCAACGGTATGAAGGCCCCTGGGGGGACCAAGCCACGGACAGGATGCTTCCATCTCACCAGTGCTTCCGCCCCGACAACCTGTCCGGCCCCGTCGAACTGAGACTGGAGATAGAGGCGCAACTGGCCCTCATGGATTGCCTGGCGCAGTTCTCGTTCCAGCTCGAAGCGTTCTTGTACCGCTTCGCCCATCGCCTTCTCGAAAAAAACGGTGCGGCCCCCACCGTCGGCTTTGGCTTGATGAACGGCCATGTCCGCCTGGCTGAGCAGATCGGTTGCCATGGTCTGAGACGATTCGGGAAACAAGGCGACACCGATACTGGCATCGAGGTGGATGACTTCCCCCTCGACCTCGATCGTGTCCTGCAACAAGGTACGTAACCGCTCAGCCACCCCCAGTGCCCAACGGCCGGCCACATCCCTTGCGACAGCAGGGCGCCATAGCAGGATGGCGAATTCATCGGCGACAAAGCGGGCAATCACATCGTCGTCGTGTAGGACTTCACGCAGTCGGTCAGATACGGTTTTGAGCAATTTGTCCCCGAATACCAAACCACGGGCCTCGTTGATGTCCTTGAAGCGGTCTAGATCCAGGAGCAGCACATCTGCAAAGCGCTCTTCACGGTGCGCCCGGGCCAGCGCCGAGTTCAGTTCCTTGATGAAGTGCTCCCGGTTCGGAAGCCCTGTGAGGGAATCGTGCCAGGACAACAGCTCCGCGGTCTCCTGGGCTTCCCGAATCTCGCTTAGATCGGCAAAAACTGATACGTAGTGGGTGATAGTGCCGTTCTCATCCCGGACGCTGCTGACCGTCTGCCACTCCGGAAATATCTCCCCATTCTTTCTCTGGTTCCATATCTCCCCTGACCACGCGCCTTTAGCCTTGAGCGACTGCCACATGCGCGCGTGGAAACCCCAGTCATGGCGGCCGGAATTAAGGATGCGAGGATTCCGGCCCAGCACCTCGGTTTCCGAATAGCCGGTGATCCTGCAGAAGGCGGGATTGACCAGCACGATGCTGGCGTTGGCGTCGGTCACCATGATCGCCTCACCGGTCGTTTCAAAAACCCGAGCGGCGAGCCGCTGCTGCGCTTCGGTCTGCCTCAGTTGGGTGATGTCCCGCCCAACAACGACCAGACCTTTCCGACTTCCATCCTCATTGAAGAGGGGCACCTTGATTATGTCGAACGTCCGCTGGCCGGATCCGTCTGGGGAGAGCGCTTCTTCAACCCGGAGCAATTTCCCGGCTTGCCAAGCCAGTTCGTCGCTCTTCTGGCAGGAAGCAAACGCCTCTGGGGGAAACCCACCCAGTTCCAACAATTCGGAATTCGTTTTTCCTTGATAGTCTTTGCCCTCGAGGTGGAAAGCTTGCAGCACCGGGGCATTAACCTCGAGCCAGTGTCCTTCACCATCCTTGTATTGCACCATATCCGGGATCGCATCGATCAGGGTACGCAGCGTCAATTCGGCAGCGCGGCGCCGTTCCTGGAGTCGGAGCATCGGCCGGATGACCCACCGCCCAATGGCAAGATTAAGCGCCAGGGTGCCAAAGACGGACGCAAAGATAAGGACCAGTATCATCCGATACCGGCCTTCGTAATAGGGCTGAAGAAAGTCGTCTACATAGACGCTTGTGCTGACCACCCACCCCAGATCCCGGTATTCGTTGAAGGCGGCCATCTTGTTGCGCTGCACCTTCTCGCCCAGTTCCGGGTTGCGCCACGGGTAGAAGACAAGCCCATCCCGGCGATCCAGCATCTCCTGGATGGGGGTTGCCTGGGCGTCAACCAGGGCGTTCTTTCCTTCCTTGGCGGGGTGGAGAATGAAGTGGCCATAGCCTTCACCCGGATTGGCATCGACGATGAACACGTACCCACTCTGCTTGATGGTCAGCCCCCGTGCCTTCTGAAGGAGGGAGTTGAAGCTGTCGGTCAGATCCATGCCGACAAACAAGAGTGCGATGACCCGCCCAGCGGCATTCTTGATCGGCAAATACTCGGTCATGTAATAACGACCGAAAAGGCGTGCCGGCCCTTGGTAGGGTAGCCCTGCGATGACCTTTCGGTAAGCAGGGTGATCCTTGCCGAGGAAAGTACCCAAAGCGGGTGTGCCATTCTCTTTCAACAGGGAGGTACTGACCCGGACAAAGTCATCCCCCTTCTTTACAAAGATGGTGGCTACCGTCCCGCCGGTCCCCCGAGTGAAGTCCTTGACGACCTGGTTGTCTAGGCTTACCGGTTGGCCATTCAACTTCAAGAAGGGCATGGATATGCCGGCGACCGTTACACTCTCCCGCTCGTCCAGTGAAAACTCGCCTTGGTAATGCTCCCGAAAAACGGCCCCCAGTCGCAGGAGGGCGACTCTTGAGCCGTCCAGGTGTCCCGCAATCATGTTGATTACGGCCGTATTGGTGGAGATCAGGTCCTTGGTGGCTCCATCGACTGCCGATCTCTCGAGCTCACGGGCCGTGAACCAACCAAATGGCAGCATGACGGCGGCCATAACCAGAATTACGATGAAGGAAAGCTTGGCTCTGAGTGCGACAGTCGATACCAAAACAAATGCCTCAGTGGTCCGGGCGCACATAGGTACCCGACTGATTCTTGCCATTCACCTGCGACGCCAGAAAATAGGATGGCAAAGCAGGCTTTAGCGATTTTCCGTAGCCCGGCATTCTACTCCGCCGGGTCGCTCGCTTAGCTGCCTGATGCGGTAACTGGTGCCGAAGTAAGCTGTAGCAACCTTCATACCGACCAGCGCCCGGTCGTTAATTTTCATGCAATATTCTAGGTGCAGTTTAATAATTGGGGCTGGCGTAGCAGTGAATATTGGATCGATAGAATTCAGCAACCGCGGTGCTAGCTGACCCTGAACTGTCCGATTACCCCTCGAAGATTATTGGCCAGGCTATTGAGGCCCTGGGCTGCATCGGAGGTTTGCGCCGCGGCGGCCGTATTCTCTTCCGCCATTTCGGCGATCCTTTCCACATTCCGGGCGATGGTGTCGGTTGCTCCAGCCTGTTCCGATAACGCCGAGGACATGTCATTCAGTCCCGCCCGGGTCTCGACCATCCTTGTCTGTGCGTGACGAAGGACGCCAGCCACTTCGTCCATCAAGGTCCGGGCATTGACAAGGCTGGAGCTTCCCTCTTCGAAGGCGGCCTCGACTGAGGCGGATTGTTCGGACACTCGCTGAGTGACGGCATCGATTTCGTTTGCGGAGCGGGCGGAGTTCTCGGCCAACTTCCTGACCTCATCCGCGACCACGGCAAATCCTCGTCCCTGTTCCCCGGCACGCGCCGCTTCGATGGCCGCATTGAGGGCCAGCAGGTTCGTCTGCTCGGAGATTTCCCGAACCTGTTGAGTCAATTCGGCGATGGCCTGCGTGTTTCTTATGAAGTCGTGCATGGTGACATCCATGCGCGCTACGGCGTCCTGCACTTGGCTTAATTCCTGTTCCAGCTCCTCAATCCTGAGGACACTTTGTTCTTGCTGCTGGTGGCTTTGCTCTCCACGCTCCCGGACATGCTCGGTATTGTCGGATACCTGGCTGATGCTCACTGTCATTTCCTGGATGGCCGAAGACATTGATGACGCGGATTCGCTCTGCTCCTCGCTGCTTCTGCTGACTTGGCTGGCGGCGCAGGCCAGTTGCTCCGATGCTGCAGCCACCTCCTGCGCGCTGCGTCCCAAAGTGTCCAGGCTGTCCCGCATGTAATCCATGAGGCGGTTGAAGGATCGGCCAGCCTGGCCGATCTCATCAGCGCTCTTCGAAGTGCAACGCAGTGTAAGGTTGCGCTCCACCTCGACGCGTTGCATCAGGGACTGGAGATCCTCGATAGGCCGGCAGATACCGTTGCGTGTAACAACAAACAGTAGGCTGCCCGCCAATACGATGAAGCCGAGCAGTGTCCCGCCCTGGCCAGCGGCATTCCTCAGGAACGCAGCCTCCACGTCATCCGTATAAACGCCGGTCCCGACGGCCCAACCCCAAGGAGCGAACAGCTCAACGTGAGCGATCTTGGACCGCGGCTCGCTACTGCCCGGCCTGGGCCAGAGATAAGAGAGCTCGCCCCCATCGGACTGCCCGGCAAGGCGAGCGAATTCAACAAAGATTCTCTGCCCGGATGGATCCTTGAAATCCGACAGGTCCTTCCCATTCAGCTCCGGTTTGACCGGATGCATGATGACCCGCGCCTGGGTGTCCTGGACCCAGAAGTAATCGTTGTCGCCATGGCGCATCTGCGCGATCACCGCGGTAGCCCGCTCCTTGGCTTCGGCTTCGGATAACCAGCCGTCCTGGACAAAGCGGTAATGGGCCTGCAGCACAGCCATGGCTTGACGCACCAGCTGCCGGGCCTCATCGGCCTTGCCTTTGTACATCTCCGTGCGGCTTTGGAGGAGGAAGGTGGAGAGGCCGATCAGCATGCCCAAGGCAGAAACCGCCAGCACCACATTGAGCTTGGTGACGATGCGCAAATTGCGAAAGTACATTGACTTGTCCCAGTCTCGCTTGCCCCTCGATAGGTGCGATCACCTCGGATCCAGGGGGTATTTCATATTTCGAAATTTATTGCGGTTAGCATAACCCTTTGGTATGGAATCTGACTATGACATACATCAATGGAGCCTCTGTAGTCGGGCTGAGTTGCTCCGCCAGGCAAATCCACTTGGATTCGCCTGAAGGCGTCCATGATTGTCAGCGTGGGCATGAGCCTTTCATGGAGAGAATATGGCTGCCGGCCCGGGGGCACTCCCTCGGCGCGGGTTCACGACCTTGGACTGGGCGTGGCGGTGAAACATTCGCCCGCCCGGCGCAAAGCAGGAATCATGGAGATAACCCAGTCACGCGGAAAACGTCAGTCGGGGTTTTGCTCATCCAGTCCTGATCGAAGCCCCGGTTTGACCCAGATGAATTCCCCGAAAATGTTTCGATTTGTCGCCTCATTCGTTCTGCCCATAGGGGAATCTGGAATGACGGGAGCCATACGGACGACAATAAAATGGGTTGCGCTGAAGCTGATCCGTGGGCGCACGGGTCAAGGAAACACTCGCCGGCTCAGAATGCCTCCATTCCAGGATACAGTCGTGCGCGCTCTGTTTTCCTGGCGGAAGTTTCCCACCAGTCGACACTGGGAGCTGGCTTTCTTGGACCGGCAGCGATCGACCATCGTACACAACCAGATGTGGCAAGAGACAACTTATTCGGGAACACGTCTGGACTTGAGCCGGGCAATGGTGAGGACAGAAAGCTACGTATTTTCCTGCAGGGAGTATACCGTGCCACAAAATTCTTGCTAGGCGCTAGGGATAATCCTTGTGTCGGAAAAGGCTACGCAACATTCTTCTCTGCTCATCTTCCAATAATTCAGCCTTTTTATAATCAATGACATAACGTGATTGGCCTCACATTTGCTGTCCTGCTGCAACGTAGCACCTCGGCTACTTCATCTATTTTAAGGAGGCAACCATGTGCAAGCCTGCTTTGCCTTTTGTTTTTCTAGCGGCGGCCCTTGTTTCATCGCCATCAGAAGCCGCTTTGTGGAACTTTTCCTATACCTTTTCTTCGGGGAACGAAATTAGCGGGTCGTTCACCGGCGACAAGAAAGGGGACTATATTGAAAATGTAAAAGACATTACCGCCAAACACCCCGTCATTCCCTTTGATCAGTCTGCGGAATTATTCGCTGGTGGCTGGAATCTTGTGACGCACCGCTTTGATGGAAGCGTACTTGCCAAAATATCTCCAAGACTTGAATTGAACAACTTCATATTTGCCGACATCGCGCCACCGAGTTCGCCGCCCTACGATCCCGGCTATTTCTTCTCTATCGTGAATGATCCCAATTTCTTCGAACCCCAAGCCGTACGGGTCGCCTGGGAGGGAACGTTCGATGAGCACGATGCCCCTGGGGTGGCCAGCCGATGGATTCTTACCCAAGCCACGGTACCGGAGCCCGCGACCCCCGCACTTTTAATAATGAGTCTCTTCGGATTTGGGCTGATAAGGAGGTGTCGCTACCGGACGTAGGACCAGACAGCCCGCACACTTCGGACAAGGTGAGGGGCAGTTTCTGGCACAAAGCAGTCGGCTTCCTTATTGCCTCAAGAGAGGGAACTTTCTGTACTCAGAACACGACACTTCCAAAACTTGTCGGATCGGGACGAGTCTTAGTTCACTCGTCGCCATCGATATTTGCCCGCTTGCCTCTAGTACGCATGAGGTGGACCAATAGGGCTGTACATCGTAGCGAGACCTGAGTTTCTAACTCGGCTGAAAAGGGTATTCGGCCAGGTTTGCAGTGCCTTGCAACTCTCTAAGCAGCTGTAAGGCTTGGATAGAGTGGGATATTTATCATGTCTTCCCTTAGGCAGACAGTGCTAGAGGTCAATGCGTCCAACCACCGCTCTCCTACAACAGGAGCTGGAGATCGTCGTTCCGGCGGCGATCGCAGGAGATCGGGGCGCCACTACGGCGCTTGTAATTCAGCAACGCGGGACGCGCGGTTGCGTTTCGCAGCTCAAGCCGCCGGGTTTGGCACCTATGATTTTGATTGTACGACCGGCGAAAGCGTCTGGTCGCCAGAAATGCGCGCTATCGCCGGACTGGTCCCTACCAATAAACCTCTCTCGACTGAGGAAATTGAGTCGTTGATTCATCCTGATGACCGGAACCGTTTCCAGGAGAAGCTCAGTGAGTCTTTACGGCCAACGGGCCATGGTGAACTGGAAGACGAGCTTCGAATCCTGCGTCCCGATGGTGGCATTCGTTGGGTCAGGACCAAGGGACGTACCTTGTTTGTGGGGCAGGGATTGTCCCGCTGGCCGTTGGCCGCCACAGGCATCGTCATGGACATCACTGCCACTCGGGTGGCGGAAGAAGCTTTGGCGGAAAGCCGTGAAGAACTTGACAGGCTAGTAGAGTCGGCCATCGATTCCATCATCACCATTGATGCCGACCAGCGCATCATCCGCTTCAACCCCTCGGCCGCCCGGATGTTCGGCTACCGGACAGAGCAGATGTTAGGCTCCGGCCTGGAACCCTTGATGCCGGAACGTTATCGGACCAGCCATGCCGCCAAGGTCCGGGCGTTTGCCGAAACCGATGCTCGCGCCAAGGCCCTCCAGTCCCCTCAGCGCTTTGTTGGACTGCGGGCGAATGGCGAAGAATTCCCCTTCGAAGCGACGATCACCAAAGTGAATGTGGGCGGGATGTCGCGCATGACGACTTTCATGCGAGATATCACCGATCGGGCGAATGCGGAGGAAGCCCTGCGACGCAGCAAGGAAGACTTGGAACTCGCGGTGCAAGGGGCCAGCATAGGCATATGGCACATAGACATCAAGACCGAGAAGGTGGAATGGTCCGAGCGCCAGTACCGGCTCTTCGGGATCCCGGTCGGGTCTGCCATCGACTACCAGCGAATCCTGGCCGCAGTTCACCCAGATGATCGGGAACAGATCCAGGCAGCGGCGTGGCGTGCCATGGAAAACGGAGAGGAATACCACGTGGAGTTTCGAGTCCTCTGGCCGGACGGGAGTATCCGCTGGCTGGAGAGCATCGGCCGGTTCTTTTTCGACGATGCGGGCCGTTCCGTGACGACGATGCGGGGAATTGCCTTCGATATTACCGAACGCGTCGCCACCGAGGAGGCGCTGCAGCGCAGCAAGGAGGATCTGGAACTCGCCCTGCGCGGCGCCAATATCGGCGTCTGGCACTGGGATTCCCGCAACGAGCATGTCGAGCTGTCGGACCGCTGCCGCCAGCTCTTCGGCATCGCCGCCGGCGAATCTTTGAGCTTCGAGCGGGTGCTGGCTGCAGTTCATCCCGACGACCGGGAGAGCGTCAGGGAACTGCTGCACGAGACCCTGGAGAAGGGCGAGGAGTACCGGTTCGAGAAGCGCTTCCTGTGGCCCGACGGCTCTCTCCATTGGCTCGAATGCATCGGGCGTGACCTCTACGACGAGAAGACGGACCGGCCCGTCGGAATACGGGGCGTCTCCATGGATGTCACCGCGCGCAAGAAGTACGAGGAGGGGCTGCACCAGAGCAAGGAGCGGCTGGAAGGCTGCATACGAGAGCGCACCGCCCAGCTGGTCGAAGCCAACGAGGCTCTGGCCCACAGCAACATGGAGTTGCAGCAATTCGCCTTCATCGCGGCCCACGACCTCCAGACCCCCCTGCGCTCCATCACCGGCTTCGCCCAGCTGCTGCAAAGGGAGTACCGCGGCCGCCTCGACGCCCAGGCCGATGCCTGGCTCGACCAGGTGGTGCGCTCGGCCCAGCGCATGCACGAGCTCATCCGCGATGTCCTCACCTACTCCCGGCTGGAGGCCGGCGGCAAGGCGTTCGAGGCCGTCGATTTCAACCAGGTCTTCGCCGACGTGGTACAGAACCTGGACGTGGCCATCCGGGAAACTGGCGGCAACGTCACCCGGGACGACCTGCCCACCGTCCCGGGTGACCGCACCCAGCTTGGCCAAGTGCTCCAGAACCTTATCGACAACGGCCTGAAGTATCACCGCGACGAGCCGCCCCGGATCCATGTCTCGGCTTCCCGGAAGGGCGACGAATGGGTGTTCTCAGTCCGGGACAACGGCATCGGCATCGCCGAGAAGCACCAGGAGCGCATTTTCGAGATATTCCGGCGGCTGCACAGCCAGCAGGAGTATTCCGGCACCGGTATCGGCCTCGCCATCTGCCGGCGCATCGTCCAGCGCCATGGCGGGCGCATCTGGGTGGAGTCCCGGCCGGGCCAGGGCAGCGTTTTCCACTTCACCCTGCTGGCCCGGCAAGCGAGGTTGGCATGAACCCGGTGCTCCACTACACGGATACGATCAAGGTAAGGTGGTCAAAGGTATTGCCAAGTGCAGGAACCGCTTAAGCCACGCCTGGTAGGCAAGCATGTTGACTTAAGCCTCTTCTACACCGAGAGAAGCTACTCCCCAATGATGGTGAGATTGTGCAAGGTAGAGGTGCCAAGCCGGAAATGGATGGCGGCGAGACGGCTATGGCGTAGCGGGCGGTTCCTGATCTGTCGGAATACCTGCCAGCCGGCGATAGAGGGCCACCAAGCGATTGATCGAAGAGGCCTCCTGCCCCCACGCTAGACGACTCTTGGGCTGTTTGATGCGGGCCAGGATATAAACCTGCCAGATTTCCTCCCGACCTGGACGCTCGATGAATTCCACCGTCTGGATATCGCCTGGGGCCAGCAGCGTCAGGAAAAGGAAGTGCACGGAGGTGACATTCTGGCTAGCGACCACGATACGCTGGGCGCTGCGCTCTAGAACCCGGAGACTGTAGACCACCGGGCCGGCTTGGTAGTCTCTCATCCAGTAGTGGAAGAGCGGGCCCGGAACGAGTTCGCTCGATGAAAAATCCGGTCGCCGACTTTTCGGGCTTTTTCCAGAAAGGGCTGACGCCTCAAGGGCCAGGGGGCGCCAGGATTTCTCGGTGACGGACCAGTAGAGGACTGCCGGGAGAGTGGAAACTGCACCGATCCGGGCCAGGACTTGATCTACACCGCCCGGCATGGCAAAGCGGCCGGCAAGAGCCACAATGATGCTTGAGTCATCGAGGGACCAGCCGGTGCAGGCCGGGGGGTGCCAAGCTAGGCTCCTCATTTCCTGCACCGGCCAAGTCCGGATGGCCGGCGCTGCCCCCGTTGGAGGGAAGCCGGGCAGAGGGCCGACTCCGCCGCAGGGCGGACTGGGAGCTTCCTGGGCCTGGCTGCTGGCGGTGGCGAGAAGGCCTAGCCGCAGCCAGAAACAGAGGGTGATCCGTGAGAAGGACTTGAAAAAGCGAGCCGTCAAGAATTGTGCGGAATATTGCTTGAGCCGTTACATATCCAATTTTGAACAGGCCGGTACCCGGGCCCCCTGCATTTAGGAATAGTCCTCGAGAAAGGAGACCGCCTTGGCTGACAAGAAATTCATGCTTGCGCTGTTCGATCTCGTCTCCCTCGTGTTGGCCCGTTACCAAGGCCGGAAGAAGGAGCTTGCACCGGAACAGGCGGTACCGCGCATCCGTGACCTCAAGGACACCAAGCTCTATCCCGTGAAGAACGGTGAGGATCCGGTCCTTCGCCGTTTTCAAAACATAGAGACGATATCAAGGTCAAATGTGTCACGGCCCCCTGAGTGCCAGCGATCTCCAAGTCCTTGGCAAGCAGAACGGCGCGGGCGCGACTCGCTTTGAATAGTCGGAACGGTCTCCTCTGCCAATTCCACTATGGCCAAAGTGCTTATCCGCCCGGACCGTGCTGCCGTTCATGGAAGAAGCAGGGGGCCGTTTGGCTGTGTCGCCCAGACGCCCTCGCCTGATGGACGCCTGGCCGCTCTTCTGCATTGACGGGAGTATGTGATGCATGCAGTCGATCGTAGAGTCATCGCCCCGAGGGACCGGAGGCAGGTTGAGCGCCGTATCGAAGCGCGTGCTATTGACAGTCGGGACCAGCGCCTGCGCCTGGTGGAGCAGAGCGCAGGAATTGGAACGTTCGATCTGGACTGCATGACCGGACTGGCCTCCTGGAGCCCCGAATTGCGAGCCATGGCCGGTTTGCCCCCAGGCGACAAACCGATATCCATGGCGGAAATCGAATCCCTGCTGCACCCGGACGATCGGGAGCGAGTCCTGGGTCATCTCCATGCCGCTTTGGCAGCCCGGGAAACGACCGAGATCGAGGAGAGCTGCCGACTGCTCCGGCCCGATGGATCAGTACGATGGGTCCAGATCAACGGCCGCACCTTCTTCGCAGGCGCGGCCACGGAACCCAGACCAGTGGTAGCGACCGGCGTCGTAATCGACGTGACGGCCAAACATACGACAGACGTCGCCTTGGCCCGACACCGGGCCGAGTTGTTGGCCCTCGTCGAATCCGCCATGGATGCGGTCATGGAGATCGATACCGGGCATCGCATCGTCCTTTTCAATCGGGCCGCTTGCCGGATGTTCGGTTGTCAGGCCAAGGAAGCGCTAGGCACCCCTCTGGAGCGCTTTATCTCAAGCCAGATTCTGGAAGCCACCGGCGAGCACCTTCGGCAGGTGGTGGAAGACGGGGGCATGGTTCCCCTGGTGGACCAGCCAATGGTCTTCGATGGGCGGCGCGTGAATGGGCAAACCTTCCCGATCGAAGTCTCCATTGCCAAGGTGGAAGTGGAAGGCGAGTGGCGTGTGACATTGACCATCCAGGATTTGACGGAGCGCAGGGAGGCCGAGGAAATGATGCAGCGCTTGCGGGCGGAGTTGGATCGATACAGCCAATTCCACGATGGCCGACTGCCGGAAAGGGCCGACGTCCAGGAAAGCTGTGATCTTCGCCTTCAACAATTTGCTCATGTCGCCGTCCATGATCTGCAAGCTCCACTGCGGTCGATCAAGGGATTTGCTGCAATGCTGCGGGACGAATACTACGGACGACTGGACAACCGGGCAGATACTTGGCTGGGCTATCTGCTGCGCTCGTCCCTGCGGATGCAGGTGTTGATCGAAGACCTTCTCACCTATTCCCGCGTGGACGCACGAGAAAGGGTATTGGAGCGTACCGACCTGGGACTGCTGTTCGACGATGTGGTGATCGCCCTGGACGCGGAAATCCGGGAGACCGGCGCGCGCGTGACCCGCGACCCGGACCTGCCGGTGGTTTTCGGTGACGCGGTTCAGTTGGGCCAGGTACTGCAGAACCTGGTAGGCAACGGAATCAAATACCACGGTAAGAAGCCCCCCCGTGTTCACGTGTCGGCTCTTCGGGAGGGCCACGAGTGGCTGGTGTCGGTGACAGACAATGGGATCGGGATTCCCCAGGCGGCGTTGGACAATATCTTCGAGTTGTTCCAGCGCCTCCATTCTCCCCAAGAATACCCGGGCACTGGCATTGGACTCGCCGTCTGTCGCCGGATTGTGCAGCGTCACGGGGGTAGGATTTGGGCCGAATCCCTGCCCGGACAGGGAAGCGTCTTTTGCTTCACCGTACCGGATCGACAGGGCAGTGGTTGATGAGCTTGGTACCCGATCGACGCGCCGCCAACGTGCTGCTGGTCGAGGATGAGCAGGTTGATGTGGCATTGACTCGGGAGGGTTTCAGGCGCGTCAATCACCCCATTCACCTTCACTATGTTGCCACTGGCGAAGCATGCCTCGCTTTCCTTAAGAAAGAAGGAAATTATGCTCGCGCCCCGAGGCCGGACCTGATCCTGCTGGACCTCAATATGCCGGTTGTGGACGGAGTGGAGGTGATGCAGGCCGTTCTGGCCGATGATCGCTTGCGAACCATACCCGTGGTGGTGCTGGCCACTGCCGATACTGAGAGTCCCATCCGGAAAATGTACGACCTGCGTTGCAGTAGCTACATCGTCAAGCCCATCGACGCCGAGAGGTTCATGCAAGTGATTCAGATGGTGGGTGAGTACTGGTTCGGGGTCGTGACCCTGCCGACGGAGCACCCAGGCACGGCGGGCCAGACAGCGGGTGAGACTTGTACGAAGTCGGACAGGGCGGAGAATCCCTTCGCGGCGCCCGATTCCTAAGGCCCGGGCAGTTGCCCTTGCGTGCGTTCAGGGAGCGCACGCGGCCTGGAGATGGCCTGGGCTGCTGGCGCACCCCGATATCTTCGGGGGAAAGACCATCACCCGTCCAAGACGGCCGGGAGCCGCAAGTCCCATGACCAGATACGTAGTTTGCCGCACTGCACAATCAATGCCGACAGAATAGAATCGGTTCATTTCGAAGACACACGCTCATGGTGCAAGATGACCGCCAGGCAAGGAATCGTATTGTTGGCCGAGGACAATGAAGGAGACGCCTTTCTGACCAGGGAGTGTTTCAAGAAGGCCGGCCATCCCATCGTGTTGCACCATGTCACCGATGGTGAGGAATGCCTGGCCTTCCTGCGGAAGGAGGGGACCTATGCGACAGCCCCGACCCCCGATCTGATACTCCTGGACATCAACATGCCTAAAATGAACGGCCACCAGGTGATGGACCGCGTGCTGGCCGACCAGCGGTTGTGTCACCTGACCGTGGTCGTTCTCACCACCTCGTCTAACGAGGATGATATCAATCAGATGTTGTGTCGCCGGTGCAACTCCTACGTGGTCAAGCCCATGGACCTGGACGATTTCCAAAAAGCCATCAATGGACTATGTGATTACTGGTTTTGCTTGCCGGGACTCGTGCCCCCTCCCAGATAACGCAATACTCCAGCCCATAAGCTGGGTCTGGGACGGGCATCGCGGAAGGATCCCTGGCCTGCACCCGATAAACTCTACGCTTGGCCTCAAGTCACAGCCGTCCCGGACTCTTCTGACAACGAATCCCGCCGGCTCAGCCTGCGGCAACAGGCCAACCGATGCTGTAACGACAGATCCTGTTGTCCCGGAACGGGGATTCCAAAGCCATCGGCGTCGCCATCGATATCTCCGCCAACCGAGTCGGTCAGCAGGGGTTGGCCGAAAGCCGAAAGGAACTGGCTGCACAGGGGGATGCGGCCATCAACGCGATCATCACCATCGATTTCGGTCAGCATATCGCTGGCGATGAGAATGACTGATTTCTGGCACGAACTTACACTCGATGTGATAGTCGGTGCTGAAGCGTTTGACGGCCAGATTGGTTTCAAGCCTGAAGGCACAGTTCCTCCGGTCCAGGGTTTTTCCGCGTCACTTGCCGTTCTCCGGCACGAGCCCCCCGGACGCCGTGCTGTGTAGCCTCCGCGCTAGGCGGGGTTCGTGCCCTATCGCAATCAGGTGAAGATTGCATTCCCGCCTTGACCGGCTTCCGATGTAATAACAAGGTCATATTCATCACCGTTTGGTTCGCTACATGTCATGAAGAAGAGCGTGATTCAGGCGATCAGGGAGCGCCAACTGTTGCATATTCAGGGCGGAAAGCGTCGCTGCCTTGCCGTGGCGCCTAAAATCTTGCGCTATACCCTGACTGGTTACACGGCACGCCTGTGCTGCCAAGCTGGTTGGCCAGTAGAAGAAGAGACCCATCCGCCCGTGCTCGACCTCGGCAGCATCAAGGAGATGACGGCGCTCGACATAGCCTTCGGGCCGCGGCCCCAAGGAGGGCTGCGTAGCGGTGGATTCCAAGCCCTCGAGGCGGTAATCCAGCAGCCCGGAATCCGGGGGCGCCGCACCGAGTCGGTGCAGCAACTTAAAGGTGGTCTGGTCTCATGGGTATTTGGTCCGACATCATGACAATCTCACCCGTCAGCCATCCTCGCTATCGCCTACCGGCGCTGTCCTTGTCCCAGGAGGAAATAGTCGAACTGGAATCCTTTCTCGGCTCCAGGGCTGCCCCGGGCAGTCTCCGGAGCCTGGATGTCCTGCATGGATACCTAACCTGTGTAGCCCTCTCATCCTTCGAGACGGGGCAGGAAGAGTGGCTGCCCCTGGTCTGGAGCAATTCACCCCTGGCGCCTGTCAAGTTCAGGACGCCAGCCCAGGAATACCGCCTGACGTCCTCCGTCGTCCACATGCTGGACGACATCCTACTGTCCTTGGCGGAATCGGATGTGGGGTTCTCGCCCCTGGTTGCAACGGTGAATCGGAGCGAAGGGCAGCCCGACGAGGATGGCTCGATGTGGTGTTCCGGTTTCCTGCTGGGGATGGCGCACTTGCAGGACCATTGGCTGGGCCTCGTTAACCTGTCCGACGCCGGGACCCTATTCCTGCCGATATTTCTTCTGGGGTCACCGCTCCTGCCGCCGGCCTGGGAAGATATGGTCCGGACTTTAGATCAACGACGGCGATTGACTGCTTGTATTCCCCCGGTCGTCGAAGCCATTCATGTTTGGCGCTTCGCCCACGAGGTGAGCACCTTGGAGAAAGCCCGGGTGGCAATTGCATCCGGCAGATTCGTGCAGTGAGCCCGACCGATTCTCCTTTTCACGCCGCGCAAAGACGTAGTGCCGGTGACAGACGATGGAATTCGGCGCCCTTAGGCTGGACTGAATACCATCTTAGGACATGAGCCCTTTGAGCGCCCGAATCAATAGCCATCCGTGACAAGTACTTTTCTCCGGCCATCCAACAGGATCGAGCAGCAAGCGTCTGAATCCCTGTGGAACCTCTAGCTCAGCGCCATCTTTTCCGACAAGAGAAGAGCTAGAGCGGTTTTCCTCTGACTAGCTTGGAAGGTTGAGCGAACCAATGGGTTTGCTGGCGGCTCAGACTCTGTCTGTTGTCGGAGGCAGCGTGATGAGTTGGCATCGTGGCCAGGCTTACGGACAGGATTTGCGGGACCGGGTCCTCGGGGCCCGCGGTTCGATCCGTGAGGTAGCAGTCCGTTTTGGCGTGAGCGAATCGTTCGTATCCCGGGCCCGCTCCCGGCGCCGCAAGACCGGGGAAAGTTCATCGCGCCCCCAATGCAGCCATACGCCCTCCCGGCTGCTGGGCCTTGAGGCGGCGCTCACCGCTCAGGTCGAAGCGAAGACGGACCAGACCCTAAGGGACCTGTGCCAGTGGCTGGAAGGCGAACATGGCGTGCGGGTCTGCGTCAGCACGATGTGCAAGGCTCTGGCCCGGCTCGGGCTGACCCTCAAAAAAAGTCGCTGCACGCCGCGGAGCAAACCCGTCCGGACGTAGCTCAGGCCCGACAGGCTTGGGCAGCCCTGGTGCCCGGCCTGGAACGCAAGCGCCTGGTATTTCTGGATGAAACCTGGGCCACCACCGACATGACCTCGACCCGGGGGCGCTCCCCAAGAGGGACTCGCTGTATCGGTCGGGCACCCTATGGACATTGGCGTACTACGACCTTCATCTGTGCCTTGCGTAACGAGGGCTTGAAAGCCCCTCTCGTGTTCGACGGCCCCATCAATGGACGGGTCTTCCGGGCTTGGGTGGAACAGGCGCTGGTACCCGAACTACGGCCCGGCGACATCGTCGTCATGGATAACCTCGGTTCCCACAAGGTCGCCGGTATCCAGGCAGCTATCGAAGCTACCGGCGCCCAGTGGCGCTACTTGCCGCCTTACAGTCCAGACTACAACCCAATCGAGCAGGTCTTCGCCAAACTCAAAACGCTGCTGCGCAAAACCGCCGCCCGAACCATCGAGACCTTGTGGTCAGCCTTCGGGGCGCTCCTTGATCACTTCCCCTCTGAGCAATGCGACCGATATATCCAACATGCCGGCTATGGCCGCTCAGGATAAATCCGCTCTAGGGGGCTATGGCTATTTGCTTGACCAAGCCGTCTCGTGGTTTCACGTTCGGCCTGCTGGCATAAAACCTTGCTTCCGGCCTGACGCTCATCAAGTCACACCAGTCATCTCATGGGGGTTGCTGCAACCATGCCAACATCTTCCCTGATCCGTCAAAGAAGACCAACTGCCAGCCGCCCCGGCAGGGAAGACATGGTCGATAGACGTCAGTGGGCCTTGGCAGTGCTGTGGGAATTACCCAGGCGCTCTATAGTGCCATCCGGGCGAATCAGTGTTATGACCAGCTGCCGGACTGCTCCCCGTTCCACTTCACAGGCGATCCGACGAAGCTCGGCGGCCAACTTCGCGTCTTCATCCGAGATGTCAATAGCACCAGGGAGAAAAGGCTTGAATTTCATTTTTCCGCCGTCTATGTATGGAAATCCATATATACAGTGGTTACTGTACATTCATGATGCTCCTATTTTTCAGGGCAATCAATCCAGCCGAAAGTCATAGTATTCGCGGGGGCTGAACCGCCGAATAATGTACGGGTCAGGCCGCCGCATGGCTGCGTAGAAGTTGCTGCTGCGCATGGATATTGATCATTCAACCGCGCCCAGGCCGGGTTCGCCATTTGATGCGCCACACGCCCTTGGCATAAACTCGAGCTATGTCTCGCCTATGGCAATAATCCGAATATCATTCGAATATCCTCGGCAACATTCGGGTTACGCGTCGCAGCGTCGGTCTGAGCCCGGCTTCGAAATACTCGATCGAAGACTACATTGAGACGGCTAAGAAACAGGAAACAAGACATGTCTGACTTCCCTAGCAGGGCCTCCTTGTCCCAATCCGAACTTCGACAGCCGCGCCATGAGCGTGGTTTTGTCGCATGGCTACGGGCCCGTCTCGATATCTCGGTTGCTGAAGCGATCGGCTTTACATTTCTTGTGGTACTGGTAGGTCTGACCGCCCCTTACAACTACCTTCTGTTCCATAGTGCTGCTGAATTGTTCAGCATTTTCATAGCGGTTACGGTTTTCGTCATTCTCCTCAATACCTGGGAGCACATCCGCAATCAGTATCTTCTCTTCGTCGGTACGGCTTATCTCTTCATCGGCTTCCTTGATGCCCTGCACGTCCTCTCGTTCAAGGGGATGCCGATTTTCACTGATTACGACTATTACGCGCCCCAGTTCTGGATAGCCGCCCGCTATATGGAAGCGATCACCATGCTGCTCGCTTTCGGCTTTCTGGGGACCGCTGGCCGCCTGAATCTGCCCGTAGTGGCGAGCGGCTTTGCGCTGGTCACCGGCAGCGTGGCGATGTCAATCCTGTACTTCAGAAGCTTCCCGGTCTGCTTCGTACCCGGCCAGGGCCTGACGATGTTCAAGATCATCAGCGAATACGTCATCTGCGCTTTGCTGGTCGCTGGACTCGGTTTGTTGCACTGGCGGCGTCGCCTCTTCGATCCCCGGGTCTATCGCCTGATTCAGTGGTCCTTGGCACTCACCATTGCCTCCGAGCTCTGTTTCACTCTCTACGTGTCTGACGAGATGAGCGATTCTTTCAACGAACTCGGACACCTCTTCAAGATCGGGACCTTCTTCCTGATATACAAGGCCGTGGTCGTGACCGCCCTTCGCGATCCGGTCCACTTGCTGTTTCGGGAGCTTAAAGAAAGCGAGGAGCACTTGCTGGAAAGCCAGCAACTGGCAAAGCTTGGCCGTTGGGAATGGAACCTGGGAAGCGGCGAATGGCAATGGGATGCGAAAGTCGCCAGCTTTCTCAACATGCCTCCGTCAGCCTCACCTAGCCTGGAGTGCTTGGTTGCGCCGCTGCGGGACGCGGATCGGAAGGAGCTAGTAGCTTCAATTTGGCGAGCCGTCACCGATGATGTGCCCATTTCGCTGATGGTGTGCCTCAGTCGGAATACCGGCGAATCCTGGTGCGGTGAAATTCGTGGTAAGGCGTACCGTAATCATCGAGGCGAAACGACTCATGTCGGCGGCACCCTGCAAGATGTGACGGAACACCAACGACTGCTCAATGCCCTGGAGGACGCAAAGCAATCCGCCGAGGCAGCCAACCAGGCAAAAAGCGCTTTCCTGGCCAACATGAGCCATGAAATCCGAACGCCGATGAACGCCATCATTGGCTTGACCCACCTGCTGCAGCGGGATCATCCTACACCGAGGCAGATGGAGCGGCTGGACAAGATCCACAACGCTGGAAAGCATTTGCTCTCCATCATCAATGACATCCTGGACCTCTCCAAGATCGAGGCGGGACGCATGGAACTGGAGCAGACCGATTTTCCCATTAGCACCGTTCTGGATCACGTCCGGTCATTGATCACCGAGTCTGCGGAATCGAAGGGCCTCACGGTCGATATCGACTATGGCGACGTGCCGACCTGGCTGAGGGGGGACCCAACCCGGCTGCGGCAAGCCTTGCTGAACTATGCAGGCAATGCCGTCAAATTCACAGATCACGGAACCGTATCGTTACGGACCCGGCTGCTGGAGGAACAGGACGACCTTCTTCTCATCCGGTTTGAAGTCCACGACACCGGTGTTGGGATCGATGCGCAATCGCTGGCCCAGCTATTCCAACCATTTCACCAAGCCGATACCTCAACCACGCGCCAGTACGGCGGCACGGGGCTGGGGCTATCGATCAGCCGACGCTTGGCAGGTCTGATGGGAGGAGAAGCGGGCGCAGAGAGCAAACCTGGAAAGGGCAGTCTCTTCTGGTTCACAGCGAAGCTGGGCAGGGGGACCGCCAAATCGGTTGCGGTCAAGACACGAGCCTTTGAAGAACCGCCCGAGGTAGTCCTGCTCCGGAAGCATGGTGGCCGGAGAGTCCTGCTGGCCGAAGACGACGAGATCAACCAACTGGTCGCCTTGGATGTCTTGGCCGATACCGGGCTTGTTATTGACGTGGCCGCCAACGGGGCGGAAGCAATCGATAAGGTTCAACAGACCCGGTACGACCTTATTCTGATGGACATGCAGATGCCCATCCTGGATGGGGTAGAGGCAACCCGGAAGATCCGGCAGATCGACGGACAGAAGGGCACCCCGATCCTGGCCATGACTGCCAACGCGTTTGGTGAGGATCGGGAGAGGTGCCTCGCCGCCGGCATGAATGACTTCGTATCGAAGCCGGTTGATCCCGAAGCGCTCTACTCCATTCTCCTGAAGTGGCTCGACCTGCCTAGACCTGTATTGCAGGAGTAAGAGGGACGAGCAGCGTGCCAGTCAGACAGCTGCATGGCCATGGCAGAAGCGTCCTCGCGCAGGCGTGGAACGGACAGTGGAACGCCTTTCAGGCTGCAGGACATTGGGCTGTTGCCGCTGACTGTCCGTAAGCCGATCCTTCGGCCGGGCCTGACAGCGTTCAAGCATTGCGTGGGGTCAGGACTGGCGAGGACGAGAGAAGTGCTGACCTACCGTAGGAATACGCCCGCTGATAAGGTTCCATATGCCGTATAATTATATTTCCCCAAGAGTACAAGGCGTTGCGGAGAGGTTTGGCCCGTCATGGCCGACCAAAATTGCTGAACGCCATATGAAATAACTGATCCTGGATCATGTTAACCCCCCAGCCTGCACTGGTGCCGACGGTGCCTTACGCCAAAATCCCTGCCTCGTCTTGGCCCCTGGCCTGGCCGGCTGTGTGGACGTTGCTGATTGTTCTCGCGCCGGGGTTGTCGGGTACCCAGTTTTTTGACAATCCGGCCAACTACCTGCCCCTGCACACGGGTCTGGAATTCTTGTCCTTGGCCGTTTGTGCCATGGTCGTCGCTCTGGGGTGGAATCTTCGCGCCAGTTCGCGGAACAGCGAGGCGATGATCATCGGTGCTTCCTTTCTCTATGCCGGCTTGGCACTCTTTGCCCATACCTTGTCCTACAAGGGGATGCCGGACTTTGTTACGCCAAGTGGCCCCGAAAAGGCCATCTATTTCTGGTTTGCGGAGCGGCTAGGCGGCGCGTTTGGCATTACGCTCCTACTGTTCGTATCGGCTGAGCATTGGTCCCGGCTCCGTTGCTACCTGACGATGTCTTTGGCAATCATCGGGGCTGCGGCGACTTGGTGGGTTGGGCTATGCCACGACGACTGGTTTCCGCGCACATTTATCGAGGGTCGAGGTCTTACTCCGTTCAAGATTGCAGCGGAGTATCTGTTTTCGGCAGTCTATGCCGGTGCTGGCGTCATCTTTTTTTGGCGCGGCAAAAGAGATAACTCGGGTACCAGCATGTGGCTGGGCGCCGCGGCCTGGACTCTAGCGCTCGCTGGCCTCTTCTTCACCTTGTATGGCGCGGTCACGGACATCTTTAACCTTCTGGGCCATGTTTACAAAACATCCGCGTATTGGATGATCTACCGCGCTTTCTTCGCAAGCCAGGTCCAAGCGCCGGTTCGGGCGTTAATGGAGCATGAGATCTGGCTGGAACGGCTCGTCGAGACGCGCACGAGAGAACTGAAGAACGTCTTGGGCCAGTTTCGGATTTTTGTCGAAGAGGCTCCGACTGCCGTTGCCATGTTGGACCGGCAGATGAATTACCTGGCGACCAGCAGGCGCTGGCAAGAACGATATGGGAAATCCTGCGGTAGTTTGATCGGCCGCAACCACTACGAGGTGTTTCCGGACTTGCCGGAGCACTGGAAAACCGTACACCGAGCCGCACTGGGCGGTCATCGGCAAGAGAACAGCGAGGAACTGTGGGTACGACGCGATGGAACTCAGCTATGGCTGAGCTGGATGGTCTATCCGTGGCAGGATGAGCGAGGGGCGATCGGCGGGATAATCATCGCCGCGGACGATATCACCAAGCGCAAGCACGCCGAAGCGGCCTTGCGCCAGGAAATCCAGTTCTCCAACGATATCATCAACAGCCTGCCGGGCATCTTCTATATGTTCGACAGGAGCGGTCGCTATGCCCGCTGGAACAATCGGCTCTGCGAAGTGACGGGGTACCGTTCCGATGAAGTCGCCCAGATGCAGGCCTTGGACACGTTCGACCCGGACACTGCTGCCGTTCTTCGTGAGCGAATCACGGAAGCTTTCGAGACCGGCGAGGCGTCCGCAGAGGCTATGCTTCCGACCCGGGACGGCCATCACATTCCCTACTACTTCACTGGACGCCGGACGATGATCGGGGGCGACCCCTACGTCGTGGGGCTCGGAATCGACATCAGCGACCGCAAGGCAGCCGAAAGGAAACTGATCGACCAGGAGGCTCAATTCCGCCAACTAAGCGAATCCCTGCCTCAGTTGGTGTGGACGTGTGATGCCGGTGGAGCCTGCGATTATGTAAGCCCGCAATGGGTCTCCTACACAGGAATTCCTGCAGCAGCCAACTTGGCTGGCGGCTGGTTGGATGCCGTCCATCCCGAGGATCAGGCCGGACCGCGGGCGGCTTGGCATGCTGTACAGGACGGGACGAAACACTACGACTTGGAATTCCGACTCCGTCGCTACGATGGCACCTACCGCTGGTTCCGGAATCGGGCAGTGCCGCTGACCGACAGCGAGGGGCGAATTCTCAAGTGGTTTGGAACCTCCACCGACATCGATGACCTGAAGCAGGCCCAGGATGCGTCGTGCCTCGCTATGGAGCGTCTGCAGACTGCCCTCAAGGCCGCGTCCGTCACTGCTTTCAGCCAGGACCAACAGCTACGTTACACCTGGATTTATAACTCAACTCTTACTGATGGCTCGACGAAGGTACTTGGCAAGCACGACTGCGATGTCCTTGAGCGCGCCGAGGATGCCGTCCGGATTGAAGCCATCAAGCGGGTGGTAATGGCAACAGGGCAAGGCCAGCGCCAGGAAATCGCGCTTCAACGTCAGGGAAAGGAGCACCACTTCGAACTCGTAGTAGACCCGCTACGTTCCCGGGAGGGCGACATCATTGGCGTTACCTGCGCGGCTCTCGATATTACCGAACGCAAGGCCACCGAACTCTCGGTCCGCCGCAGCGAGGAGAGTCTACGCTTGGCCTTGTCTGCCGCCCGCATGAGCGTGTTCGAATACGACCTGGCAGCCGGCCAGTTGACACACAGGGGGCCAGGTAGCCTTGAACTGGGGTTGCCGGAGAGCCTCGCCGAATCCCAGCTTTTCGAGCGCATCCATCCGGAAGACTTGCCTGGCTTTGTCTTGGCGCTCAAGAGCGGCCCAACAGCATGGCCGGTCTTCAGCCAGGAGTGCCGCTTCCGCATGCCGAATGGATCGTATCGTTGGATAGCGTCTCAAGCTAAGCCCCATTTCGATCGAGATGGTCATCCGGTCTTGCTGCGTGGGATCTACTGGGACGTCACCGAACGCAAGCAGACCGAGCACGACCTTGAGCGCCATACTCAGCGCCAAGTGATGCTGCGAAAAATTGCTTCCAGCCTGCTCCTCAACTGGTATGACAGGGCTACCTTGGCCCACAGCGTCTTCGATCGCATCCGCAGTCACTTGGATGCGGATATCGGCTTCTATTTCCGCATGGACGCAAGGCGCGGCGACCTGGAACTGCTGGCTTCGTTCGGGGTAGATCGGGCGGACAAGGAGCGCCTCGGCAGGCTTGAGCTAGGCCAGGGAATCTGCGGCAGGGTCGCCGCCAGTCGGAAATTCCTGGTCCTGGACTCAGAGCACATCAATCGGGACGAGCAGTCTTCGTTGATTCGTGGTCTAGGGATTCGTGCCTACACCTGCCACCCCCTGCTGGCGACCGATGGTACGTTGCTAGGGACGTTCTCCATTGGCAGTAAGCAGCGCAGTGCTTTCACCGTGGAAGAAATCGACTTCCTCCGAACGGTCGCGTTTTTCGTAGCCCTGTCCCTTGAGCGACTCCAGGCCAAGATGGAAGTGGAGCGTCTCAATGCCGAGTTGGAGCGTCGGGTAGAGGAGCGTACGGCTGAGCTCGCGGCCATCAACAAGGAGCTTCAAGGCTTTACCTACGCTGCGTCACACGATATGAAGGGGCCGCTGGGGCGGATTAACAGCTTCAGCACGCTGCTGGAGAGAGATTATCGAGACCGCCTGGAGGGGGATGGGATCATGTTCCTCGATTTCATCCGGCGCAACGCGCAGCGACTGTCCGCCCTCATTGAAGACCTCCTCTCCCATGCTCAGATCGAGCACAATCTCCTCGACCTTGAAGCAGTGGAGGTGGAGGCCGTGATGCGCCAAGTCCTGGAGGAAATGGAGGAAGATATCCGTGATATGGGTGCAGCGGTTCATCTCGACTTTCCACCGGGTCTCTCCTCTGTGCAGGCCAACCACCATGGTCTTGTCCAAGTCTTGCGCAACCTCATTGGGAACGCCGTCAAATACTCCGCGGGGGCGACCCTGCCGCGCATCGAAATAGGCGCCAGGATTGACGGCGCGATTTGTCGTATCTGGGTGGAAGACAACGGGATTGGATTCGACATGGTGTACCACGACAAGATATTCGAGATATTTCGTCGCCTCCACACTTACGACGAGTATCCGGGAAGCGGGGTGGGGCTCGCTATCGCCAGGAAGGCCGTCGAGCGCATGCAGGGCAAGATCTGGGCAGAAAGCGCCCCGGGGCAGGGGGCAACGTTCTTTGTTGAATTCCCGGTCGCTCAGGAGATGCCGATTCAAGCAGCCGTCTCATGCCATCTGCAGCGCTAGTACAACAGCTTGGCATCATTTAAGTATGGAGTGAAAGGTGCACAGCACAGCGCTGGGGGCAATTGTGCCCCCGCTACGGGCACGTACTGCAGTCCGATGCGCTTGATACTACGAACCACCCAACCCGGGTAATCCCGCCGGGGGCGCGAGCATCGGCAGCACAGCGAAGAATTAAAAAAGCAGTGATCAGACAGGCCGCAAGCGCCCGGCGAACCTTTCAATTGCCCACAATTTGGGTTCACAGGACGAAGCTCAATCGATATCCGTGCAACGTACCATGCCACGCCAAGTAACAGCATCGCAGGTATTGGCTTGGCGCTGGGCGGTCGTGGATAAGGCGATCGAACACCTGGTTTTCCAGGGAGGTAGGTTTCCGGCATGGCACAGACTACCGGCGTCAACACGAAGTAACTACTGAGCTAGATAGGGGAACGCGGCTTCGTGCCAACCAGTCGCCGGCCGAAACTAGCTGCCCATGACTGAAACGGCACCTGAGTTTCTTCCCACATGTGTTATTGCGTATTTCTCTCCAGTAAGCTCTGCTCTACTCTATACGCGTCGCATTCGCCCGCACTCCTATGATCGAAGCCACCGTTTGTCGAGCCATTCGTAACGGACTGCTGCTGGAAGTCGTCTACGCGAACTGTTGGAGAGTGATTGCCGAACCGCACGTGCTTGGAAGAAGTGCAGCTGGCCATGATATTCTGTTGTGCTGGCAGGTCGAACCTATAGTGCGTGCGGGCATCTCACCCTGGCAATTTTTCCACTTGCGTCACGTCACCGGACTACAGGTTCTTCAGAGGTTCCAGTTGCCCGAAGGCGGCAGAAATACACCGCTCGATGAATTCTCCAGCATTTATGTAATCAATACGTCCATACCGCAAGGCGGCGTCTAGCTGACTGAAGCAATACATTGCCGAGCGATTTGGCCCAAGGTAGTGCGGTTTCACTACATCGTCCCCAAGCAGGCGAAACCCGACTTCGGTCGCCAGCGCTTTCCGACTAATGACATCGACCACGGTCAGGATCCTGAAGCGCTGACTATTGCCCAACTCGTCCGACACGAAATCGAGGCTCCAGACATCGTTGGCTTTGCGGGCCTTGAAGCGCTCTTCCCGCTGCACGACCATCTTCCGACGCTTGGGCAGCTTCTTTCGTAGTGCCAACAAGCCTTCTTCCTTGTACAGCCGCCAGACGAGAGCATGTTATGAACGATGTTGAGTGCATCGGGGAGATGGGAAAGCATCAAGCAGGCAAAGGCGACGTAGTGCAGGCTGGCATAGATCTCGGGGAGGCGCTCGTAATCGCGTGCCAAGTGCCGGAAGCGGGCCATCCAAGCAATGCTGCGCTCGACCACCCAGCGCCGAGGCAGCAGGACAAAGCCGCGCTTGGCCTCCGGCAGCGTGACGACTTCCAAGGCCATTCCCTGGGCTTGGGCAGCCTCGGCCGAAGCTGCGCCGGTGTAGCCTTGATACGCCTGGAATTGTCTCTGATGCTTGTTCTTGGCGGCGTTGGACAGCTTGCCCAGGATGCGATCGTGCAGGTCGATGATTTCGTCGGTGACGGTGGCCATGCCCTCGATGGCGAGCACAACCAGAGTCGCGTAGCGCCGCCGCGGCTCGAACTTGGCCAGGTCGGCGGGCATCATCTGGCCACCCTCGCGGGCGATCTTGACCAGCCGGTTCTGGTAGATCAGCAGTTCGACGCCGAGAGGCAGGTCGAGCCCCTGCCATGCCTTGAGGCGTTCGATGTGTTCGAGCATGTGCCGCGATTTCGGCTTGGCCGGTGACTGTAGCAGCCAGACCGACCAGATCGCCTTGCCGTTGTCCCGGCGTTCTAGCAGGTCGTCGAGGCGGCGACGGTGCGCGTCCGACAGCGGTTCGGACGAGGTATCGTAGATGCGGCGGTTGGCGTGGGTGATCGCTTCGGCGCTCGCCCGCTCGACGGCGTTGAGGGCAGGCAGAATGACCGACGGCCGCCGCAGATGCTCGATCAAGGCGCTGGCCAGCACAATGCCCTTGTCGGTTTGCATGGCTAGCTCGGTCAGCGTGTGGACGGCCTGCCGGTAGTGGCTCATGGTGAAGGGCTGGAAGCCGAACACCGTTTGCAGTTCGACCACGTGCTCGCGCCGGTGCTGCTCCCGCTAGCCGTACTCGTCCCAGCTTTCGACGCTGACCTTGAGCTGGCCGGCGACCAGACTCAGCAAGGGCAGAAACGGCGGCTCATCGACGCCCAGGATGACGCCGAGAACGCGCAGGTAGCAGAGCTGCTCGGCGAATCCCAGGCGGTTGTCAGCTCGCAGTCGCCGAAGTTACCGCACCCACCAATCGGCGTTTTCCGGTAGAGCAGCAGTTTCTCACTAACCCGGCACGCTTTTCACTAACTGCGTTAACCTACACGCCCACATGTAACAAAACTGTCATTGAATTGTCACTACATTTCGATACGCTTGGAAATATGGAAACGCTGAACGCTGCCGAACTCCTTGCCGCCCTGGGTCACGAAAGCCGGCTGGCCATCTTCCGTCTGCTGGTGGAGGCGGGCCCCGAGGGCGTCTTTGCCAGTGCCATCGGGGAAAGACTGGCCATCCCCGCGGCCACGCTGTCCTTCCACCTGGCCCACCTCAGCCGGGTGGGGCTCATCAAGGGGCAGCGGGAAAGCCGCTTCATCCGCTACTCCGCCGAGTACGGAACCATGGACGAACTGATCAGCTTCCTGACCGCCAATTGCTGCCAGGGCGAGGCCTGCCTGCCTAAGACTGCCTGCTGCGATACCACCGAAAGACGGCGGGGTAATTTGCCCAAGACCGAATCCGAAGGAAACACCCCATGACCGCTCCCCAAACCGTGCTGGTGCTGTGCACCGGAAACTCCTGCCGCTCCCAGATGGGCGAGGCCATCCTGAACCACGACCTAGCGGGTCTCGTGCGGTGCATTTCCGCCGGCACCAAGCCCCAGCCCAAGGTCGCCGATGGCGCCATCGAGGCCCTGAAACTCGCTGGCCTGCCGACCAACGGTCTCTATCCCAAGGATGTCGAAGCCGTCATGGACCAGGACATCGACCTAGTCGTGAGCGTCTGCGATAACGCCAAGGAAACCTGCCCCGTCTTCCCGCGCCCGGTGAAGCGCATCCATGTCGGTTTTCATGACCCTCACGGGGAGCCCCTGGAGAGCTTCCTCACCGTCCGCGACGACATCCGCGCCCGCCTTGTGCCGGCTGTCCGCGAAGCCCTGGGCCTGTAGGAGCTGCGATGTCCGCCGTCCAATGTGAAGCCACTGCCAAGATCGCCGCCAGCGCTCCCATGAGCGTCTTCGAGCGCTTCCTGACCGTCTGGGTCCTTCTCTGCATCGTCGCCGGCATTGCCGCCGGCCAGGTAGCGCCGGGCCTGTTCCAGGCCATCGGCCGTCTCGAGGTGGCCCAGGTCAATCTTCCCGTCGGCCTGCTCATCTGGGTGATGATCATCCCGATGCTGGTCAAGGTGGATTTCGGTGCGCTCCACGAAGTGAAGCAGCATGTCCGGGGCATCGGCGTCACCCTGTTCGTGAACTGGCTGGTGAAGCCGTTCTCCATGGCCTTCCTCGGCTGGCTCTTCGTGCGTACCCTGTTCGCCCCTTTGCTGCCGGCAGACCAGCTCGACAGCTACATCGCCGGCCTTATTCTGTTGGCCGCTGCCCCGTGTACCGCCATGGTCTTCGTCTGGAGCCGGCTGTCGAATGGTGATCCGCTGTTCACGCTGTCCCAGGTCGCCATGAACGACAGCATCATGGTGTTCGCCTTCGCGCCCATTGTGGCGTTCCTGCTGGGCATCTCTTCCATCACCGTCCCCTGGGATACCCTGCTCACCTCGGTGGTGCTCTACATCGTCATCCCGGTCGTCCTAGCCCAGCTGTGGCGGAGGGGGCTGCTGGCCAAGGGGCAGGCAGCCTTCGATGCCGCCATGGCCAAGATCGGCCCCTGGTCCATCTCGGCCCTGCTGGCGACCCTAGTGCTGCTCTTCGCCTTCCAGGGCGAGGCTATCCTGAAGCAGCCTTTGGTCATCGCCCTGCTGGCCGTGCCCATCCTGATCCAGGTTTTTTTCAATTCGGCCCTAGCCTACGGGCTGAACAAGATGGTTGGCGAGAAGCACAACGTCGCCTGCCCATCGGCCCTCATCGGCGCCTCGAATTTCTTCGAGCTGGCCGTGGCCGCCGCCATCAGCCTCTTCGGCTTCGAATCCGGGGCCGCACTGGCGACGGTTGTCGGCGTCCTCATCGAGGTCCCGGTCATGCTGCTGGTGGTGAAGGTGGTCAATGCATCCAAGGGCTGGTACGAAGCCCAACAAGCGTAAGGAGAGAATCATGAAAGAACTCGAAGTGTTCGACCCGGCCATGTGCTGTTCCACGGGTGTCTGCGGCGTTGATGTAGATCCGGTGCTCGCCCAGTTTGCGGCTGACCTGAAATGGGTTGAGGAACAAGGTGTCACCATTGAGCGCCACAACCTCGGCCAGGAACCCCAGGCATTCGTCGCCAACCCTGCCGTGGTGAAGGAAATGGAGGGGGGCATGGATCGTCTGTCCATCATTGCCGTTGACGGCAATATCGTCTCCACCGGCATGTACCCCTCTGGGGCTCAGCTGGCTCAGAAGCTCGGTATTGCCCTTACCACCGGCGAGACTACGCAAGTCAAGGCCGGCGGATGCGGCTGCAAGCCGGGCACCTGCTGAGAGGGCTCAATCATGCCGCTACCCACCATCCAAACCCGTTACCTGTTTGTCACCGGCAAGGGCGGCGTCGGCAAGACATCGCTCTCCTGTGCCACGGGCCTGGCGCTAACCGAGGCCGGCAAAAAGGTGCTCATCGTCAGCACGGACCCGGCGTCCAACCTGGATGAAGTGCTGGGTATTGGCTTGAGTCAGTCCCCGACTGCCATTCCTGGGGCATCGGTCCTGTTCGCCTTGAACATCGACCCAGAGGCAGCAGCTCACGCCTACCGGGAGCGGATGGTGGCACCATACCGGGGCATCTTGCCGGTGGCGGCCATATAGAGCATGGAAGAGCAGTTCTCCGGGGCGTGCACCGTGGAGATTGCCGCCTTCGACGAGTTCTCGAAACTGCTCGGCGACCCGTCAGCGACCGCCGAGTTCGACCACGTCATCTTCGATGCGGCGCCCACGGGCCATACGCTACGCCTGCTGACCTCGCCGTCGGCCTGGGACGAGTTCATTTCCTCCTCGACCGGCGGTGCTTCCTGCCTGGGCCCCTTGGCTGGCCTTGAGAGGCAGAAGGCCCTGTATGCGGCGACGGTGGAGCGATTGTCCAGCGCCGACGTGACCACGGTCATCCCGGTGGCCCGGGCAGACACGGCTTCACTACGTGAAGCCAACCGTACCCGCCTCGAACTAGCTGACTTGGGGATTCGCAACCAGACGCTGGCCATCAATGGCTTGTTCTCAGGCGACTCCGCCGGCGATTCGATTGCCACTGCCATGGTGGCCCGGGCATCCGAGGCTCTGGAAACCATGCCTCCTGAGCTGGCTGAATTGCCCCAAACCCGCATTCCTTTTCTGCCCCGTGGCACGGTCGGGCTGAAGGCCCTCCGCGAAATGGCGCATCCGGAGACGGTAATCCCCCCGGCCAATAAAAGCGGTCAGAGGTAGAATTTTCTCGTTAAGGGAGAGTTCTGCATGAAGAGGTCGAAGTTTTCGGACAGCCAGATCATCGAGGCGTTGAAGCGGGTCGAAGGCGGGCTGTCAGTGCCGGAGTTGTGCCGGGAGTTGGGGATCAGCTCGGCGACGTTCTACAAGTGGCGGGCGAAATATGGCGGCCTGGACGTTTCCATGATGGCCCGCATGAAGGAACTGGAAGCCGAGAATGCCCGGCTGAAGAAGATGTACGCCGAGGAGCGCCTGAAGGCAGATATTCTGCAGGAGGCGATTACAAAAAAGTGGTGAGGCCATCTCACCGGCGTGAGATGGCCAAGAGGGCTGTCGGCGAGAGAGGTGTGTCCATCCGCATTGCCTGCCAGGCATTCGAGGTGAGCGAGACTTGCTATCGGTATTCAGCCAAGCGGAATGCCGAGAACGAGGAAATTGCCGACTGGCTGATGCGGCTGACCGACAACCACCGGAATTGGGGATTCGGGCTGTGCTTCCTGTATCTGCGCAACGTGAAGGGCTTTGGCTGGAATCACAAGCGGGTCTATCGCATTTACCGGGAGCTGGAATTGAATCTGCGGATCAAGCCGAGAAAGCGATTGGTGCGGGAGAAGCCGGAGCCGCTGACGGTACCCACGGCTATCAACCAGGTGTGGTCCATGGACTTCATGCATGACCAGTTGGAAGACGGCCGCTGTTTCCGGCTCTTCAATGTGATTGATGACTTCAATCGGGAAGCACTGGGCATCGAGATCGATTTCTCCTTGCCGGCGGAGCGGGTGATCCGGGCGCTGGAACAGATCATCGAGTGGCGAGGCAAACCGGCTGCCATCCGCTGCGACAATGGCCCGGAGAACATCAGCGGCCTGGTGCAGCGCTGGGCAGAAAAGCGGCAAATCAAGATGGATTACATCCAGCCGGGAAACCGCAGCAGAATGCCTATGTGGAGCGCTTCAACCGGACCGTGCGCTACGAGTGGTTATCGCAGTATTGCTGGGCAGACTTGGAAGAAGTCCAGCTCTTCGCCACCCAGTGGATGTACGACTACAATCATGACCGCCCAAACATGGCCTTGGGCGGCATCACGCCAAAACAGCGGCTGGCCATGGCCGCATAGCTCTACTTCTGATCGCCCCTAATTCCGGGGAGATTACCCTGTGGCCACGAGATATTTAATATTCATAGCTTCCATCTCCTTGTAGGAAAGCATGTCGATACTTCTTAAGATTGAGTGCGAAATGCCCTACAATATAGGCAGGTTGTCCGTATCATGCCATTAGCATTGGACCCTATTTTTTTGGGGTGCGGTGCGAAGCATCGACGGGACACACAAGCGCAGTTAATAGGCGGCCCGTTTGCCAGAGCGGTTAGGCGGCGTACCTACGAGTTGTTCCACGTGGGCCATCTGGAAGTTTGGTCAAAAGCTAATTGCAGTGCAGCCATAGTGACACGCACTCCTATTGCCTCAACTGAGGTCACCAACGGCAGCTTCGGAGCATTCCGGTTCGCATAACCTTGTTTTGGCTGACTGGCCGCTTTCGGGAAATCGCTTTGGTCGTTTTGGGTCGGACTCGGGCATTGCTTCAAGATCGTGAGCAGACATTTGCTACCGGTCAGTGACAGCACCGTTGGTCAGCTGTAACCGGAACGCTGGTCAACGGATAGCAGCATCGGCAGTATCTAGTGGCGTAAATCAGCACGGATCGGAATGCTGTTTAATTTGGATCGGAATCCGCATTGCGCCGCGGATCGGTAGCACCTTTTCGCCCGTGAGCTTTGCCAGTTGCTTCCTTAGCTCAAATATCTCAGCAACCAAGGACAGTTCTCTGGCGAGGGAGGCGTCCAGTTGCTCTCGCAGTTCGCTGGTAGTCTGCTTGGCGCGCGACAGCCTGTCTCGCTGATCGCCTCTCGGCTTGGCCTGCTCTGCTGCAGCAGCCTCGATGGCCAAGATCAGATCCTCGAAGACCGGGCGCGATTTCTTGATGCTGCCCTTCTTACGCCCGGCTTCAATGGCTACCGCATCGTTGTTGATCTTTGCGCGGCGCGCCTTCAAGCGTTCCAGCGCCTGGAAATAGTCAGTGAGAGTTTCCTTGGCCATCAGCACACCTCCTGGCGTTGTCCTTCAGTACGTTGTCACGGGTTGCAACGAAGATAGCCAAGTCGGATTCCTCGTTGCGGCATTCCGGAGATTGCGGATCGAGGAGCCGGAGCTTGTTGACTCGGCGAGTCTGGGCAGCGATGACGCGCTCCAGCTTGGACAGGCTGCCGACGATATTCCTGCAATGATTCGACAGACACTCGACTTCAAGCACGCTACCGGGTGTCAGCTCGCAGTCGCCGACGTTAACGCACCCACCAATCGGCGTTTCCCGGTAGGCCATCTGCCCCTTCTGAAAGCGCTTTAGGGTAATCTCGCGGTCCTGCAGCACGATCCCGTCGGCATCCCTCAAGCGGTGGTCGATCCAGTTGGGGTGCGCACCGAACAGGACGTCGTCCGTCATCAAGACATGCGCGGCGTAGCTCAAATACTGAGACACAGGCTGCGTCTCCTGCCATTCGAGTCCGAAGTGCCGCTTGTCGTCGCCAATAAAGTTCTTGGCAAAGGCCGAT
>DATFAA010000141.1:0-15413 GCA_035255045.1 Rhodocyclaceae bacterium | reverse complement strand
GGTGGTGCCGATGATGGACTTCCCCATCCGCATCGACCGGGATGCGCTGACGCTGGGCTACGCCGGGGTCTATGGCTCCTTCCTCCTCTTCGCCAAGCGCGCCGCCGTCAAGTACGGCATCCCCGCCCGGGACATCCTGGTCGAACTGGGCCGCAAAGGCATGGTCGGCGGCCAGGAGGACATGATCGAGGATACCGCCATCACCATGGCCCGCGAGCGCGGGGTGCTGGCATGAGCGCCGGGTACGACCTGGCCGGGCGTGTCGTCGTCGTCACCGGCGGCGGCAGCGGCATCGGCAGGGCCGTCTGCCTTGCCCTCGGGAAGGCCGGAGCCCGGGTGGTCATCGGCAATCGCAGCGCCCAGGCCGGAGAAGAGACCGCCCGCCAGGTGGTCGCCGCCGGCGGGCAGGCCCGCTTCCGGCCCACCGACGTCGCCCGGGCCGCGGACTGCCAGGCCCTGGTGGAACTGGCCGAGCGGGAATTCGGCCGGCTCGACGGGGCCTTCAACAACGCCGGCCTGCAGCGGGAGTTCACCGACGTCCACGAGACCCCCGACGCCGATTTCTCCGACGTCATCGACATCAACCTCAAGGGCGCCTGTTACATGATGAAGTACGAGGCGGCAGCGATGCTGCGCAGCGGTGGCGGCGCCATCGTCAACAACAGCTCCATCTTCGGCCTCAAGGCCATGCCCCGGCTCGCCTACTACGTCGCCAGCAAGCACGGCATCGTCGGCCTCACCCGCGCCGCGGCGCTGGACTATGCCGAGCGCGGCATCCGGGTCAATGCCATCTGCCCGGGGCCCATCAAGACGCCGAGCTTCGACCGGGTGACGGGCGGCGACGACCATCTCTACGACGCCGGCGTCCCCATGCGCCGCATCGGCAGCCCCGAGGAAGTGGCCGACGCGGTGCTGTGGCTGCTGTCCGGGCAGTCCGCCTACGTCACCGGGGCCTGCCTTCCGGTGGACGGCGGCATGGAGGCCCAGTAGGCGATCCCGCGCCGCCGCCCGCTGGCGGCGGCGCCTTCAACCAGGAGTCCTGTGATGTCCCAAGACAAGCGAATCAAAGTGATTTTCCCCGTCCCCATGAACGAGCACACGCGGCCGCTGGTGGAGTCCCAGCTTCCCGCCGGCATCGTGCGCCCCGGCTTCTCGGTGGAATTCGTCGGCGCCGGCAAGGCCCTGACCCTGGCCGACAGCTACTACGACATGGCCCTGATGGAGCTGGCCGTCATTCAGGCCGGCATCCGGGCCGAGGAGGAAGGTTTCGACGCCGTGTGCATCAACACGGTGAGCGACTCGGGGCTGTACGCCCTGCGTTCCCGCCTGAAGATCCCGGTCATTTCCCCCGGGCAGAGCGCCTTCCATATGGCCTGCATGCTGGGCCAGAAATTTTCCATCGTCACCATGTGGGAGCGCTGGTTCCCCCTCTACCGCAAGACCATCGCCGAGTACGGCCTCGGGTCCCGGCTGGCGTCCATCCGTTCCATCGACACCCGGCCGGACACCCAGGAACTGCTCAGCGGCAAGGAGGACATCGTCTTCGCCAAGCTGGAGGCGGCCGCCCGCGCCGCCATCGAGGAGGACGGGGCCGACGTCATCGTCCTCGGCTCCACCACCATGCACCAGTCCCACGCCTACTTGGCGGAGCGCCTGCCGGTGCCGGTGATCAATCCCGGGGTGGTGGCCTACAAGCTGTGCGAAATGTTCCTGGAGACGGGACTCAGCCACAGCAAGCGCTGCTTCCCGTCCCCCGAAACGAAGAAGGACGAGGCCTTCCTGATCTAGCGAGTCCGGCGGGCGCCGCTCACAGCGGATCGGCGCCCGCCGCCGCCAGCCCTTCCCGGGCACATTCCTCGTCCTGCCCCTCGCTGGCCCCGGAGACGCCGATGGCCCCCAGGAGCTCTCCCTCCTCCCGCAGGGGAAGGCCGCCGCCGAAGACCACCAGGCGGGGCCGCAGGAGGATTCCCTTCTGGACGGCCTCGGAAAAGCCCGCCAGCACCTCCGTCCACTCCCGGGTGGGAAAGCCGAAGCTGGCCGCCGTGTAGGCCTTGTCGATGGCCACGTCCATGGAGTGGAGCGCCGCGCCGGGCATGCGCTGGAAGGCCACCAGGACGCCGGAGCGGTCCACCACTGCCACGTTCACCCGCACGCCCAGTTGCCGGGCCCGGGCGACGGCCGCCTGGCAGGCCAGGTTGGCCGCCTCCAGGGAAACGGTGGCGGCCGGCAGGGAGAGCCGGGCCAGGTCGGACCGTTCCGCCAGGGCTTCGGCGCTCATGGCGCCACCTCCAGGAGCTGTTCCCGCAGCAGGTTCTTCTGCACCTTGCCCATGGCGTTGCGTGGCAGCTGGTCCACGAAGACGACCCGCTTGGGCACCTTGAAGCCGGCGACCCGCTCCTTCATCAGGGCGATGATGCTGTCCTCGTCCTGGCGGGCCGTGGAGCCGTCGGGGACGATGACCGCCGCCACCGCCTCGCCGAAGTCCCGGTGGGGCACGCCGATGACGGCGGACTCGGCCACCCCCGGCAGTTCATCCAGGTAGGACTCGATTTCCTTCGGATAGACGTTGTAGCCGCCGGAGATGATGAGGTCCTTCGAGCGCCCCACCAGGGTGATGTAGCCGTCCGGGGCGATGATCCCGAGGTCGCCGGTCCTGAAGAAGCCGTCGGCGGTGAATTCCTCCCGGGTCTTCTCGGGCATGCGCCAGTAGCCCCCGAACACATTGTCGCCCTTGACCTGGACGTGGCCGACTTCGCCGGCGGCGAGGGACTGGTCGTGCTCGCCGGCGATACGGACGGCGACCCCGGGCAGGGGAAAGCCGACCGTTCCGGCCCGCCGCTCCCCGTCCAGGGGATTGGAGGTCAGCATGATGGTTTCCGTCATGCCGTAGCGTTCCAGGATGACATGGCCGGTGCGCTCGGTGAATTCCCGGTGGGTCTCGGCGAGCAGGGGCGCCGAGCCGGAAATGAAGAGCCGCATGTTGGCGCAGGCCTGGCGGTCCAGCTCGGCCGTCTCGAGGAGCCGGGTGTAGAAGGTCGGCACCCCCATGAAGACCGTGGCCCGGGGCAGGAAGCGCAATACCTGGCGGCTGTCGAATTTCTTCAGCCACAGCATGGGCGAAGCGTTGAGCAGGGCGCAGTGGCAGGCGACGAAAAGGCCGTGGGCATGGAAGATGGGCAGGGCGTGCAGGAGAACGTCGCCCTTCTTCCAGCCCCAGTAGTCGTGCAGCACCAGGGCATTGGACGCGAGGTTGCGGTGGCTCAGCATGGCGCCCTTGGAACGGCCGGTAGTGCCGGAGGTGTAGAGAATGGCGGCGAGGTCGTCGGGCGCCCGGGGGACCGTCGCGAACCCGGCCGGGTGCCGGCTGGCCTCCTCCATCAGGCTGCCCCGGCCGTTCTCGTCCAGGTCGAGGACAACGGAGCAGCCGGCAGCGGCGGCCAACTCCTCCACCATGCCCCGCGCCGAGGGCCGGCAGACCACCAGCCGCGGGCTGGCGTCGCCGATGAAATATTCCAGCTCGGCCCGCTGGTAGGCGGTATTGAGGGGCAGGTACACCGCCCCGGTCCGCAGGCAGGCGAGATAGAGGAGAAGGGCCTCGGGGCTCTTGTCCACCTGGACGGCGACGCGCTCCCCGGGCAGGACGCCGCGGGCCGCCAGGAGGTTGGCGATGCGCCCGGTCTCGGCATCCAGGTCCCCGTAGGTCAATACGCGTCCCTCCTCGGTCTCTAGGAAAGGCGCGTCCAGGTCCGCCGCGAAACGGCTGCGGAACAGGTCGTACAAATTGGCGTTATCCATATTGGTCTGCTTTTTTCGATGGTTGTCCGATGGGGCGGGGTTCAGTCGATCTTTTCCACTTCCAGGACGATCTTTCCGCGGACGGTTCCGGTGCGGCTCAGGTCCAGGGCCGCCACCGCCTCCGCCAGGGCCATGACCTGGAGCCGGGGGGGACGCAGCTCGCCGCGCTCCACCATGACCGTCATCGCCGCCAGGTGTTCCGGCTGGGAGCGGGCCACGACCCGGGAGGCGGTGATGCCGAGCCTCGCCGCCCGTTCCGTATCCGGGGTGCCGACGATGGTCACCAGCCGGCCGCCGGGCTTGACGAGATCGTAGGCGCCGTCGAGGGCCGCGCCGCCGATGCAGTCGAAGACCACGTCCACTCCCCCGGCCTCGACCCCCTTCACCGCTCCGGCCAGGCCGCTGGCATCGTAACCCACGACCTGGGGCGCCCCCAGGGAACGGACGTAGTCGTGGCTTTCGGCCCGGGACACGGCGATCACCCTGGCCCCCCGGGCGGTCGCCACCTGGATGGCCACGGAGCCGACGCCCCCGGCCGCCCCCAGGATGGCGACGCTCTCCCCGGCGGCGAGGGCGGCCGTCGCCACCAGGGATTGCCAGGCCGTGAGGAAGGGGGCCGGCAGGGCCGCGGCCTCGGCCAGGCTGATCCGGTCGGGAACCCTGGCGAGCAGATGGGCGGGCACGGCGATGTACTGGGCATAGGTGCCCTTGCCGGCCGGCTTGCCGTATTCCCGGCAGTAGCCGAAGACCCGGTCGCCGGGCCGGAAGTCCGCCACGTCGGCGCCGCAGGCCTCGACGACGCCGGCGGCGTCCCAGCCCAGGGTCAGGGGGAAGTCGTGCTGGAAGACCTGGCGCATCATGCCCTCCCGGATCTTCCAGTCCACCGGATTGACGCCGGCGTAGGCGATGCGGACCAGGACTTCGCCGGCCGCCGGGGCGGGCTTCGGCAGGTCGTCCAGGGACATGGCCTCGCCGCCGCCGAAGTGGCGGATGGTCCAGGCCTTCATGGTTCCGATGATTTGCCTATCCACGGCCGACCCTCCCGGAGAGCAGGTGACCGGCCTCCGGCACCACGGGCGGCAGGCCGAGGGATTCGAGCATGCGGTAGGTGGTGCACACGGCGGCCGACACGACGGGGATGCCCAGGGCCTCCTCGACGTGGGGAATGGCGGCCAGGGACGGCATCTGGACGCAGGCGGAGAGGACCACGGCGTCGACGCCGGTGGTGTCGAGCCCCTGGGCCAGGTCGATCAGGGCCAGGGGATCCCGCGCCCCCACCGCCAGGTTGTCGGGGATGCCCAGGGAAATGCGGTCATGGACGCTGATGCCCTCGCTGTCCAGGTACTGCTCCACCAGGTCGGTCAGGGCCGGCATGTAGGGGGTGATGATGGAGACGCGCTTGGCGCCCAGGGTCTTCAGGCCGCTCACCAGGGCACCGGCGCTGCTGACGATGGGAGCCGGATGGCCGTTGTCCACCGTCGCCCGGTGCAGGCGTTCCTCGGACTGCCGGTGATAGCCCGGCCCCTGGCTCATGATGGCCACCAGGCAGGCGTAGCCGATGACGTCGAGGGCGGCGTCCGAGAGTTCTACGGCGCAGCGGTCGGACTCGCAGTCCATGGCGGCCAGTTCCTCCTTCGACACATGCTTCATGCGCATGCGGCTGGAGTGGAAGGTGAAGCGCTCGGGGGCAACCTTCTCCCGCGCCGCCAGCATGCGCGGGATTTCGGTTTCCATCGTGGTGTTGGAGCTCGGGACGATCATGCCGACCCGGAAAGTCTTCTTGGTCATTGGATTCTCGCAAGGAAGTCGGAAGGGACGCCCGGTCGCCCGGGCGCCTTCGATTCGGGAAAGGGGGAAGCGGGACCCGCCTCCCCCGGTCGGATCAGCGTCCCGCAGACTGCAGGGTCTGCAGGGTGAAATCCTTGGAGGTCACCCCGGCCGGGTTGGTCTTCCAGGAGCCGGTATCGATCAGGGACACCGTCGCATGGTTGCGCTGGAAGTCGATGACCGCGCCCGCCGTGGTGCGGACCTCGATGAAGCCGTCCGCCGCCTTGGCCGGGTAGGAATGGAATTCCATGAACTTCCAGAATTCGCCCTTGCGGTTGTAGGCCTCGCCGTAATAGATGCGGGGGTACTTGGTGTCGATGTAGAGGACCTTCTTGCTGTAGGGATGCTCGGCCGGGGTGGTGGCCTCCACCACATAGACTTCCCTGGGCTCGAAGCGGTTGTTGTTCAGGTTCCAGTAGGGAGCCTTGTCCTCGAGCACCGGATATTTCTCGGCGTTGTCCTTGCCGTTCTTGTTCCACAGGGGCGTCTTGCTGTTGGCCACCGCCAGGACCCAGCGCTTGCCCACGAGCTTGTAGCCGGGATACCAGCAGGGACGGGCGTTGAAGATTTCCAGGTCGTCCTGGAGCTGATCCGAGGAACCCACCGGGTCCATCCAGGCGCCGCCGGACAGCCGCCGCACCCGGCGCACGGCCGGGATGTAGGCCCAGACGTCATTGACCTTCACCGAGTCGTACATGACGGTGAAGGTGCCGAGGCCCTTCATGTCGGCGGGGGACTTGAAATAGAGCAGCTGGCGGCCGCGCTCGCTGCCGTCGCCCTCGACGGCGGCGCTGCCCGAGAGCCTGCCCTTCATGGAATAGCGGGTGAATTCCAGGACCGGTTCGGCGTGGATGCCCTTGCCGCCGTCGATGAGCACCTGGGTGAAGTACGGAACCTGGGAGACATCCCCCACCAGCTGGCCCAGATGCCAGTTCCAGACGATCTTCTCGGCCGCCTCGGGGTCCTTCGGATCGATGTTGGGGAAAGGCTGCCCGGAGGTCCAGCCGTCCACCGTGCACGCTTCCCTGTTGATCTTGGCCTTGCCGGCATTGGCCTGGGATGCCTTGACCCACTTCGGGTCCAGGGGAATCTCCTTGGACTTGGCCAGGGGCAGCTTCCAGCCGTTGTTGCGGATCCGCCACTCCATGCGTTCGCTCAGGAGGCTGGCGATGGTATGGCCCTCGAAGGTGTCGTTCTTGATCTTGTCGATATTCTCGGCCGACACCACGGTGCCCTCGGGCAGTTCGGCGGCCATCAGGGGCAGGGCCGACAGTGCCAGGGCGGCGGCCAGTGCTGTATTTCGCATCTTTTTCATGTCATGTCTCCGTTGTTGGGGTCTTGGGTTGGGGTGCTAGAAGAGATAGGTGAGGCTGGTGTAGAGCTGGTCGCGGTTGTGGAAATAGCCGAAGAGGCCGGCGCGGTCGCAATCGGCGGCGTTGGGGAAGGCGCACTGGCTGCCGTCGCGCCAGCGGCTGGACCAGAAGTAGTCGTACTCGGTCTTCCAGCGCACGTTCTTGGAGAGCTCCACCGTCACCGAGGGGACGGCAAAGCCGCCGCGGTAGGTGAGGTCGGTGCCGACCACGAATTCCGGCTTGATGCGGCCGCTGTTGTAGCTCAGGCTGAAGATGCCGGTGAGGAGGAAGGAGTGTTCCTTGGTCCGGGCTCCCCAGCCCACGGAGTTGAGGAGGTTGTCGCTCTTCTTGTAGTCCTGGATCCACTTGTCGAAGAGCTGCACCGAGAAGAACATCGGTTTCTCCGCCCCCAGGAGCCCCTGGACGCCGGCGATGTTCTTGTCCATCCGCAGCATCCAGGCCAGGACGTCCTTGCGCTTGATGCCGTCGAAGCCCGGGGCCACCGCCTGGGACAGGGGCGTCGGGATGTAGATCTGGTAGGGGACGTCCTTGATGTAGGCGATCTCGGTGCTGAACACCGCGTCGGCCCAGCCGGCGTAGCCGCTGCCGGTGAGGCCGTAGACATCGACCATGGGATAGATGATGTCCCCGGCCAGGCCCAGGCTGTCGGAACGGCCGAGGGTCTGGGCGCCCGAGGGCACCCCGGGCAGGCCGAAGAGCTTCAAGGTGCTGGAAGCGTTCAGGATGGGGTTGGGCCAGAAGGTCTTCAGGTAGGAGACCGAGTAGTTGATGTCGCTGGCCATGCCGCTCCAGCGGATGCCGCCCGTGGGCTTGCGGTAGTCTCCCTTCGGGTTCTTCCAGTCATAGGGATCGATGTTGCGGAAATCGACGCCGGCGTAGGGCTGGCTCGACCAGCGGCCCCCGTAGATGTCCAGTTCGGTGCCGATGTCCTTCTTGTAGTCCCAGCCCGGGCGCAGGAACATCTCGATGCCGCCGTCCGCCTCCGGCACGTCGACATTGACCTTGGCCATGATGTTGGTCTTGCGCAGCTCCTCGTTGGCGGGCTCCAGGAAGGAGCGCCAGGTGTAGTTGAAGCCGTGCACCAGGTCGTTGGCGGCGAAGAAGTCGGTCTCCCCCCAGGCGATCTGCTGCTTGCCCAGGCGCAGCTTGACCCGGTCGCTTGCCTGGTAATCGACGTAGAGCTCGCGGATCTCGCTGATGTTGTAGAGATCCATGATGTCGCCCCGGGTGCCGGCGCCGCCGGAGGTGCTGTTGTTGGCCCCCATCTGCTCCAGGTGCCTGAGGAAGTCGGTCTTGACCTCCTTGACGCCGCGCAGCTTGGCGACCACGGCGAGGGAGTCGGTGGGCTTCCAGTCCGCGTTCAGGCGCAGGGTGGTGCGGGCCATAGAGAGCTTGCCCTTGTCGTTGTAATTGGGCGTGTCGGCCCAATTCTTCATGTTCCAGGAGAGCTCCTCCCGGAGGTAGCCGTCGATCTTGAAGCTATCGTCGGCCGCCTGCAGGGACGGGCTGACGGCGGCGATGGCCGACGCCAGCGCCAGTGCAAGGCCGTGGGGTTGGGGTTGATTCATTTTGTCTCCTTTGTTTTGAATGCCAGCTGGATGCTGTTGCTGCTGAATGAATCGGTATTCGGTGGATCAGGCGGTTTCGGACGCCGGGCGCAGGGGCGCCGGCTCGGGCTCCTTCCTTTTGCCGAAGATGAATTCCGGCCGGAACACGTAGATGACGGAAGGCATGACGAAGAGGGCACTGGCGGCGGAGATGCCCAGCCAGATCGCCATCAGAAGCCCCATTTCGGCCTGGAATTTCAGGGAGGAGGCCCACCACAGGAGGGTGCTGCAGATCAGCACGCTGGCCGTCACCACCACCCCCATCCCGGCCGAATGCAGCGCCTGGCGGATGGCATGCTCCGGGGTGCTGCCGGCGGCGATCTCCTCCTTGATGCGGTCGGCGATGTAGAAGGCGTAATCCACGCCGAGGCCGATGCCCAGGGCTGCCACCGGCACGGTGTTGATGTTCATGCCGATACCCTTCCAGGCCATGAAGCTGAAGGTCAGGGTGTTGGAAATGATGACCGGCACCATGAACAGCATCCCGGCCACGGTGGAGCGGTAGACGATGGTGCAGATGACCACCAGGACCAGCAGCGCCAGGGCCACCGCCTCGATCTGGCCGGACAGGATGACCTCGTTGACCGCCGCCATGATGCCGATGAGGCCGCCGGCGAGCTGCCACTCCCCTTCCTTCAGGGGATTGGCCGCGATGAACTCCTTGATGCGGGCGACCGCCGTGCGGATGGTCTCGCCCTGGCGATCCCGGAAGACCATGGTGATGGCGCCGTTGGCGTACTTATTGTCGGCGAAGCGGTCGATGTCCCCCGGCTCCGAGACGGAATCGAGGATGGCCAGCAGGCTGCCATTCACCGTCTGGTTGTCCCCCAGCTCCAGGTAGCGGGGATTGCCTTCCCGCAGGGTGCTGTTGACGACGGGCAGGACATCGGCGATGGAGACCGACCCCCCCACCTCCGGCTGGGCCTCGATGAATCGCTGGAAGCGGTTCATGGACTGCAGCACGTCGTTGGTCTTGACCAGCCCCTCCTTGCCGTCCTGGCCGACCACGATGAACATGCGGTCCACACCCTGGAAGCGGCTGTTGATGGCGGCGGAATCCTGGTTGTAGGGGGACTCCGGCCACAGGATGGGCGACCCGGGGTTGGCGTCGCCGATCTTCAGATTGAAAGCATAGACGCCGGAGACGACCATCACCACGATGCTGCAGCCGATATTCACGTAGCGGAAGCGGGAGGTGGCCATCCAGACGCCGAGGTCGAGGATCTTGCGGGCCGGCGGCATGAGGTCGATGGGATGGACCGTGCCGTGGGGCTTCTTGATGAAGGACAGGAGCACCGGGGTGAGGATCACCGCGCTGACCGTCAGGGTGGACACCCAGACCACCGAGAGCACGGTGAGCTTCTGCAGCATCGGGATCGGGCTGAGGGCGACCACCGCCATGCAGGCGGCGTCGGCGATGACGCCCAGCATGCCGGGCCGGAAGAGGTCGGCCAGGGCGATCCGGGCCGCTCGGGCGGCGCAGCCGGGGCCGGGCTCCATGACCTCCAGCTCGTCGTCGAAGCGGTTCACGATCTGCACCGAGTGGGACACCGCCCGGGAGGTGATGAGCATGGCCACGACGATGACCAGGGGCTCGAAGTGGATGCCGAGAATCCGGCAGATGCCCAGGGCCCAGATGGCGCTCACCAGCCCGGCGAGGAGCGGCAGGAAGACGCCCCGCCAGGTGCGCAGGATGACGAACAGCATGATCAGGGTGAGGCCCAGGGCGGCCGCCACCAGGTCGACGGTTTCCGGCACGTAGTGATTCACCCAGCCGTAGAGGATGGGATCGCCGACCACCCGGATACGGACGTTGTCGTCCGCGACCTTGTCCACCAGGGCGCGGATTTCGGCGAAGACCTTGCCGTAGTCCACTTCCCGATCGATGAAGTCGACGGTGATCAGGGTGGCCTGGAGGTCTTTCGAAACGTAGGGACCGTAGACCAGGGGATTGCGCAGCACCGCCTCCCGCAGGCTCGCCATTTCCGCCATGTCGGCGGGCAGCGCCGGCCACATCAGGGGCTTGGTCTCGATGCCGTCGGTGGAGGCGCGGACCTCCTTCAGCTTCTTGGAGGCCAGGGAAATGATCTGGTAGGGATTGACGGCGGAGACTTCCCGCAGCCCCAGGGTCAGGGCCTGGACCTTTTCCAGCACCGGGCGCTGGAAGATTTCGCCTTCCTTCGCTTCCACCATGATGGTGACGATGTTGGAGCCGCCGAAGGTTTCCTTGAATTTCTGGTGGGTCTGGACGTACTCGTGGCGGGAGGGGAGCATATCCTCGAACACGGTGCGCACTTCGATGCGCAGGGCGAACCAGAAGAGGACGAGGGTCAGGAGGGCAAGGCAGGCGACAACCCAGTTGCGCTTGCGGATGCACAGTTCGGCGATTTTTTCGATCACGGCGTCTTCTCCGGGTTGGCTTTGACGGGGGCGGAAGCGGCTTTGGCGTCGGCGAGGGGCTGCCAGTGGGTGCCGTCCCAGCGGCCGACGTTGGCGCCGGCGAACCAGATTTCCCGGCCGGCGGGCAGCACGCGGGTATGCCAGGACAGGTCGCGCTCATCCAGGCGGCCGGTCTTCAGGGAAGCGCCGTCGGCGCCGATGCTGACCCAGCGCCCCAGGCTGCCGGTGCCGATCCAGCGCTGGCCGCCCGCATCCCAGGCGATATCGAAGAGGTGGTCGTGGTGGCCCAGGTCGAGCTTGTCCCAATGCTGGCCGCCGTCCCGCGTCAGGAGGACCGCGCCCTCGAGGCCGGCGGCGACCCCGTGCCGGTCGTCCCGGAAGGACACCGCCATGAGGGAGGACTGCACCGGGCCCTTGATCTCGCTCCAGGTGTGGCCCGCATCGCCGCTCGCCACGATGCGGCCGAACTCCCCGACCGCCACCAGGCGGCCGCCCGGCAGGATGGCCACGTCGTTCCAGGCCACATCCTCCTCGGGGCGCAGGCGTTCCCAGGTCGCGCCGTAATCCCGGCTGACCAGGAGCGCGCCCATCTCGCCCGTCGCCACGGCGAGGCCGCCGTCGGCCACCCGGACACGATTGAGCTTGTTGGCCACCTGGGAACGGGGCACGTTCGCGGCGGCGGTCCAGGTCTTGCCGCCGTCGGCGGTCTGCAGGACGACCCCGTCATTGCCGACGGCGACGCCGCGCCGGGAATCCCACAGGGCCATGTCCTGGAGGGTCTTGTCGGTGGGCGTCTTGAGGAGTTCGGTGCGGCCGGCACGGTCGACGGCGACGATCTTGCCGCCGGAGCCGGCGAACCACATCCGGTCCTCGGAGGGAACGGCAGCAGCGTAGTAGTGATCGCGCCGCTCCATGACGGGAGGCTGAACGGTGCTGCCTACAGGTTGGGGTTTGATGAAGAGGCCGGCCCAAAGCAGGCCGCCGATGATGCACCAGGGAGCCGCGGAGGTTCCCAGCTTGAGGAGCGTTGCCCGGTTCCACCGTTGTCTCCTCGGTGACACCTGGGTCTCAACGCTCCCCAACATTTCGATTGCTGTCCGATCCATGTCTTCCTCAGAAAAACTCGGTCAATCAAATGTAGGCGGGACGGTGCAGCTCTTATTGGTGGCGACTACTGCCCCGGGCCCGGGAGCCCCACTTGTTGACTTACATCAAGTTCAAGTCGGGTTCGAGCAAATTGTCGTTGGACATAAATTGAAAGTCAATTGATTTTTAACTGACCGTAATCTGACCTCGCGTTGACCGAACGGCGACTGTGAACGGACCATGGGCGGGGTGCTACGGGAGCTACGGGTATGGGCGAAAGGGCCTTGGGGGTGGGCGGCCCTATCCCGCCCGTCGACGGGCAGGGAGGCTCAGGCCGGCCGGGGGCCTAGCCTGGACGTCGGGGGATGGGGAAATGGCAACAGGGGGCAAGCCCCCTGGCGGGAAAGCCGTGGAGGCGGCTTCAGGCCTTGTCCGGGGTCACCGGAATGTCGACTAGGTTGTAGGTGGCGGAAATCCGCGCCGCCTCGTCGTAGAGGCCGGTCAAGATGCTGACGAGCCGCGTCGTGTCGGCCAGTTTGCCATCGACGTTCTCGATGCTGGCCGTCTGTTCCGTGAGCACGGTCTGGCGCACCCGGGCGTAGAGATTGACCAGTTCCCTTCCCCGGTTGGTGACGTCATAGGTCACCACCTTGCCGCCGCCCTCCTGGGCCTTGGTGATCAGGTTGGCGGTCATGAGCTTGCGCAGGCCGTACTGGATATTCGATATGGAGTCGGTATTGAGCTGCCGGGCCAGGAGGGCAGCGGTCGCCGGACGCTCCTGCATGCCGATGACGTGGAGCAGGATCAATTCCGGGAATGACAGGGAGCCCAGGCCGGAGACGTGGGCCACCTGCATGCAGTAGCGCTGGAAGGCCTCGTTGAATCTGAGGATGGCCCACTCGAAATCGGTGGTGACCGCGTCGTGGGCGGTGTTGCCCAGATGCCAGCGCCGGTTGACCGGAAGGCTGTCAGAAGATTTTTTTTCACCCATGGTGGGAGGGTCCTAAGTGCTGGTGATCGTTCGATGGGGGCTGGCCGGTCACTCGTCCGACGAGGTGTCGAGGGAACGGTAGCTCGGCGACGCGCGCCCCGCCTCGTCATACAGGCCGGTGTAGATGCTCACCGTCTTGGCGGCCCGGAGCAGGCGGTTCTCGGCGTCCTCCAGGTGCTGCACCTGCTCGATCATCAGCATGCGCCGGATGTTGGCGTACTCGTCGCAAACCTGCCGTCCCCTTTCAGTGACACAGAGGTTGTAGTTCTTGCCGCCGCCATCCTTGGCCTTCTCGATCAGCCCCATCCCCTGGAGCTTGCGCAGGCTGTACTGGATGTTCTGCAGGTCGTCCCGGTTGAGGAGATTGGCGATCATCCCCGCCGGCTTGGGGCGGTCGTGCAGTCCGACGACATGGAGGATATCCATCTCCTGCACGTTCATGGCGCTCAGATCCATCATGTTCAGCGCCTGGCGGGCAAAACGGTTGTAGGCCTGCTGCCAGCGCAGCAGGCACCAGTCCAACTCGACGGCGGCCGCTTCGAGGGGCGTCGTCGCCAGGTGCCAATGGGTGTCCACGCCGGCGACGACGTTGTCGGTTTGCACGGCAGCGTCGGCAGGCGCCTTGGATTTTGCGGAGATTCGAGCCATTGATGTGAGAACCCGTTAGGAAAAGGACGACCTGTCCTCCCAGGACAGGCGCGGTGCACCGAAATTCGATCACCGTCGGGTGGACAGTCCGTTGCGTAATCTTTGAAAGTATATCGAAGGGTCAGGCCAAGGCCCTAAAAAACGGGGCCTTCATACGGGACTCCTGGACACTTCCGTTCTGCCCGCGATCCCGGAGGGCATGGTCCATGAGTACGACGGCCAGCATCGCTTCGGCGATGGGCACGGCGCGGATTCCGACGCAGGGATCGCGCTTGCCGCGGGTGCGCAGCACCACCGGATTGCCGGCGACATCCACGGAGCGCCGGGGCAGATGGACGCTCGGCGTCGGCTTCACAGCCACCGAAACCACCAGGGGCTGCCCGGTCGAGATGCCACCCAGCACGCCGCCGGCATGGTTGCTCAGGAAGCCCTCCGGCGACATCTCGTCCCCATGCTCCGAGCCCCGCTGGCCGACCGCGGCGAAGCCGTCCCCGACCTCGACTCCCCTGACGGCGTTGATTCCCATCATGGCCTTGGCGACGTCGGCGTCGAGCCGGTCGAACACCGGCTCGCCCCAGCCCGGCAGGACGCCGTCGGCGACGATCTCGAGCCGGCAGCCGATGGAATCCCCCGACTGGCGGAAATGGTCGAGCAGGATGGCGACGTCGTCCACCCGGTTGCGGTCGCCCAGGAAGAAATTGTCCCGGGTGGCATCCTCCCAGTCCCGCAGCGGGATGACCATTTCGCCGATCTGGCTGACCCGCCCCCGTATCACCGTGCCATAGGTCTCGTTCAGCCACTTCCGGGCGATCGCCCCCGCCGCCACCCGCGCCACCGTTTCCCGGGCCGAGGCCCGCCCGCCGCCGCGATGATCCCGTATCCCGTACTTGGCCTGATAGGAGTAGTCCCCGTGTCCGGGACGGAACACCCGATCGATGCGGGTGAAATCGGAGGCGCGTCGGTCCTGGTTGCGGATGAGCAGGGCGATTGGCGTGCCGGTCGTTCTTCCCTGGAAGATGCCGGACAGGATTTCCACCTGGTCCGGTTCATTCCGATAGGACAGGGAAGTCTCGATCAGGGAGCGCCGACGATCCAGTTCCGCCTGGATGTCGGAGACGCTGAGCGCCAGCCCCGGCGGACAGCCGTCGACCACGCAGCCGACCGCCGGGCCATGGCTTTCGCCGAAGGAAGTCACGGAAAAAAGCTTGCCAAAGGTATTGCCGGACATCTCAACCCCCATGGAAACCGCCGGGCCGGCAGCCTCTCCAAATCAAAACCGCAACCATCAATGTATTTTCTGTTGACGTTCAATTAATTTTACACCTAGACTGCTTCGAAGGGAAGCCGAAGCACGGCGGAACCGTCCCCAGAGGCCGGCCGAATCCCGAATCCAACCCCAACGGAGCTAGGAGACATCACCAATGAGCGACAATCCGGAAATCGCCAAGAGCATCACCATCGACAAGGTCACCACCAACTACCACGACGTCGGAAAGGGCTTTCCCGTCGTGCTGCTGCACGGCTCGGGCGCCGGCGTGACCGCCTGGGCCAACTGGCGGGGAACCATCCCGGTCCTGGCCGGGAAATCCCGCGTCATCGCCCCCGACCTGGTGGGCTTCGGCTACACCGAGGCCCCGGCGGACTTCGAATACCGCTTCATGGACACCTGGGTGGAGCAGATCATCG
>DATFAA010000140.1:0-2982 GCA_035255045.1 Rhodocyclaceae bacterium | reverse complement strand
ATGAGCTGGAACCCTTCCAGTTCGAGCGCCGGGACCCGCGCCCCGACGACGTGGTGATCGACATCCTGTTCTGCGGCGTCTGCCATTCTGACCTGCACCAGGCCCAGAACGACTGGGGCAACAGCAAGTACCCCATGGTGCCCGGCCGCGAGATCGTCGGCCGCGTTGCTAGCGTCGGCCCCGCGGTGACCCGCTTCAAGGTGGGCGACGCGGTGGGCGTGGGCTGCATGGTGGATTCCTGCCAGCACTGCCACGCCTGCGAGGAAGGCCTGGAGCAGTATTGTGAAGGCCACCACGTCATGACCTACAACGACGTGGATCGCCACGACGGCCGCCCCACCTACGGCGGCTATTCGGAAAAGATCGTGGTCTCCGACAAGTTCGTGCTCAAGGTGCCCGAGTCCCTGGACCTGGCCGGGGCGGCGCCCCTTTTGTGCGCCGGCATTACCACCTGGTCGCCCCTGCGCCACTGGCAGGTGGGGCCGGGCAGCCAGGTGGCCGTCATCGGCCTGGGCGGCCTGGGGCACATGGGGCTCAAGCTGGCCAAGGCCCTGGGCGCCGAAGTCACCCTGTTCACCCGGTCCCCGGGCAAGGAGGCGGATGCCCGCCGCCTCGGTGCCGACCGCATTGTCCTGTCCACCGATCCGGCCCAGATGGAAGGGGTGAAGAACCGCTTCGACCTGATCATCGACACCGTGCCCTACGTCCATGACGTCAATCCCTACCTGCCCACCCTGGCCTTGAGCGGCACTCTGGTGCTGGTGGGCTACCTGGGCGGCCTGGAGCCCTTCCTCAGCACCGTGCCCCTGATCCTGGGACGCAAGTCCGTGGCCGGCTCGGTCATCGGCGGCATCAAGGAGACCCAGGAGATGCTGGATTTCTGCGGCCAGCACGGCATCACCTCGGATATCGAAGTGATCAACATCCAGGACATCAACCAGGCCTATGGCCGCATGTTGAAGAGCGACGTGAAGTACCGCTTCGTCATCGACCTGGCCTCCCTCAAGGAATGAAGGAAAAACCATCATGAAACAACTCATCGCCACCGCCTCGGCTGTGGGGCTCATCGCCACCGGGGCCACCGGCGCCCTGGCGGCCGGGGCCGACACCGTGCACGTCACCCCAGCCGGCACCCAAGCCTCCGCCGTCGGCCCCGCCGCCTATTTCACCGGCGCTGTGCGCATCGATGCCCCCTTCAAGGGCAGCGGCGCAGCCCGGGTCGGCGGCGCCACCGTCACCTTCGAGCCGGGCGCCCGCACTGCCTGGCACACCCATCCCCTGGGCCAGACCCTGATCGTCACCGCCGGCGTTGGCCGAGTGCAGCAGTGGAACGGCCCGGTACAGGAAATCCGGCCCGGCGACACGGTCTGGATACCCCCCGGCGTCAAGCACTGGCACGGCGCCGGGGCTACCACGGGCATGAGCCACATCGCCATTGCCGAAGCCCTGGACGGCAAGGTGGTGGATTGGCTGGAACAGGTGAGTGACGCCCAATACGGCGCAGCTAACCGTTAAGGAGAAGCGAAAATGCAAAAGCGCAAACTCGGCAGCAATGGCTACACCTATCTCGAAGTCTCCGCCCTGGGCCTGGGCTGCATGGGCATGAGCATGGCCTACGGCCCCCCGGCGGACCGGGGGCAGATGATCACCCTGGTCCGCCAGGCGGTGGAACGGGGCGTCACCTTGTTCGATACCGCCGAAATCTACGGTCCCTACGTCAATGAAGAACTGCTGGGCGAAGCCCTGGCGCCGGTGCGGGACAAGGTGGTGATCGCTACCAAGTTCGGCATCCGCCAGGAAGCCGGCCAGCAGGTACAGGACAGTCGGCCGGAAGTCATCCGCCAGAGCGTGGAAGGGTCCCTAAAGCGCCTCAAGACGGAGGTGATCGACCTCTACTACCAGCACCGGGTCGATCCCACCGTGCCCATCGAGGACGTGGCCGGTACGGTGAAGGAGCTGATCCGGGAAGGCAAGGTGAAGCACTTCGGCCTGTCCGAGGCCGGGGTCAAGACCATCCGCCGCGCCCACGCCGTGCAGCCGGTGACGGCGGTGCAGAGCGAATACTCCCTGTGGTGGCGCCGGCCCGAAGAAGAATTGCTGCCTACCCTGGAGGAGCTGGGCATCGGCCTGGTGTCCTTCAGCCCCCTGGGCAAGGGCTACCTCACCGGAAAGATCGACGCCACCACTACCTTCGAAGCCAACGACTTCCGCAACATCGTCCCCCGTTTCACCCCGGAAGCCCGCCTGGCCAATCAGGCCCTGGTGGACCTGCTGACCCGGGTGGCCCTTGAGAAGCACGCCACCCCGGCCCAGATCGCCCTGGCCTGGCTGCTGGCCCAGAAGCCCTGGATCGTGCCCATCCCCGGCACCACCAAACTGGAACGGCTGGAGGAAAACCTGGGGGCGGCGGCTGTGGAACTGAGTGCCGCCGACCTGGCCGAAATCGATAGCGCGGCCGCCGGAATCACGGTGCAGGGGGAGCGCTATCCAGAGGCATTGGAGAAGCGGACGGGGCTGTGAGCGGCAGAAGCTTTAACGCCAGGCCGCCCGGGAAACCGGGCGGCTTTTTTGTTTCTCAAGTGGCCCCAGTGGCCGATATCCAACTCCCGGTTGCCGGCCGCTCCTGCCGCCTAACTGACGCCGACCTCAGCGCCACATCGCCCGCATTCTGGCGGCCAGGTCCACCGCCACCTGTTGGTCGCCAGGGGCCCCGGGGGCGCCTGGAGCAACCACCGGCCAGGCCATCGGCTCGAACTTTGGCAGCATGGCGTTGGTAATGAAACGGGTCCGGCTGCCATAGACATGCCGATCCCCGGTCCCTGACTGCTGGCCGGTGTAGAAGCGCTGGGGAACCACCAGATCCAGGAGATCCTTGGCCCGGGTCATGGCGACATAGAGCAGCCGGCGCTCCTCCTCCACTTCCTCCACGCTGCCGGTGGCGAGATCCGAGGGAATGCAACCATCGACAACGTTGAGAACCGT
>DATFAA010000139.1:0-135240 GCA_035255045.1 Rhodocyclaceae bacterium | reverse complement strand
CAGGTGGAAGAGCCCGGCCAGCTGGGGCAGGCCGACGTCCAGCAGGATGGGCAGCAACAGGATGAAGGCCGCCCCCAGGAAGCTGCCGAGGATGGAGCCGACCCCGCCGATGATGATCATGAACAGGATCTTGAAGGACATCTCCAGGGAGAAGCCGTCCGGCTCCACCGAGCCCAGGTAACAGAAGGCGTAGAGGGCGCCGGCGACGCCGCAGTAGAAGGAGCTGACGGCGAAGGCCAGGAGCTTGGTGGGCATGAGGCGGATGCCGATGACCGAGGCCGCCACGTCCATGTCCCGCACCGCCATCCAGGCCCGGCCGGTGGAGGTGCGGACCATGTTCTTGGCGGCCAGGGCCATGAAGACCACGATGGCCAGGACCAGCAGGTACTTCTCCCGGGGCGTCTCGAAGGCGTGGCCGAAAATCTGCACCTTCTGGGCCGAGATCACGCCGGAGGAGGAATTGTTGGACAGCCAGGGGAACTTGGTCAGGCACCAGACGATGAAGAACTGAGCCGCCAGGGTCGCCACCGCCAGGTAGAAGCCCTTGATGCGCAGGCTGGGCAGCCCGAACAGGACCCCCACGCTGGCGGCGGTGAGGCCGGCCATGATGAAGGACACCAGAATGGGGATGCCCTCGACCCGGAGCTGGAAGTTGTAGGCGGCGTAAGCCCCCACCGCCATGAAGGCGGCCGAGCCCAGGGAGAGTTGGCCGGCATAGCCGGTGAGGATGTTTAGCCCCAGGGCCGCCAGGGCGAAGATGAGGAAGGGGATGAGGATGGCCGAGAACCAGTATTCGCTCGCCACCCCCGGGATGACCACGAAGGCCGCGGCGAGGAGCAGCAGCACGCCGATGCGGTCCTGGCGGATGGGGAAGAGCTGCTGGTCGGCGGCGTAACTGGTCTTGAACTGGCCGGCTTCACGGTAAAGCATCGGTTCTTCTCCTTAAACCCGGTCGATATGGCGTTCGCCGAAGAGCCCTTCGGGACGCACCAAGAGGAACAGCAGGGCCAGCACATAGGGGAACCAGCCCTCGATGCCGCCGAAATTGCCGCCGAACAGGGATTGCATCACCGGCGGGATGTAGATTTCGGCCAGCTTCTCGGAGGCCCCGATGATGAGGCCGCCGACGATCGCCCCCGGCACCGAGGTGAAGCCGCCCAGGATGAGGACCGGCAGCGCCTTCAGGGCCGTGAAGGTAAGCGCGTACTGGACGCCGTTGCGGGCGCCCCACATCATGCCGGCCACCAGGGCGACGAAGCCGGCGACGCCCCAGACGATGGCCCAGATGTGCTGCAGGGGGATGCCGATGGAGAGGGCTGCCTGGTGGTCGTCCGCCACCGCCCGCAGGGCCCGGCCGATGCGGGTGTACTGGAAGAAGAGGGCCAGGCTGGTCACCAGGACCGCCGCCACCCCGGCGGCCACCAGGTCGAACTTGGAGATGACCATGCCGGCCGATTCCAGGATGGCTTCGATGGGCTCATCGACGATGCCGACGTCCAGGGCCCGGGGGTCGCTGCCGAACACCATGGGAGCCAGGCCCTCGATGAAGAAGGCGAGGCCGATGGTGGCCATGAAAAGGGCGATGGGCGGCTGGTTCACCAGCTTCCTGAGCACGAATTTCTCGGTGGCGATGCCGAACAGGGTCATGACCACGAAGGCCAGGATGATGGCCAGCCACAGGGGCGCCCCCTTCTCCAGGCAGCCCACCACCGACAGGGCGGCGAGATAGACCATGGCGCCCTGGGCGAAATTGAACACCCCCGAGGCCTTGTAGATGAGCACGAAACCGAGGGCCACCAGGGAATACATGATCCCCGAGAGCAGGCCGCCGATGAGGACTTCCAAAAAGAATTGCATGTCCCTCTCTCCTTCTCAGTGCCCGGCGCCCAGGTAGGCGCGGATCACTTCCTCGTTGTTCTTGACCTCGTCCGGCACCCCGTCGCCGATCTTCTTGCCGTAGTCGAGGACCACGACCCGGTCGGAGATGTCCATGACCACGCCCATGTCGTGCTCGATGAGGACGATGGTGGTGCCGAACTGGTCATTCACGTCCAGGATGAAGCGGCACATGTCCTGCTTCTCCTCCACGTTCATGCCGGCCATGGGCTCGTCCAGGAGCAGCATGGAAGGCTCGGCGGCCAGGGCCCGGCCCAGCTCGACCCGCTTCTGGAGGCCGTAGGGCAGGCGCCCGACAGGCGTCTTGCGGATGTGCTGGATTTCCAGGAAGTCGATGACCTCCTCCACCTTGCGCCGGTGCTCCAGTTCCTCCTTGCGGGCCCGGCCGAACCACAGGGCGTGCTCGATGAAGGTGGATTTCATGCGGGTGATGCGGCCGGTCATGATGTTGTCCAGCACCGTCATGCCCTTGAACAGGGCGATGTTCTGGAAGGTGCGGGCGATGCCCTGGGTGGCCGCCATGTGGGGTTCCATCTTCTTGCGTTCCTGGCCGCGGAAGATGATCTTGCCCTCCTGGGGGTGGTACACGCCGTTGATGACGTTGAGCATGGAGCTCTTGCCCGCCCCGTTGGGGCCGATGATGGCGCGGATCTCGTGCTCGCGGATGTCGAAGGAGATGTCGGTGAGGGCCTTCACCCCGCCGAAGCGCAGGGAGATGTTCTGCAGGTCGAGGATCACTCCGCCGATTTTCTTGGCGGAGGCCGCCGGCTGGTCGATGACAATATTCTCGATTTTCATGTTCATGGTCACGCCGCTTTTTTCACCACCGGGTAGGTCCTGGCATCGACGATCTTGAGATCCGCCGCTACCTTGCCGCGCCGCCCGTCCTCGAACTTGACCTCGGTCTCGATGAACTGGGTGGCCTTGCCGGAATAGAGGGCGTCGATGAGGACCGCGTATTTCTCCGCCACGAAATTGCGCCGGACCTTGCGGGTGCGGGTCAGCTCGTCGTCGTCGGGGTCCAGCTCCTTGTGCAGGATGAGGAAGCGGTGGATCTGGGAATCCGCCACCATGGTGTCGGTGGCCAGGCCGGCATTGACCTCGTCCACGCATTGCCGGATGAGCTCATAGACTTCCGGCTTGCCGGCCAGGTCGGTGTAGCCGGAATAAGCGATGCCCCGGCGCTCGGCCCAGTTGCCCACGGCCCCCATATCAATATTGATGAAGGCGGTGACCATGTCCCGGTCGTGGCCGAAGCAGACGGCCTCCTTGATGTGCTGGAAGAACTTGAGCTTGTTCTCGATGTAGTTGGGGGCGAACATGGCGCCGCCGGAGAGCTTGCCCACGTCCTTGGCCCGGTCGATGATCTTGAGGTGGCCGTCCTCGTCGATGAAACCGGCGTCGCCGGTCATGAAATAGCCTTCGGCATTGATGGATTCGGCGGTGGCGTCCGGGCGCTGGTAGTACCCCTTCAGGAGCATCGGCCCCTTCACCAGCACCTCGCCGTTGTCGGCGATCTTGATCTCCACCCCCGGCCCCGGCCGGCCGACGGAGTCCAGCTTGATCTCGCCGTCGGGCTGCAGGCAGACGTAGGCGCAGGTTTCGGTCTGCCCGTAGAACTGCTTGAGGTTGATGCCGATGGAGCGGTAGAAGCGGAAGAGGTCCGGGCCGATGGCGGCGCCGGCGGTGTAGGCCACCCGCACCCGGGACAGCCCCAGGACATTGCGCAGGGGCCCATAGACGAAGAGGTTGCCGAGGCCGTAGAGCAGCCGGTCGGCGAAGGGCACCGGCTTGCCGTCCAGGATCTCGGCGCCGCAGCGCTTGGCCACCGCCATGAAGTAATGGAACATCCTGCGCTTGATGGCGCCGGCGTCCTCCATGCGGATCATGACCTGGGTCAGCAGGCTCTCGAACACCCGGGGCGGCGCGAAGTAATAGGTCGGGCCGATTTCCCGCAGGTCGGTCATCACCGTGTCGCCGGATTCCGGGCAGTTGATGGTGAAGCCGGCCACCATGGCCTGGGCGAAGGAGAACAGGTGGTCGCCGACCCAGGCCATGGGCAGGTAGGAGAGGATGTCGCCGTCGGGGGTCATCCTGTCCACTTCCACTCCACCCTGGGCGGCGGAGATGAAGGCGGCGTGAGTCTGGCAGACCCCCTTGGGCTTGCCGGTGGTGCCCGAGGTGTAGAGCATCACCGAGACGTCGTCGTAGTGACCCCTCTCGACCTCGGCGTTGAGGAAGTCGGGGTGGTTGCGGTCGTGGATGCGCCCCATCTCCATCAGTTCGTGGATGTCGTGGAGGAAGGGCTGGTTGTAGTGCCGCATGCCCCGGGGGTCGTCGTAGACGATGTGCTCCAGGTGCGGCAGTTGGAACTTGGTTTCCAGGAGCTTATCCACCTGCTCCTGGTCCTCCACCACGGCGAAGCGGATGCCCGCATCCTGGAGGACGAACAGCATCTCCGCCGCCACCGCATCCTGGTAGAGGGGCACCGGCACGCCGCCCAGGCACTGGACGGCGGTCATGGTCATGTAGAGATGGGGGCGGTTGTCGCCGATGATGGCGAGGTTGTCGCCGCGCTTGAAGCCCAGGGCGGCGAGGCCGCAGGCCAGGGCGCGGACCCGCTCGGCCACCTCCGACCAGGTCCAGGTCTGCCAGATGCCGAGGTCCTTCTCCCGCATGGCGGGCGCATCGCCTCGCACCTTGGCGTGGTGGAACAACAGACGCGGGAAGGTATGCAGACCGTCCGGCGCCGCAACACTGGCCTCTCTAGGCATTCTTGTCTCCTCCCTGCCGTATGCCGGCTGGCCGGATAGGCCACCGGAATCGTGGGTTGTTTTCGAACATTCTGTCCGTTGTCCGGCGAGCGGTAAAGCCTGCTGCGCACCGGACCGGCCAACTCGCTTGACTCAGTGTATTCAGCTCCGCAGCTTATAATTGTCGCCTGCTAGACAATCGGGCAAATAAATTGAAAGACACGGCGGAGTTGCTGCGCACCAGCCAGTGGGGACAAGCCCTGTCAGAGGAAGCCATGGCGAAGGCATTGGCCGGCACTTCTGAACGCATTGTTCCGGCGGGAGCTTACGTGTGCCTTAAAGGCGACCCGGCCGATCACTGGATCGGCATCGTGGACGGCCTGGTGAAAATTGCCAGCCACTGGGTCACCGGCAAGACCGTCACCTTCACCGGCGTGCCGCCGGGGGGCTGGCTGGGGGAAGGCTCCATGCTGAAGCGGGAGCCGCGCCGCTACGACGTGATCGCCCTGCGGGATTCCCGCATCGCCTACATGAACCGGACCACCTTCCAGTGGCTCCTGGACAACAGCATCCCCTTCAACCGCTTCCTGCTCCACCACCTCAACGAGCGCCTGGGCCAGTTCATCGGCATGGTCGAGCACGAGCGCCTGCTGGACACCAATGCCCGCATCGCCCGCTGCCTGGCCGGGCTCTTCAATCCGGTGCTCTACCCGGGCACCGACCGGCAGCTGCAGATTTCCCAGGAAGAGCTCGGCTACCTGGCGGGTGTCTCCCGCCAGCGCGCCAACCAGGCCCTCAAGGCGCTGGAGGAGGCCGGGCTCCTGCGCATCGAATACGGCGGCATCACCGTCCTCGACGTGGACGGGCTGCGCTCCTTCGGCGACTGAACCCCCCTGGGGGAAGCCCCGGCCTCAGTGGGCCGTGGGCCGGTTCATGATGCGGTAGAGGGTGACCCGGGAGACCCCGAGCTGGCGGGCCGTCAGGGTGACGTTGTTGCCGTTGGCCCGCAGTCTTTCCTGGATCATCTCCCGCTCGAAGGAGGCCCTGGCGTCCTCCAGGGTGACCTGCTCCCGGACCGGGACGCAGTCCGCCAACCCCAGGTCGGCGGCGCTGATGAGCCGGTTCTCCCCCATGATGACCGCGCTGTGCACCCGGTTGATGAGTTCCCGCACGTTGCCCGGCCATTGATAGGCGTCCATCGCCCGCAGGGCCTCGGTGCTGAAGCCCACCACCCGGCTGTGGTTGGCGTCGGCGAACTTGCGCAATATCACCTCCGCCAGGAGCTGCACGTCCCCCACCCGCTCCCGCAGGGGCGGGAGGTTCAGGTGGATGACGTTGAGGCGGTAATAGAGGTCCTCCCGGAACCGGCCGTTGGCGACGGCCTGCCGCAGATCCACGTGGGTGGCCGCCACCAGCCGGCAGTCCACCGGCACCGGCTGGGTCGAGCCCAGGCGGGTGATGGTGCGCTCCTGCAGCACCCGGAGCAGGTTGGCCTGGAGGGAAAGGGGCAGGTCGCCGATCTCGTCCAGGAACAGCACGCCACCGTCGGCGGCCTCGATGCTGCCGACCTTGCGCTGCAGGGCGCCGGTGAAGGCGCCCTTCTCGTGGCCGAACAGTTCCGACTGGATGAGGTTGTCGGGGATGGCGCCGCAATTGACCACCACGAAGGGGCCGCCCGAGCGCCGGGAATACCGGTGGATTGCCTGGCTGACCAGTTCCTTGCCGGTCCCCGACTCGCCGCCGATGAGCACCGGCAGGTCGGCCTTGACCACTTTGTCCAGCTGCCGGAAGAAGCTCAGCATGGCCCGGCTGGCGCCGTAGATGCCGAACCGTTCGGTGGCCGGGTGATCCCGCCGGGCCGCCCGGCGCAGGCTGGCCTTGCCGTGGGCGTGGCCGATGGTGGCGGCCAGCCGCTGCGGGTCCACCGGCAGGGTGTGGTAGTCGTGGAAGGCGGTCAGCAGATCGGTCCGCAGCTCCAGGTCCGCCGGCGAGCGCGATCCGACCACGGCGATCCACTCGGTCAGCGGCGAGGCGGCCAGGAGCCGTTCCACTTCCTCCGGGGGCAGGGCCGGCGGGGCGTCGAACATCACCAGCCCGACGCTGCAGCGCCTGTCAGCCAGGAGCTGCCGGGCGGCGGACGCCGACTGGGCATAGTGAACAACGGTATTCGGGGCATCGAGGTGAAGCAGTTCCGCTCTCAGGGTCCCGAGGGGGTCGAGAGCCAGCACATGGCGTTTTTCCATTAGCCGTTTCCTGGGCAAGCCGTGGGTGGCATGAAGACGTGCCCGAAATGTAGCCTCTGCCAGGGCGGTGCTGAATACCCGCTACACCTACATGGGCCGCTGGAATGCCCTCCAGACGCCGGCTGCCCCGTCCCGGAGCGGAGGTAATTACCCCATTGGAATAGATGGCCGGCGGGCCGCCTACAGGACAGTTCAATTTCTTTACAGCCCCCGCAACGGCACCAAAAGGCCGGCTTCCCCCGCTACGCATAGGCGGTGGCTGCGGTGACCATGCCGCAACCATATTCCGCCAGCCTCCAAGTGTTTCATCCCATTTACACCTTCCCGCCGGCAGGCTCCTCCACGCGGTCTTCAGGCAAACAACAATGGTCGAAAAAACAATCGGTTATGCATTCGTCCAGGCACTGGCATAGCCGTTGCTGTTGGAGGCCTCGCAAGGCGCCGCATCGTGCAGCGCCTGACTTAGGAGGATCCTTAAATGAAGAAAACACTAGTGGCAGCCGCCATTGCGATGGCCTTTGGCGCTGCCCCGGCATTCGCCCAACCGACAATCAACTCTGACAACACCGACTCCACCGTCACTCAGACCCAGACGGAAGACAATCGGGATCAGAGCGGCTCGGCAGCCGACAGATTCGGGGCGGCGGCCAACAACGCTGGCACCGCTACTTCCTCTCTGACCAAGACGTATACCGACACCACCACCACCAGCAACATCACCAGCGCTACCGTAAACATGACCGGTAGCGTCGGCGGCAGCACCGTTACCCTCGGTAACACCGCCACCGGCACCGGCCTGTCCAATGGAGCGGCGGGTGGTGCCGGCGGCGCTGGCCTCGGTGGCATCGCAGGGCCTGGCGGGGCCGGCGGTGCTGGCGGGTCCGGCGGGGCTGGCGTAGGCGGCGTTGCGGGCGCCGGCGGCGCCGGCGGGGCTGGCGGGGCTGGCGGCTTCGGCGGCGGCAGCGGCAATGCGGACGCCACTTCCGGCGCTGCAGGCCCGACGACCGCCACCTCCGGTCCGGCGAGCAACACCTCCGCCACCACCGCCGGATTCGGCGGGGCCGGTGGCGCAGCGACCAGTAGCGGCAGCAACGGCGGCAGCGCCACCGGTGCGACCTCCGCCGGTGCGGCTGGCGGCGCCGGCGGCGCCGGGACCAGCGCTGCCGGCTTCGGCGGCTCCAACGGCACAGCCACCAGCGCCACCGGCGCCGGCGGCGCGGCCGGCCCGACCACCGAAACTGCCGGTGCTGGCGGAACAGCCGGCGCAGCTGCCACCGTAGGCGGCTTCGGCGGCTCCAACGGCACTGCTGCCAACACTTCCGGCGCCGGCGGCGCTGGCGGTCCTGCTGCCAGCACTTCCGGAACCGGCGGCACCAATGGCGCCGCCACCGACACAGCCGGTGCGGGCGGCGCGGGTGGCGCGGCCACCAACACCACCGGTACCGGCGGCGTTAACGGCACGGCTGCCAACACCGGCGGCGCCGGCGGCGCCAATGGCACTTCCGCCAGCGCCGGCGGCATCGGCGGCTCCAACGGCACGGCCGGCAACACCACCGGCGCGGGCGGCGCCAACGGCACCGCCACCGGCGCTGCCGGTGCCGGCGGTGCTGCGGGCGCTGCGGCAAACCTGGGCGGCATCGGCGGCCAGGCCGGTCCGGCCACCAACACCTCCGGAGCCGGCGGCGGCAACGGAACGGCTGCCAACGCCTCGGGCGCCGGCGGCACCAATGGCACCATCACCCAGGCGGGCGGCACCGGCGGCACGACCGGCCCCTCCGCTAACACTTCCGGCGCTGGCGGCGGCAACGGCACTGCTGCCAATGCCTCCGGCGCCGGCGGCGCTGGCGGCACTGCTGCCAATGCCGGCGGCGTCGGCGGCGCCAATGGCCCGGCCACCAACACCGGCGGACTGGGCGGCGGCAACGGCACCGCTTCCAATGCCACCGGCACCGGCGGCACCAACGGTACTGCCGCCAACACCGGCGGCGCCGGTGGCGCCAGCGCTGCTGGCCCGAATGGCGCCGGCGCCGGCGGTCCTGCCGGTGCGGGTACCGGGCCTGGCGTCGGCGTCGGCGTCGGTGCGGTCAACCTCGGCGGCGGCTCGGCCACCAACACGGCTGGCGCCGGCGGTGCCAGCGGCGACAACAACGCCACTGCCGGTACCGGCGGCGGCGCTGGCCCGGCCTCCAACACCGCTGGCGGTTCCAATGCCGGTCCGGCCACCCAGGCCGGTGGCGCCGGTGGCGCAGCGGGTTCCAACACCGCCTCGGCGGGCGGCGGCGGCGCGGCTGGCCCGGCCAGTGCCGGCGGCGGCAGCAGCGGCCTGAATGGGCCTGCCACCCAGACCGGCGGCGCCGGCGGCGCTGGCGGCGCCAACACTGCTGCTGGCGGCGCAGCCGGCGGTGCGGGCCCGGCCAAGCAGTATGCCGGGGATAGCGGCTCCAACGGCCCTGCCACCCAGACTGGCGGCACTGGCGGCGCTGGCGGCACCAATACCGCTTCCGGCGGTACCGGCGGCGCGGCTGGCCCGGCCACCAACACGGCTGGCGCTGGCGGTGCCGGTGGCACCAACACCCAGACTGCCGGCGGCAGCGGCGCGGCTGGTCCTGCCAACCAGGCTGGCGGCGCTGGCGGTGCCGGTGGTCCTTCCAGCCAAACCGCGGGTACCGGCGGCGCAGCCGGCCCGGCCACCCAGACCGCTGGCGGCAGCACTGCCGGCCCGGCCTCCTCTGCCGGCGGCGCCGGCGGTGCCGGCGGCACGGCTTCGCAGACAGCTGGCGGCAGCGGCGCTGGCGGCCCGGCCACCGCTCAAGGCGGCTCTGGCGGTGCCGGTGGCACCAACACCCAGAACGCGGGTTCCGGCGCGGCTGCCGGTCCGGCCACCAACACGGCCGGCGCTGGCGGTGCCGGCGGTACTGCCACCAGCACCGGCGGTGCGAGCGGCGGCAGCGGCGCAGCGACCAACACGGCGGGAGCCGGTGGCGCTTCTGGTCCCGGCACCAGCACCGGCGGGTCCGGTGGCTCCGGTGGTGCGGCCTCCAACAACGCCGGCAACGGCGGGGCTGGCGTAGCCACCAGCTCCGGTGGGGCCGGTGGGGCCGGCGGCACCGCCGGGACTGGCGACAGCAAGTCCAAGGCTGCTGCCACCTCCTACAGCGGCCAAGCCACTGCCGGTAGCACCCAGGGTGGCAACGGCGCAGCCGGCGCCGGCGGCGGCAATGGCGGCAGCTCCACTGCCGGTGACGGCAACGGTGCGGCCGGCGCGGCTGGCGGCAACGGCGGCGACTCCATCGCCGGGGCCGGCAACGGCGCGGCTGGCGGGGCTGGCGGTGCCGGTGGCACGGCCACCATCAGCGCCGGTGTGTTCGACATGTCCAACCACATGACGAACGTCGCCGCCGGTGCAGCCGGTATCACCACTGCCATCCAGCAGAGCGGTGTCAGCTCCCTGGTCCAGCAGGTGAACAACGTGCAGGCCAACCTGCGCGTCAGCCAGTAAGCAGCATCAGCCCGGGGGCTTCACGGCCTCCGGGCTTTTTCACGATCTACATGGGAGAACGATGTGACTGCAGTATCCAATTCTCGTTTGCTCATGACCTGCACGCTTGTCGCGAGCCTGCTCACCTGGCCTCTGCGATCCGGTGCCGAGATCCTGCCCCCGGGAACCCCGGAGCCGGATAGCCCCGGCCTCGTCAACTTCGGCGGCGGCACCCTCAATGCCGTGTCCCTTGACCGCTACCGCGGCGGTACCGACGTGGTGGTGGAGAACACCAACAACACCGACGGCGCTGTCTACGGGAACCGGGCGAGCAACCTGGTGACCGGCAGCAATCTCATCACGGAAGGATCCTTCGCCGGCGCCAACGGCATTTCGACGGTGGTACAGAACAGCGGCAACAACGTGCTGATCCAGGCTCCCGTCATCGTCAATCTGCAGGTTCAATGATGTTTCACCGGATCACGCGGTTTTTTCGCCTGTTCCCGGTGCTGGCGGGCGTCCTAGCGGCTCCTGCCGGCACCGCCCTCGCCGGCCCCGGCAGCACCATCGCCCTGCCGGTCGAATCGGGCGGGGCCTTCGCGGTCCCGGTCATGAGCATGAAGGACCTGCGCTTCCGCAGCACCATCCGGCAGCAGTACGACTTCAGCTGTGGGTCGGCGGCCCTCGCCACCCTGCTCACCTACCACTACAACTATCCCACCAGCGAACAGGAAATCTTCCGGGAAATGTACGAGCGCGGCGACAAGGCCAAGATCAAGAAGGAAGGCTTCTCGCTGCTGGACATCAAGACCTATCTGGAAGCCCGCGGCTTCCACGCCGACGGCTTCGTGGCGGACGTGGAACAGCTCGCCGCGGCGAGAATTCCGGCCATCGCCCTGGTCAAGGAGCATGGCTACCACCATTTCGTCGTCATCAAGGGCCTGCGCCAGGGGCGCGTCCTGGTCGGCGATCCGTCGGCCGGCACCCGCGCCGTGCCCTATCCCCAGTTCCAGGACATGTGGGTCAACCGCATCCTCTTCGTGATCCGCAACAAGAAGGAACTGGCCAAATTCGACAGCGACGGCGACTGGCGCTGGGTCCCCCGTGCCCCCATCAGCGACGGCGTCTATCGCGGCACCACGGATCTGGCGTTGCCCAAGCGCGGCCCCTCCGATTTTTGAGGAAGACACACAAATGCATACCCGGCATCGAAGATCGCCAAGCCGCCTGCTCTGCAAGGTGGGCCTATCCTGTCTGCTGGTCGCGGGCGCCGAAGCGCCCCTGGCAGTCCTGGCCGACGGAGCCGGAAACCCGGCCGCCGAAGCGCCCCGGGAAGAATCCGCGCCCCTCCTCCAGGCGGAGGCCGGCCCCGGCCAATGCCCAGGTGACGGCGCCGCCTTCATCGAGCCGGCGCCCGAGCTGCTGGCCCTGGCCGACTGGCCCCTGGACGACTCCCCGGTCGGCCGCGGCTGTACCAGTCCTCCATCAACCCTGGCGGTGGCCGAATCCCTGCCCTCCCCCATCGAGATCCCCGAGGCCCTGCCGGTGGTGCCGGTGGTGGCCTGGGAAGCAGCAGCAGCCGCGGCCCCGCCCAACACCGACGCCCCTGCCACCGTCCCTCCGGACCGCCTGGAGCAACGGGTCGCCGCAGTGGTGGCCGATTCCATCCGGGGACTGCGCAAGCAGTTCAGGATTCCCGACATCGGGCTCAAGTCCAGCTTCGCCCTCGATTCCATCGGCGCCGGCGAGACCCTGCCGGCCATTCCCGTCTACGGCTATCCGGCCGTGGTGCAGGTGTCGGCGGCCAACATGGCGGAGGAGTCTGCAGCCCCGGCTGTATCCCCGGCTCCGGCGGCGGTTGCCGATCTGCCGCCCGATCCTCTCGGCGTGCGGCTCGCCGCCATCGACACCGATTCCCTGGACAACATCCGGGGCGGCTTCGAGATGCCCGACCTCAACCTCAGGCTCAGCTTCGGCATCGAGCGGGCGGTCTACATCAACGGTGAGCTGGTGGCTTCCACCGTCTTCAACGTCCAGAACATCCAGGGACTGAGCGGCGGCACCGCCATGCCGGTAGCCCTGCCCGCCGACGCCGGCGCCGCCCTGACCGTGATCCAGAATGGCTCCGGCAACGGCTTTACGGCCCACGTCACTCCCAACGTGGCGGGAACGGTGATCCAGAACACCCTGGACAACCAGAAGATCACCAACATGACCATCGTCAACGCGACGGTGAACAGCGCCCAGATCCTGCGCTCCATGAATCTGCAATCCACCATCCGGGATGGCGTCATCCAGTCCCTGCAGCGCTGAACCGGAGCCGCACCAAAAGAAGAGGGCCGCATTTGCGGCCCTCTTGCTTTCCTACCGGTCCGCCGGGGATCAGAAGGTCATGGGCAGACGCAGGGTCAGGGTCAGGTCCGGCGTATCCCGGGTGATGCCGGCGCCCAGGGACACGTTGAGGGACGTGGTCGGGTTGATGCGCTGGGAATAGCCGATCAGCAGGGTGCCGAGCTGGGTGCGGACGGAGTTGGGCGCAACCGAACCGTTCTGCCGCAGCCGGCCCACCGACGCGTGGTCGTAGCCGATGCTGAAGGAGGAGCGGTCGTTGAGGGACAGGCCCATGCCGAAGTTGAAGCCGATGACGTCGCCAGGCTTGATCTCGCCCACCGGCGTGGTGGTGCCGTCGTCGTTCTTGAAGGACAGGTTCGAGCGCTTGAAGTTGTACTGGTAGTTGATGCCGCCGAAGAACACCGCCGGATCGGTCGGGTAGAGCACGGTCAGGCCGGGCTGCAGGGTGTAGAAGCCTGAGCCGGTGGGCAGTTCCTTCTGCAGCTGCTGCTGGGCCGCATTGGTGCCGGCCACGGTCTCCACCTCGAAGGGATCCTTGCCGGTACGGCTCTTGAAGCGCAGGGAGCCCACGTAGTAGGGCTTGTCGATGCCGCCGTCGTTGAGCTGGTAGCGGCCGGTGACTTCGAAGTCGCCGATGCCGTGGCCGGAACTCTCGAGCAGCTGGTCGCTGGCACCGCCCGTCTGCCAGGGACGGGACAGCACCGAATCGGACCGGTAGACGTAGGGCAGCTTGGCTTCGATCTCGAAGCGGTTGGTGATGCCGTAGCGGCCGGTGATGCTGGCGGTGAAGGTGTTGCGCTTCACCTCCCGCACGTCGATCAGGCCGATGTGCAGGGCCGGGATGATGGTGTAGCCCACCAGGGACACCCGGTTGCTGGAGGAGTAGCCGTACTGCAGGCCCGGCTCCACCACCAGCTTGCCCCGGGGGGTCAGGATGCCGGGCTGCTCGAAGATCTGGGCGACGGCGGCGGTCTTGGTGTCCTGGGCCGGGCGCTCGCCCGAACCGCCGGAAGCCGCCGGGCCGGCCGCCTGGGCCATCTGGACGGGCTGCTGGTTGCCGGCCTGGACGGCAGCCGGGGTGCCGGTGCCGCCCCGCAGGCCGCGCAGGACGTCGATGCCCAGGGCCTGGCGGATTTCCGCCAGCTTGGCTTCCTCTTCCGCCATCCTCTGGCGCAGGCTCTCGAGGCGCTTGGTCTGCTCGATGATCTGGGTGCGCAGTTCGTTTTCCTGGTCGGCGCTCAGGCTGGCGCCCTGCGCCATGCCGCCGTAGACCATCGCCAGGGCGCCGACGATGCCGGCGCTGCGAACGGTGAATCCTCTCCCCTGTTTTCTTAGCATCAGTTCCCTACCTCCACCCTTTGGTCTGGACCGTCCATAAGACGATCATAATCAATGGTCAAAGCCGGCATATATACTCAACAATGACATGCATGTAAATGAGGTCGAAGCTGTAACTTCCGCCGGCCCGACTGGCCTGGCTCCAATTCTGACCCGGCCGGGGCCGCCGTCCCAAGGCGTTGCTTCCTGCATTTGCCCCTGGAATGATCCTGTAAGAAGCGCTGAGGCAGATGGGCCGGCATGTCATTCCATCCATGTGGCGAGGCGCAGGGGCTCACCGCCCCGGGCTTCCGTCGCCGGCGCCGCTGTCAGGTCCCGGCCCAGCACCACCCGCAGGTGAATGTCCTGGGCCAGGGAGTCGGAGCGGGCGAGGACGCCCCGGCCCGCCAGGGCCGCCTGCAGGCCCTGGGCCTGGCGCTGGAAACCCGGCCGGAACTGGATTTCGGTGCGCTCCTGGTCGAAGGGCTTCTGGTTGGTGAAGCGCACCGCGCCGTAGCCCGCCTCCCTGAGCTGGGCGGATATCTGCCGGGCGAGGCCGGTGACGCCATTGCCGTTGGCGATCTCCAGCCGCACCGCAGACGGCGGCGGCGCCCCATCCCCGCCGCCGATCACAGCCGCCAGCATCTCGCTGAAGCGCAGGTTGAGGCCGGGTTCCGCCCCTGCCGTCCGCTCCGCCAGCCGGGCCTCGGCAGCCTTCAGGTTGTCCGCCGCCCGGGGCTGCCCCGGCTCCAGGAAAAGGGCCTTGCCGAAGGCAGAAACGGCCTCGGCGAAGCGCCCCTGGAGCAGCAGGGCGTAGCCCAGGTTATTGTGGATGTAGGCCGCGTCGGGCCGCAGCCGCAGGGCCGTCCTGATTTCCCATTCGGCCAGCTCGTACCGTCTCTGGTTGGCGTAGATGACCCCCAGGGCGTTGTGGGCGTCGGCGTGGTCCGGCTCGGCCTCCAACACCTCCCGGTAGGCCCGGATGGCGTCGTCGTAGCGGCGCTGGCCCTGGTAGTAGCGGCCCAGGGCGTAGTTGGCCTCGCCGTGGCCGGCGCCATGGCGGGCGCTGCTCACGGGCATGACGACCGGGGCCGCGGCGGCGACGGGAGCCGGCTGCTGGCCGAGCATGGTGCAGCCGGCGGCGGCCAGGAGGGTGCTGAGCAGTCCGATGGTCAGGGGGATTCTGGGCATGGTGTCTCCTTGGGTCAGCCGCCGAGCATGGGCAGGAAATTGCGGTAGATGGCGATGAAGGGCGGCCCCCCGAGCACCAGCATGAGGGCGGGGAAGATGCACAGCACCACCGGGAAGACGAGCTTGACCGCGACCTTGGCGGCCGCCTCCTCCGCCAGCGTGTGGCGGTGGATGCGCAGGGACTCGGCGTGGACTCGCAGGGCATCGGCGACATTGGTGCCGAAGCGGTCGCTCTGGACCAGCATGCCGACCAGGGAGCCGATGTCCTCCAGGCCGGTGCGCTGGGCGAGGTTGCGCAGGGCCTGCTCCCGGCTGGCGCCGACCCGCAGTTCCAGCATGACCAGATGCAGCTCGTCGGCCAGGGCCGGGGTGCACACCCGCATTTCCTCGGCGGTGCGGGCGATGGCGGCATCGAGGCCGAGCCCCGCCTCCATGCACACCACCAGCAGGTCGGTGACATCGGGAAAGGCGTCGAACAGGAGGCGCTGGCGGCGGCGGACCAGGTGGTCCAGGATGAAGGACGGCAGGATGAGCCCCAGGGCGGCGGCGGCCAGAAGCGTGATCAGCAGCAGGGTGCCGTCCATCTCGATGTCCACCACCTCCAGGGCGATCACCGCCAGCAGGGGCAGGGCCAGGGCCAGCACCGCCTTGGCCGCGAAATAGACGGGGATGGCGGAACGCTGGCGGAAGCCGGCATTGAGGAAGCGCAGCCGCAGGCGGGAGTATTCCTCGGCATTGCCCTCCGGCGCCATGAGCTTGGCCACCGGCTCGGCCAGCTTCACCACCGTGGCCTGCCAGGCCGGCTCGGCCTCGGCCGGCTGCTCCGGGCTTTCCCCCTTGAGGCGCTGGGGCGCCACCCGGGGGCGGAAGAAGTAGTTGGCGGCGCCGAGAACGCCGCTGGCGACGGCGATGAAGATCATCGCCAGGTAGAGCATGTCCACGTTGGTCATGGCCGGCCTCCTAGACCCTGATCTTGACGATGCGCCACATCCACAGGACGCCGAAGGCCATGAAGACCACGGCGCCGATGACCAGGTCCATGCCCAGTGGATCGTCCAGCAGGAGCTGGAGGTAGTTGGGATTCACCACGTTGATCACCACCGCCATGAAGAAGGGCATGATCCCCAGGATCCAGCCCGACACCCGGCCCTCCGCCGACAGGGCCCGGACCTTCTCGAGGAGCTGGAAGCGCTTGCGGATGAGGGCCGAGAGGCTGTCCAGCAGCTCGGTCAGGTTGCCCCCCGTTTCCCGCTGGATGAGGACGGCCACCACGAAGTAGCGCAGGTCCGTGCTCGGCACCCGGCGCGCCAGGTTGTGCAGGGCCTCCTGGACGGAAATGCCGAAATTGACCTCGTCGGAGGTCTTCCTGAACTCGACGGAGATGGGTGGCCGGCCCTCGTTGACCACCATTTCCAGCCCGCTCGGGAAGGAATGGCCGGCCCGCATGGAGCGGGAAATGAGGTCGAGGGCCTCGGGCAGCTGGCGCTCGAACCTGTGCAGGCGGCGGCGCCGCTTCGCCGCCAGGAAGAGCCATGGCAGGGCGGCGAACAGGGCCACGAACAGCGGCACCCAGGCCGGGGGCAGGCCCAGGGCCTGGGGTGCCAGGAAGCCCGCGGCGGCCGTCGCCGCCGCCACCCCCAGGAATCTGGCCACGGTCATTTCCGAACCCGCCTGCTGCAGGAGGGCGTCCAGGCTGCGGGAAGGCTGGATGCGGGCCAGGAGCCGCTCCACCGCCGGCAGGTCGCCCAGGGCGCGCCGCTTCAGGAGGGGGGCCGGGGAACCGGCGACGGCCCCGGCCGACACCGCCCGCAGGCGCTCCTCGATGCGCCGGGCCCGGGGGCCGCGGCGACTGTCCCAGGCCAGGTACAGTCCCTCCAGGGCCAGCACCACCGCCAGGAAGCCGCATACCACGGTGAGGTAGTAGAGAGGGTCCATGGCGTCTCACTCGTAACGTTTGCCCGGATCGAACAGGTGGTCGCCCAGGGCGATGCCGGCCATGCGCAGGCGGTCGATGAACTTGGGCCGGATGCCGGTGGCCTGGAAATGGCCCTGGACGGTGCCGTCCGCCGCGACGCCGCTCTGCCGGAAGGCGAAGATTTCCTGCATGGTGATGATGTCCCCCTCCATGCCGGTGAGCTCCTGGATGCTCACCATCTTGCGCCTGCCGTCGGAGAGGCGGGCGATCTGGACGATGGCGGTGAGGGCCGAGGCCACCTGGTGGCGCATGGATTTGGCGGGCAGGTTCGTGCCGGCCATGGCCATCATGTTCTCCAGGCGGGTCAGGGCATCCCGCGGGGTATTGGCGTGGATGGTGGCCATGGACCCCTCGTGGCCGGTGTTCATGGCCTGCAGCATGTCCATGACCTCGGCGCCGCGGATCTCCCCGAGGATGATGCGGTCCGGGCGCATGCGCAGGCTGTTGCGCACCAGGGCCCGCTGGCTCACCTCCCCCTTGCCCTCGATGTTGGGGGGCCGGGTTTCCAGCCGCGCCACGTGGGGCTGCTGGAGCTGCAGCTCGGCGGCGTCCTCGATGGTGACGATGCGCTCGCTGGGGGGAATGTAGCTGGACAGGATGTTGAGCATGGTCGTCTTGCCGGTGCCGGTGCCGCCGGACACCAGCACGTTGAGGCGGGCCCGCACCATGCCGGACAGGAGCTCGGCCATGGCCGGCGTCAGGCTCTTCAGGCGCACCAGGTCGTCGATCTTGAGGGGCACCACGGCGAAGCGGCGGATGGAGAGGAGCGGCCCGTCCAGGGCCAGGGGCGGGATGATGGCATTGACCCGGGAGCCGTCCGGCAGGCGGGCGTCCACCATGGGGCTCAGCTCGTCCACCCGGCGCCCGACCCGGGAGACGATCTTGTCGATGATCTTCATCAGGTGCTCGTTGCTGGCGAAGCGGACGTCCACCTTCTCCAGGCGGCCGAAGCGTTCCACGTAGATCTGGTTGCAGGTGTTCACCAGGATGTCGGAGACCGTGGGATCGGCCAGCAGGGGCTCCAGGGGGCCGAGGCCCAGCACCTCGTTCTGGATGTCGAGGACGAGCTGCTTGCGCTCGCCGGCGTTGAGGGGGACGTCCTCCTCCACCAGCAGGCGGTCCACCAGGCTCCGCACCTCCTCCCGCAGCTTCGGGGGCGGCATGGAGGACATCACCTCCAGGTCCACCCGGTCCAGGAGTTTGCGGTGGATGGCTCCCTTGATCTGCTGGAAGTGGCTGTCATCCACCGGCTCCAGGGTGCGCGCCAGGTCCGGGAGGATGGAGGGTTCGGTGCCGATTTCGGCAAGTCTTGCCCGCAGGGACATCGATCTTCTCCTTTAGTCACGCGGTTCTGGGGAACAGGCGGCTGAACCAGCGGCCGCCGGCGGCGTTCTCCGGCCGGGGCTCCAGCTGGCGGACCATGTCCGTGAGGCTCTGGGTGACCCGGTCCCGGGGATGGAGGACGGCCATGGGCTTGCCCTGGTTCACCGAGGCCGCCACCGCCTGGAAGCTGTTGGGGATGGTGTGGAGCACCGGGATGCCGAGGGTGGCCTCCACATCCCCCAGGGTGATCTCGCCCCCCTTCTGGTAGCGGTTCACCACCAGCCGCACCTTGCTGCGGGGATAGTTGAGGGAGTCGAACACCGCCAGCAGGCGCTTGGCATCCCGGATGAAGGGCAGGGTCAGCTGGACCACCAGCATGATGCTGTCGGCCTCGTCGAGGACGCGGACGCAGATGGGATCGATGGTGCGGTCCACATCCACCACCACGTAGTCGAAGCGCTCCCGGGCCACCTCCAGCAGGCGGCCGACGAAATCGGGGCGGATGCCCACCGCCTGGTCCGGGGACTCCGGCGAGGCCAGGACGCTGAAGTGGGAGGTCACCCGGACCATGCTGGACATCAGGAAGTCGCCGTCCAGGCGCTGGATCTGCTGGGCCACGTCGGCGACGCTGCCGCCGACGCCGTCGCAGACGTGCATGGCGGCATCCCCGAACTGCAGGTTGAGGTCGATGAGGGCCGTGCGCCGCCCCTGCTGGGAAAGCATGTAGGCGAAGTTGGAGGCCAGGAAGGTGCCGCCGCTGCCGCCCTTGCTGGACTGGAAGACCAGCACCTTGCCCCGGCGCCGGGCCGCCTGGAAGCCGCTGCGCTGGCGCATGCGCTCGACCACGCTGACGAGGGCCTCGTCCCGCAGCGGCAGGGCAATCACCTCCCGGGCGCCGGCGCGCATGGCCTGGAGCAGGAAGTCCTTGCCCGGGTCGGCGGCAAGGAGAACCACCGCCAGCCGGGGATGCCGGCAGGTGATGCTCTCCAGCAGTTCCAGTTCCGCCGCCGTCTCCTCGCTTTCGACCAGCAGCAGGTCGTAGGGGATGTCGGCCGCCCCGCCCTGGGCCCACTGGGCCAGTTCGCCCCCCGGCACCGCCACGTCGATGTCTTCCCGACCGTCGAGGATGGCGCGCAGGGCTGCCAGGGTTTCGGCTTTGTTGTAGTGGATGGCGATTCTCACAGCGACTCCTTCTTGTCTTGCCAGTGGAACAACGGGTGCATTTCCTTGCCGGGATTCATTTGGTGAGGCGCAAGATTTCCGACGCCAACTGGGAGAAGCACGGTTGCAGGTCGTCCTCGGTGGCGGCGTAGCAGTAGATGCCCTGGGGCTTGGCCGGGTCGTGGCAGCGGGCCGGCAGGCTGTCGGGGACAGCGCTCCCCGTGTTGGCCATGCACTTCAGCAGGTCCTCGCCGGTCTTGGTGCCGCTCGGGTCCGGCACCCCCAGGGTGTCCTTCAGCAGGGCGCCGAGGCCCAGGGTGAATATGTAGATGCCCTCGCTCCTGGCCTTGGCGGCGATGGCTTCCGGCAGGTTCCGCGCCGCCAGGTTGATGTTCCGCCAGCTCGGGTTGCTGCTCACGTTCCGCGGCTGGTGGGTGACGATGGGAAACTCGACGACGTTGCCGGAGGGCGGGGTGAAATCGTCGGGCAGCGTCTGGATGGCGTCGGCGATCCTGTAGCTCTTGTCGCAGGAAGGCTTCATCCTGTCCTGCTGCTTGCGGTCATAGAGGCCGTAGGGCGTGCCGTTCGGCTCGCCGTCGCCGGTGGCGACAGCGCCGGCGCAGTTCATCTGGTCGAAATAGGAGGCGAAGGTGTTGGGCGAGCCGTCCGAGAAGAAGACGATGACCCGCAGGGTGGAACGGTTTACCTGGGAAATGCTGTTGAGCTGGTCGCGGCCGTGCCACATCCCTTCGGCGTGGTTGGTGAAGCCGCTGAAATCGAAATTCTGGATGTGCCGCTTCACCGTCGCCCGGTCGAAACCCCGGTCCACCAGCCGGATCGGGTCGTCCACCACGGCACCGGCGGAGAAGTGGACGAGGGCCACCCGGTCGGTCACCGGGTTGAAGTGGTCCACAAAGGACTTGGCCGCCGCCCTCACCTTGGCGGCCACCCCGGACATGGAGCCGGAGGTGTCCATGACGAAGGCCAGGTCGAGGTCCTTCCGCACCGTCTCGGCCCGGGCCCCGACATTGATGGCATTCACCCCGGCGATGCCCATGAAGCGCACCGGCATGACGGCCTGGGCCGAGGTGGCGATGGTGATCTTGCCCCGGTCGAAGGCCACGGTCGGGTCGCTGAACTGCGGGCTGGTCCCCAGATAGCCGTCGGGATAGTTGGCGGCGAAGAAGCGCCGGGCGGCGGCGACGGCGTTGGCGGTCTGGGTGGCCTGGTCGTTGCCCAGGGTCACGGCCCGGGCGGCGGCGATCCCCGCCGCATCGACGGCGGCATTGAGCTTGGCCTTGACCAGGTAGCCGACCCCCGAATCGAGGGCGAGGCCGACGGCAGCCACCAGGGCGGCCATGCTGAGCCCCGTCATGATGAGGATCTGGCCGGCCTGGCGCCGGAGAACGGGGAGGATGGCTCTGGCCCGGTCCATCGCCGCTCCCTCAGAACACAGCCATGGAATAGAGGTCCGGCCCCAGCCTGGGGACGGCGCCAAAACCCACGTCGAGGCCGCCGAACAGCCCCGAGAAGCGGTAGAAGGCCTCCACCGCATAGACCAGCTCGCCGTCGGCCAATTTGCCGGGCATGACGTTGGCCGTGGGGGACGCGTTGCTCGCCCCCGGCAGGCCCTGGCAGCTGCCACCCGCGTCGGTACCGGTGGCCCAGGAGGTGCCGCCGCTGCCGCAATTCCAGATGGCGCTCGCCGGGCTGTAGGCGCTCTGGCGCCAGCCCTGGGCCCAGCGGTGCTGTTCCAGCACCACGCTCCTGACGCCGCCGCCCTCCTGGTGGCCCATGATCTTGGTGATGTAGATCATCCCCTTGCCGGGCATGTCCAGGGGCGGGGAGGTGGCAGCCAGGGCGGAGAGGATGTTCTGGGGCGGCATGCCGCTCCGGGAAGCGAGGCTCGCCCCCTCGCGGCTGATGCTGGCCAGGATGAGCTCGGCCTGGATGGCCCGGGCGAAGTCCACCACCGGCAGCGCCAGCATGAGCAGCACCGGCAGGACCACGGCCAGCTCCACCGCCGCCGCCCCGGCCGCCCGCTTCCGGCTGTTCCCAAGGCTGCCGGCCATGGTCAGAAGGCCTCGTTGCGCATGGTGGCGGCGACGCTGAAGCGGTATTTCCCGCCCTCGAAGAAGGGCTGCATCAGGGGGGTGAGGATGGGCCAGGTGCAGTCCAGGCGCAGGACCACCACGTCGCCGGGGCCGCCGAACATGGCGCCGCCGTAGAGGGAGGCACTTCCGTAGGACTGCAGCGTGCCGCCGTTGATGCCGACGGAAATGACCGGCGCGACCTTGCGGTAGAGCCCCATGGAGGCGTCCTGGATGGCCTGGAGCACCGCCCGGTAGCGCTGGGCGCCGTCCTGGCTCTGGTCGAGGTTCTTCTGGCCGGTGACGGCATAGCGCGCCCCCTCCCGGACGGCGTGCTGCATGCTGAGATTGACCCAGAAAAGGATGCCCATCTCCATGGCCGCCATGAGGACGAAGAGAAAGACCGGCGCCACCAGGGCGAACTCCAGGGTGGCCGAACCCCGATCGTTGCCCGCCGGGCTGGAAAGCCTCGCTCCCGCCATGATTTCCCTAGCGTCCCGCGCCGATGTTGATGACGTTGAAGGTGGGGGGCGGCGCCTGGAAGCTTTCCCGGTACTGGCCCATGGCCTCCTTGGCGGCGACGCCGTCGATGCCCGCCGGCGGCTCGGTGTTGCGGGAGGCGTCGGGGTTGATGGTCTGCTGGGCCCGGGCCGTGCGCACGGCAGCGCCGAAATGCCGGTCGTAATTGGGGGTGGTGGAAGCGCAGCCGGCGGCCAGGGCGGCGCCGAGCAGGATGGCGGGAGTGGTCTTCATGGCCCTTGTCCTCACTTCACTTCGAAGCCGCCGACGGGGGTGCCCAGGCTGGCGGTGGGCGGCGCCAGGGGCGGGGGCTCCGTCGCCGCGCCGGGCGGGCTGGCGGCGGGGGGAGCCCCTTCCATCTGGCCGTTCAGGAAGAACTCGCCCCGGCCGGGGGGCACGAAGTTGTCCGTCGGCAGGGCGTAGTTGGGCGGCAGGGGCTTCACCAGCCGTGGGGTGATGACGAACATCAGTTCGCTCTGATCGGTCTGGAACTCGTTGCTGCGGAACAGGGCGCCGAGGATGGGAACCTCGCCGACCACCGGGAAGCGGTTGATGGTTTCGCTCATGTTGTTCTTGATCAGGCCGGCGATGGCCAGGCTCTGGCCGTCCCCGAGCTGGACGGTGGTCTGGGCCCGGCGGGTGGTCATGGAGGGCAGCACGGCGGTGACGTTGTTGATGGTGGTGAAGGGGGTGCCGGTCTGGGACAGTTCCGACACCTCCGGCGCCACCTTGAGGTTGATGCGCCCCCCTTCCAGCACGGTGGGGGTGAACTTGAGCCCGACCCCGAATTCCTTTTCCTCCAGGGTGATGGTGACCACGCCGGTGAGGGGGTTGGGGCTGCTGGCCACCGGCAGGAAGATCTTGCCGCCGGCCAGGAAGCTGGCCTCCTGGCCGCTGATGGCGACGATGTTGGGCTCCGCCAGGACCTTGATGAGGCCGTCCTTCTTGGCGGCGTCGAGGGTGACGTTGTAGCCGAAGTTGCCGCGGGTGACGCCCGCCGCCAGGCTGCCGACGCTGTTGGTGAGGAAGCCGGTGAGCAGGCTGGTGGAAAAGCTGCCCCGGGCCAGGTTGGAGCTGACCTGCACCCCCAGCTTGTCGAGGAGGGTCTTCTGGACCTCGGCCACCTTCACCTCCAGCATCACCTGCTGGGGCTCCGCCACCCTGAGCATATTCACCACCCGGGGCTTGGCGGTGCTGGCTCCCCCCGGCAGGGTGGCCTGGCTGACGGCGATCTGGGTCCCCGGGGCCACCGCCTTGTCCCCCGCCACCGCCGGCATGTTGAGGCCGCGGTTGGGGTTGGCCAGCAGGGCCTCGGCGATTTCCACCGCCTGGCCGGCCCGCACCGAACTGGAGACCACGCCGGAGAGGACGATGGAATCGGCGGCGGAGCTTACCTTGATGCCGTCCTCGCCGGGCAGCAGCTCCCGCAGGCGGCTCTGGAGGAAGGCGGCGTCCAGGTTCACCGCCACGTCCACGATGGTGGCCCCTCCCCCCCGGGTCCACAGGATGAGGTTGGTGGAGCCGAAGGTCTTGCCCAGCAGGTACAGCTCCACCGGGCTGATGAGGGTGACGTCGGCGACCATGGGGTTGCCCACCGAGATGCGCTCCACCGGCGCCGGCAGCCGCAGCAGGGTGGACTTGCCGATGACGAGCTGGATGGCCTCGCCCACCCTGGCCGGCTCGGGGACGGCGGTGGCCGGCGCCGGGGCCGGCGTCTGGGCTCCCCAGGCCGGGGCCAGGAGGGCGCCGGCCAGGGCGACGGCCGCCGCCAGGCGCCGGCCCCCGATGCCGGCGAGGGCGCCGCTTATTTCCATTGCCATTATTCTTTTCCTCCCCTGTCGGGCGCTTATCTGGTTTCGGTTTCCACTTCGGATTTCTGCAGGCCGCGGATGACGATCACCTTGCCCACCCCCTCGTCGGGCGGTTTCGCCGCCGGTGGCCGGCGGCGGACCACGGCCTTCTTCGGCGGCGGGTCCACCGCCACCGCGGCGGCGGATACCCGCAGGATGTCCTGCCTGGAAGCGCCCACCGTCGGGGTCGGGCGGGCGTCCATCTGGTTGCGCAAGACCAGGGAGAGGGTGCCGACGTTGCGCACCAGGTCGAGTTTTTCCGCCTCCTCGGGGGTCACTTCCAGGGTCACGGCATTGACCACCTTGGGCCGGGTCTGGTCCTGGTTGGCCTCCTGGGCGACGGCCAGCACCAGGATGCGCTCGAGGACGATCTTCGAGACCTGCTCGCTCCGGCTGTCGGCCAGGTTGACCATGACGTCCACGTAGTTGCCGGGCAAGGCGAAGCCGGCGACCCCCACCACCTCGTTCACCCGCACCGTCACCGCCCGCTTGCCCTCCTTGATGACCGCCGACAGGCCGCCCTTGGCACCGGCCGGGGCGAGCTTGGCCTCGACGATGGGCTCGCCCCGCACCAGGCTGGTCTTGAGGACCCGGCCGTCGAGGGCGGCGCGGCTGGCAAAGGCGCCGGCGGGGGTGTTTTCCTTCGGCCAGTCCACCATCTCCACCTGGGTGGCGTTGAGGGGGGAGCCCAGGTCGATGTCCCGGGCCGCCACCGCCACCTGCACCGTCTGCACCGCCCGGCCGTTGAGCCATTGGGCGCCCAGGAAGACGGCGGCCAGCCCGGCGAGGAGCGACAGGGCCATCATGGCCAATGCCCGCGTGCTTCTCATGATTTCTCCCCTCCTCTCAGGTGGCTTTCGGTCGGCGGCTCGATATGGCCGAAATAGGCGAGCCAGGCCCAGGCCAGGGTTTCGTGGGACAGCTCGGGCAGGGTGCCCTCGTAGAAGGCCCGGTCCCGGGCCCGGCTCACCAGGTCGTAGGGATAGCAGGCGTAGTAGGGCCGCCCGGAGCGGCCATGGAGGGTCTGCACCAGGAAATGGAAGGCCTGGTCCGAATAGGGGACGCCCAGGCGGGAGCAGGCCTGCTGGAGCAGCGCCCGGTATTTGTCCTCGCTCACCGCCCCCAGGTAGAGCTTGTAGCCCAGGCGGCGCAGGAAGGCGTCGTCCGCCAGCTGCTGGGGAGACAGGTTGGTGGAGAAAACCTGGCCGACGTCGAAGGGGATGCGGAATTTCCGGCCGGTATGCAGGCTGAGGCAGTCCTCCCGGCGGTCCATGGGGACGATCCAGCGGTTCAGGAGGTCCTGGACGGCGACCCGTTGGCGGCCCAGGTCGTCGATGACGAGGAGGCCGTTGTTGGCCTTGACCTGGGGCGGCGCCGCATAGATCCGGCTGACCGGGTCGAATTCCAGGTCGAGGTTGTCCAGGGTGAGCTCGCCGCCGGCCATGACCACCGGCCGCAGGCACTTCTGCCAGCGCTCGTCGTAGCTGTAGCGGCGGTCCAGGCTGCGGGTTTCCGGGGCGGGCAGTTCCACCGGCCGGTGCACCAGGGGATCGAAGACCTGGATGATCTCGGCATCGACGGCGAAGGCGTAGGGCACCCACACCGCCCCCTGGAGGGCCATGGCCAGGGCCAGGCGTTCGGCCAGGTAGGTCTTGCCGGTGCCGCTGGGGCCGTAAATGAAGATGGAGCGGCCGGAATTGAGGGCCGGGCCGATCTGGTCCAGCACCCCTTCCGGCAGGATGACGCCGTCGAAGACCTGGCGCATCTGCTCGCGGCCGATGTTGCGGCTGGCGAGGACGCTCTGCTTCAGCACCTGGGCGACGTAGGCCTCCAGGGACACCGGGCAGGGGCCGGCGTACTGGTTCCTGGCCAGGGCGTCCTGGGCCCGGGCCCGGCCCAGGTCGGTGAGGCCGTAGACCATGTCGCCGGCGGCGGCGCCGGTGCCCTGGATTTCGCACAGCCGCTCGGCCCGCATGAAGCCGATGAGGGCGTCCACCACGGCCACGGGCAGCAGGGTCCTCTCCCGGAATTCCCAGAGGCGGAGCTGCCCGCCCTGGAGCAGGATCTTGAGCATCAGCTCCACCAGGAAGGGCTGGGAGAGGCCGGTGCCCTCCACGTCCCGGGGCGCCGGCGGCCCGCCCGGCTGGGACGGGCCCGGGTCGGCCGGGAGGGCCGCCTTGGCGTAGGGGGGGCAGTCCAGGTCCGCGAGCGCCATGGCGATGTCCGATCCGGCTCAGGACAGGCTGAAGCCGCTGACCACCCACCACAGGCCGCCCAGGGTGCCGAGGGCGACGGCCACCGCGTAGGGGGCGCTGCCGGCGGACTGGAGGGGTGGCTCGACGCCGGGGCGGCCCGGCAGGGTGGCCTTGATCAGGGTCACGTGGGACATATAGAAGAGATTCCTGAACAGCTGGCCCACCGTGCCGGTGGCGATCACCACCACCAGGGAGACGGCGCCGCCGGCCAGGAAGGTGCCGACGATGGCGGGGACGATGTCGTCGGGGCCGAGGATGGCGCCCACGGCGGCCATGAGCTTGACGTCGCCGGCCCCCATGACCCGCAGGAAATAGAGGGGAAACAGGGCGCCGGCGCCGATGGCGAGGCCCTGGAGGGAATTCAGAAAACCGAGGCCGCCGGGCCACTTGGCGAGGAAGCCGTTGCCCTCCGGCAGCAGGCTGTGGAGCAGGAAGCCGGCGACGATGCCCATGAGGACGACGGGGTTGGGGATGCGGCGCTGGCGCAGGTCGGAAATAACCGCCACCAGGAGGATGGCGAAGAGGGGAAGCAGTCCGGCCAGCATTAGGGCGGTATCGCCGCCGCTGGCCTTGGCGAAGGGCAGGTGCATGGCCATGGGATCTTCGGGGAACATCACAGCATGGCTCCGATCAGGTCGAAGGCCTGTTGGTAGAGGCCGGCCACGGTCTTCCCGAGGCCGGTGATCGCGAACACCGCCACGGCGGCGATGCTCGAAGCCAGGACGGCCCACTCCACGACGGTCGCGCCGCTGTCGTCGCGGAACCGGAGACAGTGCAGCGGGAGCTGATATGGAAACGGACTCACCTGGATTTCCTCCTTGGCGCTCCCCCGGTCCCTCTGCTCCGGGCCGGGAGAGCTGTCTATGAACGGCATATGCGGCAGGGTGCCGCTCCGGGGAGTTGCACTAGGGTTTCAGGGCGGTGTCCACATTGGTGAATGCCGTGTTCAGCCGGCCGCCGATGCTCTTGATCATGGCGATGCACACGGCAATGATCAGCGCCACCATGACGCCGTACTCGACGGCCGAGGCGCCCTCCTCGTCCAGAAGGAATTGCTTTACCGGGGACAGGACCTTTTCCATTTCACACTCCTCAAAAAACGCCGGAACGGCGACAGATTTCACAAAAGACTCCCTGATTTTTTTACGGCTGACAGACGGCCGGATAGGCCGATCGCCGCGCCTGCTCGTTATGCAACATTTACTTACACTTGCCTTAAAACCGATCCTATCCAGCGAGATCGAAGCTACTTGTCGTTGCCATATTTATACATTCCGCCCGAATTACGGGTTATTAGCGGCAGCATTTATTCGGGGGTAGAAAAACCACCACCACCCGGGGATGAATTCGATGTATGCCATCCCGCATCGGCGCGCCAACACGCTGTTTCCAAAGGGCAATCCATCAAGCGCAAAAAAACGGCCGGGATTCCATTCGGCGCCGGGACGATCAATGATCCCGAATGGCGGTCGAATCGAAATCCCGGGGCAAGGGAAATAGAAGGGAATCTGCGCGTGGAATGGCGCGCTAGAGAAATGCCATATTGGACTGGCATTTATAGCCCGGCGCCGGGGCCATGCTAATCAGCTGACTAGCGTATTCGGGGGCAGGCCGATCATTGAGGAGCTTGCCTCCCCTCCGGCCGGATGACGGGGCAGAACCCCAGGCCGGGTGCGGTGTATCCCGATTCCCCGGGGGGCTCGTGCCGCCCCGGGGAAAGCCGGCTTACATGCTGCGCCGGTACTGGCCGCCCACTTCGTAGAGGGCGCCGGTGATCTGGCCCAGGGAGCAGACCCGCACGGCATCCATCAGCACGGCGAAGACGTTGCCGTCGGCGATCACCGTCTGCTTCAGTTTCTCCAGCATGGCCGGGGCCTGATTGGCGTAACGCTGGTGGAAATCCCGCAGACGGGAAATCTGGGACTGCTTCTCCTCGTCGGTGGAGCGGGCCAGCTCGATTTCCTGCTGGGCCTGACCCTTGGGATTGAGGAAGGTGTTCACGCCGATGATGGGGTAGGAGCCGTCGTGCTTCTTGTGCTCGTAGTAGAGGGACTCCTCCTGGATCTTGCCGCGCTGGTAGCCGGTCTCCATGGCGCCCAGGACGCCGCCCCGGGAGGCGATGGCCTCGAATTCCTTCAGGACCGCCTCCTCCACCAGGTCGGTGAGCTCGTCGATGACGAAGGCGCCCTGGTTGGGGTTCTCGTTCTTGGCCACGCCCCACTCCCGGTTGATGATGAGCTGGATGGCCATGGCCCGGCGCACGCTCTCCTCGGTGGGGGTGGTGATGGCCTCGTCGTAGGCGTTGGTGTGCAGGCTGTTGCAGTTGTCGTAGATGGCGATGAGGGCCTGGAGCGTCGTGCGGATGTCGTTGAAGTCCATCTCCTGGGCGTGCAGGGAGCGACCCGAGGTCTGGATGTGGTACTTGAGCTTCTGGCTGCGCTCGTTGGCGCCGTAGCGGTTCTTCATGGCCACCGCCCAGATGCGCCGCGCCACCCGGCCGATGACCGAGTATTCCGGGTCCATGCCGTTGCTGAAGAAGAAGGACAGGTTGGGGGCGAAGTCGTCGATGTGCATGCCCCGGGCGAGATAGGACTCCACGTAGGTGAAGCCGTTGGCCAGGGTGAAGGCCAGTTGGGAAATCGGGTTCGCCCCGGCCTCGGCGATGTGGTAGCCGGAAATGGACACCGAGTAGAAGTTCTGGATCTTGTTATGGACGAAGAACTCCTGGATGTCGCCCATCATCTTCAAGGCGAACTCGGTGGAGAAGATGCAGGTGTTCTGGCCCTGGTCCTCCTTCAGGATGTCGGCCTGGACGGTGCCACGGACGGTGGACAGGACCCACTCCCGGATCTTGTCGGCCTCGTCCTCGGTGGGCTCGCGGCCGTTGTCGGCCCGGAACTTGTCGAGCTGCTGGTCCACGGCGGTGTTGAAGAAGCAGGCCAGGATGATGGGGGCCGGGCCGTTGATGGTCATGGACACCGAGGTGGTGGGCGCCACCAGGTCGAAACCGTCGTACAGCACCTTCATGTCGTCCAGGGTGGCGATGGAGACGCCGGAGTTGCCGATCTTGCCGTAGATGTCCGGGCGCTCGTCCGGGTCGCAGCCGTAGAGGGTGACCGAGTCGAAGGCGGTGGACAGGCGCTTGGCCGGCATGCCCTCGGACACCTTCTTGAAGCGGCGGTTGGTGCGGAAGGCGTCGCCCTCGCCGGCGAACATGCGGGTGGGGTCCTCGTTCTCCCGCTTGAAGGCGAAGACGCCGGCGGTGAAGGGGAAGGAGCCGGGCACGTTCTCCTTCATGAGGAAGCGCAGGGTTTCGCCGTCGTCGCCGTAGCGGGGCAGGATGACCTTGCGGATCTTGGTGCCGGAGAGGGATTCGGTCACCAGCCGGGTGCGGACCTCCTTGTCCCGGATCTTCACCACGTACTCGTCGCCCGAATAGGCCTTGACCGTGTCCGGCCACATTTCCAGGAGCTTCCTGGCCTTGGGATCGAGCTGGCCGTCCTTCCAGGCTATGAGCTCGTCGAAGTCGGCCGCAGGCTTGTCGCAGCCCTGGAAGATGCCGGCGGAGATGCGCAGGGACTGGCGTTCCCGGGCGAGCTTGACCTGCTCCTCGGTGTGGGCGTGGTAGTGGCGCACGGTGTCGGCGATATCGGCCAGGTAGCGTACCCGCTGGGCCGGCACGATGGCCCGGGAGCCGGAGGACTGCTTGACCGTGACCCGGGGCAGCCTGCCCTGGCCGAGCTTGAGGCCCTGCTCCACCAGCCGCGGCGCCAGGGCCTGGTAGAGGGCGGTGACGCCGTCGTCGTTGAAGCGGGCGGCCATGGTGCCGAACACCGGCATGGCGTCGCTGGGCTGGCTGAACAGCTCCCGGTTGCGCTGGTACTGCTTCCTGACATCCCGCAAGGCATCCTCGGCGCCCTTGCGGTCGAACTTGTTGATGGCGATGAAATCGGCGAAGTCGAGCATGTCGATCTTCTCCAGCTGGGAAGCGGCGCCGAACTCCGGGGTCATGACGTAGAGGGAGACGTCCACGTGGGGCACGATGGCGGCATCCCCCTGGCCGATGCCGGAGGTCTCGACGATGACCAGGTCGAAGCCGGAGAGCTTGCAGGCGGCCAGCACCTCGGGCAGGGCGGCGGAAATCTCGCTGCCGGTGTCCCGGGTGGCCAGGGAGCGCATGAAGATGTTGGGATGCTCGATGGCGTTCATGCGGATGCGGTCGCCCAGGAGCGCCCCGCCGGTGCGCTTCCGGGAGGGGTCGATGGAGACGATGCCGATCCTGAGGCTGTCCCCCTGGTCGAGGCGGAAGCGCCGCACCAGCTCGTCGGTGAGGGAGGACTTGCCGGCGCCGCCGGTGCCGGTGATGCCGAGCACCGGGGTCTTCAACTCCTTGGCGGCGGCCAGCAGGAATTGCCGGACGCCGTCGGCGCAGGCGCCGTTCTCCAGGGCGGTGACGATGCGGGCGAGCTGGCGGCGGTTGCCGGATTTCAAGGCCGCCAGCATGGCCTCGCCGGTTTCCGGCACGGCGGTGGTGAGGGGGAAGTCGGCCTGCTGCACCACGTCGTTGATCATGCCCTGGAGGCCGAGCTTGACGCCGTCCTCGGGGGAGTAGAGGCGGGTGACGCCGTGGGCGTGGAGCTCCTCGATCTCCGCCGGCACGATCACCCCGCCGCCGCCGCCGAAAACCTTGATCTCCTCGCCGCCGTTCTCCCTGAGGAGATCGAGCATGTACTTGAAGAACTCCACATGGCCGCCCTGGTAGGAGGTGATGGCGATGCCCTGGACGTCCTCCTGGAGGGCCGCGTTCACAATCTCCTGGACCGAGCGGTTGTGGCCCAGGTGGATGACCTCGGCGCCGGTGGACTGGAGGATGCGGCGCATGATGTTGATGGAGGCATCGTGGCCGTCGAACAGGGAGGCGGCGGTGATGAAGCGGACCTTGTTCTTCGGCTTGTAGGCGGAAATCTTGTTGGCGATGGAGAGGTCGGTCATGGCGCTGGATCTCGGGGAGGGGTTGGATCGTTGAATATTAGGAAGTCTCCCGGGCTTTTGCCATTGCCGCCCCTGACGGCTATCGTGCAATTTCCGCCACAATGCTATCCTGGCTGGGCAAGCGCCATACCGCACCCCTATTGGACCCTCCTTCCGGCACATGGACAATTCCGCCAGTTCCCCACGCAGCCGGGCCACCGTCGCCCCCGGCTTCGTCACCGGCATGCTGGCCGGGCCCCTGCGGGCGGGCCGTGACCCGGCCCCCCTGCTGGCCGCCGCCGGCATCGACATTGCAGACTCCGCCAGCCGCATTCCGGTGGACCGCTACGCCGCCCTCTACAACCTCATCAACCGGGAACTGGACGACGAGGGCTTCGGGCTCTTCAGCCAGCCCATGCGGGTTGGCAGCTTCGAATTCCTGTGCCGGGGGCTGGTCAGCGCCCCCAACCTGGCGGCGGCCCTGGAGCGGGCCGGCCGCTTCCTGCGCATCGTCCTGCCGGACCTGGCGGTCAGCCTGGAGCGCCATGCCGGCACCGCCGAACTGGTGATTGCCGAGACCCGGCCCCTGGCTGCCGCGGCGGACGACCCGGCCCGGGTCTTCGCCTTCGAGTGGCTGCTGCGCCTCCTCCACGGGCTCGCCTGCTGGCTGGTGGGGCGGGGCCTGGCCCTGGATGCCGTGACCTTCCCCTACCCCCGCCCGGCCCATGCCGACGACTACGCCCTCATCTACACCGAGCGCTCCGAATTCGGTGGCGACCGGCTGGTGGCGCGCTTCCAGGCCAATCTCCTGGACCTGCCCATCCGGCGGGACGAGGCGGCCCTGGCGGCCTTCCTGGAAGGGGCGCCGGGCCGGCTCACCATGCTCTACCGGCGGGATCGGGAAATGGTGCTGCGGGTGCGGGACATCCTGCGGGCCGCCCTGCCCGCCAACCTGGAGCAGGAGGCGGTGGCGGCCCGGCTCAACCTGTCGCCCCGCACCCTGCACCGCCGTCTGGCGGAGGAAGGCTCGAGCTTCCGGGCCATCAAGGACGCCCTGCGCCGGGACCTGGCCCTGGCCCGGCTGACCAAGACCACGGCCGCGGTCGCCCAGGTGGCGGCGGAGCTGGGCTACGCCGATCCCTCGGCGTTCTACCGGGCCTTCGTGGGGTGGACGGGGATGGGGCCGGAGCAGTACCGGCGGCGCCTGGGGGTTGGCTGAGCGCCGCCGGGTTCGGTCAGGCCGGAACTTCGGTAGCCGCCTTGTCCTCCTCGGCCGGCTTCAGCTTGCCGGCCAGGAAGTCGTCGTAGCCCTTGGTGACCAGTTCGTAGGTCTTCATGATGCCGCTCTCGATGTCGCCGCCGAAGACCTTGAGGCCCTGGAGGATGTCCTTGGCCTCGTTGAAGCCCTTCTCGAAGCCGCCGCGGATGAGGTCCACGAAGTTCTTCGCCACCTCGCCCGGGTCCTCCCCGGGATGCTGGGCGGCGTAGGCGTCGAAGAAACCGGTGGAGAGGGAGACGATGCGCCCAGCGGTGGCTTCCGGGGAATTGTCCTCCCCCATCTTGGCCTGGATGGCGTCGGCGCCCAGTTCCGGCGCCAGCAGCTCGTTGATGCGGTCGATGGCGGTGCGGAAAAGGAGGGCCTGGGACTGGTCCCCGGCCTTCAGGGAGACTTCGGCGGAGGCCTGGAGGATGCGCATGTTCTGCTCTTCCTTCGCTACCGCGGTGGCGCTTACCGCCTTGCCGACCCCTTCGGCGCCGGCCACTTCCCCCGCCCGGGCCCCGGCGGCGACTCCTTGGGAATACTGCAGCTGGAGGGATGAAGTCCTTTCGTAGGACAGGGTCTGGGTCGAGATATTCGACATGGCGGCCTCCCGTAGCGAACGCGAATCCGGGGCGGAACGTCATCGGGCGGCAGCCGCCCCGTCTATATTCACTATAGGCGATGCCGCCGGGCTGGGCCACACAGCTGCGGAGCATGGGCACCAAAAGAAAAGGGCCGGAACTTTCCGGCCCCATTCCCGTGCTTCTGCTACCGGCTCACTCTTCCTCTTCCTTGAGCTGGAACCTGGAAGCGAGCTGCTGCTGCAGTTGGGGCGGCACGGCGGCGTAGTGGCTGAAGTCGATGGTGTAGGTGCCCTGGCCGCCGGTGAGGGACTTGAGCCGCGACTGGTACTCGTTGAGTTCGGCCAGGGGCACCTGGCCGTTGATGGCGACCATGCCGTGGCCGCGGCCGTCGGTACCGGTGATCTGGCCCCGGCGGCCGGAGAGGTCGCCGGTGAGGTCACCAATGGCCGCTTCCGGCACCACGATCTCGATATTGACGATGGGCTCCAGGACGATGGGCTTTGCCCCCCGGATGGCCTCGATGACGGCCTTGCGGCCGGCGGTGACGAAGGCCACCTCCTTGCCGTCCACCGGGTGGGTCTTGCCGTCGTAGACGGTGACCTTGAGGTCTTCCACCGGATAGCCCGCCACCACGCCACCCTCCAGGGCCTGGCGCACGCCCTTCTCCACCGCCGGCATGAAGACGCCGGGGATGACGCCGCCCTTGACCGCATCGACGAACTGGAAGCCCTCGCCGCGCTGCAGGGGCTCGAGGCGCAGGTACACCTCGCCGAACTGGCCGGCGCCGCCGCTCTGCTTCTTGTGGCGGTGATGGCCCTCGGCCGGGATGGTGACGGTCTCCCGGTAGGGGATGAGGGGTGGGTTGGTGTCCACCTCCAGCTTGTACTGGCTGGCCATCTTGGCGAGCTTGGCCTTGAGGTGCATGTCCCCGAGGCCGCGGATCACCGTCTCGTTGCTGTGGGGATGGCGCTCCACGGTGAAGGTGGGGTCCTCCAGGGCGAGCTTGTTGAGGATGTCGAAGAGGCGCTGCTCGTCGCCCTTCTTCTTGGTCTCCACCGCCAGGCCGGCCATGGGGCGCGGGAATTCCAGGGGCTTCAGGTGGATGAGGTCCTCGTCGTGGGAGTCGTGGAGGACGCAGTCGAAGTCCAGTTCCTCCACCTTGGCGACGGCGCCTATGTCGCCGGGCACCAGTTCATCCACTTCCACGTAGTCCTTGCCCTGGATCTGGAACAGGTGGGCGACCTTGAAGGGCCGCTTGCCGCTGCCGACGAAGAGCTGGGCGTCCTTCCTGAGGGTGCCCTGGTGGACCCGGAAGATGCCGACCTTGCCCATGTAGGGGTCGGCCACCACCTTGAAGACATGGGCCAGCACGTGCTGGCCGGGGTCCGGCTCGGCCCGGAAGGCCTCGCTGTCGCCCCCCGAGTTGCCCTTGTAGAAGGGCGGCGTGTTGCCCTCGGCCGGGCTGGGGGCCAGGGTGGCGAGGACGTGGAGCAGTTCCCTGATGCCGGCGCCGGTCTTGGCCGAGACGAAGAGGATGGGGATCAGGTGGCCTTCCCGCAGGGCCTTCTCGAAGGGGGCATGGAGCTCGCCGGGAGCGGGGTCGGCGCCGTCCTCCAGGTAGCGGGCCAGGAGGTCCTCGTCTTCCTCGACGATCTGGTCGATGAGGGCCCGGTGGGCGGCGGCCACCGATTCGAAGTCGGTTTCCCCGGAATCGTGCTCAAGGACCTCCACTACCTCGTGGGCGCCGTGGGCGGGAAGGTCGAGGAGCATGCACTCCTTGCCGAAGCGCTCCCGGAGGTTGGCGACCAGACCGGGCAGGTCCAGATTGTCGGCGTCGATCTTGTTGATGACGATCATGCGGCAGAGCTTGCGCTCGCCGGCCCAGCGCATCATGCGCTCGGTGGTCAGCTCGATGCCGGTCTGGGCATTGACCACCACCAGGGCCGTATCCACCCCGGCCAGGGCGGCGATGGCCTGGCCGGCGAAGTCCGGGTACCCCGGGGTATCGATGAGGTGGACGTGGTGGTTCTCGGTGGAAAAACTGGCCAGGGCGGAATTGAGGGAGTGGCCGGCTTCCTTTTCCTGGGGATCGAAATCGCAGACGGCGGTGCCCTTCTCGACGCTGCCCTTGGACTGGATGGCGCCGGTGGCGAAAAGCAGTGCCTCGGCCAGACTGGTTTTGCCGGCGGCGCCATGGCCGACAAGTGCAACGGAGCGGATGGCCTCAGTGGTGTATTTCGGCATAACTTTCTCCCTCGCTTCAGTATGAATTGAGACTAAGACCTATCTTACGCTTGCGACGATCCTCTCAGCGAACATCGGTCCGAGCCCGTACAACCCGCCGACGGCCAGGGCCAGGAGCAGGAGCCCCCCGCCCAGTTGCTTGCCGGTCTTGGCATTGTCCTGCCAGTGGGTGGCGAAAAAACGGATGAGGGTGGCAACATGGAGCACCACCGCGGGAATTGCGAGCCAGCGTGCCAGGGTGACCGGCGCCACGACGCTGACGAAGGGCGCCAGCATGAAGGCGATGGCCACCGGGATGGCGACGATGGCGCTGGGGATGACGAGCACCGCCCACAACCATTTGCGGCCGCCGGCGACGCTGGCCGGCAGGGCGTTGATGTAGCCCACCAGGACCAGGGAGAAGCCCCCGGCTGCGATGAGGGCGATGACGGCGACGAAGAGGCTGAACCAGATATCCACTATTTCTTTGCCTTCCTGGGCCGTTGCCAGCCATTGATGGTGGTCTGCCGGGCCCGGGATACGGTCAGGGCCTCGGGGGGAGCGTCCTTGGTCAGGGTGGTGCCGGCCCCCAGGGTGGCGCCGCGGCCCACGGTCACCGGCGCCACCAGCTGGGTGTCGGAGCCGATGAAGACGTCGTCCTCGATGATGGTCTTGTGCTTGTTGGCGCCGTCGTAGTTGCAGGTGATGGTGCCGGCGCCGACATTGACCCGCTGGCCGATGACGGCGTCGCCCACGTAGGCCAGGTGGTTGGCCTTGGATTGGGCGGCGATCTTGCTGTTCTTGACCTCGACGAAGTTGCCGATGTGCACCTCGGGGCCCAGCTCGGTACCGGGCCGCAGCCTGGCGTAGGGCCCGACCACCGCGTCCGGGCCGACGACGGCGTCCTCCAGGTGGCAGAAGGCGGCGAGGCGGGCGCCGGCGGCGATCTTCACGTTCTTGAGGACGCAGTAGGGGCCGATCTCCACGGCTTCCTCCAGCTCGACCCGGCCTTCGAAGACGCAGCCCAGGTCGATGGCCACGTCGCGGCCGCACAGCAGTTCGCCGCGCACGTCGATGCGGGCGGGATCGGCCAGGCGCACTCCCTGGATGAGAAGGGCTTCGGCGACATTGCGCTGGTGGATTCTTTCCAGCTCGGCTAGCTGGACCTTGCTGTTCACTCCCAGGACTTCCCACTCGCCTTCCGGCTGGGCGGTGCGCACCGGCAGGCCCTCGGCCACCGCCAGGGCGACGATGTCGGTGAGGTAGTACTCGCCCTGGGCGTTCCGGTTGGAGAGGCGGCCCAGCCAGTCGGCGAGCCGGTCCGAAGGGATGGCCATGATGCCGGTGTTCACTTCCCGGATGGCTTTCTCTTCCGGGGTAGCGTCCTTTTCCTCGACGATGCGAACGACGCTGCCGGCCTCGTCCCGGACAATGCGGCCGTAGCCGGCGGGGTTGGCCAGCTCGACGGTGAGGATGGAGAGGCCGTCGCGGCCGGCCTGGAGCAGGCGCTTCAGGGTGGCCGCCCGGGTCAGGGGAACGTCGCCGTAGAGCACCAGGGTCTGGCCTTGGCCGTCGAGCTGCGGCAGGGCCTGCATGACGGCATGGCCGGTGCCGAGCTGGGGCTCCTGCTTGGCCCAGGCCAGGTCGGGAGCGGAAAGGCTCTCCCGGACGGCTTCGCCGCCGTGGCCGTAGACCACGACCAGCTTCCCGGGAGAGAGCTCCCGGGCGGTGTCGATGACGTGCTGGGCCAGGGCCTTGCCGGCGATGGGGTGCAGAACCTTGGGCAGATTGGAGTGCATGCGCTTGCCCTGCCCGGCAGCGAGAATGACGATATTCATGGAGGAAAGCTTCGTTGGGGGCCCGCTCCCGGCGGGCTGTTGTTGTCAGGCGACTTTCTTGTCGTCCTGCCCGGCGAGTACGTCGCCCAGCACCTGCTTGCCGCGGGGGGATACGAACCAGTGCAGGACATTCTTCTCATTGATGCGGGTTTCGATGACCCCAAGGTTTTTCATCACGGTCAGGCGCTGGCTGACGAAGTCCCGGGCCAGCCCCGTCTTGTCGCAGAGAGCGGCCAGGTTGCCGTAGACGAAGCTCTCTTCGGACAGGGCGCGCAGCAATTCGACATCGTTGTAGCTGAGCGATTCCCGGGGCTCGACCCGGGCTTCGGCCTTGGGCGCTTCCGCCGGCTTTTCCTCCCGGGGCTGGGCGGCCAGGACCGGCTCCTGCTGGTTCTGCTGCTTGAGGTGGGTCATTTCCCGCTTCACCTGGTCCACCTGGGCCAGGAGCCGGAGGGCGACGTTCTCGAACAGGCGTCGGGAGGCGACCACGTACATCAGGCAGAAACCGGCGAAGACGTAGAAGTCCACCGGCTTGGTGCGGGCGCCTTCCAGCAGGGTGCTGGAGATCATGTTGAGGAAGAGGGGCACCGTCAGGGCGGCAACGACGCCGAGGATGGGGTATTTGATCCAGTGCCGGTGGCCCGGCTCGCCGTGGCGGTCGGACAGGAAGAAATTGGCTATGCCCCCGAGGATGCCCGCCACCACCATGATGGCGAAGATGATGAGCATGTGCCCATCGAAGGCGCCGCTGGGCGGCGTGACCTGAAAAGCCGTCTGCAATTCAGTAGTCATGACGTCTCCTTGCTGACAATCGTCGTATTTTCACATTAATGTCATCGGCTGTCTCCAAAAGAAAACGCCCCGCGGGCTAGGACCGACGGGGCGTTTCGCTGGCTGGAGCCGATTCTCAGCGCGGCAGGGTGGTGCTGCCCATGAGGAAGGTGTCCACTTCCCGGGCGCACTGGCGGCCTTCCCGGATGGCCCACACGACCAGGGACTGGCCACGGCGCACGTCGCCGGCGGCGAACACCTTCGGGGCGCTAGTAGCGTAGCAGCCGGCGCCGTCGGTGGTGGCCTTGGCGTTGCCCCGGTTGTCCTTCTCCACGTCGAAGGCTTCGAGCAGGCTGGCGACCGGGTTGGTGAAGCCCATGGCCAGGAAGACCAGGTCGGCCGGCATCTCGAATTCCGAGCCGGCGACTTCGGTCATCTTGCCGTCCTTCCACTCGACCCGAACGGCCTTCAGGGCCTTGACGTTGCCGTTGCCGTCGGAGACGAACTCCTTGGTGGCGACGGCGAAGTCCCGGCTGCAGCCTTCCTCGTGGGAGGAGGAGGTGCGCAGCTTGTACGGCCAGTAGGGCCAGGTCAGCTCCTTGTTCTCCTGGGCGGGCGGCATCGGCATCAGCTCGAACTGGGCGATGGAGGCGGCGCCGTGGCGGTTGGAGGTGCCGACGCAGTCGGAACCGGTGTCGCCGCCGCCGATGACCACCACATGCTTGCCCTTGGCGTTGATCGGGTTGGGACGCTGGCCCTCGACTTCCTTGTTCTGGGGAATGAGGAATTCCAGGGCGGCGTAGATGCCCTTCAGCTCCCGGCCCGGGATGGGCAGGTCACGGGGCACTTCGGAACCGGCGGCCAGGATGACGGCGTCGAACTCCTTGTTCAGCTGCTCGGCGCTGACGAAGTCCTTGGCGTCGTTGGCGATGCCCTTGGGGAGCTCCTTGCTGCCGACGATGACGTTGGTCCGGAAGGTGACGCCCTCGGCTTCCATCTGGGCGACGCGGCGGTCGATGACCGACTTCTCCAGCTTGAAGTCCGGGATGCCGTAGCCCAGGAGGCCGCCGATGCGGTCGTTCTTCTCGAACACGGTGACGGCATGGCCGACGCGGGCGAGCTGCTGGGCAGCCGCCATGCCCGCCGGGCCGGAACCGACCACGGCGACCTTCTTGCCGGTCTTGTGCTTGGGCGGCTGCGGAACCACCCAGCCGCTTTCCCAGCCCTTGTCGATGATGAAGTGCTCGACGGACTTGATGCCCACGGGCTCGACGTTGATGCCGAGGGTGCAGGCGGCTTCGCAGGGAGCCGGGCAGATGCGGCCGGTGAATTCCGGGAAGTTGTTGGTGGAATGCAGCACGTCCAGCGCCTGCTTCCAGTTGCCGCGGTAAACCAGGTCATTCCAGTCCGGAATGATGTTGTTCACCGGGCAGCCGGTATTGCAGAAGGGAATGCCGCAATCCATGCAACGGGCACCCTGGACCTTGGCGTCCTCATCGGACAGGCGGGCGACGAACTCCTTGTAGTGCTTGACGCGAACCTCGATCGGTTCGTAAGCCTCGGACAGACGCTCGAATTCGAGGAATCCGGTGGGCTTTCCCATTTTATGCAGCCTCCTTCTGGCCCGCAGCGGCAAGCTCGGTGAGAGCCCGCTTGTACTCGTGCGGATAAACTTTGACGAACTTCTCGCGGTAGGCATCCCAGTTGGCGAGGATGGCCTTGGCGCGGGCGCTGCCGGTGTACTCGGCGTGGCGGGTGATGAGGTCCTTCAGCAGGTCCTCGTCGGTCGTGCCGCGGTGCATGGGCTCGTTGGCCGGCTGGCGGGAAGCCGCCATGACCTTCTCCAGAGCCACCTGGGCCAGGTTGCAGCGGTTCTTGAAACTGCCATCCTCATCCAGGACGTAGGCGATGCCGCCCGACATGCCGGCGGCGAAGTTGCGGCCGGTCATGCCCAGCACCACCACGGTGCCGCCGGTCATGTATTCGCAACCATGGTCGCCGACGCCTTCCACGACGGCGGTACCGCCGGAATTGCGCACGCAGAAGCGCTCGCCGCCGACGCCGGCGAAGAACGCCTCACCGGCGATGGCACCGTACATGACGGTGTTGCCGACGATGATGTTCTCCGGGGTCTGGCCGCGGAAATCCGGATGCGGGCGGACGATGATGCGCCCGCCGGACAGGCCCTTGCCGACGTAGTCGTTGCCCTCGCCCACCAGGTCCAGGGTCACGCCCTTTGCCAGGAAGGCGCCGAAGCTCTGGCCGGCGGTGCCGGTGAGCTTGACGTGGATGGTGTCGTCCGGCAGGCCGGCATGGCCGTAGCGCTTGGCCACTTCGCCGGACAGCATGGTGCCGACGGTGCGGTTGACGTTGATGACCGGGGTCTCGATATGGACCTTCTGGCCCTTCTCCAGGGCCTTCTGGGCCTGCTCGATGAGCTTGTGGTCCAGGGCCTTGTGGAGGCCGTGGTCCTGGCCGTCGGTGTGGCGGCGCGGCTCGCTGGCGGGCACCTGGGGCTGGTAGAAGACCTTGGTGAAGTCGAGGCCCTTGGCCTTCCAGTGCTCGATGCCGGCACGCATGTCCAGCAGGTCGGAGCGGCCGATGAGGTCGTCGAACTTGCGGATGCCCAGCTGGGCCATGATTTCGCGCACTTCCTCGGCGACGAAGAAGAAGTAGTTCACCACGTGCTCGGGCTGGCCGGAGAAGCGGCGGCGCAGGACCGGGTCCTGGGTGGCGACGCCCACCGGGCAGGTGTTGAGGTGGCACTTGCGCATCATGACGCAGCCTTCGACCACCAGCGGGGCGGTGGCGAAGCCGAACTCATCGGCACCCAGGAGGGCGCCGACGACGACGTCGCGGCCGGTCTTCATCTGGCCGTCCACCTGGACGCGGATGCGGCCGCGCAGACGGTTCAGCACCAGGGTCTGCTGGGTCTCGGCGAGGCCCAGTTCCCACGGGGTGCCGGCGTGCTTGATGGAGGACTGGGGCGAAGCGCCGGTGCCGCCGTCGAAGCCGGCGATGACCACGTGGTCGGCCTTGGCCTTGGAGACGCCGGCGGCGACGGTGCCGACACCGACTTCGGACACCAGCTTGACCGAGATGGAAGCGCGGGAGTTGGCGTTCTTCAGGTCATGGATGAGCTGGGCCAGGTCCTCGATGGAGTAGATGTCGTGGTGCGGCGGCGGCGAAATGAGGCCGACGCCCGGCACCGAGTGGCGCAGGAAGCCGATGTACTCGGAGACCTTGTGGCCGGGCAGCTGGCCGCCCTCGCCGGGCTTGGCGCCCTGGGCCATCTTGATCTGGATCTGGTCGGCATTGACCAGGTATTCCGCAGTGACGCCGAAGCGGCCGGAGGCCACCTGCTTGATGGCGGAACGCAGGGAATCGCCGTCCTGGAGCTCGATGTCGCGCTCGATGCGGCTCTTGCCGACGATGTCGGACAGCTTGGTGCCGCCGGTCACCGGGGCGAAGCGCTTGGCATCCTCGCCGCCTTCACCGGTGTTGGACTTGCCGCCGATGCGGTTCATGGCGATGGCCAGCGTCGTGTGGGCCTCGGTGGAAATGGAGCCCAGGGACATGGCGCCGGTAGCGAAGCGCTTGACGATATCCTTGGCCGGCTCGACTTCCTCCAGGGGAATCGGGCTGCCCGTCGGCTTGAACTCGAACAGGCCGCGCAGGGTCAGGTGGCGCTTGGTCTGGTCGTTGATGATGCGGGCGTATTCCTTGTAGGTGTCGGCCCGGCCGGAACGGGTGGCATGCTGCAGCTTGGCGATGGCGTCCGGCGTCCACACGTGGTCTTCGCCGCGGACGCGGTAGGCGTACTCGCCGCCGGCATCCAGCATGTTGGCCAGGACGGGATCTTCGGAGAAGGCGTCCTTGTGCAGGCGGATGGTTTCCTCGGCCACTTCGAAGATGCCGATGCCCTCGATATTGGAGGGGGTACCGGTGAAGTACTTCTCGACGAATTCCTTCTGCAGGCCGATGGCTTCGAAGATCTGGGCGCCGGTGTAGGACATGTAGGTGGAAATGCCCATCTTGGACATCACCTTCATGAGACCCTTGCCGATGGCCTTGACGTAGTTCTTGACGAACTTGTCCACCTTGGCGGCATCGCCCTTGGCCAGGGACTCGATAGTCTCCAGGGCCAGGTAGGGATGGACCGCCTCGGCACCGTAGCCGCCCAGGAGGGCGAAGTGGTGCACTTCCCGGGCGGAGCCGGTCTCGACCACCAGACCGGCGCTGGTGCGCAGGCCCTTCTTCACCAGGTGCTGGTGGATGGCGGAGGTAGCGAGGAGCGCCGGGATGGCGACGTTGTTCTCGTCAACCTTGCGATCGGAGACGATCAGGATGTTGGCGCCGGAACGCACGGCGTCCTCGGCGTCGGCCGCCAGGGAGGCGAGGCGGGCTTCGATGCCTTCCTTGCCCCAGGCCACCGGGTAGCAGACATCCAGCTCGATGGAGCGGAACTTGCCGCCGGTGTACTTCTCGATGTGGCGCAGCTTCTCCATGTCCGCCGCGGTCAGCACCGGCTGGGAGACTTCCAGCCGGATGGGCGGGTTGATGTCGGTGGTGTTCAGCAGGTTCGGCTTGGGACCGATGAAGGACACCAGGGACATGACCAGCTCCTCGCGGATCGGGTCCACGGGCGGGTTGGTCACCTGGGCGAAGAGCTGCTTGAAGTAGGTGTAGAGGGTCTTGGACTTGCTGGACAGGACCGGCAGGGCGGAATCGGTGCCCATGGAGCCGGTGGCCTCCTCGCCGTTGTTGACCATGGGCTCCAGGATGACCTTGATGTCTTCCTGGGTGTAGCCGAAGGCCTGCTGGCGGTCGAGCAGGGAGGCGGCAGCGGCTTCGGTCTTCTCCTCGGCGGCCGGCACTTCGTCCAGCTTGATGCGGATCTTCTCGATCCACTCGCGGTAGGGCTTGGCCTTGGCCAGGGAGTCCTTGAGCTCCTTGTCGTCGATGATGCGGCCCTGGTCCATGTCGATGAGGAACATCTTGCCGGGCTGCAGGCGCCACTTCTTGACGATCTTCTTCTCGGGGATGGGCAGCACGCCGGATTCCGAGGCCATGACCACCAGGTCGTCATCGGTGACCAGGTAGCGGGCGGGACGCAGGCCGTTGCGGTCCAGGGTGGCGCCGATCTGGCGGCCGTCGGTGAAGGCCACGGCGGCAGGGCCGTCCCAGGGCTCCATCATGGCGGCGTGGTACTCGTAGAAGGCGCGCCGGTTCTCGTCCATGAGGGTGTGCTTTTCCCAGGCTTCCGGGATCATCAGCATCATGGCGTGGGCCAGGGAGTAGCCGCCCATGACCAGCAGTTCGAGAGCGTTGTCGAAGGAGGCGGAGTCGGACTGGCCGGGATAGTGCAGGGGCCAGACCTTCTGCAGGTCGTCGCCCAGGATGGGCGAGGAGATGGCCTGCTCCCGGGCCTTGAACCAGTTCACGTTGCCGCGCAGGGTGTTGATCTCGCCGTTGTGGGCGATCATGCGGAACGGATGGGCCAGGTCCCAGGTCGGGAAGGTGTTGGTGGAGAAGCGCTGGTGCACCAGGGCCAGGGCCGAGGTGACGCGCTTGTCCTGGAGATCCAGATAGTAGACGCCCACCTGGTCGGCCAGCAGCAGACCCTTGTAGTTGACGGTGCGGGCGGAGAAGGAGGGAACGTAGAATTCCTGGCCGTGCTTCAGCTTCAGCGATTTGATGGCGTTGGCTGCGCGGCGGCGGATGATGTAGAGCTTGCGCTCCAGGGCATCGGTGACGAAGACGTCCGGACCGCGGCCGACGAAGACCTGGCGAATGACCGGCTCCTTGGCCTTGACGGCGGGAGACATGGGCATGTCGCGGTTGACCGGCACGTCGCGCCAGCCCAGGACCACTTGGCCTTCGGCCTGGACGGAACGCTCGATTTCCTCGATGCAGGCATAGCGGGAAGCGGCTTCCTGGGGCAGGAAGACCATGCCGACGCCGTATTCGCCGGCGGGCGGCAGGGCGACGCCCTGTTTGGCCATCTCCTCGCGATAGAACGGATCCGGAATCTGGATGAGAATGCCGGCACCGTCACCCTGCAGCGGGTCGGCGCCGACGGCGCCCCGGTGATCCAGATTTTTCAGGATCAACAAGCCCTGCTCGACGATGCTGTGACTCTTCTGTCCCTTGACATGGGCAACGAAGCCCACGCCGCACGCGTCGTGCTCGTTGGCGGGGTCGTACAAACCCTGCCGCTCAGGTACTGCCGGTTCCATCAATCTCGTTCCTTCAAAAAACTTGGGCGAGCCAAAAGGTGAAAAAAGCCGGCTTACGCCGGCTTGTACGCATTACGGACGACCTAAAAGTGTACTGCGAAACACCCACCTATTCAAGAGACAGGAAAAGGTCAAGTAGGGGCTGAACTTATTTTTTTTCGCAGCGGTCGGCGATAGCCGTTTCGATCTGTTCCACGGTCGCCCCATCGAAGACCACGGCCTTGCCGATTTCCCGCAGCAGCACCAGACGCAGTTTGCCATCCTGGACTTTCTTGTCGTGCTGCATGAGCTCGAGGTAACGCCCCTCTCCGAGGCGGGGACCGACGACCGGCAGTCCGGCGCGGACGAAAAGGCGTTCGATGCGCTCGACGTCGCCGGCATTCAGCCAGCCCAGGCGGCAGGACAGCTCGGCGGCCATCAGGGTGCCGGCGGACACCGCCTCGCCATGCAGCCAGGTGCCGTAGCCCATGCCGGTCTCGATGGCATGGCCGAAGGTATGGCCCAGGTTGAGGAGCGCCCGCTCGCCGCTTTCCCGCTCGTCGGCTGCGACCACTTCCGCCTTGTTGGCGCAGGAACGGTGCACGGCGAAGGCCAGGGCGTCCCGGTCGCGTCCCAGCAGGCGGTCGATGTTGCTTTCCAGCCAGTTGAAGAATTCCAGGTCGCGGATCAGGCCGTACTTGATGACTTCGGCCAGGCCGGCCTTGAGCTCCCGGTCCGGCAGGGTATCGAGGGTGCCGATGTCGGCCAGCACCAGCTTGGGCTGGTAGAAGGCGCCGATCATGTTCTTGCCGAGGGGATGGTTGATGGCGGTCTTGCCACCAACCGAGGAATCCACCTGGGACAGCAGGGTGGTGGGCACCTGGATGAAGGGCATGCCGCGCTGGTAGCAGGCGGCGGCGAAGCCCCCCATGTCGCCGATCACCCCGCCCCCCAGGGCGATGAGGGTGGTGCTCCGCTCGCAGTGGGCGGTGAGCAGGGCGTCGAAAATGGTGTTGAGGGTTTCCCAGGTCTTGTACTGCTCGCCGTCGGGCAGGATGACCGGAATGGCGGAAACCCCGATGCGGCCCAGGGTGGCGAGGAAGCGGTCGAGGTAGAGGGGCGCCACGGTGGTGTTGGTCACCACTACCGCCTTCTTCTGTTTGAGATGGGGAGCCACCAGGTCGTCCCGCTCCAGCAGCCCGGTGCCGATATGGATGGGGTAGGAGCGCTCGCCCAGGGATACGGTCAGTGTTTGCATTGCCTCGAATACTCGCGCAAAAGGTATTGAACGATGCCGTTGGCTACCAGCCGTGAGCCGTCCACCACCAGGTGGGCCACCTCCCGGTAGAGGGGATCCCGGGCGGCGTGAAGCTCCTCGAGCTTGGCCAGGGGATTGGGGACCCGCAGCAGGGGTCGGTTGCGGTCGTGGCGGGTACGCTCGTAGAGCAGCCAGGGCGGGACGTTGAGATAGACCACCCAGCCGGACTCATGGAGGCGCTGCCGGTTCTCGGGATTGAGGACCACGCCGCCGCCGGTGGCGAGGATGATATTGCGCTCCGCCGTCAGCTCGGCGATGGTCTGGGCCTCGCGCTTGCGGAATCCGTCCTCCCCTTCGATCTCGAAGATGGTGGGAATCCTGACGCCCGTACGGGCCTCGATCTCATGGTCGGAATCGAAGAAGGTACGCCCCAGCCGCTTGGCCAGCTGGCGCCCTACGGTGGTCTTGCCGGCGCCCATCAGGCCGACGAGGTAGATGTTTTCGTTTTCTTGCACGAGGGCGATTCTACCCGATTCACCCGCCCCAAAAGCGAAGGGCCGGCATGGCCGGCCCTTGCGTCCCGTGGCGCGGTGCGCTCAGCGGATATTCATCTGCTCGTCGATGACGCGGGGCGTGATGAAGACCAGCAATTCCCGGCGGCTGCCGGTGTTTTGCTGATACTTGAAGAGGAAGCCGACGTAGGGCAGGTCGCCGAAGAAGGGCACCCGCTCCGTGGACTGGGAATTGTCGGTGCGGAAGACCCCGCCGATGACCAGGGTGCCGCCGTTTTCCACCACCACGTCGGTCTCCACCGTCGAGCTCTTGATCGGGGGGTTGCCCTGCACGGCCCGGGTCCAGTCCGGTTCCTCCTTCTTGACCACCAGCTTCATCCGGACCGTGCCCTCGGGGGTGATCTGGGGAGTGGTCTCGAGGGAGAGCTTGGCCGGCTTGAAGGACACGGTGGGCGGGCTGCTGATGGTCCCCGGGGTGACGATGGGGACCTCCGTACCGTCCTCGATCTTGGCCTTGACGTTGTTGGCCGTGATGACCCGCGGGCTGGAGATGATCTTGCCGCCGCCGTCGGCCTCCAGGGCCGCCAGCTCGACGTTCAGGATCCGGGTGAGGGACTTGTTGAACAGGGAGAAGGTCAGGTTGCCCCCGGCATTACTGAAGGAAGGCAGATTGACCCCGACCATGTTGGAAGAACCCTGGCCGGTGGAGGAATAGCTGCCGCCGCCCAGCAGCACGGACTTGTTGCCCCCCGGGAAGTTACCCACCGACACCGGGCTGCTGTTGCTGAAATTGAGGCGAACCCCCAGGTTCTTGTTGAAGCTGTCGTTGGCCTCCACCACCCGCGCCTCGATCAGCACCTGGCGGGAGCCGACGTCGATGGTCTTGATGAAGGTGCGCACTTCCTCGAGCTTGGACGCGATGTCATTGACGAAGATGATGTTGGACTGGGGATCCGCCACCACGCTGCCCCGCTTGCTGAGAATCCTCTGGGCGGCGGCGCCGGCCTGGCCGGTCGCCGAGAGCAGGCGGGCAACGTCGACGGCCTTCTGGTAATTGAGCGGAATGCTCTCGGTCCGCATCGGCTCCAGCTCGCTGATCTGCTGCCGGGACTCGAATTCGAGCTTCTCCCGGGTGGCGATCTCGTCGCGGGGGGCGATGATCATGACATTGCCGTTCTTGCGCATGTCGAGCCCCTTCTGCTGGAAGATGATGTCGATCACCTGATCGGCCGGAACATCCTTCAGCACCAGGGTCGTGGTGCCGGTGACGGTCTCGCTGATGACGGCGTTGAGGCCCAGTTCCTCGGCCATCAGGCGCAACAGGGCGCGGACATCGCCGTTCTGGTAATTGATGCTGACCCGCGGTCCCTGGAAGCCGAGCTTGGAGCCCTGCACCAGCTTGTTGGGGTCTTCGACGATCTTCTTGACCTCGACGATGAACTGGTTGTCGGTCTGGTAGGCGTTGTGCTCCCACAGTCCCTTGGGGGAAATGGTCATGCGCACGTTGTCGCCCTGGGGGACCGTGGTGACACTGGTCACCGGCGTGGCGAAGTCGGTCACGTCGAGCTTGCGACGCAGGCTCTCCGGCACGTTGGTCTTGAGGAAGTCCACCACCAGGGTCGATCCCTGCTGGCGGATGTCGATGCCGGTGCCGCTGTCGCTCAGGTCGACGATGATCCGCCCCTCGCCGTCCTTGCCGCGCCGGAAGGAGATGTCGCGGATGGCGTGCCTGCTGCCGATGGCGCTCTCCTCGGCAAAACGGGCCGGCGTCCGGGCGCTGGGGGCGGCTGCCTGGCCGACCGGCGACAGGGTCACGTAAAGGGACTTGCCCTCGATGCGAGTCGTGTAATTGGTATTGCGCGCCAGATTGAGGACCAGCCGTGTCCGCTCGCCGACCTGGACGATGTTGACGCTCTTCAGGTCACCCTCGTTGACCGTCTGGCTGCCGCGGCCCAGGCCATTGGCGGTATCGGGAAAATCGAAGGCTATGCGGGCCGGATTCGCCACGCTGAAGCCCGCGGGCGGCGCGGTCAGCCCTTCCTTCAAGTCGATCTTGACCAGGATGTCCGTGCCCTGCTGGGCGACATTCAGCTTCTCTATGCTGTTGGACCCTGTCCTTTCCTGCGCCCAAACCGATCCAGCCAGGACAAAGCACGAGGCAGCCAGAGCAACCAAGAACCGTTTATATAATTTCATTTCTTGCCCCCGTCTTTGCCCTGCAGGAACAGCGAGCTGGAACGTTCCGCCCAGTCTCCCGCCGAGTCCTGAATCATTTCGCGGACGGTGACTTCCCTGTCGGTAATCTGCGTCACCATGCCGAAATCCAAACCCATGTATTCGCCCACCTTGACCTGCCTGACATTCTGGTCGGCCTGAATGACGGCGATGGGTTTGCCGTTGAGATTCAGGTAGCCGATCATCTTGAGGGATTCAAGGGAGTACTTCTCGAGGGGACTGTTGCGGATTTCCCGCGCCTCGAAATCCGGCTGCAGGCCGCTGCCCTTGCCGGGCCCCCGTCTCTTCGCGTCCGGCTCGATCTTGGCCGCCTTGAAGGGGTCGAGCATGCCGTCCACGTCATAGGGAACAGGCTCGTAGGGCTTCACCTCCGGAAGCCTCGGGATGCTGCCCCGCAGGTCCTTGGTGTTTTCGTTCATCCATTGCTTCAGGTCTTCATGGTCCCCGCCCGAGCAGGCGCCCAGCATGCCGCAGAGGACGATGACGGTCAGCCGTAGCTTCACTTCTTGGCTCCTTGCTTGGCTGCCTGGGCGGCCTTCTTCTGCCGGGCCACCTCTTCCTCGTCCAGATAGCGGAAGGTCTTGGTGGTCGCATCCAGGGTGAGCTGGCCGCTGGGGGCCGAGGAGATGGCGATGTTGTTCAGGGTGACGATCCGGGGCAGCTTGGCGATGTCGGCGGCGAAGGCGCCGAAGTCGTGGTAGCTGCCGTTGATCTTCACCGTGATGGGAAGCTCGGCGTAGAAATCCTTCATCTGCTCCTGGCCCGGCTTGAACAGGTCGAACTGGAGGCCGCGCCCGAGGCCCGCCTGGTTGATCTCCACCAGCAGGGATTCGATTTCCGACTTGTTGGGCAACTGCTTCAGGAGGGCGCCGAAGGAACGGTCGATTTCGGCCAGCTGCTGGGTATAGAGATCCAGGTTGACGGCCTGCTTCTTCTTGTCCAGGTACTCCTGCTTGAGCCTCTCCTCTTCCTGATGGGCCGTCTCCAGCTGGGTCAGCTGGTCGCTCCACAGGAACCACCAGCCGGCGACCAGCAGGACCAGGAACAGGGCGAACAGGACGGCGACCTTCGGGGCCATCGGCCAGGTCCCCGGGTCGTTGGGATTCAGGTGCTTGAAATCGTCGGCGATCTTCTTCAGATCGACCTTGGGCAGCGCCGGCCCCTTGGGCAGTGAAAGGGATCGGGATTTCATTTCTTCCCCTTCGCCTCCTCTTCAGGTTTGGCCCGGGTCAGGTTGATGTAGAGGATGAATTCGTTCAGCCGCTGCTTGTCGACGGTGACCGCCTTGATCTCCTGCAATTCCGGCCGCTCCATGGCGGGCGACGCTTCCAGGTTGCGCATCAGGGTCGACACCCGGGCGCTGGACTGGGCATAGCCGTTGATCTGGATGCGCAGCCCGTCCTGCTTGATGGACTTGAAGTAGATGCCGGCCGGGACCTGCTTCACCAGCTCGCTCAGCAGCATGACGGTTTCGCCCCGGTCCCGCTGCAGGGACTCGATGACCTGCTTGCGGGCCAGCAGGGCCTGGGTCTGTTCCTTGAGGCGCTTGATCTCGGCGATCTGCTTGTCGAGGACGGCGATTTCGCCCTTGAGGAAATTGTTCTTCTCTTCCTGGTTGCCGATGTAGCCGCCGATGACGGTGTAAACGAAGAAGACGATCAGCGCCCCCAGCACCGCCACCATGCCGGTCATGGCATAGAACTGCTGCCGTCTCGCCTTGCGGGCCTCTTCCCGATGGGGCAGGAGGTTGATGCGGATCATGACGGGTCGAACCTCCGCAGGGCCAGGCCGCAGGCCACCATCAGGGATGAGGAGTCAGCCAGCAGGCTCTTGGCCCGCACCCGGTCCGACAGCACCATGTTGGCGAAGGGATTGGCGACGATGGTGTTCACCTGGGTCCGGGTCGCCACCACCTCGTCGATGCCCGGGATGACGGCGCAGCCCCCGGCCAGGACCAGGTGGTCAACCTGGTTGTACTGGGTGGAGGTGAAGAAGAACTGCAGGGCCCGTGAAATCTCCAGGGCCAGGTTTTCCATGAAAGGATGGAGCAGCTCGGCCTCGTACCCTTCCGGCAGGTTGCCGGCCCGCTTGGCGGCCTCGGCTTCCTCGTAGCTCATGCCGTAATGGCGGGCGATGTCCTGGGTCAGCTGGCCGCCGCCGAAAGCCTGCTCCCGGGCATAGACCTGCTGACCGTTGCGGAGCACGGTGAGATTCATGACATTGGAGCCGGCATCCACCAGGGCCACGACCTGGTTCTTGCCGCCGTCCGGGAACTGCCGTTCGATGAGCTCGAAGGCCGACAGGGCGGCGAAGGATTCCACGTCCATCACCACCGCATTGAGGCCGGCGGCCTCGGCCACGGCGACGCGGTCCTCGACCCGCTCCTTTTTGGAGGCGGCGATCAGCACTTCCAGCTCGTCGGGGGAGGAAGGGGCCGGCCCGAGTACCTGGTAATCCAGGTTGACCTCGTCGATGGAAAAAGGGATGTACTGGTTGGCTTCGGATTCGACCTGGACTTCCAACTCGTCCTCCCGCAGCCCGGTGGGCATGATCACCTTCTTGGTGATGACGGCGGAAGCCGGCAGGGCCATGGCGACGTTGCGGGTCGAGGTCGCCATTCTTTTCCAGGCCCGGCGGACGCAATCGACGACCGGGTCCAGGGTGGTGATGTTGCCGTCGGACACCGCATCCTTGGGCAAGACTTCGATGGTATAGCGCTCGACGCGGTAGCCATCCTTCCCATTGGCCACCAGTTCCACCATCTTGACCGCCGAGGAACTGATGTCGAGCCCGATCAGCGGGCGCGCCTTGGGATTGAATATCGACAGATCGAGACGCACCAGACCCCCGAAAAACCCTTTTAGAATACGAACTTAGGCAAAAAACCCAATAAATCGCTTCAGATGCTAGCAACAAGCCACGGGTGTGTAAAGCGATTTTTCAGTCCGGAAAGCCTTGGGCGTATAATCGCCGCAACATCATTTTGGCTGTTGCTGTTTTGTCTACTTCCCGCCTGGCGTTGCGCCTCATTGCCTATCCCTTTTTGGTCATCGCCGGTCTAGCCGCCATCGGCATCGCCCTGGCCCTGATCGTCCTGGCGCTCACTTACCCCAACCTGCCCTCCCTCGAGGCGCTGACCGACTATCGCCCCAAGATCCCCCTGCGGATCTACTCCGCCGACGGCTACCTGATCGGCGAATTCGGAGAGGAGCGGCGCGCCGTGGTCGGCATCAACGACGTGCCCGCGGTCATGAAGCACGCCATCCTCTCGGCCGAGGACGAGCGCTTCTACCAGCACGGCGGAGTGGACACCCTCGGCATCCTGCGGGCCGCCGTGGTCAACTTCGTCGGCGGCGGCAAGAAGCAGGGCGCCTCCACCATCACCCAGCAGGTCGCCCGCAATTTCTTCCTGTCCGGGGAAAAGACCTATACGCGCAAGCTCTACGAGGTGCTGCTCTCTTTCAAGATCGAGAAGAACCTCACCAAGGACCAGATCCTCGAGCTCTACATCAACCAGATCTATCTCGGCCAGCGCGCCTATGGCTTCGCCGCCGCTTCCCATATCTATTTCGGCAAGCCCCTCAAGGACATTTCCGTCGCCGAGGCCGCCATGCTCGCCGGCCTGCCGAAGGCCCCCTCGGCCTACAACCCGGTGGTGAATCCTAAGCGCGCCAAAGTCCGCCAACAATACGTGCTGCGCCGGATGCGGGAACTGGGCTTCATCGACGACCAGCAGTTCGAGGCCGCCAATAAGGAAATCCTGGTGGTCAAGCGGGAAATGTCGGATTACCCGGTCCACGCCGAATACGTGGCCGAGATGGCCCGCCAGATGGCGGCCGAGCGCTTCCCGGAAGACGTGTACTCCCGGGGCCTCAAGGTCTACACCACCATCCGCAAGGACGAGCAGGAGGCGGCCTACACCAGCCTGCGCCGGGGCGTGCTGGACTACGACCGGCGCCACGGCTACCGGGGCGCCGAAGCCTACATCGACATGACGGACATCACCTCGGACCAGGACGAGAACATCGACGAGGCCCTCCAGGACATGCCCGAAGCCGGCGACCTGGTCCCGGCCCTGGTGCTGGCCGCCGACGCCAAGGAACTCCGCGTCTACAAGCGGGGCGGCGAAGTCCTCCACCTGACCGGGGATGCCATCAAGTTCGCCAGCCGCATGCTGGACGACAAGGCGCCGCCCAACAAGCGTCTGCGGCGCGGCGCCCTCATCCGGGTGCACAAGGACGACAAGGGCAACTGGCAGATCGCCCAGCTGCCGGAAGTGGAATCCGCCTTCATCGCCGTCGATCCCAAGGACGGCGCCATCCGCGCCCTGGTGGGCGGCTTCGACTTCAACCGCAACAAGTTCAACCACACCACCCAGGCCTGGCGGCAGCCGGGGTCCAGCTTCAAGCCCTTCATCTATTCCGCCGCCCTGGAAAAGGGCTACAGCCCGGGCAGCGTCATCGCCGACGAGCCCATCGTCATCTCCGCCAGCCAGACCGGCAGCCAGGCCTGGGAGCCGCACAACTACGACGGCAAGTACGAGGGGCCGATGAAGATGCGCACCGCCCTGGCCAAGTCGAAGAACATGGTGTCGATCCGCATCCTTCAGTCCATCGGTACCCACTATGCCCAGGACTACGCCGCCCGCTTCGGCTTCGATGCCGACAAGCACCCGCCCTACCTGACCATGGCGCTGGGCGCCGGGTCGGTGACGCCGTGGCAGATGGTGACCGCCTATTCGGTCTTCGCCAACGGCGGCTACCGCATCCAGCCCTACGTGGTGCGGGAGATTCGCGACGAGAAGGGGCAGGTCCTCGCCCAGTCCGCCCAGGTCGAGGCCGGCGACGAGTCCATCCGGGCCATCGACCCGCGCAACGCCTTCCTGATGGATTCCATGCTCCGGGACGTCACCATCTACGGCACCGCGGCCAAGGCCTCGGTGGCCTTGAAGCGCCACGACCTGGCGGGCAAGACCGGCACCACCAACGAATACGTGGATGCGTGGTTCTGCGGCTACCAGGCCACCGTCACCGGCTGCGCCTGGATCGGCTTCGACCAGCCCAAGAAGCTTGGCGACCGGGAAACCGGCGGCGCCGCCGCCCTGCCCATCTGGATCGGCTACATGAACCGGGCCCTCAAGGACGTGCCGGCCACCGTGCCGGAGCCGCCCGAAGGTTTGGTGCCCGCCGCCGGCGGCGGCTACGTCTATGCCGAGAACGCCGCTGCCGAGGCCAGCCCCGACCAGCAACTGCTGGACACCGCCCCGCCCCGGCCGGAGCTGGACAAGCCGCCCTCCGACTGAGCGCCTATTTGAGTTCGATGGTCTCGCCGGCCTGCTGGCTGGCGAGGCGGGACAGCTTGGCCATCAGCTCCTCGTTGTCCCGGGTGTCCCGCCAGGCGCTGCCGTCCCAGCGGAAATGGAAGCCGCCCGCCCGGGCGGCCACCCACATTTCCTTGGCCACGCCGTGGCGGTTCACGATGATCTTGCTGCCGTCGGCGAACTCGATTTCCAGGATGCCTCCCGGCTGGGGCTCGAAGTCCACGTCGGCGCCGCTGGCCTCCACGGCAGCCTCGATGCGGGCCAACACGGCATCCGCTAGAGCGTTGAATTCCTTATCGTCCATGGTGTGCTACCATCCCGCAATTTACTGACTAGTGCGTCATTAATGTCCAAGTATCTAGCTGTCCTGCTGGTCGCCGGCCTCTCGGCTTGCGGCATGAAAGGCGCGCTGCAACTGCCGCCCGGACCACCGCCGGAACCACTCCTCGGCAATCCCAAGCCGGCCAAGCCGGCCGTTCCTGCCGCCAAGGATGTTAGCACGGACCAGAAACGAAGCTCCGAATGAACCCATTTGAACTGAGAAGCGGCATTCTCCATGCCGAATCGGTCCCCGTGACCGACATCGCCCGTCAATTCGGCACCCCCACCTACGTTTACTCCCGGGCCGCCCTGGAAGGCGCCCTCAGGGAATTCCATCAGGTCCTCGCCGGCCACCCCGCCGGCCAGGGCGGCCTGGTGTGCTACGCGGTCAAGGCCAATTCCAGCCTCGCCATCCTCAACCTCTTCGCCCGCCTAGGCGCCGGGTTCGACATCGTCTCCGGCGGCGAATTGCAGCGCGCCCTGGCGGCCGGGGCCGACCCCGGCAAGATCGTCTTCTCCGGCGTCGGCAAGACGGCGGCGGAAATGCGGCAGGCCCTGGACGCCGGCATCCACTGCTTCAATATCGAATCCGCCCCCGAACTGGAGCGCCTGAATGAAGTGGCCGGCCAGGCGGGCAAGAAGGCCCCGGTGAGCCTGCGGGTCAATCCCAACGTCGACCCCAAGACCCACCCCTATATTTCCACCGGCCTCAAGGAGGCCAAGTTCGGCGTCGCCTACGAGGACGCCCGCGCCCTTTACCAGCGCGCCGCCGGCCTGCCCAACATCGAGGTGACCGGCATCGACTGCCACATCGGCTCCCAGCTCCTCGACCCGGCTCCCTTCACCGAAGCCCTGGACCGTATCCTCGCCCTGGTGGACCAGCTGGCCGCCGACGGCATCGTCATCCAGCACCTGGACCTGGGCGGCGGCCTCGGCATCCGCTACCGGGAAGGGGATGAGCAGCCGACCGTGGCCTCCTACCTCACCCCCCTGCTGGACAAGCTGACCGGCCGCAGCCTCAAGGTGGTGCTGGAACCGGGCCGCCGCCTGGTGGGCAATGCCGGGCTGCTGCTCACCCGGGTGGAATACCTGAAGACGGGCGAGGGCAAGAATTTCGCCATCATCGACGCCGCCATGAACGACCTCATGCGTCCGGCCCTGTACGAGGCCTGGCACGACATCCTGCCGGTGACGCCGCGCCAGGGCCCGGCCGCCACCTACGACGTGGTCGGCCCGGTGTGCGAATCCGGCGATTTCCTCGGCCAGGAGCGCTCCCTCAGCCTGGAGCCCGGCGACCTGCTGGCGGTCATGTCCGCCGGCGCCTACGGCATGGCCATGAGCTCCAATTACAACACCCGGCCCCGGGCCGCCGAAGTCATGGTGGATGGGGCGACGGTGCATCTCATCCGGCGCCGCGAGACGGTGGAGGAAATCTACGCCGCCGAGCGGGTGCTGCCGGCATGAAGCGGATCGCCTCCATTCTGGCCGCCGGCCTCGTGGTCGCTGCCTGCGGCGACAAGCCGGCGGAGAAGAAGGGGGCGCCCCCGACGCTGATCACCACCACCCAGGCCAAGGTGGTGGACCTCGAAGTCACCGAGCGCACCCTGGGCTCCCTGGAAGCGGTGATGGACCCCAAGATCGCCGCCGAAGTGGCCGGCCGGGTGGTCGCCGTCCACGCCCACAACGGCCAGGCGGTGAAGAAGGGCCAGCTGCTGGCCCGCATCGACCCCACCGACGCCGGCAACCAGGCCCGTGCCGACAGCGCCGAGATCGCCCGCCTGGAAGCCCTGCTGGCCCAGCAGGAGCGCCTGGTGGCACGGCAGACCGAGCTGGTGCAGAAGAATTTCATTTCCCGCAACGCCCTGGACGACGTCACCGCCCAGCGCGACGCCCTCAAGAACCAGCTGGCCGCCGCTCGCTCCCGGGGAGCCATTTCCCGGGACAACCTGGGCAAGACCCAGGTCGTCTCGCCCCTGGATGGCGTCATCGAAGTCCAGGTGGCCAGCCCGGGGGATTACGTCAAGGTCGGCGACCCCCTGTTCCGCATGGTTTCCAACCAGCGCCTGCGGGCCAACCTACCCTTCCCCGAAAACGCCGCCTCCCGCCTGCAGGCCGGCATGGCGGTAAGGATCAGCAGCCCCCTCGCTCCTGACGCGCCTGTCACCGGGGTGATCGAGGACATCCGCCCGACCGTGCTGGAAGGCAGCCGGGCGGTGGAGGCCATCGCCCGCTTCGACAACCCGGGCGCCCTCAAGGGCGGCGGCTCGGTGGATGCCGTGGTGGTCGCCGGGCGCCGGCAAGGGGCGGTGGTCGTCCCCGAGCAGTCGGTGGTGCTGCGCCCGGCCGGCAAGGTGGTCTATGCCATCGCCGACGGCAAGGCCAGACAGAAGGTGGTCGAGACCGGCAGCAAGGAGGCCGGCATGGTGGAGATCCGCAAGGGCCTCCAGGGCGGCGAGACCATCGCCCTCGACGGCGCCGGCTTCCTCACCGACAACGCCGCGGTGGCGGTCCGCGAACCCGCCGCCGGCCAGAAGCCGGCCGCCGCGCCAGCCAAATGACCCTGCCCGAGCTGTCCATCAAGCGCCACGTCCTGGCGTGGATGCTGAGCGCCGTGCTGGTGCTCTTCGGCATCATCAGCTACGGGCGCATCGGCATGGACCGCTACCCGTACATCGAATTCCCGGTGGTGTCGATCACCACCGCCCTCAAGGGGGCCAACCCGGACATCGTCGACGCCTCGGTCACCAACATCATCGAGAGCTCGGTGAACTCCACCCCGGGCATCGAGCACATCCAGTCCACGTCGTCCCCCGGCGTTTCGGTGATCAACATCACCTTCAACCTGGAAAAGAAGATCGACGTCGCCTTCAACGAGGTCCAGGCCAAGGTGAACCAGGTGCTGCGCCGCCTGCCCAAGGACGTCGATCCGCCCATCGTCGCCAAGGTGGAGACCAACGCCCAGCCCATCATGTGGCTGGCCCTGCAGGGCGACCGCACCCAGCAGCAGCTCAACCAGTACGCCATCAACATCCTCAAGAAGCGCCTCGAGACCATCGACGGCGTCGGCGAAGTGCGCCTCGGCGGCCGCCGGGACCGCACCATCCGGGTCGAGCTGGTGCCGGCCCGCATGGCCGCCCTCGGGGTCACCGCCCAGGACATCACCGACGCCTTCAACAAGGAGCACGTCCAGCTGGCCGGCGGCTTCGTGGTCGGCGAGAAGACGGAGAATCTGGTCAAGCTCGACCTGGAATTCCACACCCTCGACAGCCTCAAGCAGATGGTGGTGGCCTGGAAGGGCACCGCCCCCATCAAGCTGGAGGATGTGGCCGAAGTCATCGACGGCCTCACCGACAACCGCCAGCTCGCCCGTTTCAACGGCGAGACCACCGTTGGCCTCGGCATCGTCAAGATCACCAACACCAACACCGTGGCCATCGTGGACAAGGTGAAGGAGAAGATCGACAACGAGCTGCGCCCCCAGCTGCCCCCCGGCATGCAGCTGCACGTGGTGTCCAACGACGCCGTCTTCATCCTGGAAATCGTCAACGCCCTCAAGGAGCACCTGCTGGAGGGCACGCTCCTGGCCGCCCTGGTGGTCTGGCTGTTCCTGCAGTCGGTGCGCTCGACCCTGATCATTTCCCTGGCCATCCCGGTGTCCCTGATGGGGGCCATCGCCGTCATCTACTTCTTCGGCTACACCCTCAATTCGCTGACCCTGCTCGGACTGCTGCTCCTCATCGGGGTGGTGGTGGACGACGCCATCGTGGTCCTTGAGAACATCTTCCGCCACCGGGAGGAACTGGACCCCGACCCCATGTCGGCGGCCATCAACGGCTCCAACGAGGTGGTCTTCGCCGTCATCGCCGCCACCCTCTCCCTGGTCTCCATCTTCGCCCCGGTGATCTTCATGAGCGGCATCATCGGCCAGTTCTTCCGCTCCTTCGCCGTGGTGGTGACCTTCGGGGTGCTGGTGTCCCTCTTCGTCTCCCTCACCCTCACCCCCATGCTGTGCTCCCGCTTCCTGACCGTGCGGGAGAAGGGCCACCACCACAGCCGCGTCCACGCCGCCATCGAAGGCGGCTTCCGAAAACTGGACAACTTCTACCGCCGGCTCCTGGAGTGGGCGCTCAATCATCGCTGGAAGGTGGTGTTCCTGACGGTAGCGGTGGTGGCTTCGAGCGGCTTCTTCTTCGCCCAGGTAGGCAAGACCTTCGCCCCCGACCAGGACGAGGGCCGCTTCCTGGTTTATCTGCGGGCGCCCCTGGGCTCCTCCATCGACTACACCGACTCCCGCCTCAAGCTGGTGGAAGGAGTGCTGCGGGAGCACAAGGAGGTGGTCACCGAATTCGCCCTCATCGGCCTCGGCAGCGCCGGCCAGGTGAACCAGGGCACCGTGGTGGCCCGCATGGCGCCCCGGGAGGAGCGCACCGTCAGCCAGCAGGACATCCTGCCCATCCTGCGCAAGGAGCTGGGCCAGATTCCCGGCGCCCGGGTGTTCGCCGCCCCCTACCCCATGGTCCAGGGCCAGCGCGGCGAGCCCCTGCAATTCGTCCTCACCGGCGAGAACCTGTCCGAAGTCGGCCGCCTGACCCGGGAGCTGCAGGGCAAGCTGATCGCCGACCCGGACCTGGGCGGGCGCATCGACACCGACCTCCAGCTCGACCTGCCCCAGCTAGTGTTCCAGCCCGACCGCCTGCGCATCGCCGCGGCCAACCTGTCCACCGGCGACGTGGCCCAGGCCATCAACATGCTGACCGGCGGCGTGGACATCGCCAAGTTCAACGACGAGCCCGGGGACGGCCAGCGCTACGACATCCGGGTCAAGGGCAAGGAAGGGGAATTCACCCAGCCCGCCGACCTCTCCAAGATCTGGCTGCGCAGCCGGGACGGCAAGCTGGTGCGCCTGGATTCGGTAGCCGGCTTCAGCGAGACCCTGGGCCCGGCGGTGATCGGCCGCTTCGACCTGCAGTACTCCGCCACCTTCTTCGCCACCCCCACCATTCCCCTGGGGGACGCGGTGGCCAAGGTCAAGGCGGCGGCGGCCGACCTGCCTCCCGGCTACCAGGTGAAGCTCATCGGCCAGGCCGAAGAATTCGGCAAGACCACCAAGTACATGGCATTCGCCTTCGCCCTCGCCCTGGTGCTGCTGTACATGGTCCTGGCCAGCCAGTTCGATTCCTTCCTGCAGCCCTTCATCGTCATGCTGGCCCAGCCCCTGGCCATCATCGGCGGCGTCGCCGCCCTGTGGGCCACCGGCCAGACCCTGAACATCTATTCCATGATCGGCCTGGTGCTCCTCATCGGCCTGGTGGCGAAGAACTCCATCCTGCTGGTGGATCTCACCAACCAGCGGCGGGAAGGCGGCATGGCCATCGACGCCGCCCTGCGGGAGGCCTGCCCGATCCGCATGCGGCCGGTGCTGATGACCTCCGCCACCGTCATCCTGGCCCTGCTGCCCGCCGCCCTTGGCCTGGGGGCCGGCGCCGAGACCAACCAGCCCCTGTCGGTGGCGGTCATCGGCGGCATGGTGTCCTCCACCCTCCTCACCCTGGTGGTGGTGCCTTCGGTCTATTCCCTGGTGGAAGGCTGGCTGGCCAAGCGGGCCGCCCGCAAGACGGCGTCCGCCGCCGCTTCCTAAGCCGGCCGGGGGGGGGTGCCGCCCATGCGCTTGGAGAGGATGGAAGCCAGGCGCACCACGGCGGCGGTCACCTCGCGCTGGTAGGCCTCGCCCTGGGCCTTCAGGGTGCTCACCGCCACCGCCGCGATGGCGTGGGTGCCGCTGGCGTCGAAGACCGGCGCCCCGATGCAGTACATCCCTTCCCGCGTCTCCTCGTCGTCGATGGCATAGCCCCGCTGGCGGATGCCCTGTAGATCGGCCTGCAGGCTCTTTAGGCTGGCGTGGCTGTGGGGTGAGAGACGGGTGAAGGCGACCCCCCGGTAGAGCTGCTTCACCTGGCTTTCCGGCAGGGTGCTGAGGAGGGCCTTGCCGGTGGCGGTGCAGCTCGCCGGCAGGCGCATGCCGATGCGGTAGGTCACCCCCAGGGGGCGGCTGCCGTTGCGGCAGCCCACATACACCGAGTCGGTGCCGTCGAGGACGGCCAGCACCACCCCCTCGTCCCGCAGCTCCCCCATCTCGTCCCAGGCGTAGACGAACTCCTTGGTGATGTCCGTGGTGCGCAGGTAGGCCTGGGCGAAATCGAGGATGCGGCTGCCCAGCTCGTAGCTGCCGCGCTCGTTGCGGCGGGCGAGGCCGGTGGCGCACAGGGTGTTGCACAGGCTGAGGAGGCTGCTCTTGGGCAGTTCGAGGCGCTGGGTGAGCGCCGCCAGGGACAGGGGCTCGCCGGCCTCGGCCAGGGCATCCAGCACCTGCACCGCCTTCAGCACCGCCGGCGCGCTGCCCTTCGGCGCCCCTGTCTGCCCCTTGCCCTCGGCCGTTCCAAGGGCGTCGATATTTTCTCTTGACATAGGTTAAGCCCTGATCTTCAATACGTACACTATTTTGAATCGCGTTCCGTATTTTGAACGGCTGTCGCGATGATTGCAAGATTTTCGATAGCGAACAACCAACCAGCGATCATGACTTCCCCACGACACAACGCATCCCAACCCCAACGCCTCTCCCATTTTATTGCCGGCAAGCCGGTTGCTGCCGCCGACGGCCGCTGGGGCGAGGTTTTCGATCCGGCCACCGGCGAAGTGGCGGCCCATGTCCCCCTGGCCGACGCCACCACCCTGGAGGCGGCCCTCCAGGCGGCCACCGCCGCCCTCCCCGCCTGGGCCGACACCTCCCCCCTGCGCCGGGCCCGGGTGCTGTTCAAGTTCAAGGAACTGGTGGAGCGCAATGCCGACCGGCTGGCCGCCCTCATCACCCGGGAGCACGGCAAGGTTCTCTCCGACGCCAAGGGCGAGGTGACCCGCGGCCTCGAGGTGGTGGAGTTCGCCTGCGGCATTCCCCATCTCCTCAAGGGCGAATACTCGGAGCAGATCGGCAGCGGCATCGACAGCTGGTCCATGCGCCAGCCGGTCGGCGTCTGCGCCGGCATCACTCCCTTCAATTTCCCGGTCATGGTGCCCATGTGGATGTTCCCGGTCGCCCTGGCCTGCGGCAACACCTTCATCCTCAAGCCCTCGGAGCGGGACCCCTCCCCCAGCCTGCTGCTGGCCGAGCTGCTGCAGGAGGCGGGCCTGCCGGCCGGCGTCTTCAACGTGGTGCACGGCGACAAGGAAGCGGTGGACGGCCTCCTCACCGATCCCCGGGTCGCCGCCGTCAGCTTCGTCGGCTCGACCCCTATCGCCCAATACGTCTATGCCACGGGCACCGCCCACGGCAAGCGCGTCCAGGCCCTGGGCGGCGCCAAGAACCACATGGTGGTCCTGCCCGACGCCGACCTGGACCAGACGGTGGATGCCCTCACCGGCGCCGCCTACGGTTCGGCCGGCGAGCGCTGCATGGCCATCTCCGTGGCGGTGGCGGTCGGCGACGTGGCCGACGCCCTGGTGGAGCGCATGGCCCAGCGGGCCCGGGACCTGTGCGTCGGCCCCGGCCTGGCGCCGGATTCCGAAATGGGCCCCCTGGTCACCCGCCAGCACTGCGACAAGGTGAAGTCCTACGTGGATGCCGGCGTCGCCGAGGGCGCCAAGCTGGTGGTGGACGGCCGCGGCCTCGCCGTCCCCGGCCACGAGCAGGGCTTCTTCCTGGGCGGCTGCCTGTTCGACCACGTCAGGCCCGACATGCGCATCTACCGGGAAGAAATCTTCGGGCCTGTCCTCGCGGTGGTCCGCGTCGACAGCCTCGAGGACGCCATCCGCCTCGTCAATGCCCACGAGTTCGCCAACGGCGTGGCGGTGTTCACCCGCAGCGGCCACGCCGCCCGGGAATTCACCCGCCGCATCCAGGTGGGCATGGTCGGGGTCAACGTCCCCATCCCCGTGCCCATGGCCTTCCACAGCTTCGGCGGCTGGAAGCGTTCCCTGTTCGGCGACCACGCCATCCACGGCCCCGAGGGCGTGCGCTTCTACACGCGGCAGAAGACCGTGACCCAGCGCTGGCCCACCGGCAGCCTCGCCGACAACGCCTTCGTCATGCCCACCCACTGATTTCGCACCCCAGCCCCAGACCGGGCGGAGACTCCGGCTCCGCCCCCATAAACGAAACGGAGGAGACAAATGAAGCACTACAAGAAAATAGCCCTTGCCCTGTCCTTCGCGGCTTCCGCGGCCATGGCCCAGGAAACCCTGAAGATCGGCGCCCCCCAGCCCATGACCGGGCCCGACGCCCCCTTCGGGGACAAGTTCAAGAAGGCGTACACCCTGGCTGTAGACGAGATCAACGCCAAGGGCGGCATCAACGGCCGCAAGCTGGAGGTGGTGATCGAAGACCACCAGGCCAAGAACCCCCTGGCCGCCACCGTCGCCGAGAAGCTCATCACCCAGCAGAAGGTCCTCGTCCTCACCGGCGGCCGCGCCTCGGGCCAGGCCATCGAGGTGGCCTCCATCGCCCAGCGGCTGAAGACCCCCTACCTGGTGGACCACCCCTCCGCCGACGCCATCACCGCCAAGGGCTTCGACTGGGTATTCCGCCAGAATCCCACCGGCTCCATCTACCCGGAGGCCTTCAACAAGTTCCTCACCGAGGTGCCGGGGGCGATGCCGAAATCGGTGGCGGTGGTCTACGACAACACCCTGTTCGGCAAGACCATCGGCAACGCCGCCATGCAGTTCCTGAAGTCCAGAAACGTGCCCATCGTCAATGACGAGGCCTATCCGGTGAATACCCTGGACTTCAAGCCCGTCATGACCAAGGTGCGGGCCAACAACCCCGACATGCTGCTCATGGTGGCGGTGTCCACCACCGACGCCATCCTCATGACCCGCCATGCCAAGGAGATCGGCGTCAACGCCCGCGCCTTCGTCGGCTTCGGCGGCGGCTTCGGGGTCGCCGACTTCGCCAAGCAGCTGGGCCCCCTGGCCGAGAATGTCTTCTCCTCCGCCGCCTGGTCCGGCAACCCCAATGAAGAGCTGACCAAGGCCTTCTACAAGAATTTCCAGGCCAAATACGGCATCCATCCCCACGAGCATGAGGTGGAAGGCTATTCCGCCATCTACGTCATCGCCGACGCCATCAAGCGCGCCAAGCTCACCGGCAACCTGGAGGGCGACCGGGAGGCCGTGCGCCAGGCCCTGCTCCAGACCGACATGAACACGGCCTTCGGCAAGACCAAGTTCGGCAACTGGAAGGGCCCCCTGGGCGACCAGTACACCAACCAGAACATCCATTCCCCGGCCCACTCGGTCCTGGCCCAATGGAAGGGCGGCGAGCTCCTGAACGTCTATCCCAAGGCCAACGCCGAAGCCGCCTACGTCTTCCCGGACCCGGGCAAGCGCTGACAGTCAACCCGCTTTCCCCGCGCCCATAACCAACCGGCGCGGGGCTTTTTCTTCCTCTCCGGACCCGTTATGGAAACTCTGGCTCAGAGCGTCGTCAGCGGCGTGCTGACGGGCTCCCTCTACGCGATGATCGCCATCGGCCTGACCATCGTCTTCGGGGTCATGCGCATCATCAACATGGCCCACGGGGAAATGGTCATGCTCGGCATGTTCGGCGCCTACTGGTCCCACGAGATGTGGCACCTGGACCCCTTCCTCTCCATCCTGCTGTGGACGCCGGTGATGTTCGCCTTCGGCATGTTCGTCCACCGTTTCCTGCTGAAGAAGATCATCCCCAGCGGCGAACTCAACACCCTCCTCTACACCGCCGGCCTCTCCCTGCTCCTGGCCAACCTCGCCCTCTTCTTCTGGGCCGGGGACTACCGCAACATCAACCTCGACTACGCCATGACGCCGGTGCGGCCCTTCGGCATCTCCATCTCGGTGCAGCTAGCCATCGCCTTCGCCATCGCCATCGCCCTGACCGGCGGCCTCTACCTCCTCATGACCCGCACCGACATCGGCCGGGCCATCCGGGCCACCGCCCAGAATCCCGATTCGGCTGCCCTCATGGGGGTGAACGTGGTGCGCATCGACATGATCACCTTCGGCATCGGCACCGCCCTGGCCGCCGCCGCCGGGGTGCTGCTGGTGCCCTCCCTCTACGTCTATCCGACGGTGGGCGAGATCCTCAGCGTCAAGTGCTTCGTCATCGTCGTCCTCGGCGGCCTGGGCTCGGTGCCTGGCGCTATCGCCGGCGGGCTGCTCCTCGGCCTGGTGGAATCCCTGGGGGCGGTGTACGTCTCGGTGGCCTTCAAGGACACCATCGGCTTCGTCCTCTTCCTGCTGGTGCTGCTGTTCCGGCCGGCCGGGCTGTTCGGCGTCGGGAGGGCGTGATGGGCAAGCTTTCCATCCTCGCCGCCGCCGGCCTCCTGGCGGCGCCCCTCCTCACCGCCAATCCCTTCCTCCACCACCTGCTCATCCTGGTGCTGTTCTGGACGCTGCTCGGCACCGCCTGGAATCTCCTGGGCGGCTATGCCGGCCAGGTCTCCTTCGGCCATGCCACCTTCCTCGGCATCGGCGCCTACACCACCATGCTCTTCTACCTGAGCCTGGGCCTGCCACCCTGGCTGGGCATCGTCTGCGGCGCCGCCCTGGCGGCCATCGTCGCCCTGCCCATCGGCTTCGTCTGCTTCCGCCTCAAGGGCCCCTATTTCTCCCTGGCGACCCTGGCGGTGGCGGAAATCGTCCGCCTGGTGGCCCTCAACTGGGAAAGCCTCACCGGCGGCCCCATGGGCCTGCAGATCACCACCCTGCCGGAGGTCAGCTTCCTGGGCCATACCCTCGACTGGGAAAGCAAGGTGCCCTTCTACTACCTGGTCCTGGCCCTCGCCGCCCTGGCCATGGGGGTCACCCACTGGCTGTCCCGCTCCCGGCTCGGCGCCTACCTGCTGGCCATCCGGGAGGATGCCGACAGCGCCGAGGCCGCCGGCATCGACACCGTGCGCACCAAGGTCGTCACCCTGGCCCTGTCGGCCGCCATCGCCGGCCTGGCCGGGGGCTTCTACGCCCTCTATTTCCGCTACATCGAGCCGGACGCGGTGTTTTCCATCGCCCTCTCGGTGGAGATGGTGTTCATCGCCGTGGTCGGCGGCATCGCCACCACCACCGGGCCCATCATCGGCGCCGTCTTCCTGGTCACCATCGCCGAAGTCTTCCGGGAGCATTTCCAGGTGGGCCACCTCATCTTCTACGGACTGTTCATGATGCTGGTGATCCGCTATCTGCCGGACGGCATCTGGGGCCGGCTGCGCCACTTCGTGCTGCCCCGGGCGGCGGAATAGGAGGCGGCCATGAACATGCCATTGCGCGAAATTGTGCCCCAGGTCGACACCGCCCCGCCCCTCCTGGAAGTCTCGAAGCTGACCAAGGATTTCGGCGGCCTGCGGGCGGTGTCGGAACTCTCCTTCACCCTCGGCCAGGGCGAGCTCCTGGGCCTCATCGGCCCCAACGGCGCCGGCAAGACCACCGCCTTCAGCCTCATGGCCGGCTTCGTCACCCCCACCTCCGGCGAGGTCCGGCTGGCTGGTCGCAACCTGGTGGGCCTCAAGCCCCATGCCATCGTCCGCCAGGGCGTCGCCCGCACCTTCCAGATCGTCAAGCCCTTCCGCAAGCTCTCGGTGCGGGAGAACGCCACCCTGGCGGCCTTCCTGCATGAACCGGAGCGCGGCAAGGCCGAGGCCGAAGCCGACCGCATCCTGGACATCGTCAGCCTCGGCGCCAAACGCCACCGCCCCGCCGGCGAGCTCACCCTGGGGGAGCAGAAGCGCCTGGAAATCGCCCGGGCCCTCGCCACTCGGCCCAAGGTGCTGTTCCTCGACGAGCCCATGGGCGGCCTCAACCCGACCGAGGTGGAAACCGCCTGCGACCTAGTGCAGCGCATCCGGGACGGCGGCGTCACCGTCATCCTCGTGGAGCACCACATGCGAGCCATCATGAAAATCTGCGACCGCGTCGTCGTCCTGCACCACGGCGTCAAGATCGCCGACGGCCGGCCCGCCGAGGTGGTGCAGAACCCGGAAGTGATCAAGGCCTACCTGGGCGAAGGAGCGGCCTGATGCTGAGCGTTAGCAACCTCCAGGTCGCCTACGGCGCCGTCCAGGCCATCTGGGACGTCTCCTTCGAGGTGCCGGCCGGGGAGATCGTCGCCCTCATCGGCGCCAACGGGGCCGGCAAGACCACCACCCTGAAGACCTTGTCCGGGCTGATCCAGCCCAAGGGCGGGCAGATCAGCCTCGACGGCGAGCGCGTGGACGCCTGCTCGTCCATGGACATCGTCCGCCGGGGCGTGGTGCACGTGCCCGAGGGCCGGCGCCTCTTCCCCGACATGACCGTGCTCGAAAACCTGCTGATGGGTGCCTATCCGACCCCAGCGGCGGGGCGCACCGAGCGCCTCGAGCAGGTGTTCTCCGTTTTCCCCAAGGTCAGGGAAAGGCAGAAGCAGCTGGCCGGCACCCTGTCCGGCGGCGAGCAGCAGATGGTCGCCATCGGCCGCGGCCTGATGGCGGCGCCCAAGGTGCTGATGCTGGACGAGCCCTCCCTGGGGCTGGCGCCCATCATGGTCGAGGAGATGTTCCGCATCGTCCGGGACATCAACGCCGCCGGCGTCACCGTCCTCCTGGTCGAGCAGAACACTCGCCACGCCCTCTCCATCGCCCACCGGGGCTATGTGCTGGAGGCGGGGCGCACCGTCCTCTCCGGCCCCGGCAAGGAACTGCTGGAGAACGACGAGGTGCGCCGGGCCTACCTCGGCCTCTGAGCCCCGTGCCCTACAGCACCAGGGCCAGGGCCAGAGGCAGGAAGATCAGGGCGGCCAGGTTGCCGATGAGGACGATGGAGGCCACCCGTTCCGGCTCCTGGCGGTAGCGCTCGGCAAACAGGAAGTTGAGCACCGCCGGCGGCAGGGCGCCGAAGACCAGCAGCATGGCCGTTTCCTGGACGCCCAGGCCGAGGCCCCAGGCCGCCGCCCAGGCCAGCGCCATGCCGGCCAGGGGCCGCAGCAGCGCCCCGGCCACCGCCACCTTGGAGTCGCCGAAGGCGACATCGGTCATCCTCACCCCGAGGGCGAAGAGGAGCAGCGGAACGGCGATGTCTCCCAGCATCTTGATGGCGATGACCGCCGGCTGCCACACGGGAATCTTGAAGGCCGCCACCAGCAGGCCGGCGATGGCCGCCGCCACCACCGGCACCCGCCACAGGGTCAGGAGCCGGGCGTGGGGGTCGAGCATGCGGGCGCCCAAGGAGAAATGCAGGGTGTTCTCCACCATGAACAGGATCACCGCCGCCGGCAGGGACGCCTCTCCCCAGGTCAGCACCGCCAGGGGCAGGCCGATGTTCCCGGAGTTGTTGAACATCATGGGCGGCACGAAGGTGCGCCAGGAGACGCCGAGCAGCCGGGCCACCGGCCAGGCTAGCAGGCCGCTGCCCAGGAGCACCAGCAGCGCCCCGGTCGCCAGGGGACCGAAGGCCGTCAGGTCGAAGGACTTACCCGCCATGGCCCCGAACACCAGGGCCGGCACGAAGACATCCATGTTGAGGCGGTTGGCCACCGCCATTTCCGGCTTGTGGCGGCGGCCATAGAAATAGCCGGCCGCCACGATGGCCAGGATGGGGAAGAGGATGGCGGTGATGCGGACGAACAGGCTGTCGGCGCTCACAAGACGTAGCGCGACAGGTCTTCGTCCCCGGCCAGTCCGGCCAGGCGCTGCTCCACGTAGGCGCGGTCCACGGTCACCGTGGCCGGCTGGCCGGTCTTGCCGGCTTCGAAGGAGACCTCCTCCAGGAGCTTCTCCATGACCGTGTACAGGCGCCGGGCACCGATGTTCTCGGTCTTCTCGTTTACCTGGTAGGCGATTTCCGCCAGGCGGCGGATACCGTCCTCGGCGAAGGCCACCTCGACCCCTTCGGTTTCCAGCAGGGCCTGGTACTGGCGGGTCAGGCAGGCGTCGGTCTGGGTCAGGATGCGCTCGAAGTCGGCCACCGACAGGGAATCCAGCTCGACCCGGATGGGGAAGCGGCCCTGGAGTTCGGGGATGAGGTCCGAGGGCTTGGCCAGGTGGAAGGCGCCGGAGGCGATGAACAGGATGTGATCGGTTTTGATCATGCCGTACTTGGTGGAGATGGTGGTGCCTTCCACCAGGGGCAGCAGGTCGCGCTGGACGCCCTGGCGGGAGACGTCGGCCCCCTGGGCTTCCGAGCGGCTGGCGATCTTGTCGATCTCGTCCAGGAAGACGATGCCGTTCTGCTCGACGTTCTTCACCGCCTCCAGCTTCACTTCCTCGTCATTGACCAGCTTGGCCGCCTCCTCGTCCACCAGGAGCTTGCGCGCCTCAATGATCTTGAGCTTGCGGGACTTCTTGCGGCCGGTGCCGAGGTTCTGGAACATGCCCTGGATCTGCTGGGTCAGCTCCTCCATCCCCGGCGGGGCGAAGATTTCCGCCTGCATGGAGGGCAGGGTCACCTCGATGTCGATTTCCTTGTCGTCGAATTCCCCTTCCCGCAGCTTCTTGCGGAATTTCTGCCGGGTGGCGTTGTCCTCGCCCTGGCTGGCGCTGCCCTCGGCGAAGAAGCCGGGGCTGCGAGCGGGGGGCAGGAGGATGTCGAGGATGCGATCCTCGGCGGCGTCCTCGGCCCGGGAGCGCACCCGCTTCATGGCCTGCTCCCGGTTGTTCTTGATGGCGATCTCCACCAGATCCCGGATGATGGTGTCCACATCCCGTCCGACATAGCCCACCTCGGTGAACTTGGTCGCCTCGATCTTGATGAAGGGGGCATTGGCGAGCCGCGCCAGGCGCCGGGCGATCTCCGTCTTGCCGACCCCGGTGGGGCCGATCATGAGGATGTTCTTGGGGGTGATCTCCTGGCGCAGGGGCTCCGCCACCTGGGCCCGCCGCCAGCGGTTCCTGAGGGCGATGGCCACGGCCTTCTTGGCCTTGCCCTGGCCGACGATGTGCTTGTCCAGTTCGTGGACGATTTCCGGAGGGGTCATCGCGGTCATTCCAACACCTCGATGGTGAAGTTGCGGTTGGTGTAGATGCAGATATCGCCGGCGATCTCCAGGGACTTGGTGACGATCTCGGCGGGATCCAGGTCGGTGTTCTCCAGCAGGGCCCGGGCTGAACTCTGGGCGTAGGCGCCGCCGGAACCGATGGCGACGATGCCCTGCTCGGGCTCGAGCACATCGCCGTTGCCGGTGATGATGAGGGAATTCTCGGTGTCGGCGACGGAGAGCATGGCTTCCAGGCGCCGCAGCATGCGGTCGGTGCGCCAATCCTTGGCCAATTCCACCGCCGAGCGCAGCAGGTTGCCCTGGTGCTTTTCCAGCTTGGCCTCGAAGCGCTCGAAAAGGGTGAAGGCGTCGGCGGTGCCGCCGGCGAATCCCGCCAGGATGCGGTTCTGGTAGAGGCGGCGGACCTTGCGGGCGGTGGCCTTGACGACGATGTTGCCGAGGGTCACCTGGCCGTCGCCGCCCATGGCCACGCGATTGCCCCGGCGCACCGACAGGATCGTGGTGCCGTGATATTGCTCCATAGACGAATTCCTAAGATTTTGGAACGATGATGCGGGCAACGCTGTTGAGATCAACGATGCCCATCAATTCCGCCACCAGACGATGGGGATGGCGGATAACTATTTCCTTGCCTTGCCGCCGATAGGGCGCCAGGGTGTTGCGCAGCTGGCCGGCCGAGAAGAAATCGACGCGCTTGACCCGCGAGAAATCCAGGATCGGCTGGTCGGCGGAGTCGAGATAGTTCGGCAGTTCGCCAAAACGATAGTTCTTGAGTTCCCCCGCCAGGAAAAGGGCCTGCTCGGCGGGCGCCGCGGCTGTCGCCGGCACCCCGGCGGCCTTGGCAAGCGCCTTGGCGTCCTCCCAGGAGGGGGGCGAGACCTCGAAGGTGACCGCGTAATCCACCGCCCTCTCTTCGAACACCTCGGCCTTGCCCAGGCGCTGGTAGAGTTCCAGGAGCAGCAGCCAGGCCCCGGCCGACTCCGGCTGGCCGGCCACCAGGCGGTTCTCCAGGCGGCCCACCAGGCCGTCGGCGCCGTCCAGGGCCACCGCCACTCCCTGCCGGCGGGCCAGGCGCAGGCCGTCGCAGAGGGCGCCGGCCGCCGCGTCGTCGCAACTCGCCAGCCGGCCCAGGTCGATCCGGAGGGGCCCCTTGCCTGCCAGGGCAGCCTTGAGGTTGAGGATTTCCGGGGCGTCGGCGCCGGAGACAACGCCCTGCAGGACCAGGGTCTTCTCGCCCGGGGCCGCGGCCGGAGGCGAGGACTCGGGCTGGCGCCAGGCGGGGGGCGAGGTCTCGCAGGCCTGGGCGAATTCCACCCCCAGCTTCTCGAAGGCGGCCTGGTCGCCCAACACCTGCACCAGGTCGAGGAGCATGCGCCAGAGCCGCTCGGCATCGGCGCCGGCATGGGCACGGGCGGATATCTCCAGGACTGCCCGGGCGGCCCCGTCCTGGCCGTTGGCGAAGAGGACGGCCGCCTGCTCGATGTCGGCCTGGACCGGGTCGCCATCGTGGTCCATGTCGATGGCCATGTCGCCGGCCTTGGCGAACTGGGAATCGGTGAAGTCGAGGGCCTCGGGCGCTTCGGTGCCGACGGCCGGTTTGGCCTCAGCTTCCGGCTCGGGGAGCGCCCCCCGGGCATCGGCCTTCCCCTCCGGCACCGGTGCAGTCGCCGGCTTCGGCCGCGCCACCGGGCGCTCCGGCATCTTTTTCTGGGGTTTCCTGAAGAGTGAGAAGACCATGGGGATCGTCGGGCAAGAACCGTTCTTTTAGCACGCCGGGTGCTCAGGTGCAATGCCGCTATCTACGCAATGTGGCTATTCCCAGGGCCACCAGGACCACCGCCAGCACCGGCCCGAAGGGCTGGTCCAGGCGCAGGGCGAGGACGAAGGCCAGTACGTAGCCGCCCACCCCGAGCAGGCACGAAAAGAGCAGGCCCCGCCGCCAGCTGCCGGCCCGGCCGAATACCACCCAGGGCGGCACGAAGACCAGGGCGAAGGCCCCCATCACCCCGAGGGACATGGTGGCCACGGCGAGCACGGCCACCGCCAGCAGGTCGAATCCCAGGTGGACGCGCCAGGCGGGCAGCTTGCGGGCGCTGAAGAAGGCCGGGTAGAGCTGGGCCAGGAGCAGATGCCGGGAGAGCACGGCCAGCAGCGGCAGCGCCACCACCAGGCAGACGACGGCGATGGCGAGCTGGGTCGGGTCGGCGAAATAGAGCTGGCCGTCGAAGAGGGCGTGCCCCAGGCGCTCGGCCATGGGCAGGTTGGAGGTCATCAGTACCGACGCCGCCCAGCCCACGAGGAGCAGCAGGGCATAGGCGGTGCCGCCGGCCAGGCGGGAGGCCGCCAGGCGCTTGACCAGGGCAGCCAGTACGGCCAGGCCGGCGCCGCCCAGGACCAGAGGCAATTCCAGGGCCATGGCGGCCAGGGCCCCGGCCGCCGCCACGTGGGCATAGGCGAAGGCCGCCAGCCACTCGTCCCGCAGGCGCAGGTAGCAGCCGAAGAGGGGCAGCAGCACGGCGAAGCACAAACCGATCAGGAAGGGCTGGAGAAAGAGGGGGGAGAAGATTTCCGTCATTGCGCCCGGGGCTCCACGTTGACCACCCGGTCGCAGACCCGGTCCACGAAGTCGTGGTCATGGCTCACCACCAGCACGCCGACTCCCTCGGCGGCCCGGCGGCGGACGGCGCCTTCCAGGTGGGCGACACCGGCGACGTCCAGGTTGTTGGTGGGCTCGTCCAGCAGGACCAGGTCGGCCGGCGACTGGAGGATGGCCCACAGGGCGAGGAAATGGCGCTGGCCGCCGGACAGGCGGTCGAGGCGCCAGGCCAGCTTGTCGGCCAGCCAGGGGGGCAGTCCCTCCGGGCTGGCGCCGGTCAGGCGCAGCAGCTCCTCGCCGCACAGGGGCAGGCCCCCGAAGGGCGGCGAGGCCTGGGTCTGGAGGGCGAGGCGCAGCCCCGGCCGCTCGTCGAGACGGCCGCCGAAGATGCGGGCGCCGCCGGTGAGGGCCGACAGGTAGGTGGATTTCCCGACACCGTTGGGTCCCACCAGGCCGACGATTTCCCCGGCCGCCAGTCGAAGGGTGAGGGGCGGGGTCACCGGCGCCCCCCAGCCGGCGACGAGGTCCTCGGTGACCAGCAGGGGCCCGCTCATTCCAGGCCCTTCAGGAGCCGGGCCACGGTCTCGTCGAACAGGGAGAAGAGATCCTTGGCCGTCGGGCTGCCGCCCACGGTGTAGGGCAGGACGACGACGGGGAGCTTGGCCTCCCGGGCCATCCAGGCGCTCGGACCCTCGTTCTGGTAGGCGGCGCGCAGGATCAGGCGGGCCGGCTGGGCCTTCTGCCGGGCCAGGACCTCGGTCAGGTAGCCGCTGGTAGGCTCGACCCCGGGCTTGGGCTCCAGGGTCGCCACTTCCTTCATGCCCAGCCAGGCCAGCAGGTAGCTGAAGGTCTTGTGCTGGACGATGACCGGCACGCCACGCAGGGGCGCCGCGGCTTTTTCCCAGCGCTGGATCGCCGCCTGCATCTTGGCGGCGAAGGCCTGGTAGCCGGCGGCATAGGCGGCGCCGTTGGCCGGATCGACGGCGGCCAGCCGGCCGGCCAGGGCTTCGCCCACCTTGAGGAGGTTGCGGGGATCGGTGGCGATGTGGGGGTTGCCGGCCGGATGGACGTCGCCGTGGATGCGGTCCACCACTGCCGGGATTTCCAGGCGCTGGACGTACTGGGTGGCCTCGAAGTAGCCCGGCTGCCCCACCTGGATGGCCGGATTGCCCGAATCCCGCACCACCAGCGGCAGCCAGCCGATTTCCAGGTCGGCGCCGTTGGCCACCACCAGCTGGGCGCGCCGGGCCTGGGCCAGGAGGGAAGGCTTGGCCTCGATGCGGTGGGGGTCCTGGAGGGCGTGGGTCGCCGTGTAAACCTTGACCTTGTCGCCGCCGATCTCCTGGGCCAGCGCCCCCCACTCCGGCAGGGTGGCGAAGACGTTGATGGCCGCCACGGCGGGCCAGGCGAAGGCCAGCAGGGAAAGAGCCGCAAGAATCCGTTTCATGTCCCTCTCCTTAGAACTTGTGGGCGCCGTGGGCGCCCAGGCTCATGATGTACTGGACGAAGAACTGGTTGTCCTCCAGCCCCGGGCCCCGGGAATCGTCCCGGGCGAACTGCAGGCGCACCCGGGAGAATTCCGACGGCGACCAGTCCACCATCAGGCTGTCGCGCCGGGGGTTGTAGCGCTGCAGTCCGGCGGCATCGGCCAGGGCCAGGGCGGGGCCGAGGCTGGCGCTGCCCGAGTCGAGGGCGTCGTGGCGGTAGCCCACCCGCCAGCCGCGCATGAATTGCCAGACTCCCTGGGCATACCAGCCGGACTGGCGGCGGCGGTAGCCGTCGGTGGCGTTGCCGACCAGGCCGGCACCGGCCGGAATGGCGGCACTGGCGGTGTCGTCGTAGGCCAGGCTGCCGTTCTCCCGGCGCTGCATGTATTCAGCCTGGAATTTGAAATTGCGGTAGGTGGGATCGCCGTTGGGCGCCCACTTCCACACCAGGTCGGCGCCGACGGTGTGGCTGGTGCCGGCGAAGCTGCCGGCGGCATTGACGTTGCCGGCAGCTTCGATGTCCTCGAACTGCCGCCCGTTGGGCCGGGTGCCGACGTAGGACAGCCCCGCCTGCCAGGAATGGGAAATCCCCACGTCGTCGCCGACATGGACGAACAGGGTGCCGAGGCCGTTGCCGTTGCGGTTGCGCTCGTTGCCGGGGAAACCGGCGCCCCGGGCCATCTCGGCGCCGAATTCGAGGAAGACGGGAGTGGGCGCCAGCCAGCGCAGCTGAACGCCGTCGTTGTCCAGGCGGGAGCCGTAGAAGGCCTTGTAGACCAGGGGCGCATCGGCGAAGTCCCAGGCATGGGGGTGCTGGGCATTGAGGTAGCCGATGCCGGACAGGAAGCGGCCGGCCTTGAGCTTGAGGCCGGAAGGCAGGGCCAGGGTCTCCATGTAGGCTTCCTCGGCGCTGATGCCGCCGTCGGGGTCGACGGCGAAGAGGGCCGTGCCCCGGAACAGGTGGTCCACATTGGCGGCCAGGGCCAGCTCCGACTCCCCCAGGGAGAAGCTGCGCTTCGGGGGCGCGATGTCGCCGCCGTTGGGGAGGAAACCCCGCAGGCGGTAGGTGTTGGGGTTCCGGGACGTGCTGGCGTACTTGCCGTCCAGGATGACCGAGATTTCCGGGTTGAAGGCGGTGGCGCCGCCGCCCGGGGAGGCGGCCGGCGGCAGCGGCGCGGCGACGGGCGCCGGGGCGGGCTGGGCGACCGGTTGGGCGGCCTCGGCGGTGGCGAGCTTGGCTTCGAGGGCGGCGATGCGCTGCTCGTAGCTCTTCTTCATAGCCTCGATCTGGGCCCGCAGTTCACCCAGATTCGCTGCCAGATCGGCATCCGTGGCCGCCTGGGCGCCACCGCAGACAGCCAGGGCGGCGGCGAAGGCGAGTTTTCTCTGCCACATGGATTTCTCCTGAAACGCAATAGACAAGGGGCCGCGACGACGAGCCGCGGCCTATGCAGGGAAGCGTTTCAGGCGAAGGGCGGGGCGCGCTGGCTGGTGCGGGGCGCCGGCAGATGGCTGCGGGCGCTGAAGGACACGGCCTCCGGCGTCAGCAGCACTTCCACCACCGGCGGCAGGACGGCGACGCTGGGCAGGCTCGAACCCAGGTCGTGGGCAGCCAGGCAGAGTTCGCAGGCGTGGGCCGGCAGCGCCCCTTCCTTCTTTGCCGCATGCTCGACGGCATGCACCCCCGCCGCCAGCTGGGCGAAGGCGAGGACGACGACAAGAAGGAAGTGGCGCAGGGAATTCACCGGGTCAGTTTAGCGTGGTCAATCCACTTGAACCAGGAGGCCTTTCAGGTATTCCCCTTCCGGGAAGGCGAGGGCCACCGGATGGTCGGCGGCGCCCGCCAGGCGCCGCACGATGCGGGCATCCCGGCCGGAATCCAGGGCAGCGCCGGCGACGATCTTCTGGAACAGCTCGAGGCCGATGCCGCCGGAGCAGGAGTAGGTCATCAGCAGGCCGCCCGGCTTCAATAGCCGGAAGCCCAGGAGGTTGATGTCCTTGTAGGCCCGGGAGGCGCGGTCGGCGTGGGCGGCGGAAGGGGCGAACTTGGGCGGGTCGAGGACGATGAGGTCGAACTGGCGCCCTTCCTTGCGGAAGACCCGCAGGGCCTCGAAGACGTCCGCCTCCAGCCACTCGGCCTTGTCCGCCGGCAGCTGGGGGTTGAGGGCGAGGTTGGCCCGGGCCTGGTCGAGGGCCGGGCCCGAGGAGTCAATGGAGAGCACGCTCTCCGCGCCGCCGGCCAGGGCCTGGAGGGAGAAGCCGCCGGAGTAGCAGAAGCAGTTGAGGACGCTCTTGCCGCCCGAAAGCTGGCCAAGGAGCAGGCGGTTGTCCCGCTGGTCCAGGTAGAAGCCGGTCTTGTGGCCGCCGAGAATATCAACCCCAAGACGGACGCCGTTCTCCATGATAGTGAGTGCTTCGCCCGGCGGTTCGCCGTGAACCCAGCCGGTTACTGGTTCCAGCCCTTCCAGGCCGCGCACCTCGGAATCGGAGCGCTCGTATACCCGGGCGCAGCCGGTGGCCTTGACCAGGGCTCCGACGATGGCCGAGCGCCACTTGTCGGCGCCGGCCGAGGTGAGCTGGACCACCACCGTGTCGCCGTAACGGTCGGCGATGACGCCGGGCAGGCCGTCGGATTCGGCATGGATGAGCCGCACCCCTTCCTGGCCGGCCAGCTCGGGCAGGCCGGCGCGGCGGGCGACGGCGGCAGCGACCCGGCGCTTGAAGAAGGCATCGTCGATGGTCTCGACCGGGTCGAAGGTCCACAGCCGGGCCCGGATCTGGGACTTGGGGCTGAAGGCCGCCCGGCCCAGGGGCCGCCCGTCGTGGGCGAGGATTTCCACCGTGTCGCCGGCCCGGGCCCGGCCCACCAGGTGGGCGACGGAACCCGCGAACAGCCAGGGGTGGCGCTTGAAGACGGAGCGCTCCTTGTCCGGAGCCAGAATGAGTTGTGCCATGGGCGACCTTCGAGGACAAAAGCAAGAAGCCCCGGCCACCTTGCGGCGACCGGGGCTCCGGAATGCAGCGGACGCTTAGGCCAGGGCCTTGCGGTTACGGGCGTGGCACTCGGCGCCGTAGATGACCTTGAACATGGTCTTGCTGGAGCCCTTGAACAGGCGCTTGGCGGACTTGGAAACGCAGCGGCGCTCCAGGGAGGAACGGCGGGTACGGTTGATGGCCATGACTAACTCCTTGATTCAGGCGATTTTTCGAAACAGGTAATCATATTTGGAAGCAGCCCTGCGGTCAATCGGAATCGACTCGGGAATCCCGGGTCAGGAATCCCCTTTCCCGCGCCGGGCGCGGGGGTGGGCGGTGTCGTAGACCTTGGCCAGGTGCTGGAAATCCAGGTGGGTATAGACCTGGGTCGAGGCGATGCTGGCGTGGCCGAGCATTTCCTGCACCGCCCGCAGGTCGCCGGAGGACTGCAGGACATGGGAGGCGAAGGAATGGCGCAGCATGTGGGGATGGACATGGGTCGGCAGGCCGGCGAGCAGGGCCTGGCGCCGCAGGCGCTCCTGGATGACCCGGTGGGACAGCCGGGTGCCCCGCCGGCTGACGAACAGGGCCACCTCTTCACCGGCCGCCATGGCCGGGCGCTCCCGCCCCCAGGCAGCGAGGGCGGCCTGGGCCCGGGAACCCACCGGGACGATGCGGGTCTTGTCACGCTTGCCGGTCACCCGCACCTCGCCTTCCCGCACGGCGGAATCCAGTGCGTCGAGGTTGAGGGAGGCGAGCTCGGCCAGGCGCAGGCCCGAGGAGTAAAAGAGTTCGAAAATGGCCAGATCCCGGGCGGCCAGGGCGGTGTCGCCCTCCTCCGGGGTGTCGAGGAGGCGGGCGGCCTCGTCCACCGACAGGGCATTGGGCAGGCGCTTGGGCGACTTGGGGGGACGGATGCCGTCGCAGGGATTGGCCTGCACCTCGTCCCGCCGCCCCAGCCAGGCGTAGAAGCCGCGCCAGGCGGACAGCAGCCGGGCCAGGGAGCGCCCGGACAGGCCGCCGGCATGGAGCTGGGCGACGAAGCGCCGGATGTGATGCACCTGGAGGCCGACGAGGGGTGTCTCGCCGGCCAGGGTCTGGAGCTTCTGCAGGTCGCGCCGGTAGGCGGCAACGGTGTGGGGCGACTGCCGGCGCTGCTCGGCCAGCTCGGCCAGGTAGGCGTCGGCGGTCGCCGGGGTCACAGTGCGGACTTGGTGACCCGGGCCAGGGCGGCGGAAACCATCTCGCCCAGGCGTTCCAGGTAGAGGGTCCCCATGTCGGCGTAGAAGCGCTGGGCGTCTTCGCTGCCCAGGGCGATCATGCCCATGGTGCCGCCGCCGTTCCGGAGGGCGATGAGGGCCTGGGAACGGATATGGGGGGCGTACTCGCCGAACCAGGAGGCGGTGCCAAAACCGGAGGTGGAGCCGCAGTAGGGCCGGGCCAGGGTCTCGGCGAAGACCTGGAGTTCCTCGCTGACGGCGGCGAATTCCGGCAGGTCCTCGACCCCCTCCGGCTTGTCCCACAGGCGCAGGGCCACATGGGGCACGGAGAAGTCGTCGCACAGGTGGAAGTTGAGGAGATGGAGAACGGCCGGGAAGGTCTCGGCGGCGATCAGCGCCACCGCCAGGCGATGGACCTTCTCGCTGATGGCGTCGTTTTCCTCGCCGAAGGCGATCAGCTCCGCCAGCTTGCCCTCCAGCTGCTTGTTGGCCTCCCGCATCACCAGCAACTGCCGCTCGTTGAGGGAGATGGCCCGCCCGCCATGGGGATGGGGGACGTTGAGATGGGCCAGGAGATCGGCGTACTGCTCGAAGAAATCCGGGTTAGCCTGCAGGAAGCGGGCGACGTCGTCGGCGGTGAAGGCAGCGGTCATAGTTCGATTTCTCCAGAGAAGACGGTCACGGCGGGCCCGGTCATGAGGACCGGCTGCCCGGGACCACCCCAGGCGATGGAAAGGTCGCCACCCCGGGTGCTGACCCGCACCGGCGAATCCAGGAGGCCGCGCCGGATGCCGGCGACCACAGCGGCGCAGGCGCCGGTGCCGCAGGCCAGGGTCTCGCCGGAGCCGCGCTCGAAGACCCGCAGCCGGATGGCGTGGCGACCCGCCACTTCCATGAAGCCGACATTGACCCGCCTGGGAAAGCGCGGGTGGTTCTCGATGGCCGGCCCCTGGGCCGCCACCGGCGCGGTGTCCACGCTATCCACCACCTGGACGGCGTGGGGGTTGCCCATGGACACCACGGTGATATCGACGGTTTCCCCGCCCACCTCCAGGGGCTGGACCACCGCCTCGCTGTCGCTCACAAAGGGAATTTCCTCCGGCTTGAAGCGGGGCGCGCCCATGTCCACGGTCACTTCGCCGTTGGCTTCCAGACGGGGAGCGATGATGCCCCGCTGGGTCTCGACCCGGATTTCCCGCTTGGCGGTGAGGCCGGTCTCGTGGACGAAGCGCACGAAGCAGCGGGCGCCGTTGCCGCACTGCTCCACTTCGCCGCCGTCGGCATTGAAGATGCGGTAGCGGAAATCGACCCCGGCCTGGGAGGGCGCCTCCACCAGCAGGATCTGGTCGCAGCCGACGCCGAAGTGGCGGTCGGCCAGAAAGCGCAGCTGTTCCGGCGAGAGGTCGACATGTTGGCGCAGGCCGTCGAGGACGACGAAATCGTTCCCCAGGCCGTGCATCTTGGTAAATTTGAGCTTCACTGAGAACCCCGTATTGAATTAAAAAAGCATAGCAGAGACATGGGGTTGTATCAAAAACTTAAAGTTTCTTCTCCATGATGTAGTCGTCCATCACGAAGCCGCAGCCGATGTCGCTCACCACCGCGTCGCGGACGGCGAAGCCGTACTTCTTATAGGAAGCGATGGCCTGCTCGTTGCGCTTGTTGACCGCCAGGATCACCGCCGGGTAGCCGAGCTTGCGGCCCCGTTCGGCCACATGCCCGATGAGCTGGCCGCCGACGCCCCGGCGCTGGACGTCCGGGTGGATGTAGAGCTTGTCCAGCTTGTACTCGCCGTCACAGATTTCGCAGAAGGCGAAGCCGATGCGCCGGCCGTCGCAGAAGGCCTGGTCTAGCCACTTGTCGGCCTGCTCCAGGTCGTCGTAGAGGCGCTCGACGCCGTAGCGCTGCTCGAGCATGAAATCGATCTGCTCCTGGGTGATGATGCCGGGGTAGGTGGCCTGCCAGATTTCCCGGGCCAGGGTGGAAATGGCGGGGATGTCGGCGGGAGTCACCGGGCGGATTTCGATCTTCAGGCAATCGGTCATCTGTAGTACCTCTGTTCTCCGAGCGGCCGGGTCTTGAAGCGCTTGTGCAGCCAGAAATACTGCTCCGGCATGCGCCGCACCTGGCTTTCGATGTAACTGTTCATGCGTTCCGTGTCGGCTTCGACGCTTTCGCCGGGGTAATTGTCCCATGCCGGCTGCAATTCCACCTCGTAGCCGTCGGCCACCTGGCGGGTGATGCAGGGCACCACCCGGGCGCCGGTGAGGCGTGCGAGGCGCGAGACGCCGGTGATGGTGGCCGCCGGCACCCCGAAAAAGGGCACGAAAATGGATTCCTTGGGACCGAAGTCCATGTCCGGCAGGTAGTAGAAGGGATAGCCGTCCTTGAGGGCCTTGATGGCCTTGCGCATGCCGTCCTGGCGGGACATGAGGATGGGCTGGTTGAAGCGTAGCCGGCCATTGAGGAGCACCTGGTTGATGACCGGGTTCTTCTGGTTGGAGTAGACGCTGACCAGGGGAGTAGTCATGGTCATCATGGTGCCACCGGCATCGAGGCCGACGAAATGGGGGGCGAGCAGGATGATCGGCCGGCCCTCGGGGTCCTTGAGATTCTCGGCACCCCGGAGGCGGATGAGGCGACTGAGCCGCCAGCGGGGCGCCCACCAGCCCAGGGTGCGGTCGATGAAGGCCCGGGAAAAGGCGATGAAATGGCGGCGGGCCAGGCGTTCCCGCTCGGCTTCGGCCAAGTCGGGAAAACAGAGGCGCAGGTTGGTGAGGGCCACCCGCCGGCGCTCCCGGCCCAGGGCGTAGAGGATATGACCGACCAGCCAGCCGATGGCCCGCAGCACCGGCAGGGGCAGCCAGTGGAGCAGCCAGAGGAAGGCGAGGAGCAGGCTGGAGAGGAAGTTCTTCATGACTTCACGGGGGGCGGCTCGGCACCGGCCGGCCGCTTGTAGCGGTTGTAGCCCCACAGGTACTGGCCCGGGCATTCCCGCACCAGGGCCTCGATTTCCCGGTTGATCTGCCCGGCCCGTTCCAGGGTGTCCCCGGCCAGGGGCTGCAGGGGCGGACGCAGGTGGAGGCGGTAGCCCCGTCCGGCCGGCAGGCGTTCGCCCCAGGCCAGGATGACGGCGGCGCCGGTCTCGCTGAGCCGGGCGGCCAGGGTCATGGTGTAGGCCGGGCGACCGAAGAAATCCAGCCAGGCGCCCTCCCCCACCTTGGGAGCCTGGTCGGGCAGCATGCCGACTGCCTCGCCCCGCTTCAGGGCCTTGATCAGGGAACGCACGCCGGAGAGGTCGGCAGGGGCCAGGTGCAGGCGCTGCCGCCGGCGCCCCTGCTCGATCATGGCCTGGAGGGCCGCCTGGCGGGGCGGGCGGTAGAGGACGGTGATGTCGCCGAAGGCGGCGTAATACTGGGCGGTGATCTCGAAGCAGCCCAGGTGGGGGGTGAGGAAGAGGATACCCTTGCCGGCCCGCTGGGCGGCTTCGACGTGCTCCCAGCCGATGACCTCGGCCATCTGGGCGGTCACGTCCTCAAGGGGCCGCAGCCAGATGCGGGGCAGTTCCAGGACCTGCTTGCCGGCCTCGGCCACCGCTTCGCCCCGCAATTCGGCGCCGATGCCAGCCTGGGCCATGTTCTGCCGCAGATGGCGGCGGTAGGTGGGAGACAGGAGATAGGTCAGCCGGCCGAGCCCGGCCCCTACAGCGTGCACCACCCCCAGAGGCAGCCGACTCAACAGGCGGAAGAGGAAAACCATGTATGTCCTGGGGTTGCAAGCCGCGGGAAAAAAGCTAACATTATCAAGTCGCCGAGTTAATCAGACAACTTGCGGGGCGACGGGAAAGTTCCCAAATACCGCTAAAGCGTCGCCTGCTCGTGGCCCGGAGCCGGTAGCGCCGGCAAACAAAGGGCCGAATGGAGCAGAACAATGACCGCGCACAGCGATTACCTCTTCACTTCGGAATCGGTCTCCGAAGGCCATCCTGACAAAGTCGCCGACCAGATCTCCGACGCCATCGTCGATGCCATCCTGGCCGAGGACAAGCATGCCCGCATCGCCGCCGAGACCCTGTGCAACACGGGCCTGGTGGTGCTGGCCGGCGAGATCACCACTTCCGCCAACGTCGATTACCAGCACGTCGCCCGGGACACCATCAAGCGCATCGGCTACGACAACACCGAATACGGCATCGACTACAAGGGCTGCGCCGTGCTGGTGGCCTACGACAAGCAGTCCCCGGACATCGCCCAGGGCGTGAACAAGGCCTACGACGATACCCTGGAACAGGGTGCCGGCGACCAGGGCCTGATGTTCGGCTACGCCTGCGACGAGACTCCGTCCCTGATGCCCCTGCCCATCTACCTGTCCCACCGCCTGGTGGAGCGCCAGGCCGCCCTGCGCAAGGACGGTCGCCTGTCCTGGCTGCGCCCGGACGCCAAGTCCCAGGTCACCATCCGCTACGTGGATGGCAAGCCCTACGCCATCGACGCCGTCGTGCTGTCCACCCAGCACGCGCCGGACATCGAACTCGCTGCCCTGCGGGAAGCGGTCGTCGAGGAAATCATCAAGCCGGTGCTGCCCAAGGAGCTGATCAAGGGCGACATCAAGTACTTCGTGAACCCCACCGGCCGCTTCGTGGTCGGCGGTCCCCAGGGCGACTGCGGCCTCACAGGCCGCAAGATCATCGTGGATACCTACGGCGGTGCCGCGCCCCACGGCGGCGGTGCCTTCTCCGGCAAGGACCCCTCCAAGGTGGACCGTTCCGCCGCCTACGCCGGCCGCTACGTCGCCAAGAACATCGTCGCCTCCGGCCTGGCTTCCAAGTGCCTGGTGCAGGTGTCCTACGCCATCGGCGTCGCCCAGCCCACCTCGATCATGGTGGACACCTACGGCACCGGCAAGATCAGCAACGAGAAGCTGACCGCCCTGGTCCGCGAGCACTTCGACCTGCGTCCGAAGGGCATCGTCCAGATGCTCGACCTGCTGCGCCCCATCTACCAGAAGACCGCCGCCTACGGCCACTTCGGCCGGGACGAACCGGAATTCACCTGGGAAGCCACCGACAAGGCCGAGGCCCTGTGGGCCGCTTCCGGCCTGTAAGCCGCAGACATCGCCGTTTCGGCAAGGGGGAGCCTCGGGCTCCCCTTTTTTATGGGTTAGACTATCCCCCATAGGGGGTATTCGGCCATGTTAAAGAAGATAGCCGTCGAGCATCTGCGCCTCGGCATGCATCTCCACGAATTTTGCGGTTCCTGGCTGGATCATCCTTTCTGGCGCACGAAATTCGTCCTCACCGACCCCAAGGACATCGCCCTCATCATGGGCAGCAGCATCCGGGAAGTCTGGATCGACGCCTCCCGGGGCCTCGACGTTGAGCCCGGCGAAGCCACCGCCGAAGAGGAAGCGGCGGCCCATCGGGCCGAGGCCACGGCCACCAGCCGGCGGCATCCGCCGGAGAAGACCTCCATCGAGCAGGAGATGCAGAAGGCCGCCAGGATTTGCGCCAAGGCCAAGGAAGCCGTCGTCTCCATGTTCCAGGAGGCCCGCATGGGCAAGGCCATCGAGGCCGAGCAGGCCCAGTCCCTGGTGGAGGAGATTTCCAATTCGGTGCTGCGCAACCCCGGCGCCCTCATCAGCCTGGCCCGCCTGAAGACGGCGGACGACTACACCTACATGCACTCGGTGGCGGTCTGCGCCCTCATGATCGCCCTCGCCCGCCAGCTCGGCCTGGACGAGGACCAGACCCGGGAGCTGGGCATGGCCGGCCTGCTCCATGATGTGGGCAAGATGATGATGCCCCTGGAGGTGCTGAACAAACCGGGCAAGCTCACCGACGAGGAGTTCGCCACCATGAAGCGCCATCCGGAGGAAGGCTACAAGCTGCTCCTGGTGAGCAAGGCGGTGACCGAAACCATCATCGACGTCTGCCTGCACCACCACGAGAAGATGGACGGCAGCGGCTATCCCCACGGACTGACGGGCGAGCACATTTCCCTCTATGCCAAGATGGGCGCCGTCTGCGACGTGTACGATGCCATCACCTCCAACCGCCCCTACAAGGCGGGCTGGGATCCGGCGGAATCGGTGAAGCGCATGGCGGAATGGAAGGGCCACTTCGACCCCGTCGTCTTCCAGGCCTTCGTCAAGAGCCTGGGGATCTATCCGGTGGGCTCCTTCGTCCGCCTGGAATCCGGACGCCTCGGCGTCGTCCTGGAGCAGAGCGACAAGTCCCTGCTCACGCCCCGGGTGAAAGTGTTCTTTTCCGCCAAGTCCCAGGCCTACATCAAGCCGGAGATCGTCGACCTTGCCCGCCCCGGCTGCCGCGACAAGATCGCGGGACGGGAAGACGCGGTCAAATGGGGCATCAAGGACGTGGACCGCTACTGGGCCGGCGAGGCCGCCGCCCGTACGACCTGAAATCCTGTACAATTAGCGACTTACCGAGGAGCGCTGCAGGGGTGTCTTCCCTCAGGCTCGGTTCAAAACGGCGCTCACCCAATCAACCCGTGCCGGGCACGGGATGCCGGGTGAGCATCCTGCCCGGCCACAGAAGGAGCTTACTGTGGCTGAATTCAAAGATTACGTCGTCGCCGACCTGGGCCTGGCCGCCTGGGGCCGCAAGGAAATCAAGATCGCCGAGACCGAGATGCCCGGTCTCATGGCCATCCGCGAGGAATACGCGGCTGCCAAGCCCCTGAAGGGCGCCCGCATCACTGGTTCCCTGCACATGACCATCCAGACCGCGGTCCTCATCGAGACCCTGACCGCCCTGGGGGCCGAAGTGCGCTGGGCCTCCTGCAACATCTTCTCGACCCAGGACCACGCCGCCGCCGCCATCGCCGCCGATGGCATACCCGTCTTCGCCGTCAAGGGCGAAAGCCTGACCGAGTACTGGGACTACACCCACCGCATTTTCGAGTGGGCCGACGGCGGCTACTCCAACATGATCCTGGACGACGGCGGCGACGCCACCCTGCTGCTGCACCTGGGTGCCAAGGCCGAGCAGGACCTCTCCGTCCTGGCCAACCCGGGCTCCGAGGAGGAGCGCATCCTGTTCGCCGCCATCAGGGCCAAGCTGGCAGTGGCGCCCAACTGGTACTCCGTGCGCCTGGGCCAGATCAAGGGCGTCACCGAGGAAACCACCACCGGCGTGCACCGCCTCTACCAGATGCACGAGCGCGGCGACCTCAAGTTCCCGGCCATCAACGTGAACGATTCGGTCACCAAGTCCAAGTTCGACAACCTCTACGGCTGCCGCGAATCCCTGGTGGACGGCATCAAGCGCGCCACCGACGTCATGGTCGCCGGCAAGGTCGCCGTGGTCTGCGGCTACGGCGACGTGGGCAAGGGTTCCGCCCAGGCCCTGCGCGCCCTCTCCGCCCAGGTCTGGGTCACCGAGGTCGACCCCATCTGCGCCCTCCAGGCCGCCATGGAAGGCTACCGGGTGGTGACCATGGACTACGCCGCCGACAAGGCCGACATCTTCGTCACCTGCACCGGCAACTACCACGTCATTACCCACGACCACATGGTCAAGATGAAGGACCAGGCCATCGTCTGCAACATCGGCCACTTCGACAACGAGATCGATGTCGCTTCCATCGAGAAGTACCAGTGGGAGGAGATCAAGCCCCAGGTGGACCACATCGTCATGCCCTCCGGCAACCGCATCATCCTGCTGGCCAAGGGCCGCCTGGTGAACCTCGGCTGCGCCACCGGCCACCCGAGCTACGTGATGAGCTCCAGCTTCGCGAACCAGACCATCGCCCAGATCGAGCTCTATACCCGCACCGCTGATTACCCGGTGGGCGTGTATACCCTGCCCAAGCACCTGGACGAGAAGGTGGCCCGGCTCCAGCTCAAGAAGCTGAACGCCCAGCTCACCAAGCTCACCGAGCAGCAGGCCGCCTACATCGGCGTCTCCGTCGACGGCCCCTACAAGGCCGACCACTACCGGTACTAAGACCATGCGCCTCCTCGTCCTCTGGATCGTCAACGCTGCGGCGCTCATGGCCCTGCCCTACGTCGTGCCGTCGATCCAGGTGGCGAGCCTGGGGGCCGCCTTCATGGCGGCCCTGGTGCTGGGACTGGTCAATGCCGTCCTGCGGCCCATCCTGGTGCTCCTCACCCTGCCGGTGACGCTCCTCACCCTGGGGCTCTTCATCTTCGTCATCAACGCCGCCCTCTTTCAGCTGGCGGCGGCGCTGATCGAAGGTTTCGCGGTGGGCGGCTTCTGGTCCGCCCTGCTGGGCTCCATCGTCTACAGCGTCATTTCCTGGGTGCTGAGCTCCCTCCTGCTGCCCAGGCAGGAGGACTGACCGTGCCCCGGGCCGACCAGCTCCTGGTGGAAGCCGGCCTGGCCGCTTCCCGCACCGCCGCCCAGCGTCTCATCGGCGCCGGCCGGGTGCGCTGGGCCGGGAACCCGGTCGCCAAGCCGGCCCAGGACCTGCCGTCGGCTGCCGACCTGACGGTGGAGGCCGACCCGGCCGACCGCTTCGTGTCCCGGGGCGGCCTCAAGCTGGCCGGGGCCCTGGCGGCCAGCGGCGTCGCCGTCGCCGGCCGCGTCTGCCTGGACGTGGGCCAATCCACCGGCGGCTTCACCGACTGCCTGCTGCAGGCCGGCGCCGCCCGGCTAGTGGGGGTAGACGTCGGCCACGGCCAGCTCCATCCCCGGCTGCGGGACGACGGGCGGGTGACCTGCATCGAAGGCGTCAATTGCCGGGCCCTGGCCCCCGCCGACCTGGGCGGACAACGGCCGGCGGCAGGCTTCGATCTCATCGTCGCCGACGTCTCCTTCATTTCCCTCACCCTGGTCCTGCCCCAGTTGCCGGTCCTGCTCGGTGAAGGCGGAGACATGCTGCTGCTGGTCAAACCCCAGTTCGAGGTCGGTCCCCAGGGCCTCGCCAAGGGCGGCATCGTGCGCGACCCGGCCCTCTACGCCGAAGTCGAGGACAAGCTGCGGCAGGCGGCGGCAGATGCCGGTCTCACGGTCCGGGGCTGGTTCGACAGCCCCATCACCGGCGGCGACGGCAACCGCGAATTCTTCATCTGGCTCACACAATGACAACCGAACTTTCCATCGAATTTTTCCCGCCCCAGACGGCGGAAGGCGTCGACAAGCTCGCCGCCACCCGCAAGAAGCTGGCTGAGCTACGGCCGGCCTTCTTCTCGGTCACCTACGGCGCCGGCGGCTCCACCCGGGAGCGCACCTTCGCCATCGTCAAGGACATCGTCGCCGAAGGGCTCTCCGCGGCCCCCCACCTTTCCTGCATCGGCTCCACCCGGGCCGGCATCAAGGAAATCCTCGAGGAATACCGGGCCGAAGGCATCCGCCGCATCGTCGCCCTGCGGGGCGACCTGCCCTCCGGCATGGCCGATCCGGGCGAACTGCGCTACGCCAACGAGCTGGTCGAATTCATCCGCCGGGAAACCGGCGACTGGTTCGACATCGAAGTCGCCGCCTACCCGGAATGGCACCCCCAGGCCAGGTCGCCGAAGGACGACCTGCTCAACTTCAAGCGCAAGGTCGATGCCGGCGCCAATTCCGCCATCACCCAGTATTTCTACAACGCCGACGCCTATTTCCACTTCGTGGACGAGGCCCGGGCCCTGGGGGTGGAGATTCCCATCGTGCCCGGCATCATGCCCATTTCCAGCTTCTCCAAGCTGGCCCGCTTCTCGGATGCCTGCGGCGCCGACATCCCGCGCTGGATGCGGAAGAAATTCGAGAGCTACGGCGACGACGCCGACTCCATCCGGGCCTTCGGCCTCGACGTGGTCACCGAGCTCTGCCAGCGCCTGCTGGCGGGCGGGGCACCCGGCCTGCATTTCTACTGCATGAACCAGGCCGCCCTCACCACCGAGATCGTCAAGCGCCTGGCATAGCAATCGGGGCCGGGGTTATGATGGCGCTCGCCATGGACAGACCCCGAGCCCTGAAAATCATCGCTGACGAAGCCGCCCGCGGCGAGCTGGCTTTCCCGACCAGTTTCCGGGTCGCCCTGAAGGTCAAGGAAGCCCTGGACGACCCGGACTGCCACATCGATACAGCGGCCCGGGTGGTGCAGTCGGAACCCCTGCTGGCGGCGAAGGCCGTGGCCATCGCCAATTCCCTGGCTTACAACCGGAGCGGCCGGGAGATCACCCAGGTGCGGGCCGCCATCTCCCGCCTCGGCTTTCCCGCCCTGCGCTGCCTCGCCACCGCCATGGCGGCACGGCAGATGGCCGGCGCCCTGTGCCGGCCCGACCACCGGGCCCTGGCCGAACAGCTGTGGGAGCACACCACCCAGGTCGCCGCCCTGGCTCGGGTCATCGCCCGGCGGGTGACCCGCCTCGACCCGGAAACCGCCCTGTTCGCCGGCATCGTGCACGAAGTGGGCTGCTTCTACCTGCTCTCCCGGCTGGGACGTTACCCTTCCCTGCTGGAGGAAGCCCCGGCGGACAGTGCGGGAGGCGAAGAGGAAATCTGCCGAGCCGTGCTGAAGGCCCTGGGAGTGCCCGCGTCGATCCGGGCCGCCATGGAGGACTTCTGGCCCGGCTACCAGGCCCTGCCGCCCAGGAGTCTGGCGGACACCCTGCTGCTGGCCGACAGCCTGACATCGACCCGGTCGCCCCGGCGGCAACTTCGGGACGGCGGCCCGCAGCCGGCCGCCACCATCGACATGGCCGTCGGCGAGGAGACCCTGGCCGGCATCCTGGAAGAATCGGCCGACGAAGTACAATCCCTGATCGCCGCCCTCAAGTTCTGAAACCCGTGCCGAAGTTCCACCCTGTCCTGCTGGCCCTCGCCCTGCCCTTGCCCGCCGCGGCCCAGGCCGTCGCCTGCCACTACACCTACGGCGGCGAGACCCGGACCCTGGTCGCCCAGCCGGCCAAGTCGCCCTACCCGGTGCCGAGCATTCAGGTGGGGTCCTACTTCCGCTTCCGGGTGACCCTCCAGACCGTGCCCGCCGACCTCGGGGCCATCAAGATCTACACCTACGCCGACCGGGACGACAGCCCGGTGCTCATCCACCAGGCCACCTACCCCTACCCGCCCGCCAACGGCGCCGGCAAACCTTACGGCTTCACCGGCCTGCACTTCGTCTACGAGCCCCTGCGGGACGGCGAACTCCAGTACTGGTGCGAGCTGCAGCCCGGGACCAGAAGCGCCCCATGAAAGCGCTGCTCTCCTGCCTGGGCCTGGCCGCCGCCCTCTTCCTCCACGCCGGCGCCGGCCGGGCCGAGCCGGTGCACCTGGTCTTCGCCGGCGACATCATGCTGGACGACGGCCCGGGCCGCACCATCGCCGCCGGCGGCGACCCCCTGGCCGCCTTCGCGCCCCTGCTGGCCGATGCCGACTACGCCATCGGCAACCTGGAATGCCCCATCGCCACCGGCGGCAAGGCCCTGGACAACAAAATCTACACCTTCCGCGCCCATCCCCGGGTGCTGGAAGTGCTGAAGGGCCGCTTCAACGCCCTGGCGGTCTCCAACAACCACGCCGGCGACTACGGCAAGGCGGCCTTCGTCGAAACCCTGGACTATCTGGAAAAGAGCGGCATCCGCTCCTTCGGCGGCGGCCGCGACCTGGCCGCCGCCCACGCTCCCCTGTGGATCGAGAAGGGGGGGCTGCGCATCGCCGTGCTGGGCTACAGCGAGTTCAAGCCCCGCTCCTTCGAGGCCGGTCCCGACTGGCCCGGCGTCGCCTGGAGCGAGGATAGCCAGGTCGTCGCCGACATCCGGGCCGCCCGGGCCGCCGGGGCCGACCTGGTGATCCCCTTCATGCACTGGGGCTGGGAGCGGGAGCCCGGGCCCGGCGAGCGCCAGCGTGAGCTGGCCCGGACCATGATCGACGCCGGCGCCGACATGGTGGTGGGCGGCCATCCCCATGTCACCCAGGGAGCCGAGTACTACCGGGGGCGTCCCATCGTCTACAGTCTGGGCAATTTCGTCTTCGATGGCTTCGCTAGCCCGGAGGCCCGCCTGGGCTGGCTGCTGCGGGTGACGGTGGACCGCCAGGGGGTGGTGGCCTGGGACACGGTGGCCGCCCGCATGGACGAGGCCGGCACGCCCCGGCCCGCCCCTGGCAGCCAAACCCCCTGCGGCCGGGCCGGGGACGCCGAGGTCAGGCAGTGCGCCAATCCCTAAGCAACGACAAGGAAAGAGAGATGACCCAGACCATATTCGAACGGCTCATGAGCGGCGAGCTGCCCTGCGCCAAGGTCTACGAGGACGAGCATGTCTTCGCCTTCATGGACGCAGGCCAGGTCAATCCCGGCCATGTCATCGTCGCCACCCGCAGGCCCTACGAGACCCTGCTCGACGCCGACGAAACCGCCGTGGCCGCCCTCTTCCGGGCCGCCCACCGCATCGCCAAGGCGGTGGACCAGGCCTTCCGGCCGGAGGGCCTGACCCTGCTCCAGGCCAACAAGGCAGCCGGCTGGCAGACGGTTCCCCACCTGCACCTGCACGTCCTGCCCCGCCACAAGGACGACGGGGTCGGGCTCATCTGGCCGCGGAAGAATCCCCCCATCGAGGAATTGCGCGACCTGGCCGGCCGCATCGTGCTTTAAACCGGATCGCGGGTCACCGCTCCCGGAAATTCGGTGGCCGGGGCCCGCAGCTGGACATTGAGGTGTTCGATCAATTCGGCCCACTCCGAGTCCTCGGACACCTCCTCCCGCAGGAAGTCGGCCTGGGCTGGCGACCAGAAATCTGCCTCGTGCAACCTGACCCCCTCCGGCACGGGATTGTGGGCGGCGATGAAGCGGTCGATTTCCCCGTCCTCCGCCGGCAAGCCCAACTGGGCGAACAAGTCGTTCATGGTGTGGATCGCTGTGTCCATGCTGCCCCCGTTACGGTGAATGCCTTGATTAGGTAGGGAGTGCCCCCAGACGTTCCCCCGCACCCCCACCCACCTTACAAATCCTTACCCATTCTTACAGCCCGCGGGTGGAGGCTTGAGCTAGATTGAATATAGCCGCGCCGAATCGTCTTGGCGGCTATCGCTATCAAAGGAGAAGGATCATGAGGGTCAAGGGATGGCTTGCCGCTTCCGCCATCGCCGTGGGAAGCGCCGTTTTGGGAGGCTGCGTGGTGGCGCCGCCGGAACCCTACTACGTCAATCAGCCGGTGATGGTGGCGCCGCCGCCGCCCCGGGTCGAGGTGGTGGGCGTGGCGCCGGCACCGGGCTATATCTGGATCGACGGTTTCTGGGGCTGGAGCGGCCGGCACCACGAATGGCACCCCGGCCGCTGGGAAGCTCCCCGCCCGGGCTATGCCTGGCGGCCCCACCAGTGGCAGCGGGAAGGTTCCTACTGGCGGGAGCGGGGGGGCCGTTGGGAAAGGCACTAAGGTAATGGCCCCTCTCGCATTCCCGGAGGATTTTGTGGTACAGATTGAGGCATGACGAAAATCATCCGCGAGAAATACGAATCGGGCGTCCTGGTCTCCCGGGAGATCGAGGACCAGGGCAGCGACGCCATCAAGGTCGCCAAGCTGTGCGTCCAGGTCATCATCGCCATAAGCGTCGCAGTGATCGCCGTGATCACGGTGCGGGACAGCCTCAACTATTCCCTCATGGCCGACCCTTCCGACATGGTCGGCACCAGCGTCTGCCCGGCTCCTCCCACCTTCCGCTCCTAGAGCTTGCTAGGGACTATGACATGGGCGCGCTGCCCCTTGGCCGGGCCGGGGGCAAGGCGCGGCGAGCGCGGTTTGGCGGGCCAAATGAGCGAGCCGCAACGCGGCAGCCGGCCCGGCCAAGGGGCTGCCCGAAGGGTTCGGGGTTGCCCGGGCGCATCGCCGCGTTGAGGCGGCTTGCCGTAGATCACTACGGCCTGCGCCGCCGCGCCTTGCGCTGCATCCCGGGCAACCCCGAACGCGCCCACGGCATAGTCCCTAACAAGCTCTAGTGCCCGGCGGCCACCGTCGCCCCCTTCGTCGGCCGGGTCAGCCACACCAGCCCGGTGAGCATGAAGAACAGCACCGCGCTGTACAGGAAGAAATCGTTGGTCGCCACCATGTAGCTCTGGGCCGACAGGGTGCGCTCCACCACCGCGTAGGCCTGTTCCTGGGTTAGGCCGTTGGACTGCAGGCGGTCCAGGTAGGCGAGGCTGGCCGGGTTGTAGGCATTCACATGCTCCACCAGCTGGGCCCGGGTGCTGGTGGCCAGATGGTCCCAGGTGGTGACGCTGATGGCCGTCCCCAGGGCCGCCCCCAAGGTGCGCAGAAAATTAGAGAGGCCGGAGGCGGCCGCCATGTGGTCCGGCGTGATGTTGGACAGCATCAGCGCCTGCACCGGCAGGAAGAAGCAGGCCAGGCCGATGCCTTGCACCAGGCGCGGCGCCACCACGTCCCAGAAGCCCACGTCCAGGGTCATGGTGCTGTTCCACAAGGAGACGGCCCCCATGACGGTGAAGGCGGTGGTGGCCAGGATGCGCAGGTCGAGCCTGGCGATGTTGCGGCCGATGATGGGCGACAGGATCAGCGTGAAGACCCCCACCGGGGCCGTCGCCATGCCGGCCTGGGCCGGGGTGTAGCCCATCACCGTCTGCAGCCAGAGGGGGAAGACCACCACCGAGCCGAAGTAGGTCATGAACCCCACCGCCAGCAGGATCACCCCGTAGCGGAAATTGACGTCCCGGAAGAGGTGGAGATCGACGATGGAATGCTCGGTGAGCCAGCCCCAGGCGACGAAGAAGGTCAGGGCCACCAGGGCCATGATCCCCAGGGTGACGATGAAGGGGGAATTGAACCAGTCGTAGTCCCGGCCGGTTTCCAGCATGAGCTGCAGGCTGCCCACCCCCACCACCATGAGCGCCAGCCCGATCCGGTCCAGGGGGATGCGGGAAATGGGGGAATCCCGGTGCCGCATCAGGATCCCGACCGTGATGGCGCCGAACAGCCCGATGGGGATGTTGATGAGGAAGATCCACGACCAGTGGTAGTTGTCGCTGATCCAGCCCCCCAGGAGGGGCCCGCAGATGGGGGCCAGGATGACCGTCATCGCCCACAAGGCCATGGCCCCGCCCCGCTTCTCCTTGGGATAGCTGCGCACCAGCAGGGTCTGGGACAAGGGCACCATGGGGCCGGAGACGAAGCCCTGGAGCAGCCGGAAGGCCACCAGGGTCGGCAGGTTCTGGGAAAAGGCCGCCATGGTCGAAACCAGGGTGAAGGCCAGGACCGAATAGACGAAAAGCCGCGCCTCCCCCAGGCGCCGGGCCAGCCAGCCGGTGAGGGGCACGGCGATGGCGGCGGCCACCGAGTAGGCGCTGATGATCCAGGTACCCTGGTTGGCGGATACCCCCAGCGCCCCGGCGATGGTCGGCACCGAGACATTCACCACCGTCATGTCGAGGATTTCCATGAAGGTGGACAGGGACGCCGCCACCGTCAGCAGCGCCAGGGGCAGGCCGTGGAGGGCCGGGGGAGCGCCGACGCGGGTCACTTGAGGTTGGCGGCGATGATGGCCTCGATCCGGGCCTGGGCCTCCCGGTCCTCGGGGGTCCCGGTACTGTAGACCGCCGTCTCCCGGGCGGTGGCCAGGGGCGCCCCCTGGCGGTCATGGAGATCCACCTCGGCCTGCATGGAGAGGCCGACCCGCAGGGGATGCTCGGCCAGCTGCTTCTCGTCCAGGCTGATGCGCACCGGCACCCGCTGCACCACCTTGATCCAGTTGCCGGTGGCGTTCTGGGCCGGCAGCAGGGCGAAGGCCCCGCCGGTGCCGGCGGCCAGCCCCACCACTCGGCCGTCGTACTTGACCGAACCGCCGTAGAGGTCGGAGGTCAGGGTTACCGGCTGCCCGACCCGCATGTCCCGCAGCTGGCCTTCCTTGAAATTGGCATCGACCCACAGGCGGTTGAGGGGGATGACCGCCATCAGGGGGGCCCCGGGGCTGACCCGCTGGCCCACCTGGACGCTGCGCTTGGCCACCTGGCCGTCCACCGGCGCCATGAGGGTGGAACGCTGCACCGCCAGCAGGGTTTCCCGCACCCGGGCGGCGGCCCGCTGGACATTGGGATGCTCCCGGACGCTGGTGCCGGAGGTCAGGGCCCGGCCGGAGACCAGCTGTTCCCGGGCCGCATCCACGGCGGCGCGGGCCGCGCTCACCGCCGCTTCGGCGTGGCGCAGCTCCTCGCCGGAGACGGCGCCGGTGCCGGCCAGGGCGCGGCGCCGGGCGAGGTCGTCCTGGGCCTTGGCCAGGTCCGCCTGGCGCTGGGAGAGGTTGGCCTCGGCCTGGCCGAGGTTGGCGTAGAGGGTGCGCACCTCCCGCACCGTCTGGGCCAACTGGGCCTCGGCCTGGGCCGCGGCCACCCGGGCGTCGGCCGGATCGAGGGCCACCAGGGGCTGGCCGGCCCGCACGGAATCGGTGTCGTCGGCGTAGATCTTGAGCACCGTGCCGGCGATCTGGGGGGTCACCTGGACCACGTTGCCCTGGACGTAAGCGTTGTCGGTGCCCTCGTAGAAGCGGGCCACCAGGAACCAGTAGAGGCCGAAGCCCAGGCCCGCCAGCACGAAGATGGTGGCGATGACGAGCATGACGCGGCGGCGCTTGGCGTTGTTGTTCTTGGGGACTTCCGGGTTGGCGGGCGGAGCGGTCATGGCTTTTGTTCTTGGCTGGGATGGTCGGTGGCGGGCGGCATGGCGCTGAAGCCGCCGCCGAGGGCCCGCACCAGGGCGATGTGGGCATCGAGGCGGCGGGCCTTGAGGTCGGCGATGGCGCGCTGCTGGGTGAGGAGCTGGCCTTCCACCGCCAGCACGCTGAGATAGGAGGTCAGCCCCTCCCGGTAGCGCAGGAGGGCGATGCGGTGGGCTTCCTGGGCGGCCGCCAGGGCGGCGTCGGCGGAAACCGCCTCGCGGTCGAGGGCGGCGCCCCGGGTGAGCTGCTCCACCACTTCCTGGGCGGCGGCCAGCACCGACTGGTCGTACTGGGCCACCGCCCCTTCCAGCTCGGCCGTGCGCTGCTGGTAGGCGGCCCGCAGCCGGCCGCCTTCGAACAGGGGCAGGTGGAAGGCGGGGCCGACATTGCTGGTCATGCTGCCGGCCGAAAAGAGATGGTTGAGGCCGATGGCCTGGACGCCGATGAGGGCTGCCAGGTTGATGTTGGGATAGAACTCGGCCCGGGCGACGGCGATGCCCTCCCGGGCGGCGGCGATGCGGGAGCCCTGGGCCGCGATCTCGGGGCGCCGGCCGAGGAGATCCAGGGGCAGGCTGGCCGGCAGGTTGAAGGCCGGCGTTGTGAGCCGGGGCCGGGCGATGGCGCTGGCGGCCTCCGGCATGGCACCGGCCAGGGCGGCGAGCTGCAGGCGGGTGACGGCCAGGGCGGCCTCGAGCTGAACCCGCTCGGCGGCCAGGGAAGCGCTGCCGGTTTCGGCCTGGCGCACTTCCAGGCGGGTGTCGAGGCCGGCGGCAAGCCGCTTCCGGATCAGGTCGGCGGTGGCTTCCCGCTGCTTGAGGGTGGCGTCGGTGATGTCCAGGAGCTCGTGCTGGCTGGCCAGCTGGGCGTAGGCCCGGGCGATGCTGACCGCCAGGGCGAGGCGGGCGCCGGCGTAGTCGAAGGCCGCCGCCCGGGCCTGGTCCTCGGCGGCGGCGATGAGGGCGGCGTTGCGGCCCCAGAGGTCGAGGTCGTAGCCCAGGTTGATGATGGCCTGTCCCTGGCTGACATACTCGCCCCCCTTGCCCAGGGGTGGGCGGGGCATCAGGTAGTGTTCCGACTGGCGCCCGTAGCCGGCGCTGGCGTCGGCGGTGACCTGGGGCGCTGCGCCGCCCCGGGCGACGCCGGCCGCCGCCTGGGCCTGGGCGATGCGGGCGCGGGCCAGGGCCAGGTTGGGGTGGCCTGCCAGGGCCTGGGCAATGAGGCGGTCGAGCTGGGGATCGCCGTAGGCCTTCCACCAGTCCTCGGCCGGCCAGGCGTCCACGGCCGCCGCCGGCGACGGCAGGGTTGCCAGGGCGACCTTGGCGGCCGGCTGGAGCGCCCCATCCGGCCCCGGCAGGGCGGCGCAGCCGCCGAGAACGGCGGCGGCGAGGAGGAAGACGCCGGCCGCGGGCCGGGCGCAGGGGTGGATTGGATGCATGGGGGCGAATATACCTACCTGGGCCGCCTCGGTCACGGCCGTCGTAGGCTTGGGGCATCTCCCGGCCCTATCGTTCGCTCGCCTCCTGTTTCCTCTGGCGCAGCCCCCAGCGCGCCAGGGGCGGCAGCAGGGTGAGGGTGAAGACGGTGGCGGTGATGATGCCGCCCACGATGACCACCGCGAAGGGCCGCTGGGTCTCGGCCCCGATGGCCTTGGAGAGGGCGGCGGGCAGCAGGCCGAGGCCGGCCATGAGGGCGGTCATGAGGATGGGCCGCAGGCGGGAGACTGCCCCCTCGGTGACGGCCCGCACCAGGTTGTAGCCGTTGTCCACCAGCCGCACCACCTCCTCCACCATGATGACTCCGTTCTGGACCGAGATGCCGGCCACGGCGATGAAGCCCACCGCCGCGGAGATGGAGACGTGGAGCCCGGCCAGGCCGAGGGCGAAGAAGCCGCCGGCGATGTTGAAGGGCAGCATGGCGAGGATGAGCCCGGCCAGGCGGACCGAGCGGAAGGCCCAGAAGAGGAGCGCGAAGATGCCCAGGAGCGAAGCCGGCACGATCACCGCCAGGCGCTTCATGGCCCGCTGCTGGTTCTCGAACTGGCCGCCCCAGAGAATGCGGTAGCCGGGTGGAACCTGGACTTCCTTCGCCACCCGGGCCATGGCCTCCTTGACGAAGCTGCCCTGGTCCCGGCCCTGCAGGTTGGCCTTCACCGAGACGTTGCGCCCGCCGGCCTCCCGGGCGATGCGGGAGGCCCCTTCCCGCACCTCCACCGCGGCCACGTCGGCCAAGCGCACGGTGCCGGCGTTGTTGGGCAGGGCGATGGGCACGACCCCCACGTCCTCCACCGAGGTCCGGTAGGGGGCGGCGAAGCGCACGGTCAGGTCGTAGCGCCGCTCGCCCTCGTAGAAGCCCCCCACGGCGCTGCCCCCCAGGGCGGTCTGCACGGCGCCGCCCAGGTCGGCCACGGAGAGGCCGAGGCGGGCGAGCTTCACCCGGTCCGGCACGATGGCCACCTCCGGCTGGCCGCCGGGCAGGATGGCGGCCACGTCCCGGCTGCCCTGGACGGTGCGCAGGACGGCGGCGATCTGCTCGGCCTTGTCCTGGAGGACGTCGAGGTCGGGGCCGAAGACCTTGATGGCGATCTCCCCCTTCACCCCGGACAGGGCCTCCTCCACGTTGTCCTGGATGACCTGGGAGAAATTGGTGGGCAGGCCGGGGATGGCCTTGAGCTTTCTCGACATGTCGTCCACCAGGGCTTCCTTGTCGGCGAAGCGCCACTCGTCCCGGGGCTGGAGGTCGGCAAGGATCTCGATGTTGTTGGGTCCCTTCGGGTCGGTGCCGTCGTCGGGCCGCCCGACCTGGGTGACCAGCATCTTGACCTCCGGGTAGGTGCGCAGGGTGGCCCGCACCGCCCGCTCCACGTCCTTGCTCTGCTCCAGGGAAGAGCCCGGCGGCAGGCTGATGGTGAGCCACAGGTTGCCCTCGTCCAGGCGGGGCAGGAATTCGCTGCCCAGGATGGGAACCAGGGCGAAGGCCAGGAGAGCGACGGCCCCGGCGATCGCGAAGGCGAGCTTCATGCGGCGCTGGCAGCGCACGACCAGACGGCGGTAGGCGGCCTGCAGGCGCACCAGCCAGTCGATGTGCTTCTCGGCCAGGTTATGGCGGTTGAGCACCAGGGACAGCAGGGCCGGCACCACGGTCAGGGTGAGGAGCACGGCGCCGAGCAGGGAAAAGGAGAGGATCAGGGCCACCGGCGAGAAGATGCGGCCTTCCACCCGCTGGAAGGTGAAGATGGGCAGGAAGGCCAGGATGATGATGGCCTTGGAGAAGAGGATGGGCTTGGCGAGGCCGGAGGTGACCCAGCGCAGGGCGTCGAAGCGCTGCCCCACCGTCGATTCGACGGCACGGTCCACATGGTGCACGGCGAGCCGCACCATGAGGGCTTCCACCAGCACCACGGCGCTGTCGATGATGATGCCGAAGTCCACGGTGCCCAGGGAAATGAGGTTGGCCGGCACCCCCTTCAAATCCATGAGGGTGAAGGCGAACAGCAGGGTGAGGGGGATGATGGCCGCCACCACCAGGGCCGCCCGCCACTCCTGGAGGAAGATGACCAGCACCGACACCACCAGCAGGGCGCCCATGAGGAGGTTTTCGGTCACCGTGTGCAGGGTATGGCGGACCAGGTCGGTGCGCTGGTAGATGGGCCGGATGCTCACGCCCTTGGGCAGCTGCCCGCCGTTCAGCTCGTCCACCCGCTGCAGCAGGTCGGCCACCACCTTGGACGGGTCGCCGCCCTTGGTCATGAGGACGATGCCCTCCACCACCGAATCCTTGCCGTCGTTGGCGACGATGCCGGACAGGGGCCGGTCGCCGGCTTCCACCTGGGCGACGTCGCCGACGGTGATGGTCTTGCCGTCCTTGGCCGTGACCACCGCCGCCCGGATGTCCTCCATCCGGGAGAAGAGGCCCACGGCCCGCACCACCAGGGACTCGTCCCCCCGCTTCATGAGGCCGCCAGAGCTGTTCTGGTTGCCGTTGGCCAGGGCCTGCGACACCTGTTCCAGGGTGACGCCGTAGCGGGCCAGGGCCCGGGGATCGACCCGCACCTGGTATTCCTTCACCGCCCCGCCGAAGCTGGCGATGTCGGCGACCCCGGCGACCCGGCGCAGGGCCGGGCGCACCGCCCAGTCCTGGATGGCCCGCACTTCCCGGGGCGGCAGGTCGGCGGGGGCGTCCAGGACGTAGCGGTAGATTTCCCCCACCGCCGTCGCCAGGGGCGCCAGCTGGGGCTGCACCCCGGCGGGCAGGCTGACGTTCTGGAGCTTCTCCAGCACCTGGTTGCGGGCGAAATAGTCGTTGGTGCCGTCGGCGAAGGTGAGGGTCACCACCGACAGGCCGGTGATGGACACCGACCGCACCTGGGTGGCCCGGGGCACGCCGCTCATTTCCCGCTCGACGGGGATGCTGACGGTGCGTTCCACCTCCTCCGGCGATTGGCCCGGGTACTGGGTGACCACCTGGACCTGGACATCCTGGACGTCCGGGAAGGCTTCCACCGGCAGTTCCTGCAGGGCGCGGACGCCGACCACGGCCAGGGCGGCCGCCATGACCAGGATGAAGATGCGCTGGCGGATGACGAAAATGGCGAGACGGGCCAGCATTTATTCTCCCTGGGCCAGTTCGGAGGCGAGCAGGAGGGCGCCGCGGACCACCACCCGGTCCCCCGGCTTCACCGCCGAGTCCGGCGCCAGGTAGGCGAATTCCGCGTCCTGGCGGGCGATGGTCACTGGCCGGCGCTCGAATTCCCGCTCGCCGGTCTGGACGAAGAGATGGGCGTTGAGGCCGCCGGTGAGGAGCGCCCCGACGGGCAGCCGGATGGCCTGGGGCGCCGACGGCTCGCTGATGGCGGCGCGGGCGTACATCTCGGGCTTCAGGCGCCCGTCGGCGTTATCCACCACGGCCCGCACCGGGATGCGGCGGGTGTTGGGGTCCACCATGGCCCCGACCCGGTCGATGCGGGCGGAGAAGTCGGCGCCGGGATAGGCGTCCACCGTGAAATGGACGGGGGAGCCGGGCCGGGCCAGGCCGGCGGCCTTTTCCGGCAGGTCGATGGTGAGCCACAGGCGCTGTAGGTTGGAGACCACGAACAGGGGATTCTGGGCATCCGGCCGCACTTCGGTGCCCGGGTTGGCCTGGCGGTCCACCACGAAGCCGGCCAGGGGCGAGCGCAGCACCAGGCGCTGGCCGTCGATATGGCTGCCGGCGGGGGCCAGGTTGGCCAGGCGTAGCCGGGCCCGCTCGGCCTCGGCCCGGGCGGCCCGGGCTTCCGCCTCGGAAGCCTCCAGTTCGCGCCGGGACAGCACTTCGCCGTCGAACAGGGTATGGGCCCGGGCCAGGGACTTGCCCTTGAGGGCGGCATCGGCTTCCGCCTTCCGGAGGTCGGCGATGGCCTGGCCGAAGTCCGGGGCGTCGAGCACGGCCAGGGGCGCTCCCGCCGCCACCTTGTCGCCGATGGCGGCCTGCAGCGCCACCACCCGGCCGCCCAGGGGCGGGAAGATGCGGGCCGTCAGGTCATCGGCCAGCTGCAGCCGGGCGTTCATGGGGTCGCTGGCCGGCAGGGGCGCGGCGGCGGCGGCCTCGATCTTGAGGAAGGCCAGCTGGGAAGCGTCGGCGCCGAGGACCAGATGGTTGGCCGGCGGCCTGGGCCGGTCGTCCGGCACCGCGGGTTTGGAATGGACGACGCGCCAGGCGCTGATGCCGCCAATGGCGAGCACCAGGCCGGTGGCGAAGATGGCGAGGCGGCGGACCAGGGGGTCGGCCAGGCGGGTGCGCAGAACGGGGGATTTGGCAGTCATGGCAGTTCGGAACGATTGAGGGCGGCCGCCCAGGCGGCCCGGGCCTTGGCGGCGTCGGCCAGGGCGTTGGCGGTGTCGGTTTCGACGACATGGAGGCTGCGGCGGGCGTCGATGACGTCGAGCACCGAAGCGGCTCCCTGGGTGAAGGCAAACTGGACGGCGGCGCTGGTCTTGCGGGCGGCGGGCAGGGCCTCGTCCTGGAGGCGGCGGGCCCGCTCGCTCAGCTCATTGGCCTCGAAGGCGGCCTGGACCACCTCGGCGGCAGCGGTCGCCTTGAGGCGCTCCAGGTCGTCAGCGGCGGCATCCCGGTCCACATGGGCGCGGCGGATTTCTCCCCGGTAGTCGTAGCCGGTGAACAGCGGAATGCTGACCCCGAAGCCCACCATGTTGCCGGCCCGGGTCTCCGTCGAGTTGTCGCGCTCCACCTGGGCGCCGACGGTCACGTCCCGGACCCGCAGGGACTTGGCCAGGTCGATGCCGGTCCGGGCCGCCTCCAGGCGCCGGGAGGCGGCGGCCACGTCGGGGCGCTGGCTCAGGTCCGGCTCGGCGGCGGGCAGGGGGTCGAGCCGGGGCCAGGGATCGGCGGTGGCCAGCCGCGGGGCCTCGGCCTCCAGGGCCAGGAGCTGGGCCAGGGTGAGGCGGGCGCGCTGGCGGTCCACCTGGGCCTGCCGGGCGTCCCCGTCGGCCTTGAGGGCGTCGGTGCGGATGCGGGCCACGTCCACCGGCGACAGGTCGCCGGCCCTTTGGCGCAGTTCGGCCTTGGCCAGCACCTCATGGGCCAGGCGGGCCGACTCCGCAGCCAGGCGGGCCTTGTCCTCGGCCGCCTTGAGGTCGAAATAGGCCTGGCGGGCGAGGAGCCGCTGTTGCCGGAGGGCATCGTTCTCGTCGGCATGGCTCGCTTCCAGCAGGGAATCGGCCACCGCCAGGCGCAGCTGGCGCTTGCCGCCCCGCTCGATGGGCTGGTCGATGCGCAGCACGGTGTCGAGGTTGCCGCTGCCGGCGGAGCGCTTGGTGCCGATGCCGCTGGTGTTGAGGGAGACGATGGGGTTGGGCCGGGCAGCGGCGGCGTCCATGCCGGCCTCGGCCGCCTGGGTGGCGCGCCGGGCACCGACCAGCGCCCGGTTGCGTTCCACCACCAGGCGCTCGACGTCGGCCAGCCGCAGCCGTCCCGGGTCCGGCACTTCGTCGGCCCAGCCGGGACGCGCCAGGCCCAGGATTGCCAGGAAAATGAGGAGACGGGTTGTGACTTGCATCCCGGCACGGTAGCGAAAGGGACCTTTCGCAGCCCTGACAGGAAGACTGTGTCAGCTCTCGGGGGCGAAACTGACCCGGATGCGGGCGCCGCCGGCGGGGCCGGCGTCGGCGATGGCGATGGTGGCGCCGTGCCGGTCGGCGACTTCCTTGACGATGGCGAGCCCGAGCCCGGTGCCGGTGCCCGTGCCGGCCGCCCCCTCGCCCCGGTAGAAGCGGTCGAAGACGCGGTTGCGCTCGGCGGCCGGGATGCCGGGGCCCGTGTCCTCCACCTCCACGAAGGGGCGCCCGTCCTCCCCGTGGCCGCTGCGGGCCGTCACCATCCCGCCCCGGGGGGTGTACTGGATGGCGTTGCCGATGAGGTTGGCGAGCAGTTCCCGCAGCAGCCATTCCGAGCCCTGGATGACGGCGGGCTCCGGCTCGAAGCCGAGGTCGATGTCCTTGGCCAGGGCGGCGTCGAACCAGGCGGAGGCGTTGCTTTCCAGCAGGCGGGCGAGATCCACCCGGCGGCTCTCGTGGGTGACGTTGGCCTCGGGCCCGGAACGGGCCAGGGCGAGGAGCTGGTGGGCCAGGTGGCCGAGGCGCTGGGTCGCCTCGCCCAGGTGGACGACCCGGTGGCGGTATTGCTCGGGCAGCTCCGCCGCCGCCAGCTCCAGCTGGGTCTGGAGGCCGGCCAGGGGAGTCTTGAGCTGGTGGGCGGCGTTGGCCAGGAAAGCCTGCTGGGCGCTGGCGGCCGTGCGCAGGTCGGCGATGAGGCCGTCCATGGCCGCCACCAGGGGCTCCGCCTCCAGGGGCACCTCGGTCTGGGGAAGGGGGCTGAGGTCGTGGGGCTTGCGCTTGACGATCTCCTCGCTGAGGTGGGTCAGGGGCGCCAGGCCGGTGCGGATGCCGAAGAAGACCAGGAGCAGGGTCGCCACCACCAGGAGGATGTTGGGCAGGACCATGGCGGCGAGGATTTTCGAGCCGGTGCGCTGGCGCTTGCGGACGGTCTCGGCCACGGCCACCGTCACCAGTCCCGCCGGGGTCTCCAGCCGGTAGCTCACCTTGCGGATGCGGTGGTTCCGCAGGGTGCTGTCCGAGAGGAAGGGGTTGCGGCCATGGAAATCCGCATCGGCCTTGAGATCGGCATCCCCCGCCAGCAGCCGGCCGTCGGGCCCGTAGACGGCGATGAATTCCTGGTCGACGCTGTCGCTGCGCAGCACGTCCTCGGCGGCGGCGGGCAGGTCCACCAGGATGGCCTTGCCCTCGACGCGGACCCGGGAAGCGAGCTCGACGGCGTCGTCGGCCAGGGCGTGGTCGTAGGCCTCCTGGGCGGGGGAGTAGGCGACCTGGTAGTCGGCGGTGAGGCTGACCAGGAGCAGCGCCACCAGGGGCACCAGAAGGAAGAAGAGGAGCCGGCGGCGCAGGGTGCTGCGCGGTCGCCGGGGAGAGTCCGAAGCCGGTGGGGTCTTGTCCAAGTCAGTCCTCCGAGGGGCAGCGCAGGCGGCTGCCGTCAAAGGCGGTCAGAAATGATAGACGAAGGCCGCCATCGCGTTGCGCTGGTGGGCGCTGCCGAAATTCCTGACCAGGGGGCTGTCCGCCGCCCCGCCGCCCAGGCGGCCGTAGCCGGCGGACAGGGCGATGCCGGTGGCCTGGCTGGTAGGCACGAACAGGTCGTAGGCGACGGAGAGCTGGCTGTAGCCGCCGCCGGGCCGGTAGGCGGCGGTGCCGAGGGCGGCGGCGGTGTCCGGCGCGACACCGAAATAGCGGTTCATGGCGGCGCCGTTCATGGCCTCGACGGCAACCCGGACGCTGTGGTCGATGAGCCCGGGGGAAGGCAGGTCGAGGTCGGCATAGATGTCACCGTAGGCCGCGCCCGTGCCCTGGATGTCGTGGCGCAGGCGGGCGCCGATGCTCAGTTCCCGGGTGACGTCGTATTCCAGGTAGGCGCCACCCTGCAGGGTGTTGGTCAGGGTGGGGACCCGGCTCGACAGGGAACCCATGTCGCTGTAGGAGCGTCCCCACATCATCGTCCCGACCAGGCCGCCGTGCCAGGAGCCGGCGTGCAGCAGGTCCACCACCAGGCCGTTGGTGGTGGAGAACTCCACCCGGTCCCGCCAGTTGATGTCGATGTAGGGGACGGCGAAGCTCTTCTTGCGGGCAGAGCCCAGCCAGCGGGGCATCTGCGCCCAGCCGGCGCCGAAGGCGTAGGTGGTGCCCTCCTCCGCCTTGTCCTCGCTGGGGATGGGCGTCCTCGCCTCGGGCAGGCGGGGGATGCCGGCCACGGCCAGTTTCTCCCCGGCCAGGTCCCACTCCGCCGACAGGGCGTCGCCGCTGGCGAACAGGGGCGCGAGGAGCAGGGGAAGGACGAGATTGGCGGACTTCTTCATGGACTGGGATTGGGCTGGATGGGAAGGACGTGCTCCGCCGGCAGGATAGGGGACATGCCCTTTCGGAACGCTGACGGGGGTTGGCGCACGGGAAAAGGGAGATGATAATGGATTGACGCCGCAAAGAAGTCGTTCTCCGCCAGCTTGTCATAGCTGCGCCCGCGGGAGGACGCCCGGCTGCCTTCTCCCCGTATCCCATCCTGCCGATGAACCGACGCCAAATGCCAGCCCCGCTCCCCCCTTGTGTCAACGGCCTGGAGCCGGCCGGCCTGGTGCGGCATTTCCTCGACCAGCCGCCCGAGGGCTTCGAGGCCTTCCTTTCCCCCGAGGGGATGCCGGGCTTCTTCGCCGACTTCGACCTCCTCACCACCGCCGACCCGGACACCCTGCACCGCGCCAATTCGCTGCCCGGCAGCCGCTGGCTGCGCCGCCTGCTGAAGTGGCGCACCTGCTTCTTCGGCACCACCGCCAGCGAATACGCCGTGATGCCGGCCGCCGTGGCGCCGGAGTCCCTGCCCGGGGCGCTGCTGGCGGCCTGGAACGGGCGCACCCGGCTCCTCATCGTCAAGGACATTCCGGATGCCTCCCCCCTGCTGCCCCAGGCCCAGCGGGACTACGCCGCCGCCTTCACGGCCGCCTGCACGGAGCGGGGATTCATCATGGTGGAGGGCCAGGCCCTGGCCTATGTCCCCATCGACTTCGTCAGCGCCGACGAGTACCTGTCCCGCCTGTCCTCCGGCCGCCGCAAGGACATCCGGCGCAAGCTCAAGGCCCGGGAGCGCCTCGCCGTCGAAGTGTTACCCACCGGCAGCGAGCGCTTCCACGACCCGAGCTTCCTGGAGGCCCTCTACGCCCTCTACCTGGAGGTGTACGGCCAGAGCGAAATCCATTTCGACAGGCTGACCGCGGATTTCTTCCGGGCCATCCTCCAGGACCGCAGCCTCGACGGCCACCTCTTCCTCTACCGCGCCGGCGGGGAGCTGATCGGCTTCAACCTGTGCTTCATCCACGACGGCATGCTCATCGACAAGTACGTGGGCTTCCGCTACCCGGCCGCCCGGGACCACAATCTTTATTTCGTGAGCTGGATGGAGAACCTGGCCTTCGCCCGGGAGCGGGGCCTCAGCCACTACGTGGCCGGGTGGACCGACCCCGAGATCAAGGCCTATCTGGGCGCCCGCTTCACCTTCACCCGGCACGCCGTCTATGTCCGCAATCCCCTGCTGCGCGCCGTCCTGCGGCGGCTTTCCGGCCATTTCGAGCATGACCGCGCCTGGTTCGAAGCCCATGCCCAAGCCCCTCGTCCTTGATCTGGACGGTTCCCTGCGCTGCCTGGAGGGGGCGCAGGTGCTGCCCCTGGGAACCTGGCAGGAGGACATCCGCTTCGGCTGCGGTGCGGCCGTCTGGAAGCGCTTCGAGGGCCACCTGCGGGAACGGCTGCCGGAGGACCACGGCACGGTCTTCCTGGGCAGCGGCGACTACCATCACCTGAGCCACCTGCTGCTCAAGCGCCTCGGCCCTGCCGGCCCCTTCGACCTGGTGGTCCTCGACAACCACCCGGACAACATGCGCTTCCCCTTCGGCATCCACTGCGGCTCCTGGGTGCGCCACGCCGCCCGCCTGCCGTGGATACGGACCATCCACGTGGTGGGCATCTGTTCGGACGACGTGGGCCGGGGCCACGCCTGGGAGAACCATCTGCTGCCCCTCTACCGGGGCCGGGTCCGCTACTGGACCATCGGCGTGGACACCGGCTGGGCCCGGGCCGTCGGGCTGGCCAAGGCGTTCCGCAGCTTCGCCGGCGGCGGGGAGCTGGTCGACGCCTTCGTCGCCGCCCAGGCCGGGGAAAGCATCCCCGTCTACCTGTCGATCGACAAGGATGTTCTCGCCCCCGAGGTCGCCCGCACCAACTGGGATCAGGGCCGGCTGGACCTGGACCAGGTCGGCCGCGTGATCGAATCCCTGGCCGGGCGCCTGGTGGGCAGCGACATCACCGGGGAGGTTTCCATCCACCGCTACCGCACCCCCTGGAAGCGCTGGCTGAGCGCCCTCGACCGCCAGCCGCCCATCCCCGAGGCGACCCTGGCCCAGTGGCAGGCCCAGCAGATAGACGTGAACCGCCGCCTGCTGCCCTGGATCGAGGCGGCTTACCGCAGGTGACGGGCGAGGGCGGCGAGCACCGCCTCGAAGCGGGCATCGTCCAGCCACAGGCTGTTGGTGACCGTCATGGAACGGGCCGCGAAATCCCGGGCGTTGGGGCAGTCCTGGGGTTCGACCCAGGGCCGCAGGTAGTCGTAGTCCGGCAGGGCATTGACGAACATGCGGGCCACCCCGAGGCCGCTGCCCCACAATTCCGCCAGGACGGCATCCCGCACCGCCTCCCCGGGCAGCAGGAGCATGAACAGCGGCCAGGTGCCCGCGGTGGCCGGCGGGTCGGTGATCACTTCCACGCCCGGCAGTGCCGCCAGCCGCGGCAGGCGCCGCCCGGCCTGGTCCCGCAGGGCGGCCTGGAAAGCCGGCAGGCGGACGAGCCCCCGGCTGCCCACCCCCTGGCGCCAGCCGGAAACCCGGTGCAGGGGGATTTGCGGTGAAAAGACGTCGCCGGCCGCTGCCACCGGGTCGCCCTGGGCGAGGGCACGGCGCAGGGGAGCGCCGTAGGCCAGGCGCAGGGGGCCGGGACGGTAGAGGGCCCCATAGCCCAGGAGCTGGAGGCAGCGCCAGGCTTCGGTCAGGGGCCGGGACGGGATGATATCGGCGCTGGTGCGGGCCAGCTCGGCGGCCAGGGCCGGGTCCCGGGCGATCCAGATGCCCCCTTCGAAGAGACTGAGCCCCTTGCCCGCCGCCAGGCTGAAGAACCCGGCGTCGCCGGCCAGGCCGACGCTCTGCCCGGCCGCCCGGGCGCCCAGGGCCTGGGCCGCGTCCTCGATGACGAAGGCCCCGGAGCGCCTGGCCTGGGCCAGGACCGGCTCGAGGGCGGCCACCCGACCCCCCAGGTGGGTGGGCACGACGGCCAGGGTATCCGGGTCGCAGGCCCGGGCCAGGGCCTGCGGGTCGAGTTCGAAGCTGCCGGGGGCGACATCGCACACCTTGAGACGCAGGCCGCAATGGGCGACGGCGAAAACCACCAGGGGGCAGGTGTAGGCCGGCACCACCACGGTCCGCCGCCCGCTCAGGTGCTTGAGGGTCTCCAGGGTCACCACCAGGCAGGCGGTACCGGAGCATTCGACCCCGGCCCGGGGCACCCCCAGGAAGGCGGCCATTGCCTCGGTGAAGTCCCCGCCTCCCGCGGCGAACAGGTCGTCCGGCCCCAGGGGCAGGCCGGCGGTGGGCGGGATTTCCTGGCTAGCGATGGACGTGGGCATCCGAGGTTTCGCCCAGGGCGAGGCAGGCCACCCCGGCCACGATGAAGGCCGCCCCCAGCAGCTGCAGGGCGCTGAGGTACTCGCCGAAGACCGGCACCGAGATGATCATGACGCCGATCACCTCCAGGTGCGAGGCGGCGAAGGCCGGCCCGATGGGGGCGTGCTCCAGGAGGGTCATCCAGGTCACGAAGGCGCCGACATAGCCGACGATGGCGCCATAGACGTAGGGCTGGGTGACGATGCGCAGCAGCCAGCCCGTCTCTATGGCGAAGGGCTCGGCATGGATGGCCGCGAGCTTGAAGCAGACCTGGGACAGGGTGTCGAAGGCGATCAGGACCACGAAGCCGATCAGGTAGAAGCGCTTGAGGGACATCAGGACAACCCCACGATGACAACCCCGACGATGATCAGGCTGATGCCGATCAGGCGCGGCCGGGTGAAATGTTCGTAGAACCAGATACGGCCGCCCAGCATGACGGCGACGATGCTGAACATGCCGAGGAGGACGCCTTCGGCCAGGGGAATGAGGGACAGAAAAGCCAGCCAGACGACGAATTCGCCGACGAAGCAGACGATCCCCACCCACAGCCAGGGCCGGGCCAGCATGTGGCGCCAGCGGGCCAGGCCTGACAGCCCGCCGGGCTCGATGGCGGCGGCCTTGAAGGCGAGCTGCCCGCCGGAATCGAGCACGGTGTTGAGTATCCAGATGGCGATGACGAGGGCCGAGTTCATTGACTGTAAGAATGGACGCAGACGGGAAAAGGGGTCGCTGACCGGCCCGGTAATGCCCTTGGCCTGAACCGCGACAGTGGCTTGCGGGGCTTGAAGTGTAGAGTAAAACCCCTGGCTGACACCAAGCGGCCAGGGAGTCAACACCAGTAAAACCCAGGCCAAGACTACAGCCTATTGCCCACGCCGATTGTCAGTAAATGTCAGGTTGATGACAGAGAGGGGAGTCGATAATCTGTATCACACAAACCCTGGCCCGCGTCTCGTCCCCCACGACGCTCCGCCGCCAATCGCACTGGAAAGCGGATGATCTTTGTAATCGACTTCGACGGCACCCTGGCCACGGAAGACACGGTGGACCAACTGCTGGAACACCACGCCGACCCGGCCTGGGAAGAACTCGAGGCAGACTGGCTGGAGGGCCGCATCAGCGCCCTGGAATGCATGCAGGCCCAGGTGCGGCTGGTGCGTGCCGACCACATCACCCTCGGCAAATTCTTCCGCAATATCCGCCTTGACCCCCATTTCGCCGACTTCCGCCGGCATGTGAGCGCCTTCGCCCATGTGGCGGTGGTCAGCGACGGCCTGGACTTCGCCATCCATACCGCCCTCCGCCATGGCGGCCTGGAGAATCTGCCGGTCTTCGCCAACCAGCTGCATTTCGTCTCTCCGGACCGGCTGGAACTGACCTTTCCCCACCGCAACCCGGAATGCGGCGGCGGCAACGGCGTCTGCAAATGCGCCATCGCCCGGCAGCTGGCCACCCGCCATGGCGGGCCGGTGGTGCTGGTGGGCGACGGCAAGTCCGACGCCTGCCTGGCCGGCATCGCCGACGTCGTCTTCGCCAAGGGCTCCCTGATCCGCCACTGCCAGGAGCGCGGCATTCTCCACACCCCCATCCGGGACTTCGCCGATGTGCTCGGCGCCGTCCGGGAATGGGATCTCGACCAGCGCAAGTCCGCTGCAACCGTCTAATTTCTGCCACAGGACCCACTGCTTCCATGGATCACAAGACCATCGCCCTGCTCGAAAAAGACGCCCGCTACTGTTCCTGGGGCGACACGGTGCATTACGCCGACCCCCCGAAGGTCTTCGCCTCCTGCGAAGGCTCGTATCTCTACGACGAGCAGAACACCCCTTACCTCGACCTGCAGATGTGGTATTCGGCGGTCAACTTCGGCTACCGCAACAAGCGCCTGAACGAGGCCCTGAAGCGCCAGATCGACACCCTACCCCAGCTGGCCTGCCAGTACCTCCACACCGAGAAGGTCGAGCTGGCCGAGACCATCTGCAAGTACATCGAGGAGAAATACGGGGTCAAGGGCCGGGTCCACTTCAACGTGGGCGGCGCCCAGGCGGTGGAGGACTCCCTCAAGCTGGTGCGCAACCACACCGGCAAGAACCTGATGTTCGCCTTCATGGGCGGCTACCACGGCCGCACCCTGGGGGCCTCCGCCATCACTTCCAGCTACCGCTACCGCCGCCGCTACGGCCACTTCTCCGACCGCGCCCACTTCGTGCCCTTCCCCTACTGCTTCCGCTGCCCCTACGGCATGAAGGAGGAGAGCTGCGGCATGTACTGCCACAAGGAATTCGAGCGCCTGTTCGAGACCGAGTACAACGCCGTCTGGGACGACAAGGCCAAGCAGTGCGAGTACGGCGCCTTCTATGTGGAGACCGTCCAGGGCACCGGCGGCTACGTCATTCCCCCTGCCGATTATTTCACCAAGCTGGCCCGCACGCTCAAGGAGCGCAACATCCTCCTGGTGGTGGATGAAATCCAGATGGGCGTCTACCGCACCGGCAAGCTGTGGTCCTGGGAGAATTTCGGCATCGTCCCCGACGTCTTCGTGTTCGGCAAGGCCATCACCAACGGCCTCAACCCCATCTCCGGCATCTGGGCCCGGGAAGAGCTGATCAACCCCAAGGTCTTCCCGCCGGGATCCACCCACTCCACCTTCTCCTCCAACCCCCTGGGCACCGCCACCGCCTTGGAAGTCCTGCGCATGACCCAGGAAGCCGACCTGGAGCCGGGCATCCGGGAAAAGGGCGCCTACTTCCTGAAGCGCCTGGAGGAGCTCAAGGCCCGCTGGAAGATGGTCGGCGACGTGAGCGGCCTCGGCCTCGCCATGCGCATGGAGATGTGCCAGGCGGACGGATATACGCCTAACCGGGAACTTGCCGACCGCATTTTCAACCAAGGTCTCAAGGGCGACCTGGAAGCCAACGGCAAGCGTATGGGCCTGGTCCTGGACGTCGGCGGCTATTACAAGAACGTGTTCACCCTGGCTCCCAGCTTCACCATCACCAAGGAAGAGATCGACCTGGGCATCGCCCTCTTCGAACAGCTGCTCCACCGTTGCGGCGCCGAGTAAGGAAGGGAGGGACGGCAGCATGAATGGGCACGGCATCCACGAAGTCCTCGGTCCCAACGGCTTTTTCGAAAAGCGCGGCGAGACGGCTGTCCTGCTCATTCACGGCCTCACCGGCACGCCAGCCGAGATGCGCCATTTCGGCCGGCACCTGGCCCGCAAGGGCCTGACGGTGGCCTGCCCCCAGCTGGCCGGCCATTGCGATTCCGTCCAGACCCTCAAGGCCAGCACCTGGGAAGACTGGTACGACTCCGTGGACCGGGCCTTCGAGGCCCTGACCAAGGAATGCCGGCAGGTGCACGTGGCCGGGTTGTCCATGGGCGCCCTCCTCGGCCTGCTGCTGGCCGCCCGCAAGAAGGAGCGCCTGGCCGGGGTCACCCTGCTCTCGCCGACCTTCTTCTACGACGGCTGGAACATGCCCAAGTGGCGGCGCCGGCTGCTCCTGCCCCTGGTGGTCTACAGCCCCCTGCACCACTTCATCTGCTGGGAGGAGCCGCCGCCCTACGGCATCAAGGACGAGCGGGTCCGGGCCATGGTGGCCTCGGTGCTGGAGAGCCGCGACGCCCGCACCGCCGACAAGATCGGCCATTTCAAGACCCCGGCCACGGTCATCCGCGAAAGCATGCGGCTGGTCCGGGCCACCAAGAAATCCCTGGCAGACGTGCACCGGCCGACCCTGGTGGTCCATTCGCTGGAAGACGACATGGCCAGCATCAAGAATGCCCACTTCGTGGCCAGCCGGATCGCCTCCCGGCAGGTCGAAACCTATTTCGTAGACGACAGCTATCACGTACTGACCCTCGACAAGCGCAAGGACGACATCGCCGACCGCGTTGCCTCCTTTTGCGCGTCCTCCCCGGCCTGAAAGGATTCCCCATGACGGCAACCGCTGAGCTGCTCACCCGGATCATCTGCGAGAAATTCGAGGTCGATCCGGCCAAGATCAAGCCCGAAGCCACTCCGGAAGACATCGGCATCGATTCCCTGGATATCTTCGACGTGGTGTTCAGCGCCGAGGAGGCCCTCGACATCAAGGTTCCCAACGACAACGTCAAGGTCGCCAATTTCCAGGATCTGGTGCATCTGATCGACCGGGTCCGCGTCGCCCAGGGCCGGACATGAGCCGCCGGCGGGTGGCCGTCACCGGCCAGGGCGTCGTCTCTCCCCTGGGCAATGACCCCGCCACTTTCTTCGCGGCGCTGATGGCGGGCAAGTCGGGCATCGGCCGGCTGCAGGCCGATTTCGCCGACCAGCTGGAATGCCGGATCGCCGCCCAGGCTGATTTCGATCCCGCCCTCCATTTCAGCAAGCGCCAGGCCGCCAACCTCGACCGGGTGAGCCAGTTTGCCCTGGTGGCGGCCCGGCAGGCCGTCGCCGAAGCCGGCATCGACCCGGCCGCGATCGACCTGTCCCGCACCGGCATCGCCCTCGGCACCGGCATGGGGGGAGCCACCTCCCTGGACGAAAGCTACGCCCGCCTCTACCGCGAAGGAGCGGCGCGCCTCAACCCCTTCATCGTCCTCATGGCCATGAACGGCGCCGCCGCCTCCAACATCGCCCTGGAGTACCGCCTGGCCGGCCCCAATTACACCTACACCACCGCCTGCTCCTCATCGGCCGTGGCCATCGGCGAGGCCTACCGACTCATCCGCCACGGCTACGCCGACACCATGCTGGCCGGCGGCTCGGAGGCGGTGCTCACCTACGGCACCCTGCGGGCCTGGGAGGCCCTGCGCACCCTGGCCAAGGAGGACGAGGCCGACCCCGGCGCCTCCTGCAAGCCCTTCTCGGCCGACCGTTCCGGGCTGGTGCTGGGGGAAGGCGCCGCCATCATCGTCCTGGAAGACTGGGAGCGGGCGGTGGCCCGGGGGGCCACCATCCTGGCGGAGCTGGTGGGCTACGCCAGCGGCAACGACAGCACCCACATGACCCAGCCTTCGGTGGCCGGCCAGGCGGCCGCCATGGCCGCCGCCCTCCGGGATGCGGGCCTGCCGGCCGATGCGGTCGGCTATATCAATGCCCACGGCACCGGCACCCAGCTCAACGACAAGACCGAGACCCAGGCCATCAAGGAAGTGTTCGGGAACCATGCCTGCCGGCTGGCGGTGAGCTCGACCAAATCCATGCACGGCCATCTGATGGGGGCTGCCGGGGCGGTGGAATTCCTGGCCTGCCTCAAGGCCCTGCAGGAGCAGGCCCTGCCACCCACCCGCAACCTGGCGGTGCCCGACCCAGAATGCGACCTGGACTACGTGGCCAACCAGGGGCGCAAGGCCGTCGCCCTGGACTACGCCATGTCCAATTCCTTCGCTTTCGGGGGCACCAGCGCGGTGCTGGTTGCGAAACGAATCTAGGCCTGCTGCATGTCGTCCAGGCGGTAGCCGATACCGCGGATGGTGCGGATTTCGACCCCGCAGTCCTGCAGTTTGCCGCGCAGCCGGGAGACGTAGATCTCGATGGCGTTGGTGGTCAGCTCGTTGTCCCACTCGCTCAGGCTTTCCACCATCTTCTGCTTGGGGACCACGTTGGGGCTGGCCAGCATGAGCTGCTGCAGGATTTCCCATTCGCGGCCGGTGAGGTCGATGGGCGCGCCCTTGGAGGTGGCTACCCGGCGGGCCTGGTCCAGGCACAGACATCCCGCCCTCAGCTCCGACGAGGCGGCAGAGCGGCTGCGGCGGATCAGGGCCCGCATGCGGGCCAGCAGTTCGGGGAGGTGGAAGGGCTTGACCATGAAGTCGTCGGCCCCCAGATCGAGGCCGATGACCCGGTCGTCGAGGCCGTCCCGGGCCGTCAGGATAAGGACCGGCACCAGCACGCCCCGCCGGCGCAGGCGCCGGATGAGCTCGTGGCCGTCCATGTGCGGCAGGCCGATATCGACGATGGCCAGATCGTAGTGGGTAAGTCCCAGTGCGGTTTCGGCAGGTTCGGCCGCCGGCACGTGATCGACGGAAAATCCCGCCTTTTCCAGGCCTTCCCGGATGCCGTGGGCTACCATCAGGTCGTCTTCCACCAGCAGGATGCGCATTGCAGTTCCCCTATGGGTAGCCGCGAACGGCCAGGGAAAAGCAGATCCGCCGTCCGGGCAACGAGGTGTCGGTCACGGGCTTGCGCCCAGTTCAGATGACGAAACCTTAACGGTATCTTTCTTTCTTACACCTGACAAAAACTTTCCCGGCGACCGCGTTCCGCCGCCGGGATGGGCCGGGTCAGTTGCTGCGGCGGGAGAACTTGGCGGCCAGCTGGCCCAGTTTCTCGGTACGCCGCCGCTCGGCCTCGTCCGCCTGGCGCTGGGCCTTGCGCTGCTCGGCGTCCTTCTTGAAGCGCTCGCGGATGGTCTCCGAAGCATGGCTGCGGTGGGCTTCCGTCACCTCGTCGGCCGGGTTGCCGTCCAGGTCGAAGCGGACGGTGGCCTTTTCCATGGCCTTCAGGTAGCGCAGGGAATTGGTGTGGAAACGCAGGGCCGTGCGCAAAACCTTGCGGTCCAGATCCGGCAGCCGGGCGAGGAGCTGCTTGTCGATGCCGATGGCCAGGGGCTGGGTATCGCGGAAGACCGCGAATTTCTCCTGGAATTCCTTGAGCAGGGCACGGGCGGCCTGGACGGCGCCGGCAGGGTTCGGGGCCGGATTGGCGGCCGGGTTGTCAGCCGGACTGGGCACAGGGTTGGGCATATTCATCGACTACGGTTGGACAGTTTGGAAAATCGGGCCTGGGAGCGTACCACGGATGGGGCCATCCACCGCGGTAAACCTCTGATTTCGAAGCCTGGGAACCGAAAATTGTAGTCTAGTTCAGACAAAAACCACATTTGATCGAGGGTCGGGATGACAAAGATCAAAATCGTCGCCGTCGACTCCGCCCAGGCCATCGGCCGGGAGGCCTGGGCGCGCCTGGCGCCGCCCCGGGACCCCTTCCTCAACGCCAGCTTCCTGCCCATCCTGGAGCGCCACGGCGCGGCCGGGCGGCGCCAGGGATGGCTGCCCCACCATCTGGTGGCCGAGGACGAAGGCGGTGCCACCGTCGGCATCCTGCCCCTCTACGTCAAGTCCAATTCCCGGGGCGAGTTCATCTACGACTGGAGCTGGGCGGCGGCCTACCGGCAACTGGGCCGGGAATACTATCCGAAGCTGCTGACCGGGCTTCCCCACACCCCGGCCACCGGGCCGCGCCTGCTGGCGGCCGACGGTTCCGCCGGCCTGGCCGTCCGCCGCGCCCTCATCGATGCCGCCAAGGCCATCGTCGCCCAGGCCGATTTGTCATCCTGGCACGTCGCCTTCCCGGCCGAGGCCGAGGTCGGGCCCCTGGAGGAGGCGGGACTCCTGGCCGGCCACGATGTCCAGTTCCAATGGCGGGACCCCGGCTTCGGCGATTTCGACGGCTACCTGGCGGCCTTTGCGGCGGAGAAGCGCCGCAAGGTGCGGGCGGAGCGCCGGCGGGCGCGGGAAAGCGGCCTGGAAATCGAGACCCGCCACGGCGACCAGGTGGACGCCGCCGAGTGGCCGGCCTTGCACCGGCTGTACGCCTCGACCTTCGACAAGTTCGGCAACCAGGCCGCCATTTCCGCCGCCTGCTTCGCCGAACTGGGCCGCGCCCTGGGCGACCGCATGGTGGTCTTCATCGCCCGGGACGGCGACGAGCCGGTGGCGCTATCCATCTGTTTTCGCAGCGACGAGGCGCTCTACGGCCGCTACTGGGGCAGCCGGGGGGACTACCACAGCCTGCATTTCGAACTGTGCTTCTACCAGGGCATCGACTACTGCCTGCGGCACGGGCTGGCCCGTTTCGAGCCCGGGGCCGGCGGCGAGCACAAGATCGCCCGGGGCTTCACGCCGACGGTGGTGCGCTCCCTGCACTGGATCGCCGATCCCACCATGCGCCGGCTCATCGGCCAGCACCTGGAACGGCAACGGGCCGCGGTGCTGGAATACCGGGACGAGGCCCTGACCCATCTGCCCTTCCGCTCCGAGGACGGCCGCGAGCCTTCCTAAGCCATGCTCGACAGCGCCTTGGCCAAATCCTGATGGTCGGCGCCCCCGCCCAGTTGATTGCCGTGGCTCTCCACCTGGACTTGGTAGCCGAAGGAACGCAGCAGGTCGGCCCAGCGCTCGGCATCCTCCCGGGAGGGATGCCAGGGGCCGCGTTCAATGATGACCTGGCCGTGTCGGTCGCGGAACTTGGTGATTACCCGGTGCATAGACACCAGACCTCTTCGCTACTGGGTTCGTCCTATAAATTTGGGCAGGCTGGGCGGCCTTCAAGGGCTCGCCATGGCCCGGTCATTCTGTGCCAAGCCTGGGTCATAAAAAATACAGGAAAAGGCGTATCGGCGCTTTGATTCCAGTCTACCGCCCGGCTCGAACTTCGCATCCGCCGCCCGGTCGTACGGTTTTGTCCGTAGCAAGGAGGAGCCGACATGGAACGCAACCAAAGTGCCGCCCTTCAGGGCAAACGCGTCGCCGTGCTGATGACCGACGGCGTGGAACAGGTCGAATACACCGGGCCCCGGGGCTTCCTGGAGGAGCATGGGGCCCAGGTCACCCTGCTTTCGCCCAAGGCCAAGGGTGAGGAAATCCAGGGCTTCAACCATCTCTCGCCGGGGGATCGCTTCCCGGTGGATATGGATGTCCGGGACGCCCGTCCCGACGAATTCGATGCCCTGGTCCTGCCCGGGGGCGTGGCCAACCCGGACCAGCTGCGGCTGAGCCCGGCGGCCATCGGCTTCATCCGGGAATTCGCCCGGGAGAACAAGCCCATCGCCGCCATCTGCCACGGCCCGTGGACCCTGATCGACGCCGGCGTCGCCCAGGGCAAGCACGTCACCAGCTGGCCAAGCATCAAGGAAGACCTGCGCAACGCCGGGGCGGAATGGAGCGACGAGCCGGTGGTGGTGGACGGCAAGCTGGTGACCAGCCGCAAGCCGGACGACATCCCCGCTTTCGACCAGGCCCTTTTGCAGGAGCTGACCCAGACCACTGCCCGTCAAGGCACGGCCTGAGAGAGCAAGGCGATCAACACCTCGAGAAGGAGAGCAACATGCAAGTCAATGAAATCAAGCAGCGCTTCGATCAGTTCGAGCATTGCGTCGAGGACGCGATGCAGGTCTGCCAGCAGGATTCCCATGTATCGCAGCAACTGGCGGACAGCCTCAGCAGCCTGGACCGGGAAGTCCACCAGGCCCACGACATGATCTGCAATGCCCAGCAGGAATCGGCCGAGATGGTGGATTGCATCGACCGGCTGGAGCAGATGGGCGACGACGTCAAGCGGGCCTGCCAGTCGGCCTCCGACATCGACCAGAAGACCCAGGACGCCATGCTGGACGTCCATCGGAAGATTTCCGACCTCAAGCATCAAATACAGATGCATTGAGGGCCTGAAGGAACCGCGAAGGCCGGATCAGCGATCCGGCCTTTTTGTTGCCGCCGGCGGATGGCATAGAATCGACGGCCTCGACAACCACGGCGGCGCTTATGGACAAAATCATCTGGGACGATTCTTTGAGCGTCGGGGTGGCCGAGTTGGACAGCCAGCACCGCCGGCTGGCCGATCTCATCAATCTCCTCGGCGAGGAGGCCCGGGCATCCGGCAGCGGCAAGCTCCTGGAGAAGGCCATCGGCAAGCTGACGGTCTATGCCTTCACCCATTTCGGCCATGAGGAGAAGCTGCTGGCCCAATGCGGCTTTCCCGGGCTCGAGGCCCAGCGGGCCGAGCACGACGAATTCAGCCAGACCCTGATGCGGTTCAGCCGCGACGCGGCCGTGGGCATGCTCGACCAAGCCCAGCTCTTCAACTACCTGTCGAAGTGGTGGGTTCACCATATCCTGGAAGAGGACATGCGGTACAAGCCGTTCGTGGCCCAGGGGAAGGCCTAGACGCGGCATCCTCGGCCGCCGTGCCTGCTACGTCCCGGCCCTGGAAGAGCAGGGAAATCCGCAGCCCGCAGCCGCCGGCCTCCTCCAGGGCGATGCCGGCCGAATGGAGTTCGGCGATTTCGCGGACGATGGCCAGGCCGAGGCCGCAGCCGTCGCCGGAAGACCCCGGGATGCGGTAGAAGCGCTCGAAAATCCGCTCCCGCTCGGCGGCCGGGATGCCCGGTCCGTCATCCTCCACCTCCAGGCAGGCCAGGTCGCCCACCCGCCGGCTGCGCACCGTCACCACGCCCTTCTCGGGGGTATAGCGGAGGGCGTTGTCGATCAGGTTGCCCAGCGCCTCCCGCAGCATCCACGGGATGCCCGCCACGAAGGCCGGCTCGATGTCGAAGCCGAGGTCGATGCCCTTGGCGATGGCCTGGTCCAGGAAGGTGGACGCCGACTGTTCGGCCAGGACATGCAGGGGAACCGGTTCGAAGGGCTGGATGGCGGCAGCGCTGGGTTCCGCCCGGGCGTAGGCCAGCAACTGGCTGACCAGATGGGTCATGCGGGCGATGGCGTCCTCGACATGGACTAGGCGTTCCGAACCGCGGTCGAAATGGCCCTCCTCGACGCCCAGCTCGATATGGGTCTGGAGCCCGGCCAGTGGGGTGCGCAACTGGTGGGCAGCGTCGGCCAGGAAGCGCTGCTGGGCCGCTGAGGCTTCCCGCAGCAGGTCGAAGAGCTGGTTGAGGCGGGCGACCAGGGGCCGGATTTCCCGCGGGGTGCGGTCGAACTCCAGAGCCCGGAGGTCCCGGGGAGAGCGGGCCGCGACCTGCTCCTCGATCCGGGCCAGGGGCGCCAGGCCGCGGCGGATGCCGAAGTACACGACCAGGAAGACGGCGATGATGAGCCCCAGGTTGGGGAGGATCATGGCGGTCAGGATATGGCGGCTGGCCCGGTCCCGCTTGGCCGTGGTCTCGGCGACGGCGATGACGATCTCCTCGCCGTGGGCCCTGACCCGATGGAGGGCCTCCCGCATCGCCTCGTCCTTGAAGCGGATGTCGGCGAATTCCGGCGGCGTGCCGGAGGAATGCGGGGCGGCAGGCAGTTCCCGGTCCCCGGCCAGCAGCCGGCCGTCCGAGCCGCGCACGGCGAAATAGACGTGGTCGGAGGCATCGCTGCGCAGCATGGCCTCTGCCTCCACCGACAGTTCGAACAGGGACGAGGTGTGGCTGCTCTGGATATGGGCCGCGATGTCGAGGGCCGCATCGACCAGGGACTGGTCGTAGGCCGTGTCTGCGGTCTCCTTCGCCAGCCGGTAGTCGAGGACCACATTGAGGACGAAGACGAAGGTCAGGGGGATCAGGATGGCCAGCAGAAGCCGCTGGCGCAGGTCCCAGTTGGCCGGGAAGTTCATCTAGCTCTGCTCCGCGTCCACCCGGTAGCCGATGCCCCGGACGGTACGGATCTCGATATTCCCCGGCTGCAGCTTCGCCCGCAGGCGGGAGACGTGCACCTCGACGGCATTGGGAGTCATGTCCTTGTCCCAGCCGGCCAGGCGCTGGACCAGACCGTCCTTGCTCACCACCTTGGGCGAGGCCATGAGCAGGGCTTCGAGGATGGCCCACTCGCGATTGGTCAGGTCGAGGGGAGCGCCGGCCAGGGTCGCCATGCGCTCCGAGGTGTTGAGCACCAGATCCCGGTGGCACAGCTCCTCGTGGGCAACGGCATGGGAGCGGCGAATGAGGGCGCGAATTCGCGCCACGAGCTCCGGCAGCCGGAAGGGCTTGGTCATGTAGTCGTCGGCCCCGACGTCGAGGCCGCTGATGGTGTCCTCCAGGCTGCCCCGGGCGGAAAGGACGAGGACCGGGATGGCGCTGCCCCGTCCCCGAAGCTGGCGGATGAGGGCGAGGCCGTCGGCCTTGGGCAGGCCGATGTCGACCAGCGCCAGGTCGAATTTCTCGGCCGCCAGGAAGCGCTCCGCCTGCTCGGCGCTGGTGGCCAGATCGACGGTATAGCCGGCCTTGGAGAGGCTCTGCTTGAGCCCGAGGGCAACGAGGGCGTCATCTTCGACGATCAACAGGCGCATGCTCCCGGCCCCTTATTCGGTCTTGCCCACGACGTCGGCCGGCTCCACACCGCCGGCCGGTTCCCGGTGGGCGATGCCGAAGTGGCAGTCGATGCAGGTCTTGCCGGCGACGCCGATCTTCTGGTGCTGCTTGCGGGCGGTCGGCCCTTGCTTTTCCGGGTCCATGGAGGCGGTGTCGTGGCAATGGCGGCACTCCCGGGAATCGCTTTCCTTCATGCGCAGCCATACCCGCTTGGCCAGTTCCAGGCGATGCTCCTCGAACTTCTCGGGCGTGTCGATGGTGCCCATGAAGTGGTGGAAGACGTCGTTGGCCGCCTTCACCTTGCGCACCAGGGTGTCCGCGAATTCGTGGGGGACATGGCAGTCCGAGCAGATCGCCTTGACCCCGGTGCGGTTGCTGGCGTGGATGGTGTGCCGGTATTCCTCGAAGTTGTTGTCCTTCATCTCGTGGCAGGAGGTACAGAACTCGAGGCTATTGGTATGGTCCAGGGTGACCTTTCCGCCGGCGAACAGCAGCCCGCCCAGCAGGATCAGCACCAGCGCCTCCACTTCGAGCAGCTTGGCCCAGGTGCGCTGCGCGCGGAAACGCAGCCATAACGATTTCATCATCACTCTCTCCTAATATGCGGCAGCGATGATGACAAGGCGAAGCTTGCAAAGCCCTGACGAGATGTGGGGCCATCGAGGGCGAACGTCAGGGTTTCTTCAGCATTGCCCCATTACTGTCCGCCCCCAGCATCGTTTTGTCATTCTGGAGTACGGAAAATGGAAAGCACTCATCTACCCGGCCACCGCCCCGCCCTGGGGGTCTGGCTGGCAAACCTGCTGTCGCTGCTGGCGGCCCTCTTTCTCCTGGTGCCGGCGGCCCAGGCCGTGCCGAGCTACGCCCGGCAGACCGGTTCGGAGTGCGCGGCCTGCCACATCGGCGGCTTCGGTCCGCAGCTGACGCCCTACGGCCTGCGGTTCAAATTGGGCGGATACACGGACAGCGACGGCCAGGGCGGCAAGGTGCCCCTGTCCGCCATGATGGTCGCCAACCTGACCCGCACCGCCAAGGACAATCCCGATCCGGCGCGCCACTTCAGCGCCAACGACAACGCCGCCATGCAGGAGGCGTCGATCTTCCTGGCTGGCCGGCTGACCGACCATATCGGCAGCTTCGTGCAGTCCACCTATTCCGGGGTGGACCGCAAGTCCTTCCTGGATCAGATGGATATCCGCTACGCCCGGGACCTCAAGCTGGGCGGCCAGGAAGGGGTGGTGGGCGTCTCCCTCAACAACAACCCGACCCTCACCGATCCCTTCAACACCCTCGGCCAGTGGCGCTTCCCCTATACCGCCTCGGACCTGGGCTTCGGCTTCGGCGCCTCCCCCCTGGTGGAGAGCCTGGGCGGCAGCGTCCTCGGCGTCAATGCCTACACCCTCTGGGACAAGAACTTCTACGGCGAAGTCGGGGTGTACAACTCCCTGTCCAAGACCGGCCTCAACATGGTCAATGCCGATGACCCCGGCAAGTTCAGGGGCGTGGGCAGCTACTGGCGCCTGGCCTACTTCAAGGACATGAAGCGGGACAACTTCTCGGTCGGCCTCTTCGGCTTCAACGCCGATCTCCAGCCCGACCGGGGCGTCCTCGGCACCGGCGACCGCTACCGAGACCTGGGCGTCGATGCCTCCTACCAGTTCCTCGGCAACCGGCAGCACGTCGCCACCGTCAATGCCAGCTACGTGCGGGAGTGGCAGAAGCTCAACTACACCTTCGGCACCGCGGGCCAATCCAGCAACCTGAAGGACAACCTGGACCAGTTCCGCATCGCCGCCTCCTACCACTACAACCAGACCTGGGGCATGACCCTGGGGCTCTTCGACTCCCGCGGCAGCGCCGACGCCGGGCTCCACGGCGGCGACTCCTACAGCAACCGGCCCAACACCTCCGGCTACATGCTCCAGGCCGACTGGACACCCTGGGGCAAGGAAGGCTCCTGGGGTTCGCCGTGGGCCAACGTGCGGGTCGGGGTCCAATACACCGGCTACAACCGCTACAACGGCGGCAGCCACTACATCGCGACCGACGCCTCCGGCAACACCCTGGATCGCCGCGCCCGCGACAACAACACCCTCAGCTTCTTCGTCTGGGGCGCCATCTGATCGGGAGTCATCATGATGAACAAGCAATCGTCACTATCTGCCACCCTTGTCCTCCTCATTGCCGCCACCTTCTGCAGCGAGGCCTTCGCCGCCGGCGACCCCAAGCGGGGGGCCGATTCCTTCGCGGAGGAGTGCGGGGACTGCCACAGCCCCAAGGAAGGCAAGGCGAAGAAGGGTCCCCCGCTGTTCGGCGTCAATAACCGCAAGGCCGGTTCGGTGCCGGACTTCGCCTACTCCGACGCCATGCGCCAGAGCGGCATCACCTGGAGCCCGGAGAAGATCGATGCCTACATCACCGCCCCGCGCAAGATGGTGCCGGGCGGGAAGATGAAATACGACGGTCTGCCCGATGCCCATGAACGGGCCGATGTCATCGCCTACCTGATGAGCCTGCGGTAGACGCAAAAAAGGCCGGAACACGTCAGGTGTTTCGGCCTTTGTCGCACTGCTTGCTACAGGTATATGGTGGAGGCGGGGGGGATCGAACCCCCGTCCGCAAGTCCTCTACAGCCAGTTCTACATACTTAGTCCGGTCAATTGGGTTTTAGCCTTGATGCGCCGGCCGAACAGGCTCACGTCAGGCGATCTGCTGGATTTTCGTGATCTGCCACGCAGCGGAGCAGACCCTTATCTGATGTGAATGACGCTGCTGCCGGTTGCCCGGCCCGACCCATCAGAGAATCGGTGCAGCGCTCGCCGGTTTAGGCGGCGAGAGCGAAACGCTCGTCGTTGGCGTTTGTTGATTTCCAGTTGGATTTACGAGGTGGCTGGTCCTCGGTATGCCCTGTACTGCTTCGCAACCCACGTCGAAGCCAGGTCGCCCCCATATTTAAAGACGCCTATGAGACCGGCGCCCCACGACGAAGTTCATTCTACTTCACACTTTTCTGTCCGTCACCCAAGAACATTGCGTGAAGACCCTTGCGACAATTTGTCGCACCGATCGAATCCTCAGGGCACTCTACAATGGGCCTTCGCAATATATTGTTTTTGAAGCTTTTTTGACGGCGATCAAATTTGTGATGCAGACAAGTGCCGACACCCTGCCTCCCCTGGTGCTGAAAGCAGCCCCCCCCAGTGCCGGCGAGCGCCTGTCTCGCTGGGGCATGGTGGCGGCGCTTCACCTCGCCCTGTTCTACGGCATCCTGCACTTCTCCATCCGGCAGGACTTGCTGCCGTTGCCGGCCAGCATCGCCGTGCGCCTGCTGCCGATTCAGGAAGCGAAGAAGCCGGAAGCGGCTCCGCCTACTCCCCGACCACCGACACCGGTACCGAGGGCGCTGCCCCAGCCGGCTCGGCCGGTCCTGGCGGCGAAGGCGCCGGAGGCCCCTGCCACCTTCGCCGTCGCCCCCGAGCCGCCCGCCCCAGTCGTGGCGCCGGCTCCTGCCTCTGCTCCGGCCGCCGTTGCCGCATCGAAACCTGCCCCGCCCGCGCCGATGACGGCGGCCCGTTTCGACGCCGATTATCTGCACAACCCCAAGCCCGTTTATCCGACCTTCTCCCGCCGCAACGGCGAGGAGGGCAAGGTGATGCTGCGGGTCAGGGTGGGCAGCGAGGGCGCCGCCCAGGAAGTGGAGATCAAGCAGTCCAGCGGCTTCCCGCGGCTGGACAACGCCGCCCGGGAGGCGGTGGCGAAATGGCGCTTCGTCCCCGCCCGGCGCGGCGACGAGGCCATGGAATCCTGGGTGACGGTGCCCATCACCTTCGCCCTGGCTGAATAAGGAGAGAACATGAACACACAAATGGGACTCGCCCACTTCTGGGCCCAGGGGGACATCGTCACCCACGCCATCGCCGTCGTCCTGGCGATCCTTTCCCTGGCCTCCTGGTCGGTCATCCTGGGCAAGGTGGTGTCCGGCTGGCGGGCGTCCCGGACCTATGAGAAGGCCCTGAACGCCTTCTGGGGCGCCAACTCCCTGCCGGAAGCCCTGGAGGCCCTGCGGCGCGAGGACGCTTCCGCCATCTTCGCCGGCCTCGCCCTCTCCGGCGCCCACGCCGCCCAGGCCCACCAGCAGAACGCCGCCCGGGGCATCGGCGCCGGGGTCAACGCCAGCGAGTTCGTCACCCGCTCCCTGCGCTCCCACATCGTCAAGGCCCAGGCCCGCATCGAGCAGGGCCTCACCTTCCTGGCCTCGGTGGGCTCCACCGCCCCCTTCATCGGCCTCTTCGGCACCGTCTGGGGCATCTACCACGCTCTGGTGGGCCTCTCCGGCGCTACCCAGGTGGTGTTGGACAAAGTTGCCGGTCCGGTGGGCGAGGCCCTGATCATGACTGCCGCCGGCCTCTTCGTCGCCATCCCCGCAGTGCTCGCCTATAACGCCTTCACCCGGGCCAACCGCATCGTGCTCGCCGAACTGGACGGCTTCGCCCACGACCTCCACGCTTACCTCACCACCGGCGTGCGCATCGGCGGCAACGCCAACCTGGTGGACCTGGGCACGGCCCGGGCCAGCCGGCAGGGCTGACTATGGCTTTCGGCAGCTTCAGCGAAGGCGGCGCCGGCCAGCCCATGGCCGAGATCAACACCACGCCCCTGGTGGATGTGATGCTGGTCCTGCTGGTGATCTTCATCATCACCGCTCCCCTCTTTCACCAGGCCGTGCCCATCGACCTGCCCAAGGCCACCGCCAGCAAGATCGACGACAAGCCGGAAGTGATCCAGCTGGCCGTGGATGCCGAAGGCCGGGTGTTCTGGAACGGCGAAGCCATCCACCGGGAGGCCCTGGAGCCCCGCCTCGCCGCCGCCAGCGCCAAGCAGCCGGAACTCCACCTACGGGCCGACCGGGCGGTGCGCTACGAGCGGGTAGCGGAAGTCATGGCCGCCGCCCAGCGGGCCGGGGTGACGAAGATCGCCTTCGTCACCGAGCCGGGCCGCTAAGCCCCACCCTTCCAGAATCCGCGTCCCAAGAAAGTAGAAGATGAAGAAACATCTGCGCCCGCTCCCCCTGGCCCTCCTCGTCGCCGGCGCCTGCGCCGGCCTGGCCCAGGCCGCCGACCAGGCCCTCGGGGAAGTCACCGTCACCGGCACCCGGGAGGGCCAGCTGGTGGCCGAAACGCCGGCCACCGTCGACGTCATCAAGGAAAAGGCCATCCGCGAGGTGCGCCCCACCCACCCCAGCGAGATCATGGGCCAGGTGCCCGGCGTGTGGGTCAATGTCACCGGCGGCGAAGGCCACCAGACCGCCATCCGCCAGCCCCTCACCACCGCCCCCGTCTATCTCTACCTGGAGGACGGCGTGCCCACCCGGGCCACCGGCTTCTTCAACCACAACGCCCTCTACGAGGTGAACATCCCCCAGGCCGGCGGCATCGAGATCAGCAAGGGGCCGGGCAGCGCCCTCTATGGCTCCGACGCCATCGGCGGCGTGGTCAATGTGCTGACCCGCAAGCCCCCCGCCAAGGCCGAGATGGAAGCCTCGGCCGAGGCCGGCTCCTACGGCTGGGGGCGGGTCATGGTGAGCGCCGGCAACAGCTTCGGCGACGACGCCTTCCGGGCCAGCCTCAACCTCACCCACACCGACGGCTGGCGCCAGCGCACCGGCTACGACCGCCAGGCCGGCACCCTGCGCTGGGACCGGGCCATCGGCGACGACGCCGTGCTGAAGACCGTGTTCACCTTCTCCGACATCGACCAGCAGACCGCCGGCAGCTCGGCCCTGTCCGAGAGCGACTACAAGAACAGCCCGCGCACCAACTACACCCCCATCTCCTTCCGCAAGGTCAATGCCTACCGGCTCTCCGCCGCCTACGAGAAGGAGACCGCCGACACCCTGCTCAGCATCACCCCCTACTACCGCAACGACAGCATGGACCTGCTGGCCAACTGGACCCTGGGCTACGACCCGACGGTCTATAACACCAGCAACGAGTCCTTCGGCCTGCTCCTCAAGTACCGCATGGACTTCGCCCCGATGCGGGCCCGCCTCATCGTCGGCGCCGACATCGACAACAGCCCTGGCAGCCGCAAGGAGGACCGCATCGCCCCCACCTCCACCGGCGCCTTCTACACCCGGGTCTACACGGGCTACACCACCGGCGCCCGGGTCTACGACTACGACGTCACCTACCGGGGCATCTCCCCCTACGTCCACGGCGAGATTTCCCCGGCGGACAAGCTGCGGGTGACCGCCGGCCTGCGCTACGACAATATCCGCTACAGCTTCGACAACCGCTTCGGCACCGCTCCCATCGCCGCCGGCGGCGCCTTCTACGGCCAGGTGGGCGACACCAGCCGGGAATACAACCACCTGAGTCCCAAGCTCGGGGCCACCTACGCCTTCACCGAGCAGTTGAACGGCTTCGCCGCCTACACTCACGGCTTCCGCGCCCCCTCCGAAGGCCAGCTGTTCCGGCCCTCCGCCGCCAACACGGCCCTGCGGGCCCAGGCGGCGGCCGACGCCGCCGTCGGCCTCAAGCCCATCAAGGTGGACAGCTTCGAGGTGGGCGTCCGGGGCAAGAGCGGCCCAGGCTTCAATTACGAGGCCTCCGTCTACCACATGGTCAAGACCGACGACATCCTCAACTACCGGGATCCGGTCAGCGGCGCCACCACCGCCACCAATGCCGGCAAAACCCGGCACCAGGGCATCGAACTCGGCGCCGGCTGGGCCTTCGCCCCCTTGTGGCGGGTGGACGGCGCCCTCTCGTACGCCCGCCACACCTACCAGAAGTGGGTGGTCTCCAATATCGCCGACTACAGCGGCAAGGAAATGGAAATCGCCCCCCGCACCCTGGCCAATGCCCGCGTCACCTGGGGCGACGCCGGCCGGGCCATGGCCCAGCTGGAATGGGTCCATGTCGGCTCCTGGTGGTCGGACCAGCTCAATACCTTCAAGTACGGCGGCCACGACATCTTCAACCTGCGGGGCCAGTACCCGGTGGCCAAGGACGTGAAGCTCTTCGCCAATGTCCATAACCTCCTGGACAAGCGCTACGCCGAGAGCACGGGCACCGGCAGCGGCGCCGGCGGCACCATCTTCCAGACCTTCGCCCCCGGCCTGCCCCGCACCCTGGTGGCCGGCGTGGAGGCCAAGTGGTGAGCGCCCGCTTCGCCCTCTGCGCGGCGGTCCTGGCCCTGATCTGCCAGACTGCCTCCGCCCAGGACCATTCCCAGCACGGCGCCAAGCCCGACATGGGGCGCATGTGGCAGGAGATGAGCCGCAAACCCCAGCTCGCCGCCTCCGCCGCCTTCGACTTCCAGGGCCGGCTGTGGCTCGCCCACGTCCGGGATGGCCAGGTGCTGGTGCGTTCCTCCGATGACGAGGGCCGCACCTGGTCCGCCGACAGCGCCGTGAACCCGCAGCCGGAAGCCATCTCGGCGGATGGCGAGAACCGTCCCAAGCTGGCCTTCGGGCCTCAGGGCAGGGTCCTGGTGAGCTGGACCCGGCCCCTGTCCAAGCCCTTCACCGGCGAAATCCGCTTCGCCCGCTCCGACGACGGCCGCCGCTTCGACCCTCCCCTCACCGTGCACCGGGACCGCAGCGAAATCACCCACCGCTTCGAGAGCCTGACGGCGGACGCCCAGGGCAGGGTGCTGCTGGCCTGGATCGACAAGCGGGACGGCGAGGCCGCCCGCGCCGCCAGGAAGGACTACCGGGGCGCCGCCATCTACGCCGCCATGTCCGACGACGGCGGCCGCAGCTTCAAGCCCGAGACCAGGATCGCCGACCATTCCTGCGAGTGCTGCCGCATTGCCGTGGCCCGGGACAGCGACGGCGCCCCCCTCCTCCTCTGGCGCCAGGTCTTCGCCCCCAACGAGCGGGACCACGCCTTCGCCCGCCTCAAGCCGGACGGCACCCCGGAGTCGGTGCAACGGGCCACCTTCGACCACTGGAGGGTGGACGCCTGCCCCCACCACGGTCCCTCCCTGGCCGTGGATGAAAAGGGCACCCGGCACGCCGTCTGGTTCGACCAGAAGGACGGCGAAGGCCATGTCTTCTATGGCCGCCTGCTGCCCCGGGACGGCGGCATCGTGGTCGACGGCCAGCGCCCGGTCGGCGGCCCGCAAGCGGCCCACGCCGACATCGCCGCCGCCGGCGGCCGCCTCGCCATCGCCTGGAAGGAATTCGACGGCGAGCGCACCCGGCTCCAGTCCCTTGTCTCCAGCGACGGCGGCAAGACCTTCGCCCCCAACGACCTGGCCGCCACCGAAGGCGCCTCGGACCAGCCCCGGGTCATCGTCCGGGGCGACGCCCTGTACGCCTTCTGGCGCACCGACAAGGAAGGTTTCCACCTCTACCGCCTGCCATGAAAAAGACGTTCATCGCCGCCGCCGCGGCCCTCTTCTTCACCCTCTCGGCCCTGGCCGCCGGCTTCACGCCCCTGGACAAGGCCAGCGCCCGGACCCTGGTGGACCCCACCGCCCACGGCAAGCCGACGGTGATCGCCCTGTGGTCCTCGGACTGCGTGCACTGCAAGAAGAACCTGCGCCTCCTGGCCAGCCTGGCCCGGAGCGACAGGCAGGTCCAGGTGGTGACCGTCGCCACCGAGCCGGAATCCCCGGAAGTGGCCCGCCTCCTCGACGCCAGCGGCGTCAAGGGCGCCCGCTACGCTTACGGCAGCGACTCCCCCGAAGCCCTGGCCTACGCCCTCGACCCGGCTTGGCGCGGCGAACTGCCCCGCACCCTCCTCCTGGACGGCAAGGGAGGCCGCGTGGCCGTCTCCGGCGTCCTCGACGAAGCGGCGCTGCGCGGCTCCCTGGGTCTGGGCGCCAGCCGGCATTAGGCTTCCCTCGCCGGCCGGATGGGGATGATGACATTCCCCGTCCGCCGGCCCCTGCCCTGCAAGCCGAGCAGCGCGGCCAACATCACGGCGGCGATGGCGGCCGCCCCGGCCAGCAACGGGTCCACCAGGGCCAGCCGCCGGGCCCCGAGGAGCACTAGCACCGCCGCCGCCCCGAAGCGCAGCCAGCGCGCCAGCCAGGGATTGCGGTCTACCAGCCGGCGGCCGAAGCCGCCGGTGGCCGGAATCAATACCAGCAACGGGCTGAGCAGGGTCCCCAACCCGAACAGGCTGCCCAGCAGCCAACCCTGCCCGGCGCTGCCGGCGGCGGCGCAGGTGGCCAGCAGGGTGGCCAGGGGAGCGCAGGGAATGAGGGTCAAGGCCGCCCCCAGGAAGAAGGGCGAGGAGCGCCCCGCCATCTTGTGGGCGGCGCAGCGCCTCCCTTCCCGGGCCGGCAGCAGCAGGACCAGTCCGGCCGCCAGGCTGGCGAGGCCGATGGCCCCGTTGCCCCAACCGGTGGCCAACTGGGCCAGGAACCAGGTACCCAGGAAGCCCGCCCCCGCCCCCAGGGCGCCGTAGGCCACCAGCCGGCCGGAGAGGAAGGTTAGGGCGTCGCCCAGGGAGCCGCCGGAGGCGGTGTTGCGGCCCAGGACCCAGGTGCCGATGAAGGGCAGGCAGGTCACCGTGCAGGCGGTCAGTCCCAGGGAGATCCCCAGCAGCCAGACGCTGAACGGTGAGACCCCGGCATCAGGCGGCATTGCGGGCCTCCGGCTTCTTCTGGAATTTCACCGGCTTCACGGTGCCGTCCGGCAATTCGCCGAGGACCCGCTGGCGATAGTAGGCCCGGGACGACTGGAACAGGGACCAGGGACCCCACTTGAGGGCGATCACCCCGTCGTCCGGGCAGAATTCGGCGCAGCGGCCGCACAGGGTGCAGTCGTCGTGGAAGGCCTTGCCGCCGTGCTCCTTGGCAATCTCCACGATCTCCATGGGGCAGGCCTTGGTGCAGATGCCGCACTGCTCGCAGCGGTCATGGGGCCTCTTCGCCAGGCGGGCCAGGGACAGGCGCTGGAACAGGGCGTTGAAGGCCAGCAAAGGGCAGATGCGGCAGAAGGGCTGGCGGCTGGCCAGGGCGGCGATGAGGATGAAGCCGACCAGGGTGTTGGCGATGGCGCCCAGGGCGAAGCGCCAGCCGTCGCCGGTGGCGAGGGCCAACTCGCCGGGGCTGCCGGTGAGGAGGGTGGTGGCGATGCGGGACGGGCAGACGTCGCAATAGGGATTGCCCAGGGCATGGGGCGTGACTCCCAGGCCGGTGAGGAGCGGCAGGGCGAAAACCAGGCCGAGGAGCATCAGCCACTTGACGGGCCGCACCTTGTGCAGCCGCTCGCTCCCGACTTCCCGGAGCGGCAGGTGGAAGCGCCTTCCCAGGCGGTTGAGCCAGTCCTGCAGGGTGCCGAGGGGGCAGACCCAGCCGCAGAAGGCCTTGCCCAGGACCACGAAGAAGGCCATGAAGGACAGCACCGTGAAGAACAGCGGCAGGAGGATTTGCCAGGTGATGTGGTGGGCCTTGGCCAGGGCCTCGCCGATGCGGTGGTCGAGCTGGTGCTGGAGGCTGATGAGGATGCAGTAGCCGCCGTTCTGCTGGTCGTAGGCGCAGGACAGGGCCGGCAGGGCCTGGGAAAGCTTGTCGGCCATGTAGTAGCCCACCAGGTTGCCGCCCCAGACGGTGAGGGCCAGCATCAGGACCTGGACGCCCAGGCGCAGCCGGGACAGCGAAAGATTCGGTTGGACTGTCATTGCTTCTCCTCCTTCCGGCGCAGCAGAGGAGCCGCCGCCGCCATGCCGAGCAGCAGGAAGCCGACCCCGGCCATGAGGTTGCGGCTGCGCCCCGGCTCGGGGCCGTAGGTGCCGTTGAAGGCGGCGACGCGGCGGAGACCGTCCTGCTCCTGTTGCGCCGCCACCACGAAGCGGGCGCTGGGCCGCCCGCCGTGTCCCCCCGGGGCGAGCCGGGCCGGATCGAAGTCCCGGGGGAAGACCAGACTCGCCAGGCCGTCCCCGTCGGCGACGCCGCGGGTGCGGGTGCCGAATTCCGTCTCCAGCGTGAGGGCGGCACCGGGCACCGGCTTGCCGTCCAGGCGGACCAGGAAATCCCATTTCTCGCCTTCCCGATAGCCGCCGTGCTCCCGGGGCAGGCGGGGCAGGACCATGAGTCCCGGCCGGGACTCCGCCAGCAGCTGGGTGGGCGCCGGGCCGGGGTTGCTGACGTACCAGGCGGTGGTCGCCACCCTCTCCTCGCCGGGGCGCTGCTCCCGGGCCACCACCCAGTGGTAGTTGCCGGCCTTGGGCTCGGCGGTGAGGTTGGCGACGCCCTCCTCCAGAGGGAAAACCCGGCCTTCGGACACCTTGTCCGGGCCGAACACTTCCAGTCTGTCGGTGACGAGGTTCTGGGGCGAGAAGCGGGCGCTGCCCCGGGCCATGCCGCCAGCGGCGGGAAGGAGGAGGGGCGCGGCGGTCCAGGCGGTGGGCCGGGACGCGGGCCGTGACAGGGGCCGGGAGTCGGGTCCCCTGCCCTCCGGCGCCGGGTCGTGGTGGGCGTGGCTGCCCGGGTCCGCCGCCCGCGCCGGGCAGGCGAGGGCCCACAGGCAGAGGGTGGCGGCAAGAAGCGGTGTGCGGGTCATGAACTAGCCTCCAGGAGGTTGCCGGACGGCCGGCGTCAGAAGCTCGCCGTCACGCCGGCCGTCCAGAAACGCGGCTTGCCGACGATGATGGAGAGGTCCTCGGCGTTGTAGATGCCGTTGTAGGTGGTGAGGCCCGGCAGGTAGCCGCGGGTGTCGTTGGTGCCCCGGGCGGTCTGCCAGTACTTGCGGTCGAAGACGTTGTCCACCCGGGCGAAGAAGGACCACTTGCCCCCCAGGAAGGTGGTCTTGCCGCCATCCAGGTCGTAGTAGGCGGCCAGGTTGAAGAGGGTGCGGCCGGGAATCTTTTCCTGGTTGACCTCGTCGGCATAGGACCACTCCCGGGCGTCCATCTCGCCGTCCAGGCGCAAGCCCGGACGGGGGCGCCAGTGCAGGGTGGCGAAGAGGCTGTTGCGGGCCACCCGGGGCACCCGGTTGCCGGTGGCGTCGGCACGGACGATGCGGCAGCGGGTATTGGAGGGGACGTTGGTGAGGTTGCAGGCGCCGGCCCCGAAGGCATAGGGATTGCCCAGGGTGCGGTTGAGGTTGGCGTAGCTGGTGAAGCGGGCATCCACGAAGGTGTAGGCCAGGTCCAGGCCCCATTCCCGCTTGGGATCGGTCTTGAGGGCCAGTTCCAGGCCCTGGTTGCGGACGCCGCCGATGTTGTCGTAGTACTGCTGGAAGGTGGTGGTGCTGGCCCCGTAGTCGCCGTTGACCGACATGATGAAATCCTTGCGGTCGATGCGGAACAGGCTGGTCTGGACATTGAACCCCAACCCGAGCAACTGGTAGTCGCCGTTGGCCCCGACCTCGTAGTTCATGGAGGTCTCGGGCTTCAGGTTCTCGTTGTTGCGAGTCTTGCCTCCGGCTGGCGAGATGCTGCCGCCGAAGAGCTGCTGGGCCGTCGGGGTGCGGAAGCCGGTGGAGACGTTGGCGAACAGGTTGGTCTCGGGGCGTGCCTGCCAGTTGCTCCCGAGCCGCCAGGACAGGGCCTTGAAGCTCTTGCCCATGCTCACCGCCGCCGGGTTCTCGTTGTTGGGCTGGCCCTTGTAGTCGAGGTCGATGCGGTCGCCCCGCAGGTTGCCGGTGAACACCCAGTCGGCGTTGGCCGCCCATTTCAGCTCGCCATAGGCGGCCTCGACGGATTCCAGGGTCTTGTCGTTCTGGAAGACGGTGCCGGCCGCAGTCTGGGCGCAGCCGGCGCCCGGGTTGGAGCAGTAGCTGCGCAGGGCCGAGTTGAAATTGAGGTACTCGTTGTGCCGCAGGTCGAGTCCGCCCATCCAGGCCAGCTGCTGGCCCTGGGCCCGCCACTCGGCCTTGGCGCCGTTCTGGGTCTGGTGGTAGTTGTTGAGGGTGGTGTAGGCATTCACGTCGGTGACCTGGACGCCGGCCGTGGTGTAGTTCTGGGGGCCCGACCAGAACAGGGTGTGGTCCCGGTACTGGTAGACCGTGGCCAGGAAATTGGCGCCGTCCCCCAGGTCGAGGGCGTAGGTGGCGTTGAGCTTCTGGAGATCGACGTCGAAATTACGGGCGTAGTCCCGGCCCAGGGTGCCCCGGGGATCCACCTCGGCCTGGGTGGCGCCGGTGACGTTGCCGTGCTTGTCCTTGTGGCGCTCGGAATTCTCGAAATTGACCGTGAGGTCGCTGTGGTCGGTGAGGTTGAAGCGCAGCGCCCCGTCCAGGTAGTCGGTGCGGTAGGCCGACTGGAAGTAGTAGTCGTCGGTTTCCCGGTGGGTCGCCTGCAGGTGTCCCGAGCCCCAGCTTCCCGCCAGTCCCGCCCGCAGCAGCTGGCGCTGGTAGTTCCAGCTGCCGGCGTCCAGGCTGGCGGTGACGCCGGCGTAGCGGGCGCCCCGCTTGGTGGTGATGACGACGGCGCCGGACAGGGCGTCCTCGCCGAAGAGATAGGAGGCGCCGCCCTTGATGACCTTGATGGACTCGATGTTGTCCAGGTCGATATTGACCTTGCCGGTGCGCTCGAACACCGGCACCCCGTCGATGACGATGGCCACCCCCGGCTTCTCGCCCATGTAGAGCTGGTTCTCGACGCCCCGGAACTTGATCTTGAGCTCGTCGCCGGAAGAGACGTCGGCCGTCACCCCGGGAATGGCCTGCAGGACTTCGATGATGTTGGCCGGCCGGCGCTGGTCCACGGCCTTGCCGCTGATCTCGGCCACCGAGGAGGGTTCGCCCCGGCGCCCGTCGAAGCGGTCATCGATGGTGGAGGAAGTGACCGTCACCGTGTCCAGGACCCGTTCCTGGGCCTGGGCGAACGGAAACAGCATGACGAAGACCGGCGGGACGAACCGCCGGACGAAAAGCGAACTGCTACCCCGCGACATTGTTGCTGCTCCCCGAATAATGTTTTTTTGGCCAGCAGATGGTAGGGGGCTCCCAATCCCGTGGGAATGTGACAAATTGACTCTGCGACAGGCTGTCGCATGGCGCCGGCAAGCCTGTACGGACGAAAAAAGGGCCCGCAATGCGGGCCCGAGGGCGGCTGGAGGAAAAGGCGGAGCGGGTCAGTCGAGGGCGATGCTGGCCTTGAGCCATAGGGTCCGCCCCGGCTCGTTGACCCGGGTGGTCTGCTCGAATCCCGCGACCATGGCGCCGGCCCGGCTGATGTGCTCGGCGTAGGTCTTGTCGAAGAGGTTGTCCACCCCGGCCGCGATCAGCACGCCCTTGGCCGGGCGCCAGCCGCCGTTGATGGAGAAGACGGCGAAGCCCGGGGTGCGCCCGATGTCCTGGCCGACCACGTTGCCCTCGTTGGTGGCGTAGCGGCCCTGGGCCGCCACCAGGCGCAGCAGGGTGCCCACCGTCCACACCCGGTTGTCCCAGGTCAGGCCCAGGCGGCCTTCGAGGGGCGGAATCTGGGCCAGGGGCCGGTCTTCCGTGTCATTGGTGCCGCGCACGTAGGCCAGGCTGGCGTCGCCCCGCAGGTTGGAGGTGAAGGCGTAGCCGACGCCGGCCTCGCCGCCCCAGGTGGTGGCGTCCACGTTGCGGACGATGCTCACGTTCCGGTTCGGCGCGACCCGGGCGATACCGGACTGGATCAGGATGAAATCGTCGATCTTGTTGTAGAAGCCGGCCACGAAGCCGTTCCAGGGGCCCGCTTTCCAGGTGGTGCCGACATCGAGCTGGGTGGTCTTTTCCGGCCGGGTGGTGGCGAAGGCGCTGAGGTCGGCGGCGGTCGGGCCCTCCTTGTTGGCGGAGACCAGTTCCCAGTAGTCCGGGAAGCGCTCGCTGTGGCCGACCCCGGCGTAGACGGTCCCGGCCTCCCCGGCGAAGTCGTGTTCCCAGCGCCCGAAGCCGCTGGTCAGGACCTTGTCCCGCTTGGCGTTGGCGGTGGGATTGGCGACGGTGTTGTTGAGGAGGCGCTGACGCTTGTCCTGGGCCTTCCACCAGTCGCCCCGCAGGCCGGCGACGATGCGGTCCTGCTCGCCCAGGTCCTGGGTCCATTCCCCGAACAGGCCTTTCTGGTCGAAATTGGCGTCTTCGGCCCGGGCCAGGGACTGGTAGGGAATCAGGTTCTGGTTGGCGGTGGTGCGCAGAGTGTGCTTGTTGCTCTGGGTGTCGGCCCCCAGCACCAGCTTGGTCGCGTCGGCCGGCCGCAGGGTGAAGGCCAGGCGGCCGCCCACCGTTTCCCGATCCGGATTGTTCACCATGGGCATGGCGGCGCCCCGGGAACGCAGGCTGTAGTTGTCCATGACATGGTCGATGTAGTTGTAGTAGGCCTGGGCCTCGACCTTCTCCAGCCAGGACGTGACATTCCTCTTCTCGAACTTGAGGCCGTAGTTCTCCCGGGCGAACTTGGCGCCGTCCATGGTGCGGTCGGCATAGGCGGCCTGGCCGTCGCTGCGGGTGGCCGTCAGTTCCAGGCGGGTGTCCCGGTCCGGGGTCCACCCGATGGCGCCGCCGGCGCTCCAGCGGTTGTACTTGGAATGGACCTTCTTGCCGTCGCCGTCCTCGTAATCCTCGGAATGGGAGTTGGTGGCGTTGCCGCGCACATAGAAATTCGGGGTGCCGGCGCGGACATCGACCACTTCGTCGTGGCGACCGAAACTGCCGCCCATCAGGCTGCCGTTGAATTTCATGCCGGGTTCGTCGAGGCGCTTGTTGCTGCGCTCGAAGAGCACGGTGCCGGCGGAATTGCCGGGGCCGTAGAGCACGGTCTGGGGGCCCTTCAGCAGGGTGACCCGGTCATAGGTTTCGGGATAGACGTAGGCGGTGGGCGGGTCCATGCGCATGCCGCAGCCGCCCAGAATCTGCTCGCCATCCAGCAGGATGTTGAGCCGGGAGGCGGCCATGCCCCGGAATACCGGATCGCCGTCGGTGCCGCCCTTGCGGATGACGCTCATGCCCGGGATGGTCTTGAGGAAGGCGGCGCCGTCCTGGGCCGGCAACGGCTGCTGGGGCGCCTTGGGATCGAAGCGCACCACCAGGGGCGTCGCCATCGCCGGGGCGGTGACGACCACCGGCTCGAGCTCGGTGGCAGGCGAAGCGACGGGAAATGCGGCGGCAATAGCCAGCGCCATGGCGCTGGACTTGGCAATCGGTTTCATCTGGCAGACCCCCTGGATATTGCCGGAAACCCACCACAGGCCCCGGCTTTATTAGCCGGTGATGATAGATAGTCAAAGGGTGGTCAGGAATGCGGCAAATTGCCGCATGACGGGCGACTCCGGGGGGTGCCCTAGCAGGCGTTGAGCCTTTCCAGGGCCTCCCGGAGCTTGCCGGGTTCGTCCAGGCGCAGCATCTTGCGCACGGCGGGCGCCAGTTCGGAGAAGTCGGACTTCAGGACCCGGCTCTTCACCTCCAGGATCTGGGTCGGGTGCATGGAGAAGATACGCAGGCCCATGCCCAGAAGCAGGCGGGTCAGTGCCGGGTCGCCGGCCATCTCGCCGCACACCGAGACGGGCATATTGACCTTCTCGGCACTGGCCAGGGTGTGGGCGAGAAGCATGAGGACCGCCGGGTGGAGGGGGTCGTAGAGGCTGGAGACCTGCTCGTCGGAGCGGTCGATGGCCAGGGTGTACTGGATGAGGTCGTTGGTGCCGATACTGAAGAAATCG
>DATFAA010000138.1:0-25994 GCA_035255045.1 Rhodocyclaceae bacterium | reverse complement strand
AGACCAGGCGCACCATGTCCATGGAGGGAACCAGATGGCAGAGCAGGTCCGCCATTTCCACTTCCCGCTCGGTGGGGGCGCCGAAGGACAGGCCGTCGGCCGCCGCCAGCTGCACCGCCCGCACCACTTTCTGGTGGCTGTGGCCGACGATCATGGGGCCCCAGGAGCCGACATAGTCGATGTACCACTTGCCATCCACGTCCTGTACCCGCGCCCCCTCGCCCTTGCGGAAGAAACGTGGCGTTCCGCCCACCGAGCGGAAGGCGCGCACCGGCGAATTGACACCGCCGGGGATATGGCGCTGGGCACGTTCGAATAGTTCTTGGTTGCGTGAGGTCATGAGTGGTTTTCCTCGAACAGATATTGATACGCTGCCGAGCGGGCAGCGATATCCGGTGCGGCAAAGAGATCGGAAATGACAGCAATCAGGCTGGCCCCGGCGGCGATGATCGGTGCCGCATTGGCAAGAGTAATCCCGCCGATGGCGCAGACCGGTACATCGATTTCGGTGCGGCAACGGGCAAAAAGTTCTATCGGCGCGCGCGATGCCGCTGGCTTGGTGGAGGAAGGATACACCGCCCCGAAAGCGACGTAATCTACCCCATTGGCTATGGCTCGGCGGGCGATTTCCAGGTCGGCGTAGCAGGACGCGCCGATGATCTTGTCCGGCCCGAGAACGGCCCGGGCGGCGGCCAGGCTGCCGTCATCCCGCCCCAGGTGGACGCCGTCGGCGGCGACCGCCCTGGCCAGTTCCACGTCATCGTTGACGATGAGGGCGGCGCCATGGCGGCGGCATAGATCGGCGAGGGCAGCGGCGCGGATACGGCGCTCGGCCGGCGCGGACAGCTTGTCGCGGTACTGCAGCCAGCGGCAGCCGCCGGCCAGGACCGCTTCCACCCCCGTCAGCAGGCGCTGCCGGTCCGGCTCGTCCGGGGTGATGGCGTACAGGCCGCCCATGGCTTTCCCGGCCTCAGGCATCGGCTGTGCCTCCCTCGGCCGGCCGGCCTTCATCCGCTTCTTCGCCCCGGGCCCAGAACAAGCGGTCTGGAATGAACTGCCCCATGCCCGGACGGAAAGCCTTGTCCAGGCTCTGCCAGGTGAATTCCTGGGCGTCGCGCACGGCATCCTCGATGCTTGCCCCGCCGGCCAGGCAGGCGGCGACGGCCGAGGCCAGGGTGCAGCCGGAACCGTGATAACTGCCGGGCAATCGGTCCCAGCGATCCCGGCGCAGGACGACACCGGCTTCGCCGTACAGGGTATTCACCACCTGGGGCGTGTTTTCGTGGGTGCCGGTGAGCAGCACATACTGGGCCCCCATCTCGATGAGGCGGCGGGCGCATTCGTCCGGGTCGGGCTCCCCTTCGTCGTCGTCCCGTTCCGCCAGGCGCCGGGCTTCCGGCGAATTTGGGGTGAGGATGGTGGTCTGCGGCAGCAGCAGCTCGCCCATGGCCGAGAGCATGTCCTCGCTGGAGAATTCGTCGCCCCGGCCCGACGCCAGCACCGGATCGAAGATCAGGGGCACGTCGGGATAGTCGGAGACGATCTCGGCCACCGTCACGATATTTTCGAGACTGCCCAGGACGCCGATCTTGAAGGCCGCCACCGGCATGTCCTCCAGCAGGGAGCGGGCCTGGCGCTCCAGGATTTCGGGGTCTACCGGGTGGATGCTTTCCACTCCGACCGTATCCTGGACGGTAATGGCGGTCACCGCCGTCAGCGGATGGCAGCCGAGGCTGGCCAGGGTCAGGATATCGGCCTGGATGCCGGCACCGGCCGACGGGTCGCTGGCGGCAAAAACGAGGACGAGGGGGGGAACAGGATTCATGACAATCCGCCCGCGTGGCGGATGCTGCGGCGTTTGGGTAAGATTCTTGCGATTTTATCCGAAATCCGCCGCTCCCATGACCGCGACCCAAGACTACAAGACCTGGATGTGCCTGATCTGTGGTTTCATCTACGACGAGGCCGCCGGCCTGCCGGCCGAAGGCATCCCCCCCGGCACCCGCTGGGACGACGTGCCGATGAACTGGGTGTGCCCGGAATGCGGGGCGCGAAAAAGCGATTTCGAAATGGTCGCCTTCTAAGCTTTTCGCTATAGTGTGCAAGGGCAGAAGAACAAACATACACGTGGGGGAGATTGAAATTGGCAGACGCCGCTAGCCTGCGTGGCATCAAGGTGATGGTGATCGACGACAGCAACACCATCCGGCGCAGCGCCGAGATCTTCCTCGTCCAGGCCGGCTGCCAGGTAGTCCTGGCCGAAGACGGCTTCGATGCCCTCGCCAAGATCGCCGACCACCAGCCCGACGTGATCTTCTGCGACATCATGATGCCCCGCCTCGACGGCTATCAGACGTGCGCCCTGATCAAGAAGAACAGCCGCTTCCGCACCACCCCCGTGATCATGCTGTCGTCCAAGGATGGCCTCTTCGATCGGGCCCGGGGCCGCATGGTCGGGTCGGACCAATACCTCACCAAACCCTTCACCAAGGACAGCCTGCTGCAGACTGTCGCCTCCTTCGCGTCGTCGCCGGCGACGCAATGATCGATTCCGTAGTTTTTGGAGTACTGCATGCCTATCAAGAAAATCCTGGTCGTGGATGACTCCCCCACCGAGCGCTTCTATGTCGTGGATCTCCTGACCAAGAACGGTTACGAGGTCATCACCGCCGAGAATGGCGAGGAAGGCATCGCCCAGGCCAAGGCCCACAAGCCCGACCTGGTGCTGATGGACGTGGTCATGCCCGGTCTCAACGGCTACCAGGCCACCCGGACCCTGACCCGGGATGAGGAAACCAAGAACATTCCCATCATCGTCTGCACCTCCAAGGGCCAGGAAACCGACAAGATCTGGGGCCTGCGCCAGGGCGCCCTGGACTACATGGTCAAGCCGGTGAATCCCGAGGAACTGCTCCAGAAGATCGCCAGCCTGCCCTGACCAGCCCCGAATGGCCAAGAAAAAGACCAGCCTGCGCGAGTTCCAGCAATACCTGGCCGGCCGCCTGACCGGCGCCGCCCACGGCCAGAACACGACTTCGCTCCTGGGCGTGCGGGCCGGCAACGAGGACTGGCTCCTGGATCTCTCCGACTCCGGCGAAATTGTCCAGCTGCCGAAATTGACCCAGGTTCCCCTGACCCGGCCCTGGTTCGCCGGCATCGCCAATATCCGGGGCAATCTGTACGCGGTGACGGACTTTTCCATCTTCCGGGGCGGCGACGCCACCCCCCACAACGCCAACGCCCGGCTGCTGCTGGTGGGCACCAAGCACGGGTCCAACGCCGCTCTCCTGATGTCGGGCATGCTGGGCCTCAAGAACGCCGCCAACTTCACCACGGAAGCCGCCGACCCGGCAGCCCCGGCCTGGGCGACCCAGACCTACCGGGACAGCGGCGGCAACGTCTGGCACAAGCTGTCGGTCCGCGACCTGCTGGCGGACGAAAACTTTATGAATGTCGGGGCCTAGGCCACTGACCAGTTCAAGCGCGGAGAAAAACCATGGCTTTCGGTTTGAAGCTACCCAAACTCAGTCTCGGCAGGAAACGGAAGCCGCTGGACGACATGACCGTCTCCTCGGCCATGGCCACGGTGGCCGCGCCCTCCCCCGGCGCCCGCAAGCCGGGCGGGTCAGGCGGCAGGCTGGCGCTCCCCGGCTTCCTGGCGGGCCGGCCGGTCATCCAGCAGGTGAAGATCATGGGCGGCATTTTCGTCGCCCTGCTCCTCGCCATCGCCATCCTGGTCTACCAGGACAACCGGGAAGCCACCTACGGCACCGCCTACGTCGCCGCCTCCGGCGAGATGCGCATGCTCTCCCAGCGCCTGGGCAAGGCTTCCTCTCTGGCCATCCAGGGCAATCCGGTGGCCTTCGTGCAGCTCAGGGAATCCCGCGACACCTTTTCCCAGATCCTCGACCGCCTCGCCCAGGGCGGCGAAGTGGCCGGCACCGATGTTCCGCCGTCCCCGGCCAGCATCCGTCCCCAGCTCGATGAGTTGAGCAAGCTCTGGGAGAACACCGAAAAGGACGCCGCCACGGTGATCGCCCAGGAGAAGAACCTGATTTCCCTGGGCAAGGACGTCGCCACCATCGACGCCAAGAACTCCATCCTCCTCGACCTCACCGACCAGGTCGCCGCCCTCAAGCTGCAGACCGGCAGCAGCGCCCGGGAAATCGCCGCCGCCAACCAACTGGTGATGCTCACCCAGCGCATCGCCAAGAATGCCGCGGCCATGCTGGTGGGTGACGTCATCAACCCGGAAGTGGCCTTCCTCCTCGGCAAGGACACCAATGCCTTCCGCGACAACCTCACCGGCCTCATCAAGGGTAGCGACACCCTGCGCCTGTCGGCCGCCACCGACGCCGACACCAAGGAGAAGCTGGCCGAACTGGAAGCCGCCTTCCAGGAATACCACAGCGCCATCGGCAACATCCTCGGCAACATGCAGCCCCTGGTCCTCTCCAAGCAATCCGGGTCCCGCATCTTCCGGGAGAGCGAAGACCTCCTGAAGGCCACCGACAGCCTCGCCGCCGCCTACCAGGAGCACCTCTCCGCCCGCGGCCTCTACATCGTCCTGCTGGTGGGCCTGACCGCCCTGGCGGTGGGCGCCCTCGGCCTCCTCGCCAAGATCTACCTGGACGACACCCGGCGCCGGGCCGACGAGTCCGAGCACCAGCGCCAGCAGTCGGAGCAGGCCAACCGGGAGAACCAGGACGCCATCCTGCGCCTGATGAACGAACTGGGCGACCTGGCCGACGGCGACCTGACGGTGACCGCCACCGTCAGCGAGAACATCACCGGCGCCATCGCCGATTCCATCAACTACACCATCGAGGAACTGCGGGTCCTGGTGGGCCGCATCAACGACGCCGCCAACCGGGTGACGGCGGCCACCGAAATCGCCCGCCAGACCTCCGCCGAACTCCTCTCCGCCGCCGAGCGGCAGTCCCAGGAAATCCAGTCGGCCGGCCAGTCGGCCCTGGTCATGGCCCAGTCCATGAACGACGTCTCGGGCAGCGCCAGCGAATCGGCCCAGGTGGCCCGCCAGTCCCTGGCCGCCGCCGAGAAGGGCACGGAGGCGGTGCAGGACTCCATCAAGGGCATGAACGAAATCCGCGAGCACATCCAGGAAACCTCCAAGCGCATCAAGCGCCTGGGGGAGAGCTCCCAGGAGATCGGCGAAATCGTGGAGCTGATCTCGGACATCACCGAGCAGACCAACGTCCTCGCCCTCAACGCCGCCATCCAGGCCGCCTCCGCCGGCGAGGCGGGCCGGGGCTTCACGGTGGTGGCGGAGGAGGTGCAGCGCCTGGCCGAACGCTCCGCCGAAGCCACCAAGCAGATCGCGGCCATCGTCAAGACCATTCAGACCGACACCCAGGATGCCGTGTCGGCCATGGAACAATCCACCCAGGGGGTGGTCGAGGGGGCCCGCCTGTCCGACGCCGCCGGCCAGGCCCTGTCCGAGATCGGCCAGGTTTCCCGCGACCTCGCCGGCCTCATCGAGCAGATTTCCGCCGCCACCCACGAGCAGTCCGAATCCGCCACCCACGTCGCCCAGATGATGCAGGACATCCTGCGGGTCACCGAGCAGACCACCGCCGGCACCCAGCGCACGGCGGAAGCGGTGGACGAACTCACCAGCCTGGCCCAAGAACTGAAGGGATCGGTCGCCGGCTTCAAGGTGACCTGAGAAACGATACGACATGAACGCCGCCACCGAATTTGATTTGGGGCCCCTGACCTGGGTCAAGGGCGAAATCGACCTGGCCCTGGAAAGGGCCGAAGAGGCCCTGCGGCAGAGTGCCGCCAACGCCGACCCGACCCAGCTCAAGTTCTGCCGCACCCATGTGCACCAGGTGCACGGCGCCCTCTCCATCGTCGGCCTGGACGGCGTCACCCAGGTCACCGAGAGCCTGGAGGCCCTGCTCTCCGCCATCGAGGAGGGCAAGGTGGCCGGCTCGCCGGAAGCCTTCGCCGCCGTCGAGCAGGCCATCGCCGCTCTGCGCCACTACCTCGACGACCTCATGGCCGGCGAGCCCAACCAGCCCCTGCGGCTGCTGCCCGCCTACCAGACCCTGGCGGCGGCGCGGGGCGCCAAGCCGGCCCGGGCCACCGACCTCTTCTACCCGGACCTCAGCCTGCGCCCCCCTAGGCGGCCAGCGGCCCCGCGCCCCGCCGAGCAGGATGTCCACGCCCTGATCAAAGCCGAGCGCGCCCGCTTCCAGAAGGGCCTGCTGACCTGGCTGAAGAACCCGGAAGCCGCCGCCGCCGGCCTCGAACAGATGCGCACCGCCCTGGCCAACATCGAGGCCAGCCAGGATTCCCCGGCCGCCCGGGCCTTCTGGTGGGTGTCCCTGGGCTTCCTCAACACCCTGAGCACCGGCGGCTCCGCCACCGATGTCGAGATGCGCCAGCTGTGCGCCCGCATCGACCTGCAGATCCGCCGCCTGCTGGAAGGCTCCCGCAACGTCGCCGAACGGCTCATGCGGGACGCCCTCTACTACATCGCCCAGGCCCCGGACAGCGGCGAGGGCGAGGCCCATGCCGTCCGCGCCACCTTCAGGCTCGACGGCCTGCTGCCCAGCGGCGAGGCCTCCACCGCCACCGCGCCCCAGGAGTCCCTCCTGCGCCGGCTGCGGGAAGCCGCCGCCGCGACCGAGGAGCACTGGAACAAGTTCTGCGCCGGCGGCACCGGCATGCTGGGGAACTTCGCCGAGCAGGCGCGCCAGTGCGTCGCCCTCACGGCGGAAATCGGCCACACCGACCTGAAGCGCCTGGGACAGGGCATCGGCGCCATGGCCAACTGGCTGACCGAGGACCCGTCCCGGCACAGCGAAACCGTCGCCATGGAATTGGCCACCGCCATCCTCCTGCTGCAGAACGCTCAGGAGAATTTCCGGCGCCTGGGCACCGATTTCGCCCAGCAGGTGGACCTCATGGTCGCCCGGCTCCACGGCTGCATCGCCGGCCGCCCCCTGGAGGCCGGCGAGGCCATTCCCTTCCTCGACCAGATGAGCCGGCAGGCCCAGGAAAAGCTCCTCATCGGCCAGGTGGCCCGGGAGATACAGAACAACCTGGCCCAGATCGAACAGGCGCTCGATGCCTTCTTCCGGGACCCGGACAAGAACCAGGACCTGGCCCAGCTGGAAGCCCCCCTGAAGCAGGTCGCCGGGGCCTTCCGCATGCTCGGCCATGACGGCGCCCTCCGGTCCCTGGAGCAGGCCCGGGAGCAGATCCGGCGCTTCTCCCGGCCGGATTACGCCCCGGTCCAGGAGGACTTCGAGGCGGTGGCCCGGGAACTCTCCATGCTCGGCTTCTTCGTGGACTCCCTGCAGCATGGCGGCGCCGACTTCGAGAGCTTCGTCCGCCAGTTCCAGGGGGAGCCGGCGGCTGCCGCCGAGGAAGGCGAGGAGGAATCCGCCGGGCTGCAGCCGGCGCCGACGGTCGAAACCGAGCTGGAGCAGCAGAAGAAGGAAACCCAGGCGCTGGTCGAGGCCCTCAAGGAAAGCCCGGAGGACACCCAGCTCAAGGACGAGCTGAAGCAGAATCTCCAGGCCCTGCAGAAGGACGCCGACCTGGTGGCCGACCACCAGCTGGCGGACACCGCCAAGGCCGCCCTCTCGGCCCTGGCCGCCGGCGACCAGGAGGCGCCGGCCGCCCTCGACGCCGCCCTCTCCTCCCTGAAGCCAGCGGTCGCCGAGGCTCCCGCCCCCTCGGCCGAGGTCCTGCAGCTCGCCCAGTCGAGCGGCGACGAGATCGACGCCGAACTTCTGTCCATCTTCCTCGAGGAAGCCCGGGAAGTGCTCGCCGCCATGGCGTCCAACCTGGAAGCCCTGCGGGCCGAGCCCCACGACACCGAAGCCCTGACCACCATCCGCCGCTCCACCCATACCCTGAAGGGCAGCGGGCGCATGGTCGGGCTCACCGACCTGGGCGAGACCGCCTGGGCCCTGGAGCAGACCCTCAACCTCTGGCTGCGCCAGGAGCTGGAAGTCACGCCGCAACTCCTGGACATGATCGCCCTGGAGCAGGAGGTTTTCTCGGCCTGGGTGCACCATCTGGAAGACGCCGCCGCTCCCCTGCCCGATCCGGCTCCCCTATTGGCCCTGGCGGAACGCCTGCGCGGCGCCGAGCCCCTGGCGGCTCCCGCCCCGGCGGCCCCCGCCGCCCCCGCGCCCACCGCCCAGATCATCGAGCTGCCGGTGGCCAAGCCCTCCCGCCCGGCGCCGGCGGAAGTGGTCGAACTGGCGACACCTGAGCCCCTCGCGACCGAGGCGGATACCTTCGAATTCAGCCTTGACGACCTGTCCACCCCGGCCGAGGCGGAAATCGAATCCATCCAGTTCGGCGACCTGCCCGAGCTGACCGAAGTGGCCGAACCGGTCCTCCCCGCCGAGGCGGCCGAGCTCCCCGAACCGACCGAGGCCGCCGAGCCTCTCGAACCAGCCGCGCCCGAGCCGGAGGCCGCCAAGCCGGCCGGTGCCGCCGCCCCGTCCCCGACCCTGTACGACATCTTCCGGGAAGAGGCCCGCGGCCACATGAACACCCTGGCGGCCGCCTTCGCAGCCATGGAAGCGGAGCCGGAGGCTCCCACCACCTTCGAGATGACCCGGGCCGCCCACACCCTGGGCGGCATCGCCGCCACCGTCGGCCTGTCCCCCATCAACAAGCTGGCCATCGCCCTGGAGCACGCCCTCCTGCGCCGCGACCACTGCCTCCACCCGAACAGCGTCGAAGGGCTGGAGACCGTCCGCCAGGCCCTCACCGGCCTCGAGGACATGTTCGCCGCCCTGGCCGAGCAGCGCCCGCCGGAGCCGCAGCCGGCCCTGGTGGAAGCCCTGGAGGAGATCTACCAGCTGCCCGCCCTGCCGGCCGACGAGGCCGCTGCCGTAGCGGAGCCGGCCGCCCCCGCCGCGGCAGGCGCCGAAGAGGCCGCCACGGCGCCGCAGCCCCAGCTCAAGGACGACCTGGACGAACAACTCCTGCCCATCTTCCTGGAGGAAGCCCAGGACCTGATGCGCGGCTTCGGCGAGCAGCTCCGGGCCTGGCGCGCCGCCCCCGAGGAGACCTCGGCGGCCCGCGCCCTCGCCCGCCTGCTGCATACCTTCAAGGGCAGCGCCCGCATGGCCGGTGCCATGAACCTGGGAGCCGCGACCCACGGCCTGGAGGCCCGGGTGGAGGCGATGCTCCACGCCGGCGCCATCGACGGCGCGCTCATCGACGAGATCGAGGGCGGCTGCGACGCCCTGGTGCAGGCGGTCGAGCGCCTCCAGGGCGGCGAAGCCCCCGCCCAGCCGGCGGCCGCCGAGGCCTCCCCGGAAGCGGCCGCCGCCGTCGTCCCGGCAGCGCCCGAGGGCGAGGCCGAGGCCGGCGCCCAGAAGGCCACCCTGCGGGTCCGGGCCGATCTCCTCGACCGCCTGGTGAACGAGGCCGGCGAGCTTTCCATCGCCCGCGCCCGCATCGAAGGCGAGATGCGCAGCCTCAAGGGCTCCCTCCTGGAGCTCACCGAGAACGTCATCCGCCTGCGCCGCCAGCTGCGGGAAATCGAAATCCAGGCCGAGACCCAGATGCAGGCCCACGAGGCCCAGAGCCAGGTGGGCAAGGCCGAATTCGACCCCCTGGAGCTGGACCGCTTCACCCGCTTCCAGGAGCTGACCCGGTTCATGGCCGAGTCGGTGAACGACGTCGCCACCCTGCAGCAGAACCTCCTCAAGAACCTGGACGACGCCAACGCCGCCATCCTCGCCCAGGCGCGCCTCAACCGCAGCCTGCAACAGGAATTGATGGGCGTGCGCATGGTGCCCTTCGAGAGCCAGAGCGAGCGCCTCTACCGGGTCGTGCGCCAGACATCCAAGGAGCTGGGCAAGCGGGCCAACCTGGACATCCGGGGCGGCCAGGTGGAAATCGACCGCTCGGTCCTCGACAAGATGCTGGCTCCCCTCGAGCACATGCTGCGCAACGCCGTCACCCACGGTATCGAGGGCCGGGAGGAGCGGCAGGCGAAGGGCAAGTCCGAAATAGGCGAAATTTCCCTCGCCCTCCAGCAGGAGGGGAACGAGATCATCCTCACCATGGCCGACGACGGCGCCGGCCTCGATCCCGACCGCATCCGGGCCCGGGCCGAGGCCATGGGCCTGTTGGCGCCGGGGGAAAGCGCCGACGATGCGCGGATCTTCGACTTCATCTTCCAGCCCGGCTTCTCCACCGCCAGCCAGGTCAGCCAGGTGGCCGGCCGGGGCGTCGGCATGGACGTGGTCCGTACCGAAGCGGCCAGCCTGGGCGGCCGCATCGAAATCCTGTCCACCCCGGGCCGGGGCACCACCTTCCGGCTCTACCTGCCCCTCACCCTGGCGGTCACCGCCACCCTGCTGGTGCGGGTCGGCAGTCAGCTCTACGCCGTCCCGTCCACCATGATCGAGCAGGTCCAGGAACTGAAGGAAAGCGTTCTGCGGGGCCACCAGGAAAAGGGCGAGATCGAGTGGATGGGCAACCGCTATCCCCTCCACTTCCTGCCCGAGCTCCTGGGCGACCCCTACGCGCTGCCGGAGAACCGCCGCCTGCACTGGGTCCTCTTCCTGCGCTCCGGCACCCAGCGGGTGGCTGTCCAGGTGGATGAGCTGCAGGGCAACCAGGAAGTGGTGGTCAAGAATATCGGCCCCCAACTGGCCCGGGTGGTCGGCATCGCCGGCGCCACGGTCCTCGGCGATGGCCAGGTGGTACTCATCCTGAACCCGGTGGCCCTGGCCAGCCGGGCGCCCCAGGTCAGCGTCACCCGCGCCCCGGCGGAACCGGCGGCGCCAGCCGTTCCCACCGCCACCCTGCCCACGGTCATGGTGGTGGACGACTCCCTCACGGTGCGCAAGATCACCGGCCGGCTGCTGGCCCGGGAAGGCTACCAAGTGGTCACCGCCAAGGACGGCGTCGACGCCCTGGAGCAACTCCTGGACGTGGTCCCCGACGTCATCCTCTCGGACGTGGAGATGCCCCGCATGGACGGCTTCGACCTGCTGCGCAACATCCGCGCCGACGAGCGCCTGAAGTCCCTGCCGGTGATCATGATCACCTCCCGCACCGCCGAGAAGCATCGCCAGTACGCCTTCGACATCGGCGCCGACCACTATCTGGGCAAGCCCTACGACGAGGATGAGCTTCTCGGCCTGGTGGCGGGCTACGTCAAGGCCAAGCGGGCTAACTGATGCGGCCGTAGCGCGCCAGGGTGCGCTGGCGCGCGGCCGGGTGGTCCACGATGGGGGCCGGGTAATCCCGGCCTATCTCCACCCCGCAGGCCCGCTGCTCCGCCGGCCCCATGCGCCACGGCGCGTGGATGAATCGGTCAGGCACGGCGGCCAGTTCGGGCAGATAGCGGTGGATGAAGCGTCCCTGGGGATCGAACCTTTCCGACTGGGTCACCGGGTTGAAAATCCTGAACCAGGGCTGGCCGTCGCAGCCGGTGGAGGCTGCCCACTGCCAGCCGCCGTTGTTGGCCGCCAGGTCGAAATCGTTCAGGTGGCGGGCGAAGTGGGCCTCTCCTTGGCGCCAGTCGATACCCAGGTCCTTCGTGAGGAACGACGCCGCCACCATGCGCAGGCGGTTGTGCATGTAGCCGCTGTGTCGCAGCTGGCGCATGGCGGCGTCCACCAGAGGATAGCCGGTGCGCCCTTCGCACCAGGCGGCGAAGCCCTCCGGCCAGCGGTCCCAGGCGAGCCCTTCGTACTGGCGCTTGAAGGGACCGTCGGCGGCATGGGGGAAGCGGTCCAGGATCATGAAGTAGAAGTCCCGCCAGACGAGTTCATTCAACCAGCTCGCTGCCCCGGCGCTGCCCGCCTCGGCGGCCTGCCAGGCGTGGGCGGCCAGTTCCCGGACGGAAATGGTGCCGAAGCGCAGGTGCACCGAGAGGTAGGACACTCCCTTGACCGCAGGATAATCCCGGGCCGCCCCGTAGCCGTCCAGCCGCCCCTGGAAATCCTGCCAGCCGGCCCGGGCGCCGGCCATGCCGGGCCGGATGCCGAGGGCGGCCAGATCTGTGGGCTCGAAGCCGATGGCGTCCAGACCCGGGACGGGCGGCCGGCCCGGCACGGCCGCCAGCGGGCCTTCGCTGTCGAGGCAACGCAGGCCCTCCTGGCGCAGGCGCTGCAGCCAGGCGTTCTTGTAGGGCGTGAAGACGGTGAACGGCGTGCCGACCCGGGTCAGCACTTCGTCCCCATGGAAAATGGCCTGGTCCTTCAATAGGAAGAAGGAGACGCCCCGCTGCCCCAGCCTTTCCTCCACCTCGCCGTCCCGGGCCTTGGCCGCGGGCTCGTAGTCCCGGTTGGCGAACACGGCCTCCACCCCCAGCTCCCGGGCTAGGTGCGGAATCTCCTGCCGCGCCGCGCCGACCCGCACGAGCAGTCCGCCGCCGCGCCGGGCCAGGGCGGCATCGAGTTCCACCAGGCTGTCGCGGATGAAGTGCACCCGCCGGTCCCGGCGGGACGGCAACGCATCAAGGATTTCGCGGTCGAAAACGAACGCGCAAAACACCTGCTCCGAAGCCTTCAGGGCCGCGCCCAGGGCGGCGTGGTCGTAGTCGCGCAGGTCGCGCCGGAACCAGACGAGGGATTTCTTGAAAGTCATGGTTGGTTTGTATCTCCCCGCCGATTAAAATCTCGTCTATGGACGCCGTCAATCTGACCGACAACTTCCTTATCGCCATGCCGGCGATGACCGATCCCTATTTCGCCCAGTCGCTCATCTACGTCTGCGAGCACACGGAAAACGGCGCCTTGGGCATCATCGTCAACCGGCCCATCGACATGAACCTGGGCAGCCTGTTCGAGAAGATCGAACTGCCCCTCCAGCACCAGGAATTCGCCGAACTGCCCGTCTATTTCGGCGGCCCGGTCCAGCTTGACCGGGGCTTCGTGCTCCACCGCCCGGTGGGCCAGTGGCAGTCAACCCTGGCGGTCAACGGCAACGTCGGCCTCACCAGCTCCCGGGACATCCTGGTGGCCGTGAGCGAGGCCGGCGACCCGGCCGAATTCATCGTTACGCTGGGCTACGCCGGCTGGGGAGCCGGCCAACTGGAGGAGGAGATGGCCCAGAATTCCTGGCTCAGCGTCCCTGCCCGAGCCGACATCCTGTTCGAAATGCCCCCCGAGGAGCGCCTGCCGGCGGCGATGCTCAAGCTCGGCGTCAGCTTCAGCCAACTTTCCGACACCGCGGGCCACGCCTGACCCGATGGGCACGGTTCTGGCCCTCGATTTCGGCGAAAAGCGCATCGGCGTCGCCGTCGGTGAAACCGAGCTCGGCCATGCCCACCCCCTGGCCGTGATCCGTGCCCAATCCAAGGACGAGCGCTACGCCGCCATCGGCAAGCTCGTCGCCGAATGGCAGGCCAAGGAACTGGTGGTCGGCCTGCCCACCCACGCCGACGGCACCCCCCACGAGATGACCGCCCGCTGTCGGCGCTTCGCCGAGAGCCTGGAGCGGCGCTTCCAGCTTCCCACCCACCTGGCCGACGAGCGCCTCACTTCCCTGGACGCCGAAGCCCGGCTGCGGGAGACCGGCCGCAACGCCAAGGCCGCCAAGCCTCTCCTCGACGCCGTCGCGGCCCAACTCATTCTCCAAACTTGGTTCGATACCCGCCATGCCCCATCTCCCTGATTCACTGCCCGATGCCGAGGCCCAGTGCCGGCAGCTAGCCGACCTGATCCGTCCCGAACTCGCCAAGAACCCCGCCCTGGTGGGCATCCATAGCGGCGGCGCCTGGATCGCCGAGCGCCTCAAGGAACTGCTGGGCCTGAGCGAGGACATCGGCCTCATCGACGTCTCCTTCTACCGGGACGACTTCGCCGAGAAGGGCCTGCATCCCCAGGTGCGCCCCACCGCCATCCCCTTCGACGTGGAAGGACGGCACCTCATCCTGGTGGATGACGTCCTCTACACCGGCCGCACCACCCGGGCCGCCCTGAACGAGCTCTTCGACTACGGCCGCCCGGCCTCGGTCCAGTTGGCCGTGCTGGCCGACCGGGGCGGGCGCGAGCTGCCGGTGGCGGCCCAGTACTGCATCTGGAACATGGAACTGGGCGCCGGCGAGAGCCTCACCCTGACCCGCAACGACGACGGCCGCCTGGCCTGGAGGCTGGAGCATGTTTAATCCCCAGCTCAACAAGAACGGCGAACTGGCCCACCTGCTCTCCATCGAGGGCCTGCCCCGGAACATCCTCGTCCATATCCTGGACACCGCCGCCTCCTTCATGGAAGTGTCCGAGCGGGAAGTGAAGAAGGTGCCGCTGCTGCGCGGCAAGAGCGTCTTCAACCTCTTCTTCGAGAACTCCACCCGCACCCGCACCACCTTCGAGATCGCCGCCAAGCGCCTGTCCGCCGACGTCATCAACCTGGACATCGGCCGCTCCTCGACGGCCAAGGGCGAGACCCTGCTGGACACCATCGACAACCTCTGCGCCATGCACGCCAACCTGTTCGTGGTGCGGCACGCCGCCAGCGGCGCCCCCTACCTGATCGCCGAGCACCTGCGCCGGGTCGGGCGGGAGGACATCCACGTGGTCAATGCCGGCGACGGGCGCCACGCCCACCCGACCCAGGGCCTCCTGGACATGTACACCATCCGCCACTACAAGAAGGATTTCACCAACCTGCGGGTGGCCATCGTCGGCGACATCCTCCATTCCCGGGTGGCCCGCTCCGACATCCACGCCCTCACCACCCTGGGGGTGCCGGAAGTCCGCGCCATCGGACCCCAGACCCTGCTCCCCAGCCATCTCGACAAGCTCGGCGTGCATGTCTACCACGACATGGTCGAGGGCCTGAAGGACTGCGACGTGATCATCATGCTGCGCCTTCAGAACGAGCGCATGACCGGGGCCCTGCTGCCCTCGGCGGGAGAATATTTCCGCCACTACGGCCTGACTCCCCAGAAGCTCGCCCGGGCCAAGCCCGACGCCATCGTCCTGCACCCCGGCCCCATGAACCGGGGGGTGGAAATCCATTCCGCCGTGGCCGACGGCCCCCAGGCCGTCATCCTGCCCCAGGTCACTTTCGGCATCGCGGTCCGCATGGCCGTCATGAGCATCGTCGCAGGGAACTGAAATTATGAAAATCGCCATTCGGAACGGCCGCGTCATCGATCCCAAGCACGGCTTCGACGGGAAAGCCGACCTCTTCATCGCCGACGGCCGGATCGCCGGCATCGGCCAGACGCCGGCCGGCTTCAGCCCCGACCGCAGCATCGACGCCACCGGTAGCGTCGTCTGCCCGGGCTTCATCGACCTGGGGGCGCGCCTCCACAGCATCGAGGCCGAACTGGCCGCGGCGGTGGCGGGGGGCGTCACCTCCGTCGTCGTCCCGCCGGACGCCGACCCGCCCCTGGATGAGCCCGAGCTGGCCGACCGCCTGGTGCACCGCGCCGGCGACATCGGCCTGGCCCGGGTCATGCCCCTGGGTGCCCTCACCGTCGGTCTCAACGGCGAGCGTCTGGCCGAGCTGGCCGGCCTCGCCAAGGCGGGCTGCGTCGCCTTCTCCCAGGCCAAGCGGCCGGTGGTGGATACCGAGGCCCTGCTGCGCGCCCTCGAATACGCCGCCACCTTCGGCTTCTCCGTCTGGCTCCAGCCCCAGGACCACTGGCTGTCCCGCAACGGCATCGCCCACGCCGGCGAGGTGGCGAGCCGCCTGGGCCTGGCCGGCATCCCGGTCAGCGCCGAGACCGTCGCCATCTGCACCTACCTGCAATTGGTCCGGGACACCGGCGTTCGCCTGCATCTCACCCGCCTGTCCTCGGCGGCCGGCATGCGGCAGGTAGAGCAGGCCCAGGCCGAAGGCCTGCCGGTGACCTGCGACGTCGGCGTCCATCACCTGCACCTGACCGAGAACGACATCGGCTTCTTCAACAGCCAGGCCCGCTTCGACCCGCCCCTGCGCGCCCAGTCGGACCGCGACGCCCTGTCCGCCGGCGCCGCGGCCGGCTTGGCCGCCATCTGCTCGGACCACACTCCGGTGGGCGCCGACGACAAGCTCCTGCCCTTCGGCGAAGCCAAGCCGGGTGCCACCGGCCTCGAGCTGCTGCTGCCCCTGACCCTCAAGTGGGCGGACCACAACCGGGTGCCCCTGCCCACAGCCCTGGCTCGCCTGACCGCCGACCCGGCCGCCATCATCGGCATCGACTGCGGCCACCTCGGCGTCGGCGCCACGGCCGACGTCTGCGTCTTCAACCCCCAGGCCGACTGGCGCCTGACCGCCGACAAGCTGGTGAGCAAGGGCAAGAACACTCCCTTCCTGGGCCTGGAACTCCAGGGCAAGGTCAGCCTGACCTTGGTGGGTGGCAAGGTGGTCTTCGACGGGGAACGGAAGAGCGCCTGAATCGCTAACCGCCCACGCCGGCCGGGCCGGCGACCCATCTTGCTGAAATGCGGTTGCCGGCATATATTGGCCGCTCCCAGTTCGACAATGGCATACCCGTCGAAAGACGGCGACGCAAAGCTACCGGGCTGACGGCGCGCAAGCGCACAAGCCAGCGGGGCCACCGAAAACCGGGCAGGGCCGGAATCCCTCCGTGCGCTGACCAGTCGTCCTGGACCACAAGATCAACGACTGGAGCGAGACATGGGTTTCCGGCTTTTCTTTTCCGCCATCCTGGCATCCCTCGCCGCCTCGGCCACGGCCGACGACCTGCATTGGCGCTGCTGGTACGACCAGCAGACCCACGTCACCTGCCTGGTGGATACCCTCCCCCAGGCCGGCAATCCGCCGGAGCAGGCTTTCCCGGCCAACCTGCCGCCCCTGGTCAAGGTGATGCGGACCCATCCCGCCTCCCTGCGCGGCAGGATCATCCACATCCCGCTCCATACCGAGCCCTATGACATGGCCTTCACGGCCCAGCTGGCGAAATCCACGGTGTGCGGTTCCCGCCGGGACTGCTCGGTGGCCTTCAGCGACCACCTGCCGCCGGCCGAGGAAATCATCGCCCTCCTCAACCGCAATCTGCCGGAGAACGATCCCGCCACCGGCCTGGCGATGCTGGATGCCGACTTAGACGTTGCCGAGTAGGGCGAGGGCCTTCGCCGCCGGCACGTCGGCGGCCACCAGCTTGCGCCGGGAAGTGGTGCCGGCCCGCAGTTCCAGCTCCCGGCGGCCTACCCCCAGCCTCTCCGCCAGGTAGGACAGCAGGGCATCGTTGGCCTTGCCATCCACCGGCGGAGCCGCCAGGCGGATCTTGAGGGCGTCGCCGTGCTCGCCGACGATCTCGGTGCGCTTGGCCCCGGGCTGGACGTGCACCGTCAGGACGCAGCCCTCGCCGTCGGGCCGCAGCCAGGGCGCGGTCACAGGAACATCAGCACCACCTGGGCCAGGAGGATGGCCACCAGGGGCGACAGGTCGATGCCCGAAATGGGCGGCAGGAAGCGCCGGATCGGGCTCAGCAAGGGCCGGGTCAGCTGGTTGGCCGGCCCGGCCAGGGGCGAATAGGGATTTACCCAGGACAGCACCGCCTGGAAGATCAGGGCGCCGATGAGGATGTAGATGGACAGTCGCAGCAGTCCTCGCACCGCGCCCCAGAGGATGGCCACCGTGGCCGCCGGCCCCTCCAGCACGAACAGCCCGCCGCTCAAGGCCAGCATGAGGACCATGAGCAGCAGTTGCAGGAGCAGTGCCACCAGCAGGCTGGCGAGGTCGAGGCCGAAGAGCCCCGGGATGACCCGCCGCAGGGGCTTCACCCCCCAGTTGGTGAGGGCCACCACGAAGTGACCGAAACTGCCGGCGAAGGAAACCCGGAAAGCCTGCATGAAGAAGCGCAGGAGAAAGAGGACGCAGAAGAAGCCGACGATGGCGTCGGCCAGGAAGACGATGGCCTGGGTCAGCATCAGTCGACCCCCAGCAGGTCGCCCAGCTCCCGGCCGCGGGCGTCGGCGGCGATGACGCCGGCGACGATGCCATCCTTGACCTGGCGCTCGGCCATCACCTTGAGGGCGGCCTCGGTGGTGCCGCCCTTGGAGGTCACCCGCTCCCGCAGGATGCTGGCCGGCTCGTCGGATTCGGCGGCCAGCTTGGCGGCGCCGAGGACGGTTTCGATGGACAGCCGGCGGGCCTGCTCGGGGCTGAAGCCGAGATCGGCCGCCGCCTGCTGCAGGGCCTCGATGAACAGGAAGACATAGGCCGGGCCGCTGCCGGAGACGGCGGTGACCGAGTCCATGCGGGCCTCGTCGTCGATCCAGACCGTGCTGCCCACCGCTTGCAGGACCCGCTCGGCGGCGGTCCGCTCCTCCGCCGTCACTTCGGGCAGGGCGTAGAGGCCGGTGATGCCGGCGCCGATGAGGGCGGGGGTGTTGGGCATGGTGCGCACCAGCTTGCGGTGGCCTCCCAGCCAGCGGGACAGGGATTCCAGCCGCAGCCCGGCGGCGATGCTGACCACCACCTGGCTGGACAGGCTGGCGGCCAGGGGCGCCACCGCCTCCTTCATCTGCTGGGGCTTCACCGCCAGGACGATGAGGTCGGTGGCCCAGGCGGCAGCCTCCGGCCCGGCATGGCAGACGACGCCGTAGGCACGGGACAGCTTGTCGCGGTTTTCCGCGTTCAGTTCGACGACATGGATGTCCGACGCGGCGAAGCCCTGCTTCAGGAGGCCGCCGATGAGGGCGTTGGCCATGTTGCCGCCGCCGAGGAAAGTGATCTTCATAGGTAGTTTCTCTCACCAAAAATGGCGGTGCCGATCCGAACCACCGTCGCCCCTTCGGCAATGGCTGCCTCCAGGTCATGGGACATGCCCATGGACAGGGTGTGGAGCGGCAGGCCGCCGGCTCGCAGGGTTTCGAACAAATCTCTCAATTGCCGGAAGGGCCGGCGCTGGGCTTCGGCTTCTTCCTCCGGCTCGGGAATGGCCATGAGGCCGCGCAGGCGCAGGTTGGGCAGGGCCGCTACCTGCCGGCACAGCTCCACCGCCTCGGAGGGCTCGCAGCCGCTCTTGCTGGCTTCGCCGGAGACATTGACCTGCACGCACACCTGGAGGGGCGGCAGGCCGGCCGGCCGCTGGGCCGACAGGCGCTCGGCGATCTTGAGCCGTTCGATGGAATGGACCCAGGCGAAATTCTCCGCCACCAGCCGGGTCTTGTTGCTCTGGAGGGGGCCGATGAAGTGCCATTCGAGGCCGGCATCGTGCAGCCGGCCGATTTTCTCCACTGCCTCCTGGACATAGTTTTCCCCGAAAGCCCGTTGTCCTGCCCGGGCGGCGTCGAGGATGTCGGCGGCCGGCCAGGTCTTGCTGACGGCCAGCAATGCCACCGTTTTGGGGTCGCGGCCAGCGGCCCGCGCAGCCGCATCAATCCGGCTTCTCACGGCTTGCAGGTTGTCGGCGATTACGCTCATAATCCCTTGGAATTCAGGCTTCCGCCCAGTATACACGCGCCCTCCGAGGATACCCGCATGGACATCACCGAACTCCTGGCCTTTGGCGTCAAGAACAAGGCCTCCGACCTCCACCTCTCGGCCGGCCTGCCGCCGATGATCCGGGTCCACGGGGACGTCCGCCGCATCAACCTGCCGCCCATGGAGCACAAAGATGTCCATGGCATGGTGTACGACATCATGAACGACGGCCAGCGGAAGATCTACGAAGAAACCCTGGAGTGCGACTTCTCCTTCGAGATCCCCAACCTCGCCCGCTTCCGGGTCAATGCCTACAACCAGCACCGGGGCGCTGCCGCGGTCTTCCGGACCATTCCCTCCAAGGTGCTGACCCTGGAGGAGTTGAACGCCCCCAAGATCTTCAAGGATATCTCCGAGTACCCCCGGGGCATCGTCCTGGTCACCGGGCCTACCGGCTCCGGCAAGTCCACCACCCTGGCGGCGATGGTGAACCACATCAACGAAAACGACTACGGCCACATCCTCACCGTCGAGGATCCCATCGAATTCGTCCATGAATCCAAGAAGTGCCTGGTGAACCAGCGGGAAGTCGGCCCCCACACCCTGTCCTTCAACAACGCCCTGCGCTCCGCCCTGCGGGAGGACCCGGACGTCATCCTGGTCGGCGAAATGCGCGACCTGGAGACCATCCGCCTGGCTCTGTCCGGGGCCGAGACCGGCCACCTGGTATTCGGCACCCTGCATACCTCCTCGGCCGCCAAGACCGTGGACCGGATCGTGGACGTCTTCCCGGCAGCGGAAAAGGAGATGGTCCGTTCCATGCTGTCCGAATCCCTGCGCGCCGTCATCTCCCAGACCCTGCTGAAGACCAAGGACGGCAACGGCCGGGTGGCGGCCCACGAGATCATGATCGGCACCCCCGCCATCCGCAACCTCATCCGGGAAAACAAGGTGGCCCAGATGTACTCCGCCATCCAGACCGGCCAGAACTTCGGCATGCAGACCCTGGACCAGAACTTGCTGGACCTGGTGCGGCGCAACGTGGTGTCGAGCAGCGAGGCCCGCTCCAAGGCAGCCAACAAGGACGCCTTCCCGGGCTGACCCGCCAGCGTCGCGGCGCGCTCTAATACGCTGCATCAACGAGCAAGGAAAGAATTATGGAACGCGATCAGGCGATGAAATTCATGCACGACCTCCTGCGCCTCATGGTGCAGAAGAAGGGGTCGGACCTCTTCATCACGGCCGGCTTCCCGCCCGCCGTCAAGATCGACGGCAAGGTGACGCCGGTCTCCAACCAGGCCCTCACCCCCCAGCACACCGCCGAACTGGCCCGTTCCATCATGAACGACCGCCAGTCGGCGGAGTTCGAGGCCAGCAAGGAGTGCAACTTCGCCATTTCGCCGGCCGGCATCGGCCGCTTCCGGGTCAATGCCTTCGTCCAGCAGGGCCGGGTCGGCATCGTCTGCCGCACCATCAACATGACCATCCCCAAGCTCGACGAGCTTGGCCTGCCGCCCGTCCTCAAGGACATCGCCATGACCAAGCGCGGCCTGGTGATCTTCGTGGGCGGCACCGGCACCGGCAAGACGACCTCCCTGGCGGCGGTGGTGGATTACCGCAACGAGAATTCCTACGGCCACATCATCACCATCGAGGACCCGATCGAATACGTCCACGAGCACAAGAACTGCATCGTCACCCAGCGGGAAGTGGGCGTGGATACCGACGATTGGGAACCGGCCCTGAAGAACACCCTGCGGCAGGCGCCGGACGTCATCCTGATGGGCGAAATCCGCGACCGCCAGACCATGGACTACGCCGTGGCCTTTGCCGAAACCGGCCACCTCTGCCTCGCCACCCTGCACGCCAACAGCGCCAACCAGGCCATCGACCGGATCATCAACTTCTTCCCCGAAGAGCGCCGCCAGCAGCTCCTCATGGACCTCTCCCTCAACCTGCGGGCCATGGTGTCCCAGCGCTTGATCCCCAAGAAGGACGGCAAGGGCCGGGTCGCCGCCATCGAGGTGATGCTCAACTCGCCCCTGGTGTCCGACCTGATCTTCAAGGGCGAGGTCCACGAGATCAAGGAAATCATGAAGAAATCCCGGGAGCTGGGGATGCAGACCTTCGACCAGGCCCTCTTCGACCTCTACGAGGCCGGCAAGATCACCTACGAGGACGCCCTGCGCAACGCCGACTCCCTGAACGACCTGCGGCTGCAGATCAAGCTGCACGGCAAGGAGTCCAAGGACCGCGACCTGACCACGGGCATCGGGCACCTGGACATCGTCTAGTCGTCGCCGTCGTCCAGGCTGTCGTCATCCAGGTACGATCCGGGGGGAGCCAGGGGCAGCCGTGGGTCGAACCCAGCGCTGGCCTCCTTCTTTGCCGAGCTCTCCTCCGTACTGCGTCGACGCGCTTCTTTGCAGGCGACCTCGATGACGGCCGCCCCGGCGGCGCCGGGGGCCGGGATGAAGAAACGGAGCGACTCGGCGCGCGGCCGGAAGGCCCCCGCCACCCGCTCGGTGACCTTCGCCATCGCCCCGCGGCCGCAGCGGATTGCCCACAGGGTGACGCGCTCAGCCATATCGTCGTCGGCTTCGGCGGCAGGCTGCCGCTCCCCCGCGACCTCGAAGACGACCCGCTCCCAGATTTCGTAGTGACGCGAACGCCGGCGCAGGCTGTCGAGATTGATGCTGAGCTTCCCCACTGCCCCGGTGCTGGGGTAGTGCAGATCCCCCACATGCACCCAGGATTCGCCGGCCGAGACATGGCCGGGGATGAAGGTCAGGCCCAGCCACGCGCTGAGAATCAGGACAATCGATCGCATGCCGACAGTATCCCCGCCCGGAGGGGCCCGCGTCCAGAGGCGGGGACGGCGCGCCGCCCCGGCCGGCCTGTCAGCGCCGGTTGCTGCCGGCGACCACCTTGATCTCGTACAGCCGGCATTCCAGCGCGCCATTGAACAGCGGCGTCTTGCGGCTCGGCTTCAAGCCGATGAGCTTGGGCAGCCGGGTGTCGGCGGTGAAGAAATAGCAGTTCCATCCCGCCCAGCGCTTTTTCAGCGCATCCCCCAGGCGGGGATAGAAGGCGGCCAGCTCTTCCTGCTCGCCGATGCGCTCGCCGTAGGGCGGGTTGGCCAGCAGGATGCCGGACGGGGCCGGCGCCTCGGTTTCCAGGATGTCGGCCCGCTCTACCTGTACGATGCCGCCGAAGCCGGCCTCCTGCAGGTTGCGGCGGGTCGCCCGCACGGCCCGCTCGTCCTGGTCGCCGCCCCGAATGGGGAGGGGCGCCGCCGGCTTGCAGCGGGCCTCGGCGGCAGCACGAATCTTGGCCCAGTTGATGGCCTCGAAGGCGGCCAGGCGCTCGAAGGCGAATTCGCGCCCCAGGCCGGGCGCCCGGTCCAGGGCCACCTGGACCGCCTCGAGGAGAAAGGTGCCGCTGCCGCACATGGGGTCGACCAGGGGCATGTCGGGCTGCCAGCCGGTGAGCTTGAGGATGCCCGCCGCCAGGTTCTCCTTCAGGGGCGCCTCCACGGTGGCCTGGCGCAGGCCCCGCTGCCACAGGGGCGCTCCCGAGGTGTCCAGGTAGAGGGTGCAGTCCCGCTCGGTGAGATAGACGTGGATGCGCACGTCCGGCTCCCGGGTGTCCACGCTCGGGCGTTCCCCCCGCTCGTCGCGGAAGCGGTCGCAGACAGCATCCTTCACCCGCAGGGTGACGAAGTCGATGGAGCGCAGGGGCGATTTGGTGGCCGTGGTGAGGACCCGGAAGGTGCGGCTCAGATCGAAGAACCTATGCCAGGCTTGGGCGATGGCCAGCCGGTAGATGTCCTCTTCCTTGGCATAGGCCCCCTGGGCCACCTTCCACAGGATGCGGGTGGCGAGGCGGGATTCCAGGTTGGCCCGGTAGCAGACGCTCCAGTCGCCGGCGAACTGGACGCCGCCGGGGACGGCTTCGGCCTTTTGGGCGCCGACGGCGGTCAGTTCGGCGGCGAGCAGGGCCTCCAGGCCCCGGGGACAGGTGGCGAAATAGGTGTTCATCAGAAGGGCTTGAGGACTGCCAGGAAGACTACGGCGAACAGCACCAGCACCGGCAGCTCGTTATAGAAGCGGAACCAGACGTGGCTCCGGGTCGGGGCACCGGCCTCGAAGGCCTTGAGGATGCGGCCGCAGTGCCAGTGGTACACGATGAGAAGGACGACCAGAGTGACCTTGGCGTGGAGCCAGGCGCCGGAAAAGCCGAATCCCAGCCACAGCCACAGGCCGAAGGCCACCGCCAGCACCCCGAGGGGAGTCATGAAGCGGTAGAGCTTGCCCGCCATGAGGACCAGGCGGTCGCGCTCGGCCGTGCTGGCGGAGGGCACCATGGCCAGGTTGACGAAAATGCGCGGCAGGTAGAAGAGGCCCGCGAACCAAGCGACCACCATGGTGATATGGAAGGCTTTGACGACCAGCATTGTTATTCTTTCCTAGTGAGGGCGGCGGCCAGCGCCGCATCCACGGTCGGATAGCGCAGCCGCAGCTTCAGTTCATCCTTGAGGCGCCGGTTGCCGATGCGCCGGGATTCCGCCATGAAGGACAGCTGCACCGGCGACAGCGCCCGGGCGATCTCAGCCCGGGACAGCCGCGGCGGCCGGGGCAGGCCGAAGGCGTCGGCCACCCGGTCGAAATAGTCGCCCATCTTCATGTCCGAATCGTCCACCACGTTGTAGGTCCGGTTGGCGGCGCCCCGGTGCAGGGCGGCCACACAGGCGGCAGCCAGGTCATCGGCGTGAATATGGTTGGAGAAGACGTCCTCGCCGGCGGCCAGGATGGGGCTGCCGTTGCGCAGCCGTTCCAGGGGGACACGGTCGCCGGCGTAGATTCCCGGCGCCCGCAGCAGGGCGACCCGGGTGCCATGGCGCCGGCCGAAGGCCCGCAGGCGGCTTTCGGCGTCCTGCCGGCGCCGTGCCCGCGCCGTCGCCGGCCGGGGCGCCCGGGTTTCGTCCAGGCGCTCGCCGGCGCAATCGCCGTAGATTCCCGTCGTGCCGACATAGGCCAGGCGGCGTGGTAGACTTTTGCCTCTTGCCAGCGCCGCCAGGAGATTGCGCGTGCGGCTGTCGATTTCGCCGGCCCCGGGCGGCGGCGCCAGGTGCAGCACGGCCTGGGCCAGGCCGGCCAGGCGGAGCAGGCTGCGCCGGTCGTCGAGATCGGCCAGCACCGGCCTGGCGCCGGCGGCCCGCCACACGGCTGCCGCCTCGCCGTCCCGAACCAGGGCGTAGACACGGTAGCGCTTGAGGAGTAGAGGGAGAGCGCGGCGGGCGACATCCCCGCTGCCGACGATCAGCAATCTTTGCACGGCGGCATTTTAGCCGAACGAGGCACTGACAGTCAGATTAAAGGGGAAGAGATGAGCCATCGCATCACCGTCGAGCCGAGCGGCCGGCAGTTCGAAGCCAACGCCGACGAGACCATCCTGGAGGCCGGCCTGCGCCAGGGCCTGACCCTGCCCTACGGCTGCCGCAACGGCGCCTGCGGCGCCTGCAAGGGCAAGGTGCTGGCCGGTACCGTGGACCACGGCAGGGCCGAGCCCCACGCCCTCACCGACGCCGACAAGGCGGCGGGACTGGCCCTCTTCTGCTGCGCCAGCCCGCGCACCGACCTGGTCATCGAATCCAAGCAGGTCAGTTCGGCCACCGACATCCCGGTGAAGACCCTGCCGGCCCGGGTGGAAAGACTCGAAAGGCTGGCCCCGGACGTGATCGAGATGCACCTCAAGCTGCCGGCCAGCGAGCGGCTGCAGTTCCTTGCCGGCCAGTACATCGACATCCTGCTCAAGGACGGCAAGCGGCGCAGTTTCTCCCTGGCCAACGCCCCCCACGACGACGCCTTCCTCCAGCTCCACATCCGGCACGTGCTGGGCGGCCTGTTCACCGAGCAGGTGTTCACCGCCATGAAGGTGCGCGACATCCTGCGCCTCAACGGCCCCCACGGCACCTTCTACCTGCGCGAGGACTCCCCCAAGCCGATGGTCCTGCTGGCCGGCGGCACCGGCTTCGCCCCCATAAAGTCCATCGTCGAGCACGCCCTTCATGAAGGCAGCCAGCGGCCCATCTACCTGTACTGGGGCGCCCGGACCAGGGCGGATCTCTACCAGCACTCCCTGGCGGAACGGTGGGCGGCCCAGCATGGCCACATCCGCTACGTGCCGGTGCTGTCGGAGCCCGCCCCCGGCGACCAGTGGCAAGGCCGCACCGGCTTCGTCCACGAGGCGGTGATGGCCGACTTCCCGAGCCTGTCCGACTTTCAGGTCTACGCCTGCGGCTCCCCGGCCATGGTCGAGGCGGCCAAGCGGGATTTCGTCGCCCGCTGCCGGCTGCCGGCCGAGGAGTTCTTCGCCGACTCCTTCACCTTCTCGGCCGACTCCACAGCCGGCTGACCTCCCGCCTCCGGGGTGGGCGCCCCCACCCCCGGCAGGCTTGCATCAGGCATTCACCCCGCTTGCCAAGGCAAATGATAACGCTTATCATTTGGCGAACTTTTACGGGAGATTGCCATGCGCCGTGCCGTACTGAGCCTTTTCGTATTGCCCGCCATCGCCTTCGGGGCGGATGTGGAACAGACGGTGGTCATCAAGGACCACCGCTTCAGCCCGGCCGAAATCCGCGTTCC
>DATFAA010000137.1:0-2515 GCA_035255045.1 Rhodocyclaceae bacterium | reverse complement strand
GTCGACGCTGAGCTTCGACCAGGTTTCCCGGAAATAGCTGACGGATTTCAGCTCGGCCGCGGGTTCGGCGCCGGGCGGCCCGCCGCTGGCGGCGGCGCTCGCCGGCTTTTCCGGCGCGTGCTGGGCCGCATGCTTGAGGAGTTCAGCCAGCGGCCCCAGTCCGGAGCGGCCTTCCAGTTCGCCGGCGGCCCGGCCCAGGGCCTTGAAGTCGCCGGCCTCGTACCTGCGCTCCAGATCGTCGGCCGCCGCCGGATATCGCTGCGCCAGGCGGCGGAGGAGGGTTCCGGCTTCCCCGCGGGCCTGGCGGAGGCGCTCGCCGTACTCGGCGACCGCCTTGGCCAGCTTTGCTTCCAGCAGGCGCCGGGCCTCGCCGCCATGGGCTTCCGCCCGTCGGGCCAGGGCCTCGATGAAGCGAAAGCCGACCGGATCGAAACGCTCGGCGCCGGCCTCGCGCCATGCCGCCAGGGTCGCCCGGGGATCGCCGCCCGGGTCAGTCACGGGGCTTGGCTGTCCCATTGGCGGATTTCGGCACCGGCGCCATTTCCACCCGCCGGTTCCGGGACCTTCCCTGGGCGTCGGCGTTGGAGGCCACCGGCTGTTCCGGGCCGAAGGCAGCGGCGAAGACGGTAGCCGAGGGAATGCCTTCGTCGATCAGCGCCCGCGTCACCGTCAGGGCCCGCTGGGCGGACAACTCCCAGTTGTCGGCGAATTGCCGGTTGCTTTCCAGCACCGGCCGGTCGTCGGTGAAGCCGCTGACCATGAGCATCTCGTCCCGGGCCCCCAGATAGGCGCCCAGGGGCGCCGCCAGGCTCTTCAGGAGCTGCCGGCCCTCGGGCTGCAGCTGGTCGGAGTTGAGGGAAAAGAGCACGCTGCCGCTGATGCCGATGCGGCCGTTGTTGAGGGTCACCCGGCCCGAAGCCAGGGGGCCGGCCAGGGCTTTCTCCAGAGCGAGGCGCCGCTGCTCCTCCATCTGCCGTTTCTTGACCTCGGCCTCAAGGCTCGTCGCCAGTTCAAGCTGCACCCCGAGAACGCCCACCAGGATCAGGACGAAGGCCCCCAGGAGGCCCGACATCAGGTCGCCGAAGACGGCCCATACCGGGGTGGTGTGCTCCAGGCTGGCGTCCATGTCCTCCATCAGCACACCTCGCCGGCCGCGGACGGGCTGGAAAGCCGCTGCAGGTCCTCGACGACCCGCTTCTGGGACATGATGCTGAGGTCGATGATTTCCCGCGCCTGGGCCACGTAGTAGGCGAGCTGCTCGTCGCTGCGCGCCATGGACTTGGTGAGGGAGCCTTCGATGCGCTGCAGGTGGGCGACCAGCTTGTCATTGGATTCGCTGAACAGCCGGACCGCCAGCCCGAAGGCTTCGCCCAGGCTGGAGACCTCGACGGCGCCGCCGGTGATCTGGGCGGCGACCTCGGCCAGGCGGGCGGATTCCTGCTCGAGGCGGCCCGCGAACTCGGCGCCGACGCGGTCGAGGAGGGCGGCGGACGACGCCACCAGGGAGTCGATCGCCCCGCGCTGTTCCCGGGAGGCGTGGTTGATGGCGTCGAGGAGGGACCCCAGGGTCTCCATGATGCGGCTGCGCTCGGCCAGCAGCTCGTTGTCCCGGGCGATGCTGTTGGACAGTTCCTGGCGCAGCTGGCCGATGACCTCGGCGGCGGCCCGGGGCGCCTCGGCGGCGCTTTCCATGAGCCGGGTGACCTCGCTGATGGCGTGGCTGGCCTGGGCCTGGGCTTCGGCGGTGACCTGGCGGGCGGTTTCGTCCAGGGTGGCGCAGATCTGCTGCTGGCGGGCAAGGGCCTCGGCGCCGGCTGTTTGCCACTCCTGCCGGAGGGATGCCGCCAGGGATTCGAGGCAGCCGGCCAAGCCCGCCTGGCGCTCCTGGTCCCGGGCGGCCAGGTCCGCCGCCAGGGCGGCATGGCTGCGGTCCACGGTGGCCACCAGGGCGGCCGAGCGCTGTTCGAAGGTTGCCGTGACCGCCTCCACCGACCGGCGCATGGCGTCGGCCAGGTTGCCATGGAGGGAGGCGGTTTCCCGGGCGCCCCCCGTCAGGGTCGCCGCCAGATCGGCCTGGAAGGCGGCATGGCTCTCGCCCACCGTGGACAGGAGGGCGGCCGAGCGCTGCTCGAAGGTCTCGGCGAAGCCGGCCAGGGATTGCCCCAGGCTGGCGGCCAGGGCGTCGCTGGTGCGCTCATGGTCGGCGAGGGCTTCCTTCCAGGTCCCGGCCACGCTGGCGACGGCGGCGCCGAAGCGCTCGGAAACCCCATCCAGCTGCGTTCCGACCGCATCGGCCGTGCGTTGGTGCAGCGCCGCCGTGTCCCTGGCGATGCCGGCCATGGTGGTCTCCACCACGGTCTGGACAGTGGTGCCGGCCACGCGGGCGCTTTCCGCCAGGCTGTCCTTGAGAGACTGGCCGACCGAGGCGGCCAATTCAGAATAGGCGCCCTTGGCATCCCGGTAAAAGCTTTCCTGGCCGGCCAGCAGGCGCTCGTTCATCTGCTGGCTGTGCCGC
>DATFAA010000136.1:0-38852 GCA_035255045.1 Rhodocyclaceae bacterium | reverse complement strand
CTGCCCCTTTACACCAACCTGGAGAAGCACGACCCGGCGCTCCTCGAGGCCGCCCAGGACCTGGGGGCCGGGACCTGGACCCGCTTCCGGCGGGTGACCCTGCCCCTGTCCCTGCCCGGCATCCTGTCGGGGGCCGCCCTGGTCTTCATCCCGGTGCTCGGCATGTTCGCCATCCCGGAACTGCTGGGGGGCACCGGCGACGTCCTCATCGGCAACCTCATCAAGGAGCAGTTCCTGGACAACCGGGACTGGCCCCTGGGCGCCACCCTGTCCATCCTGCTGACGGTGGCGGTGCTGGGAGTCGCCGCCCTGTCCGCCGCCCTGACCCGGAGCCGCGCCCCATGAGGCCCGGCATCGGGCTGTGGGCGGCGGCCCTCGCCACCTATGCCTTCCTCTACCTGCCCCTGGCCGTGGTGGTGCTCTTCTCCTTCAACGACTCGGAACTCAACGCCTCCTGGGTCGGCTTCACCACCGCCTGGTACGGGAAGCTCCTGACCGACGAGACCATGCTCCAGGCGGCCGCCAATTCCCTCTTCATCGCCACCGTCTCCAGCACCATCGCCACCGTCCTCGGCACCATGGCGGGCATCGCCATGCAGCGCTGGCGGCCGCGCTTCCTGCCCTTCCTGGTGCTGACCCCGGTGGCCATGCCGGAAATCCTGCTGGGGGTGTCCCTGCTCCTCTTCTTCCGCCAGGTCCTCGACCTCACCCTCGGGCTCTTCTCCATCCTGGCCGCCCACATCACCTTTTCCATCGGCTTCGTCGCCATCATCGTCCGGGCCCGCCTGGCGGGCATGGACGACAGCATCTTCGAAGCCGCCCGGGACCTCGGCGCCAGCCCCTGGCGCACCTTCACCCGGGTCACCTTTCCCCTCATCCTGCCCGGCATCGTCGCCGGCTTCCTGATGAGCTTCACCCTCTCCATCGACGATTTCGTCATCACCTTCTTCGTCGCCGGGGTGGGGGTGACGACCCTGCCGCTGCAGATCTATTCCATGATCAAGGTGGCGGTGACGCCGGAGGTCAATGCGGTGTCCACCCTGCTCATGGCCCTCACCCTCACCCTCATCGCCCTGGCCGCCCGCTTCGCACCCGAGACCCTGAAGGGCGCCCGATGAAGGCCATCGCAACCTGCCTCCTGCTGGTGGCGGCCCTGGCCGCCCGGGCCGACGACGTGCTCTACCTCTACAACTGGAACAACTACATCTCCGCCGCCACCGCCGCCCGCTTCGAGGCCTGGTGCGGCTGCCGCCTGAAGCAGGACTACTACTCGGACAACGAGGAGATGCTGGCCAAGCTGGAAGCCGGCGCCACCGGCTACGACCTGCTGGTGCCCACCGGCAACGCCGTCCAGACCCTGATCCGCAAGGGCGAATTGCTGCCCATCGACCGGGCCCGCCTGCCCCATTTCGCCAATCTCAATCCCGCCTACCTGGACAGCTGGTACGACCCGGGCAACCGCTACTCGGTCCCCTACGCCTACACGGTGACCCTGGTCGGCTACAACGCCACCCGCCTCCGGGAGCTGGGCCTGCCCGCCGACACCTGGGCCCTCATCTTCGAGCCCCGCTACCTGGAGAAGCTGAAGGGCAGGGTGACGGTGCTGAACAGCGCCCGGGAACTGATGGCTGCCGCCCTGCGCTACCTCGGCCACTCCGTCCAGGACACCGACCCGAAGAACTGGAAGGCGGCCCGGGACCTCATCCTGCGGGCCAAGCCCTACTGGGCCACCTTCTCCAACAGCACCTACATCAAGGACCTGGCCATCGGCACCATCTGGGTCGCCCACGGCTACTCCAACGACATGTTCCGGGCCCGGGAGGACGCCCGCACGGCCGGGCGGCCCTTCGACATCGGCTTTGCCATCCCCAGGGAGGGCGCCGTGCTGGCCGTGGACAATTTCGTCATCCACAAGTCCTCCCGCCGGCCCGACCTGGCCCACCGCTTCATCGATTTCATGCTCATGGGCGAAAACGCCGCCGACGTCTCCAACCTGATCGGCGCCGGCAACCCCAACGCCGCCGCCATTCCCCACATCCGGCCCCAGGTGGCCGGCGAGGCGGCCATTTTCCCGACACCCGCCGACCTCGAGCGCCTGGAAATGCTGCGGGACCTGGAGCCCAAGGAGCGTCGGCTGCTGTCCAGGCTATGGACGGAGATCAAGGTCAAATAAAATCGTCGGATGAGCAGAACCCGCGGCCCCGTCCTCCTCGCCCGTTACCTGGCCCTCGCCTGGTGCGGCATCGTCATCTACGGCAGCCTGCATCCCTTCTCGGGATGGCGCGACACCGGCGTTTCCCCCTTCGCCTTCCTGGAGGGGGGCTGGCCCCGCTACTGGACGGTGTTCGACATCGTCGCCAACGTCCTGGTGTATTTGCCCTTGGGCTTCCTGTTCACCCTTGCCCTCACCGGGCTGCCCGGCCGCTTCTCGCCGGCGGCGCTGGGGGTCGCCTTCTCGGGCGGGGTCAGCTTCTGCCTGGAAAGCCTGCAGACCTGGCTGCCCAGCCGGGTGCCCTCCAACCTTGACCTCGGCTTCAACGTCTTCGGCGCCCTCATCGGCGCCATCCTCGCCTACCACGCCGGGCCCCGCTTCTTTCCCCGCCTGGCCGCCTGGCAGCACCGGGTGGTGGCGCCGCTGCCCCATGCCGAACTGGGCCTCACCCTGCTCGGCCTCTGGCTCCTGGTGCCCCTGTCGCCGGAAATCCTCCTGTTCGGGGCCGGCGACCTGCGCCAGATCATCGAACTGCCCCCCGCCGTGCCCTTCGCCGCCGAAAGCTTCATGGTCATCGAGGCCAGCATCACCGCCTTCAACGCCATCGCGGTCGGGCTCCTGGTCCGCATGCTGATCGCCAGCACCTGGCTGTCCGTTGCCGTGGTGCCGGTCTTCCTCGTCCTCGGCCTCCTGGTCCGCACCGTGGCAGCGGCGGTCCTGGTGAGCCCGGCCGGGGCCTTCGCCTGGCTCACCCCGGGAGCCCAGATGGGCCTGCTGATGGGCTTCCTGGCCCTGGCCGTCGCCCTCTTCCTGCCCTTCAACGCCCGCCTGGTGGTGGCCGCCCTGTCCCTCATGGCCGGCACCGTCCTGGTGAACCTGGCGCCCCCCAATCCCTATTCGGCCGCCGCCCTGGCCGCCTGGCGCCAGGGGCACTTCCTCAATTTCAACGGCCTCACCCGCCTGGTCTCCATCCTCTGGCCCTTCCTGACCTTGCCCTTCTTCCTGCTGGCCGGCCGCAAGCCATGACCGCAGCCGCCGCGACCCCTGCCCTGCTGGCCTGGACCATCCGCCTCCTGGCCGGCGCCTGCCTGTTCGGTGCCTGGACCTACATCACCTACGCCATCCGCGCCCAATCCCCCGACGACTACTGGATCGGCGTCGCCCTGGCCGGCGAGGCCGTCGGGCTGCTGCGCCGGCTCCACTGGGCCCGGGTCTTCGGGCTCCTGGGCCTGGCCTTCGCCGGCGCCTGGAGCGTCTGGGAACAGACCCAGGCCGGGGCGACGGTGGGCAATACCCTGGCGGTGGGCGCCAGCCTGCTGGCGGCCTTCCTCCTGGCCCGCCATCCCCAGCACTTCCAGCACCGGTGGTGGTGATGGCCTCCGACTGGCACGCCCTTCCCATCGAAGAAATCGAAACCCGCCTGGAGACCCGGCGCCACAGCGGCCTCCAGGAGGCGGAGATCGAAGACCGCCGCCGGCGCCATGGCCCCAACCAGCTGACCGCGAGCCCGGGAAAGCCCGCCTGGCGGCGCTTCCTGGACCAGCTCACCCAGCCCCTGGTGCTGGTCCTGGTGGCTTCCGGCAGCATCACCGCCGCCCTCGGGGAATGGGCCGACAGCAGCGTCATCTTCGGGGTCGTGCTGGTCAATGCGGTCATCGGCTACTGGCAGGAATCCAAGGCCGAGGGCGCCCTGGCGGCCCTGGCCAGGAGCGTGGCGACGCCCGTGGTGGTGCGCCGGGACGGCCGGCCCCGGCGGGTGGACGCGGTCGAGCTGGTGCCCGGCGACGTCGTCATCCTGGCCGCCGGCGACCGGGTGCCGGCGGACCTGCGTCTGTTCCGCAGCAAGGAGATGCAGGCCAACGAATCGGCCCTCACCGGCGAATCCCTGCCGGTAGGCAAGCAAACCATCGCGGTGGCGGCGGACACCCTCCTCGCCGACCGCAGCGACATGGCCTACGCCGGCACCACCATCGTCGCCGGCCAGGGGGCCGGGCTGGTGGTGGCCCACGGCGACGCCACCGAGACCGGGCGCATCGCCGGGCTGATCGCCGCCGCCCCCGAGCTGGCGACGCCCCTGACCCGCAAGATGGCGGCCTTCTCCAACTGGCTGCTGTGGGTCATCGGCGGTCTGGCGCTCCTCACCTTCGGCGTCGGCATCGCCCGCGGCGAGTCGGCCTACGAGATGTTCATGGCCGCCGTCGCCCTCGCCGTCGGCGCCATCCCCGAGGGCCTGCCGGCCGCCGTCACCATCACCCTGGCCATCGGCGTCTCCCGCATGGCCCGGCGCCGGGCCATCATCCGCCGCCTGCCGGCGGTGGAGACCCTGGGCAGCACCACGGTCATCTGCTCCGACAAGACCGGCACCCTGACCGAGAACGCCATGACCGTGCGCTCCTACTGGTGCGGCGGGGCGAGCCATGGGGTGAGCGGCCAGGGCTACGACCCGGACGGCGCCATCGAGGGTGGCTCCGACGCCCTGCGGGAATGCCTCCTGGCCGGCGTCCTGTGCAACGACGCCGGACTCGCCCAGGTCGGCCGGAAGTGGGAAATCACCGGCGACCCCACCGAGGCGGCGCTCCTGGTGGCGGCACGAAAGGGCGGCCTGGACGAGAACACCCTGCGCCGGGTCTTCCCGCGCCTGGACGAGCTGCCCTTCGATTCCGGCCGCCAGTTCATGGCCACCCTCCAGGACATCGAGGGCGACCGCATGCTCTACGCCAAGGGCGCCGTCGAGCGCCTGCTGCCTCGCTGCACCGCCATGCTGTCGGCGGCCGGGCAACCGGAGCCGGTGGACCGGGAAGCCATCGAGGCGGCGGCCCACGGCCTCGCCCAGCAGGGCATGCGGGTCTTGGCCCTGGTGCGCCGCCACCTGGAAGGCCAGGGCGAACTCGGCGCCGAAGCGGTGGACCGGCTCACCTTCCTGGGCCTGGTCGGGATGATGGACCCGCCCCGCCATCAAGCCGTCGCCGCCGTCCGGGCCTGCCGGCAGGCGGGCATCCGGGTCAAGATGATCACCGGCGACCACGCCCTCACCGCCCAGGCCATCGCCCGCCAGATCGGGCTGCCGGCGGAACGCGCCCTGACCGGCCGCCAGCTGGCCACCCTCGACGACGACGCCCTGCAGGCGGCGGCCGCCGACACCGACGTCTTCGCCCGGGTGGAGCCCGAGCAGAAGCTGCGCCTGGTGCGGGCCCTGCAGGCCCGGGGCGAGGTGGTGGCCATGACCGGCGACGGGGTGAACGACGCCCCAGCCCTCAAGCAGGCGGACATCGGCATCGCCATGGGGCAGGGGGGCACCGAAGTGGCCAAGGAAGCCGCCGCCATGGTCCTCACCGACGACAATTTCGCCAGCATCGAGGCGGCGGTGGAGGAGGGCAGGGGGGTCTGGGACAACCTGGTGAAATTCATCACCTGGACCCTGCCCACCAATTTCGGCGAGGGCCTGGTCATCGTCGCCGCCATCGTCGCCGGCACCACCCTGCCCATCACCCCCCTGCAGATCCTCTGGATCAACATGACCACCGCCGTGCTCCTCGGCCTCATGCTGGCCTTCGAGCCCATCGAGGCGGGGATCATGGGGCGCCCGCCCCGGCGGCCTGACACCCCGGTCCTCGACCGGGCCCTGGTGCGGCGCATCGTCCTGGTCTCGGTGGTGCTCCTGGCCGGCGCCTTCGGGCTCTTCGTCATCGAGCTGGACGAGGGCCACAGCCTGGCCGAAGCCCGCACCGTGGCGGTGAACGTCTTCGTCCTGGTGGAGACCTTCTACCTCTTCAACTGCCGCTCCCTGACCCGGGCCTTCTGGCGGGTCGGGGTCTTCTCCAATCCCTGGATCTGGGGCGGTGCGGGCCTCATGCTGGCGCTCCAGGCGCTGTTCACCTACGCCGCGCCCTTCAACGCCGTCTTCCGCTCGGCTCCCCTCGGCTTCGATGAATGGCTCGACGTCCTGGTCGTCGCCACCCTGTCGTCGACAGTCATCGCCCTGGAAAAACGGTGGGCGGCGCGGGCGGTATAATCTCCTTTTCCCGACCTGAACGCCCGATCATGAGCTATTTCAAGCACCACGTCTTTTTTTGCTGCAACCAGCGCGAGCCGGGGGAAACCTGCTGCAACAACCACGGCGCCACGGCCATGCAGACCTACGCCAAGGAGCGCATCGCCCAGTTGAAACTCAAGGGCAAGGGCAAGGTCCGCATCAACAAGGCCGGCTGCCTGGATCGCTGCGACGACGGGCCGGTGCTGGTGGTGTACCCGGAAGCCGTCTGGTACACCTACGTGGACGAGCACGACATCGAGGAAATCATCCAGGAGCACCTGGTCAATGGCCGCGTTGTCGAGCGCCTGAAGATATGAGAACCGTGGAAGAGCGCCTCCTCATCGACGGCCCGGTGGGCAAGATCGACACCATTTTCGAGAACCCCGGCGCCCCCCGGGGCATCGCCCTCATCGCCCATCCCCACCCCAAGGGCGGCGGCGCCAACACCAACAAGGTGGCCTACACCCTGGCCAAGACCTTCACCAACCTGGGCTACGCCGCCTTCCGGCCCAATTTCCGCGGCGTCGGCCTGAGCGAGGGCCACCATGACGAAGGCCGCGGCGAGACCGAGGACCTCCTGGCCGTGCTGCACGAGGCCAAGTGCCGCTGCGGCGACCTGCCGGTGGCCCTGGCCGGCTTCTCCTTCGGCGCCTACTGCCAAACCAAGGTGGCCAAGCGCCTGCAGGAGGCCGGCCACCCGGCCCAGCGCCTGGTCCTGGTCGGCACCGCCGCCGGCTTCGTGGAAGGCATCCGCCAGTACGATACCGAGGCCGTGCCGGCCGACACCATCGTCATCCACGGCTCCGACGACGAGACCGTGCCCCTGGCCAACGTCATCGCCTGGGCCCAGCCCCTGGACCTGCCCGTGGTGGTGGTGCCCGGCGCCGACCATTTCTTCCATCGCCGGCTGCACCTGATCCGCGACATCGTGACCCGGGCGTGGCGGCACTAGACGTCGTCGACCTCCGCAAGTCCTACGCCGGCACCGAGGTGGTGGCGGGGCTGTCCCTGGCCGTCGAGCCCGGCACCTGCTTCGGGCTGCTGGGCCCCAACGGCGCCGGCAAGACCACCACCCTGCGCCTCTGCCTCGGGCTCACCGCCCCGGACGGCGGGCGCATCAGCCTGGCCGGCCGGCCCATCCCGGCCGAGGCCCAGGCCGCCCGGGCCCGGGTGGGGGTGGTGCCCCAGTTCGACAACCTGGACCCGGACTTCACCGTCACCGAGAATCTCCTGGTCTTCGGCCGCTATTTCGGCCAGTCCCCCGCCCAGACCCGGGCCCGGGTGCCCCAGCTGCTGGAATTCGCCAACCTCGCCGGCAAGGCCGACGCCAAGCTCGCCACCCTGTCCGGCGGCATGAAGCGGCGCCTGACCCTGGCCCGGGCCCTGGTGAACGACCCCGACATCGTCTTCCTGGACGAGCCCACCACCGGCCTCGACCCCCAGGCCCGCCACCTGATCTGGGACCGCCTGAAGCAGTTGAAGGCGGCCGGCAAGACCCTCATCCTCACCACCCATTTCATGGACGAGGCCGAGCGCCTGTGCGACACCCTGATCGTCATCGACCACGGCAGGAAGATCGCCGAGGGCAGCCCCCGGGACCTCATCGCCCAGTACATCGAGCCCCAGGTGGTGGAGGTCTATGACGAGGCCGGGGGCGACCTGCCGGCCTTCGTGGACGCCCACCGCCACCTGGCCAGCCGGGTGGAGCAGAGCGGCGAGACCGCCTTCTTCTACTGCCGGGACCCGCAGCCGCTCCTCGCCGCCCTCGGGGCCGCCAGCGGCCTGCGCTACATCCACCGGGCCTCCAACCTGGAGGACGTATTCATCAAACTGACCGGGCGGGAGTTGAGGGACTGATGATCCGATTCGGCTGGCTCCCCGTCTGGCGGCGCAATTTCCTGGTCTGGAAGAAGCTCGCCCTGCCTTCCATCCTGGGTAACCTGGCCGATCCCCTCATCTACATGCTGGGCCTGGGCTACGGCCTCGGCACCCTGCTGCCGGCCATCAACGGCCAGTCCTACGTGGGCTTCCTGGCGGCCGGCACGGTGTGCGCGTCGACCATGAACGCCGCCACCTTCGAGGCCCTCTACTCCTCCTTCTCCCGGATGCACGTGCAGAAGACCTGGGACGCCATCCTCAACACCCCCCTGGGGCTGGCCGACGTGGTGGCCGGGGAGCTGCTGTGGGCTGCCACCAAGTCCCTGCTTTCCGGCGCCGCCATCCTGCTGGTGGTGGCCGGGCTCGGCCTGGTCCACGGCCCCATGGTCCTCTGGGTCCTGCCGACCATCGTCATCACCGGTCTGGCCTTCGCCGCCCTGGGGCTGATCTGGACGTCCTTGGCGCCGTCCTACGATTTCTTCATGTACTACTTCACCCTCTTCATCACGCCCATGACCCTGATCTCCGGCGTGTTCTTCCCCACCAACCAGATGCCTCCCTGGCTCGCCGCCATCGGCAACTGGCTGCCCCTCGCCCACGGGGTGGCCCTGGCCCGGCCCCTGGTCGCCGGCCAGGTCCCCCCGGACGCCCTGCTGCATATCGGCGTGCTCCTCGCCACCGCCGTCATCGGTTTTTCCATCGCCCTGGTCCTCACCCGTCGGCGCCTCCTCAAGTAGAATTCGCTGATGGACACCCTGCTGGTCGTCACCAACTGCCCCGACGCCGCCGTCGCCGAGGACATCGCCCGCCATGTGGTGGAGGCCGGGCTGGCGGCCTGCGTCAATATCCTCGCCCCGTGCCGCTCCATCTACCGCTGGCAGGGAGTGGTGGAAACCGCCGAGGAGGTGCCGCTCCTCGCCAAGACCAGCAGTGAGCGCTACCCGGCCCTGGAGGCCGCCATCCGCGACCGCCACCCCTACGAAGTACCCGAAATCATCGCCCTCCCGATCGGGAAGGGACTGCCGGCCTACCTGGAGTGGGTCGCCAACGAGACCAAACCATGATGCGATCCCTGCTCCTCTGCCTCCTGTTCGTTTTCAGCCTCGGCCACGCCCAGGAATTCCTCGACCCGGCCGTCGCCTTCAAGCCCAGCGCCCGGGCCGTGGACGGGCAGACGGTGGAGGTGCGCTACGAGATCGCCAAGGGCTACTACCTGTACCGGGACAAATTCCGCTTCGCCGTCGAGGGCGACGCCGCCAAGCTGGGGGCGCCCCAGTTCCCCAAGGGCAAGGAGAAGGATGACGAGAACTTCGGCCGCATGGAGGTCTATTACAAGGACGTCGCCGTCCGCCTGCCGGTGGAGCGCAACGCTTCCGGCGTCCTGCCCCTCAGCCTCAAGGTCACGGCCCAGGGCTGCGCCGATGCCGGCGTCTGCTACCCGCCCCAGACCCAGACGGTGAGCCTGGAATTGCCGGTGCCCGGCAGCGCCCCGGCCGCGCCGGCCGTCGGCGGAGACGAGAGCGGCGCCATCGCCCAGGCCCTCAAGGACTCTGGCTTCTGGGCCAATCTCGCCTTCTTCTTCGTGGCCGGCCTGGGCCTGGCCCTGACCCCCTGCGTCTTCCCCATGATCCCCATCCTGTCGGGCATCATCGCCGGCCAGGGCCACAAGGTCTCCCGCGGCCGGGGCTTCGCCCTCTCCATGGCCTACGTCCTCGGCATGGCCGTGACCTATGCCGCCGCCGGCGTCGCCGCCGGGCTCTCCGGCACCCTGGTCTCCGCCGCTCTGCAGAATCCCTGGGTCCTGGGGAGCTTCGCCCTGGTCTTCGTGGTGCTCTCCCTGTCCATGTTCGGCTTCTACGAGCTGCAGCTGCCCACCTCGCTGCAGAGCAAGCTGTCCGAGGAAGCAGGCCACCTGCAGGGCGGGCGCGGTATCGGCGTCTTCCTCATGGGGGCCCTCTCGGCCCTTATCGTCGGCCCCTGCGTGGCGGCGCCCCTGGCCGGCGCGCTCCTCTACATCGGCCAGACCCGGGACGCCCTCCTGGGCGGGGCGGCGCTCTTCGTCATGGCCATCGGCATGGGCGTGCCCCTGATCGCCGTCGGCCTCTCCGCCGGCACCCTCCTGCCCCGGGCGGGAGCCTGGATGGAGGCGGTCAAGAAGGCCTTCGGCGTCCTCCTCCTGGCCACCGCCCTGTGGCTGGTGTCGCCGGTACTGCCGCCGGCGGTACACATGATCGGCTGGGCGGTGCTCCTCATCATCCCGGCCATCTACCTCCACGCCCTCGATCCCCTGCCGCCGACGGCCAAGAGCTGGCAGCGCTTCTGGAAGGGGGTCGGCATCATCATGCTGCTCACCGGCGCGGCGCTGCTGATCGGCGCCCTGGCCGGCGGCCGCGATCCCCTGCAGCCCCTGGCCGGGCTGAAGGGCCAGGCGGTGGCGGCGGAGGCCAGGAAGCTGCCCTTCGAGCGGGTGGCATCGGTCGCCGATCTGGAATCCCGGCTGAAGGCCGCCGGCAAGCCGGTCATGCTGGACTTCTATGCCGACTGGTGCGTGTCCTGCAAGGAAATGGAGCGCTTCACCTTCGCCGATCCGGCCATCCAGGCCAAGCTGGCCGGCTTTGTCCTGCTCCAGGCCGACGTCACCGCCAACAGCCCCGACGACAAGGCGCTCCTGGCCCGCTTCGGCCTCTTCGGCCCACCGGGGATCATCTTCTTCGATCCCGCCGGCAAGGAAATCAGCGGCATCCGGGTGGTGGGCTTCCAGGACGCCGCCGCCTTCGGGCAGGTCCTGGAAAAGGTCGCGAAGTCCTGATTACTTGTACTTCTGGTCGATTTCCCAGACCGTCTTCTGCACCAGGCGCTGCACCAGGGAATCGAGGGTCAGGCCGCCGGCGGCAGCCTGCTTGAACCCCAGGATGGAAGTCCCTTTGGCGCCCAACTCCATCTTCTCCTCGGCGTAGCCGGTGGCCACCTGCTCGGTGGTGTTGGCGTTGAGGATCTTGTAGCGCATGCCGATGATCCACACCCCGGCGGAGTCCTCGGTCTTGACCGAGGCCAGGGCGGCGCCGGCGGCGCGGCTGTCCCGGTTGCCCCCGGCACTGGCGAGGATGTTGCCCAGGGCCTGGCCGTCGAAGCCCTGATTGGCCTGGGCCACCGGCTCGGCCTTGAGGATGTCGAACTTGACCACCCACTTGGTGGTCTTGAACTTGCCTTTTTTCAGTACCTTGCTCGCCGCTTTGGGGTCCCCCAGGTTGAAGGCGATGGTGAATTCGTTCAGGAGCGGCCCCATGTCGGTGCGCTCCAGCACCTTGAAGTTGGCTTTGCCCAGTTCCAGCTCGGCGTAGTCGGCGATATTGTTGGGGCCGAACTTCTGGGTGAAGTTGGCATTGCTGCTCTTGATCTCCCCCGGGATGACGACGATGGGCGGCCCCTTCTTGTCGATGTTGGCGTACTCGATGGGCTTGTACATGGCCTTGTCGGCCATCTGGTTGGCCTGCTCGGATGCGCCGCTGCCGGCGGTGGGGGATGGGTTGCTGTCATTCGCGGCGCTGTTGCTGCCGAGGCCCGTGGTCTTGCAGGCGGTGAGCAGCGCGGCGACGGCGAGGGCAGCGAGGGTACGGCCCAGGGGCGACTGGATGAACGGCATGAAGATCCTCCCTTGATTATTGTTGAAGCCAAATTCTGATGGAATATGGCTCCGGCAGGCAAGGAGGGGTCAGGCGAAGGTATCGAAGGCGAAGCGGGCGATGAGGAGAGCCACCACCAGGAGGAAGACCTGGCGCACGAAACCGCTGCCATGCTTGAGGGCGAGCCGGGTGCCGACCATGGAACCGGCGACGTTGCAGGCCGCCATGGCCACGGCCAGGCCCGGCAGCCAGTAGCCGTTGGGCAGGAAGAAGGCCATGGCCGCCAGGTTGGTGGACATGTTGACCACCTTGGCCGCCGCCGAGGCGTGGAGGAAGTCGAAGCCGAACCAGCGCACGAACAGGAAGATCAGGAAGCTCCCCGTCCCCGGCCCGAAGAAGCCGTCGTAGAAGCCGATGACCGCCCCCAGGAGACTGGCGAAGGCCAGTTCCCGGTGGCCGCTGTGGGCCGGCCGGTGCACCGCGCCGAAATCCTTGCGGGCCAGGGTGTAGGCGGCGGCAGCCACCAGCAGAACGAGGATGAGGGGACGCAGGGCTTCCCGCGGCAGCCAGGCGACGGCGGCGGCGCCGCCGTAGGAGCACACGAAGGCGGCGAGGGCGGCTGGGAGGATAGTGCGCCAGGGCATGGTCACCCGGCGGGCGTAGCGCCAGGCGGCGTTGGCGGTGCCGACGACGCTGGCGCATTTGTTGGTGCCGAAAAGCGTGGCCGGAGCGGCACCGGGATGAGCGGCGAAGAGGGCGGGAATCTGGATGAGGCCGCCACCCCCGACCACGGAATCCACCCAGCCGGCCAGGAAGGCGGCCGGCAACAGGAAGACGGCCCCCGCCGCCCAGGTCTCCGCGCTCACTTGCCGATACAGAAGCGGCTGAAGATGACCCCGAGGAGGTCGTCGGCGGTGAACTCGCCGGTGATTTCCCCGAGGGCCTGCTGGGCCAGGCGCAATTCCTCGGCGAACAGCTCCAGGGCCTGGACCGGGCCGCTGACCACGGCCCGGGCGGCGTCGATGTGGTGGCGGGCCAGGGCGAGAGCCCGCAGGTGACGCTCCCGGGCGATGAAGACATCCTCCGCCTGGTGCCAGCCGGCGATGGCCAGCAACTCCTTCTGGAGCAGGGCGATGCCTTCGCCGTCCTTGGCGGAGAGGGAAATGGCGACGCCGTCCGGCTCCTGGTGGCGCTCGGCGGCGGCTCCGGCCAGGTCGATCTTGTTGCGCACGGTAATGCGCTTGAGGCTGGCCGGCAGGCGATCCACGATGGCCTGGTCGGCGGCGGTGACGCCGGCGCGGGCATCCACCAGGAGGAGCACCACGTCGGCCCGCTCGATCTCCCGCCAGGTGCGCTCGATGCCGATGCGCTCGACCTCGTCCTCGGTTTCCCGCAGGCCGGCGGTGTCGATGATGTGCAGCGGTATGCCCTCGATCTGGATGGAGGATTTCAGGGCATCCCGGGTGGTGCCGGCGATGGGAGTGACGATGGCCAGCTCGTCGCCGGCCAGGCGATTGAGGAGGGAGGACTTGCCGACGTTGGGCTGGCCGGCCAGGACCACGTGGAGGCCGGCCTGGAGCAGCTTGCCCTGGCCGGCCCGGTCGAAGATCTCGGCCAGCCGGGCCTGCAGCCGGTCCAGGCGGCCGAAGGCGTCGGCGGCCTTGAGGAAGTCGATCTCCTCCTCGGGGAAGTCCAGGGTGGCCTCCACCAGCATGCGCAGGTTGATGAGCTCGTCGGTGAGGCCGAGGATGGCCTTGGAGAATTCCCCCTGCAGGGAGCGCACGGCGGAGCGGGCGGCGGCGGCGGTGGCGGCGTCGATCAGGTCGGCCACGGCTTCGGCCTGGGCCAGGTCCAGCTTGCCGTTCATGTAGGCCCGGCGGCTGAATTCCCCGGGCTCGGCCAGCCGTGCGCCGAGATCCAGGCAGCGGGCAAGGAGCATCTGCATCACCACCGGGCCGCCGTGGCCCTGGAGCTCGAGGGCGTCCTCGCCGGTGAAGGAATGGGGAGCGGGGAAGTGGAGGAGCAGCCCGGAATCGATGGCGCTGCCGTCGGCCGCCAGGAAGTCGGCCAGGGTGGCGTAGCGGGCTTTGGGAGTCTTGCCGGTGAGGGCCTGGGCGAAGGGCAGCAGGTCGCTGCCCGACACCCGGACCACGCCGATGCCGCCACGGCCAGGGGCCGTGGCGATGGCGGCGATGGTGTCAGGCCTTGGCGTCATTGGCGGCCTTGCCGCCGGCTTCGATCATCCGGGTGATCTGCCATTGCTGGGCGATGGACAGGATGTTGTTGACCACCCAGTAGAGCACCAGACCGGCGGGGAAGAAGAAGAACATGAAGCCGAACATGAAGGGCATGAACATCATGACCTTGGCCTGCATGGGATCCGGCGGCGTCGGGTTCAACTTGGTCTGGATGAGCATGGTGGCGACCATGATCACCGGCAGGATGTAGTAAGGATCGGACGAGGTGAGGTCGTGGATCCACAGCATCCAGGGCGCGCCCCGCATCTCGACGGCGCCCAGCAGCACCCAGTAGAGGGCGATGAAGACCGGAATCTGCACCAGGATCGGCAGGCAGCCGCCCAGGGGATTGACCTTCTCGGTCTGGTACAGCTTCATCATCTCCTGGTTGAGGCGCTGGCGGTCGTCGGCGAAGCGCTCCTTGAGCTGCATGAGGCGCGGCGTCAGGGTCCGCATCTTGGCCATGGACTTGTAGGAGGCGGCCGAGAGGGGGAAGAAGATGGCCTTGATGCCGATGGTCAGGATGATGATGGCCCAGCCCCAGTTGCCCACCAGCTTGTGGATGGCCTGCAGGGCCCAGAAGATGGGCTTGGCGACCAGGGTCAGCCAGCCGTAATCGACCACCAGATCGAGTCCGGGGGCGATCGCCTTCAGACGCTCCTGCTCCTGGGGGCCGGCATAGAGGGCGACCGAAGTGCTCGCCTTGGCGCCCGGCGCCACCTGGGCGACCGGGACGATGATGCCGGCCTGGTAGGTGTTGCTGTTGGCGTCCACCTGGCGCACGTAGAACTCACGCTGGGTGTTGGCCGGGGGAACCCAGGCGGAAACGAAGTAGTGCTGCACCATGGCCAGCCAGCCATTGTCGGCGGCCTTGGGGAAGGTGGCCTTGCCCTTGGCGACGTCACCGAAATCGATCTTGTGGTACTTGTCGGCCTCGGTGTAGACGGCCGGGCCGGTGAAGGTGGACACCATGCGGGATTCGCCCTCCGGCGCCACGTTGTCGCGCTGGAGTTGGAAGTAGGCATGGGGGGCGAGGGGCTTGCCGCTGCCGTTGTCGATTTCCCAGGCCACGTCGATCAGGTACGAGCCGCGCTTGAAGGTATAGACCTTGGCGACCTTGACCCCTTCGGGGGTGGAGGTTTCCAGGCGCACCTTCAGCTCGTTGGCGCCGTCGGCCAATTCCCGGGGGCCGGGGGCGAGGTGGAACAGGGAACGGTGGGTCGGCAGGCTGTCGCCGATGAGGCCGCTCTGGGCGGCGTACTGGTGCTTGGGATCCAGGAGGGCGAAGTTCTTGTCCTGGTTCTCGTGGGCCCGGTACTTGAGGAGGTCGAGTTCCACCAGGTCGCCACCCAGGGTGGAAACGGTGGCTTCCATGAGATCGGTCTTGATGCGCACCGTCTCGGCGGCCGTCGCGGCCGGGGCGGGAGTAGCAGCCGGCGCGGCCGGGGCGCCGGCCTGGAGGCTGGTGGTCGGCTGGGGCGCGGAGCCGCCGGTGGCAGCCGGGGCGGTGGCCGTGGCGCCGGGCTGGGGCTTGGGATTGTTGTACTGCTGCCACTTGTCCCAGATCATGAACAGGGAGAAGGAGAAGATCAGGAGCAGTATCAGGCGTCGATTATCCATGCACGGCCTTTTCGTTGTAGCCAGTCAAATCTTTTTCAGGGCACCGGATCGTACCCGCCGGGATGCCAGGGGTGACAGCGGCAGACCCGTTTCAGGCCCAGCCAGCCGCCACGCGCGGCGCCATATTTTTGCACTGCTTCCACCGCGTATTCCGAGCAGGTCGGAAAGTAGCGGCAGTTTCGCCCCAACAGGGGGCTGACTGCGTACTGGTAGGCCCGCAAGAGGGCGACCAGAAGTCTTTTCATTGCTTGTCCATGCCTTGAGGCTTGGACAGGCGGTGGGTCAGCTTGTTGAACAAGCCGACCACTTCCTCGGCGATGGCCTTGCGGTCCGGGCGGCCCGGTTTGGCTACCAGGCGCACCAGCACGTCGCAGGCTGGCAGGCCGGGACGAAGCTGGCGGAACTGCTCCCGTACCAGGCGTTTCACCAGGTTGCGGCGGACGGCGGATTTCAGCAGCTTCTTGCCGACCACCAGACCCAACCGGGGGTCGCCTGAAGCGTCTTCCCGGGGAAGGTAATGCAACATGAGCAATTGCCCCCGAATCGCCCGCCTAAAACCAAAAACGGATGAAAACTCATCCGTTTTGGTCAGCCGATAGCGCCTGGCGAAAGCGTATGGCCGCTTCGCCGCGGTGTCCGCTTTCAAACGCCCAGGCGATGACGGCCCTTGGCGCGGCGAGCAGCGATGACCTTGCGGCCGCCCTTGGTGCGCATGCGGACCAGGAAGCCATGGGTGCGCTTGCGGCGCACGACCGACGGTTGATACGTGCGTTTCATGTCGTGAATTCCTTGAAATTGGTGAAGATAAACACGTAATTACACCGTGCTTTTGGCGTTTCTGTCAAGGGCGGATGAAAAAGGGGCTGTTTCCCAGGGAGCCGACGGCCCTGGCCACGCGCCGGCAGACGCCCATCGGTTTTGAATAAGAACCCTATATCAAAAGACTAAGGAGAATAAGTGCGGAACAAGTCTGGGGAAAACCTCGGATAGTCCCGGTGCATCAATGGGTTGCATTGCAAATTTGGGTCTGGAAAAGTGCGGTGAAAGGCTGTGGGTGAAAGTCGGAAAACTTGCCCACAGGCGAACAAACGGCAAAAGACCCCCAGGTGGCCGACAGTTTTCCCACAGCTTTATCCAGTCTGGGCTCTGCGTCTGTGAAATATTTTCCCGGGCTGTGGATAACTTGCCGCAAGAAGGGTAAAATCAAGGACTTCCGGGCGGTTTGGGCCGCCCCCTTCGCTTTTTGGCGATCTCAAGAAATTCAGTTACTTAGCGTCATTCCGACAGCCGGTGGCTGGTCGGTGAAGAGGAGTTTTGTTGGCCGTGTCCGGATTCTGGGAGTCCTGCCTTGAACGTTTCGAGCAGGAATTGCCCCCGCAGCAGTTCAATACCTGGATCAAACCCTTGCGGCTGGAAGGCGAGGAAGCGCCCCAGGAGGGCTTGCGCCTGGTCGCGCCCAACAGTTTCATCCTGAAATGGGTGAAGGACCGCTACCTTTCCCGCATCGAGGAATATGGCCGCTCCTTCTTCGCCGGGCCGGTGAACATCGCCCTCTGCATTTCCGACCGCAAGGCGGCGCCCGTGGCGCCCCGGGCCGAAGCCAGGCCGGGCAACGGCAAGGCGGAGACAGAAGCCGCGCCGGCCCCGGTCAGCCGGCCGGCGATCCAGCCCTCGGGTTATGAGAAGTCCCGGCTCATCCGGGCCTTCACCTTCGACAACCTGGTGGTCGGCAAAGCCAACGACCTGGCCCGGGCGGCAGCCGTCCAGGTGGCCAACAACCCGGGGGGCGCCTACAACCCGCTCTTCATCTACGGTGGCGCCGGCCTCGGCAAGACCCACCTGATCCACGCCATCGGCAACCACATCCTCGACCACCAGCCGGAGAAGGTGGTGCGCTACGTGCACGCCGAGGATTACTACTCCGACGTGGTGCGGGCCTACCAGCAGAAATCCTTCGACAGCTTCAAGCGCCAGTACCGGACCCTGGATGTGCTGCTCCTGGATGACGTGCAGTTCTTCAACGGCAAGAACCGCTCCCAGGAGGAGTTCTTCTTCCTGTTCAACGCGCTGATCGAGGCCAAGAAGCAGATCATCATCACCTGCGACACCTACCCCAAGGACATCAACGGCCTCGACGACCGGCTGGTGACCCGCTTCGACTGGGGCCTCACGGTGCAGATCGAGCCGCCGGAGCTGGAGATGCGGGTGGCCATCCTGAAGAAGAAGGCCGAGGCCGAAGGCATCCTCCTGAACGACGAGGTGGCCTTCTTCATCGCCAAGCACCTGCGCTCCAATGTCCGGGAATTGGAGGGGGCGCTCAAGAAGGTGCTGGCCTACTCGTCCTTCCATGGCCGCGACATCGCCCTGGATCTGACCAAGGAAGCCTTGAAGGATGTCATCGGTTCGGCCCGCAACGTCGGCATTGAGAATATCCAGAAGACCACGGCCGACTATTACAAGATCAAGGTCGCCGACCTCTTCTCGAAGAAGCGCACCCGGGCCATCGCCCGGCCGCGCCAGGTGGCCATGTGGCTGTGCCGCGAAGTGACCACCCACAGCTTCCCGGAAATCGGCGACGCCTTCGGCGGCCGGGACCACACCACGGTGATCCATGCGGTCAAGACCATCGATAGCCTGCGGATCAAGGACAATGAGCTGAACCACGACCTGCACGTGCTGATGCAGGTCCTCAAGGGATAAACCTTGTCGAAAACTTGTGGGAAAGTTGTCAGACAATTGTGAATCGTCTGGGAAATCGGCCCCTGTGGATAATTTGTTCCATTTTCATCCACAGTGCTCACGGGCCTTTTTCCAGAACCATTTTTTTAAATTAAGTCGTTGAAACAATGTTGGAAAATTCTGTTATTCACAGACTTGTTCCGAATTTAGTCTACATAGGAATTTGATATATGGTTCTTATCAAAACCCAAAGGGATACCCTGTTGGCCCCGCTGCAGTCGGTTTCCGGCATTGTTGAACGCCGTCATACCCTGCCCATCCTGTCCAACGTGCTTCTGGAAAAGAAGGGCGACAACCTGACCCTGCTCGCCACCGATATCGAGATCCAGATCACCACTTCGACTACCGGTGCCGGCGGCGAGGGCGACGGGGCGGTGACCGTGGGCGCCCGCAAGCTCCAGGACATCCTGCGCTCGCTGCCGGACAGCGCCGAGGTAAGCCTGCTGCTCGAAGACAAGCGCCTGCAGGTGCGGGCCGGCAAGAGCCGCTTCAGCCTGCAGACCCTGCCGGCCGACGATTTCCCGCGCATGGTGGTGGCCGAGGGCGACACCAAGCAGCTGGTGGTGACCCAGAAGGCCTTCCGGCAACTGCTGGCCAAGACCCAGTACTCCATGGCCGCCCAGGACGTGCGCTATTACCTGAACGGCCTGCTGCTCCTGGTGGAAGGCAAGGAACTGCGCGCCGTCGCCACCGACGGCCACCGCCTGGCCTACGCCAGCGTCGAGATCGAAGCCGACCTGCCGCGCCAGGAACTGATCGTTCCGCGCAAGACCGTCCTCGAACTGAACCGCCTCCTGGCCGATAACGACGAGCCTCTCAACATCACCCTGGCCCCGAATCAGGTGCGCTTCGCCTTCGGCTCCGTGGTCCTGGTCTCCAAGCTCATCGACGGCAAGTTCCCGGACTACGAGCGGGTGGTGCCGGGCAGCCTCAAGAACCACATGGTGTCCGGCCGCCAGCTCCTGCTCCAGGCCATGCAGCGCGCCGCCATCCTGACCAACGAGAAATTCCGGGGCGTGCGGGTCGTCCTGGGCGACAACAGCCTCAAGCTGATCGCGGCCAACGCCGAGCAGGAAGAGGCCCAGGAAGAAATCGAGGTGCAGTACCAGGGCGATCCCCTGGATATCGGCTTCAACGTCGGCTACCTCCTCGACGTGCTCAACAACCTCCACAACGACGAAGTGCAGTGGAGCTTCAACGATGCCAACTCGAGCGCCCTGATAACGGTGCCCGGCAACGACCGCTTCAAGTACGTGGTCATGCCGATGCGCATCTAACCCCTTGTATCACGCGAAAGTTCAAGTAATGACCGAAGAAATCAGCCTGCCCGTGGAAGGCGACAAGGCAACGGCAGCTACCCAGCCGGCGGCCTACGACGAGTCCAGCATCCAGATCCTGGAAGGCCTGGAGGCCGTGCGCAAGCGCCCGGGCATGTACATCGGTGACACCTCCGACGGCACCGGCCTGCACCACCTGGTGTTCGAGGTGGTGGACAACTCCATCGACGAAGCCCTGGCCGGCCATTGCGACGACATCGTCGTCACCATCCATCCCGACAATTCCATCAGCGTCGTGGACAACGGCCGCGGCATCCCCACCGGCGTCAAGATGGACGACAAGCACGAGCCCAAGCGCACTGCCGCCGAGATCGCCCTGACCGAGCTGCACGCCGGTGGCAAGTTCAACCAGAACTCCTACAAGGTTTCCGGCGGCCTGCACGGGGTCGGCGTCTCCTGCGTGAACGCCCTGTCCAAGTGGCTGCGGCTCACCATCCGGCAGGACGGCAAGAAGCACTTCATGGAATTCCACCGGGGCGTGCCCCAGGAGCGGATCATCGAGGTGCGCGACGGCGCCGAAGTGTGTCCCCTCAAGGTGCTGGGCGAAACCGAGAAACGCGGCACCGAGGTGCATTTCCTGGCCGACGAGGAAATCTTCGGCAACGTCGAATTCCACTACGAGATCCTCGCCAAGCGCCTGCGGGAGCTGTCCTTCCTGAACAACGGCGTCAGCATCAAGCTCGTTGACCAGCGGGCCGGCAAGGAGGAGCTGTTCGCCTTCGCCGGCGGCGTTAAGAGCTTCGTGGAGTACATCAACCGCAGCAAGGCGGTGCTCCACCCGAACATCTTCTATTCGGCGGGCGAAGCCAAGGTCGGCGACACCGGGGTCACCATCGGCGTCGAAGTGGCCATGCAGTGGAACGATTCCTACCAGGAACAGGTTCTCTGCTTCACCAACAACATCCCCCAGTCCGATGGCGGCACCCACCTCACCGGCCTGCGGGCGGCCATGACCCGGGTCATCAACAAGTACATCGACGAGCACGAGATCGCCAAGAAGGCCAAGGTCGAGATTTCCGGCGACGACATGCGGGAAGGTCTGGCCTGCGTCCTATCGGTCAAGATGCCCGACCCCAAGTTCGCCTCCCAGACCAAGATGAAGCTGGTTTCCTCGGAAGCCCGCCCGGCGGTGGAGGAGGTGGTGGCCCAGAAGCTCGCCGACTTCCTGCTCGAGCGCCCGGCCGACGCCAAGGTCATCACCGGCAAGATCGTCGAGGCCTCCCGGGCCCGGGAAGCCGCCCGCCGCGCCCGGGAAATGACCCGCCGCAAGGGCGTCCTGGACGGGGTCGGCCTGCCCGGCAAGCTCGCCGACTGCCAGGAGAAGGACCCGGCCCTGTGCGAAATGTACATCGTCGAGGGTGACTCCGCCGGCGGCTCCGCCAAGCAGGGCCGCGACCGGAAGTTCCAGGCCATCCTGCCCCTGCGCGGCAAGGTGCTGAACGTGGAAAAGGCCCGCTTCGACAAGCTCATTTCCAGCGAGCAGATCGCCACCCTGATCACGGCCCTGGGCACCGGCATCGGCAAGGACGAGTTCAAGCCGGAGAAGCTGCGCTACCACCGCATCATCATCATGACCGACGCGGACGTGGACGGCGCCCACATCCGGACCCTGTTGCTCACCCTGTTCTACCGGCAGATGCCGGAACTGGTGGAGCGCGGACACATCTACATCGCCCAGCCGCCCCTCTACAAGGTCAAGCACGGCAAGACCGAGCGCTACCTGAAGGACGACCAGGAATACAACCAGTTCCTGCTGAAGCTCGCCCTGGACGAGGCCGGCCTCACCCCCCGTGCAGGCGCCGAGGCGATCACCGGCTCCGCCCTGGAAAACATGGCCCGTTCCTGGTTGACGGCGGAAGCGGTCATCGACCGCCTCTCCAACCTCATCAACCCGGAAGTGCTGCACGCCCTGGTGGAACACAACCTGAAGCTGGATTTCAGCTCCCAGGCCGCCGCCGAGGACAGCGCCCAGCGGGTGGCCCAGTACGTGAACCACGGCACCCGCATCGTGCCCAAGTTCGACGACATCCAGGAGCGCTGGACCCTGCGGGTGGAGCGCATGCACCACGGCAACCTCAAGGTCGGCGTGCTGGACGAGGACGTGCTGCTCTCCGGCGACTACGCCCAGTTGCGGCGGACGGCCGACATGCTCTCCGGCCTCTTCGGCGAGGGCGCCGTCATCGCCCGGGGCGAGAAGAAGCAGGCGGTCAAGAATTTCGCCGAGGCCATGAAGTGGCTCCTCAACGAAGTCGAGCGCGGCATCAGCAAGCAGCGCTACAAAGGCCTGGGCGAGATGAACCCCGGGCAGCTGTGGGAAACCACCATGGATCCCCAGGTGCGCCGCCTCCTCAGGGTGCAGATCGACGACGCCATCGCGGCGGACGAAATCTTCACCACCCTGATGGGCGAGCTGGTGGAACCCAGAAGGGCGTTCATTGAAACGAATGCGCTGAATGCGCGGATCGATATCTGATCGTGCCCGTTAGGGTTCCACGCAGGTCTGGATTCTTGCGAAGAATCTAGATTTGGTGGGACGCCTCAAAGTGAAAAAGCCACTCCGCGAGAGTGGCTTTTTCATGCTCCTGAATTTCCGGGTGCGACCCAGAAGGCATATGCAACATCACGAGCATAGGCGCATCGCAAGACCGGAATCACCTTTGTCTCAATACCAAAGGGATTCGGAGCAACCTCTTCGTCAACCGATGGGTAGAAATCAACACGATATTCGGCGGCCGGGGTGTTGAACGGGTCAGCGCAATGAAGTCCATGGCTACGGAATCTCGGTTGATCCAGCAATCGGTTTTCGCGCAGTCTCATACTTCAGTGCCGGCGATCCGCGATGTTCGATGACTGCAACCTCGGTTTCCGGAAACGTGACTGTTTCGACTCGCATGATTGGAGACTTATGTCTTTGCCCCGATAGCTGTCCTGGTAACAACTTCTCTGGCCGATGCCCATGCTATCCGTATTGTCCTGTATTGATTATCGGATTGGGCCGATATAACGTCTTCGTCATATTCGACCAGGGATTGTGGAACATGGCAAAGAATGAACACGATCAAACGGCAGACAGTACGCGGGCTTTGGCCAAGAAGGTCGACGCAATCGGTTGGGGCCTCTTCTTCATCTGGATAGGAATCGCTTTCCTGGCAGACGTTGGTTGGGGAGCGGGAATTGTCGGCGTGGGTGTCATCACGCTCGGATCACAGGCGGTGCGGAACTATCTGCGTCTCCCCATCGAGCGGTTTTGGCTGGCGATGGGGATCGTCTTCACCATCTGGGGCGCTTGGGAGTTGCTCCACATCCAAGTCGGCGAAGTACCGATTCACGGCGGCCTGTTGCCCATACTCTTCATCGGGCTAGGCATCGTGATCATCGTTTCTGCGGTGCTGCGTAAATCACGATAGCGGATTGGCCACAAACGGTTATTGCTCGTGGCCCACCCTATCCTTGAATATGTCCCTCGGCCGACTCCTGGGACCGCTCCGACATCCGTCGCAGCGCCGTGGCCGCCCGGCTCAGGCTTTCCACCGTGCCCTGGTTGCTGGACAGGATGCGGCCCAACTTCTCCTGCAAGGCGCTGACTCGCGTCGAGTATTCCTGCAAAGGGTCCAGGGAAGTGCCGGCAGAAGCGAAGTTGGTATCCATGTCCAAGTCCCCCGAGAATTTAGGATTTCGTCATAAAGTGCGGCAATCGTGGCATAGGGTCCAGGCAGGGTAAATTGGCCGCGGCCTGATTTTCGGATCGGATTTGTCCGACCAGGCCCTAAGGCGCCGCGCCATGACCGGCTCGCGCTTCACCGATTCACTCCCCGTCGTCGAACAAGGCTTTCCCGACGCCTTCATCGTCCTCGCCGGGCAGGCGGTTCTTCTCCAGCAGCACCTGCACCTCCTCGGCGCTGGGCGGCCGCATGGTGAAGTCCACCGTGCAGTCGTGGCGCGTCCCGCACACCGTGGCCCGGGCCAGCTGGGCGGTGAATTCCGCCTGGAAGGGCGGAGAGAAGAGGGGGATGCGGACGAACACATTGCGGAAGGCCTCGGGATTGTTGCGCAGCTGCTGGACGATGGCCGGCAGGTGGTAGGGCAGGCCTTCCAGCGGCTGGACTTCCGCCAGGGTGTCGATGAGGCAGACGATATGGACACGCTCGTCGTACCAGCAGCGCCAGTGCAGGCTCGACGGCGGCAGGCCCTCGGTGGCGGCCAGGGCGCTAAGGGCTGCCAGTTGCAGGGTGGCGAGAAGCAGAAACGGGCGGAACAATTTCACGCTGCACCTCCAAGCCAGGCTTCGTCGTTGGTCTTGGCGACCGGCCGCTGGCCGGACCGTATCGGGATGCCACCGGGCTTGGTTCGGCGCCTGGGCATCGGGCGCCGATCGGTGGCTGTCGGGGCGTCTATGCCGTTAGCCCAAAGATAGGACAATGGCAATTTTTGGCAATATGGGATAGCGCGTACGGGCCCCGACGGTTCAGTGGCTGTCCTCGGGCAGGGTGAAGCGGAACCGGGCCCCCTCGCCGGGTTTTCCCTCGGCTTCGATGGTGCCGCCGTGGCGCTCGACGATGCGCTTGACCGTGGCGAGGCCGACACCGATGCCGGGATATTCGTCCTGGCGGTGCAGCCGCTGAAAGGGCTGGAACAGCCGCCCGGCATAGCCGCTGTCGAAGCCGGCGCCGTTGTCGGCGACGCAGTACAGGCGCTGGCCGTCCCGCTCCTCGGCATGGAAGCGGATCCGGGCCTGGGGGGTGCGGGCCGTGTACTTCCAGGCGTTGCTCAGGAGATTGGTCATCAGCGCCTCCAACATGCGGCCGTCGCCTTGGGCCACCAGCCCCGGTTCCACTTCCCAGGCCACCTGCCGGTTCGGTTCGGTGCGGGCCAGTTCGGCGAGGATGCGCTCGGCCAGGGCCGAGAGGTCCACCGGGGCCCGGCGCATTTCGCCGCGGGTGCTGCGGGCCAGGGCCAGGAGCCCGTCGATCAGTTCCCCCATGTGCTGGGCGCCGGAGCGGATCTGGGCCAGGAGATGGCGCCCCTCGCTGTCCAGGGCGCGGCCGTGCTCGTCCACGAGGATGGCGGAAAAGCCGTTCATGGCCCGCAGGGGGGCCCGCAGGTCGTGGGAGACGGCGTAGGTGAAGCTTTCGAGCTCGGTGTTGGCGGCCTGGAGTTCGGCGGTGCGGGCCTCCACCCGCCGTTCCAGTTCGGCATTGAGCTGCAGCACCGCGGCCTCGGCGGCCTTGCGCTCGCTGATGTCCTCGATCACCGAGATGAAGTAGTCGGGGGTGCCGTCGGCATGGCGCACCAGGGCCACGGTCTGGTTTACCCACAGGATGTCGCCGTGCTTCACCACGTAGCGCTTCTGGTTCTGGTAGCGGTCGGCCTGGCCTTCCACCAGTTTCTGCATGTCCGCCAGGCTGTCGGCGATATCGTCGGGGTGGGTCAGGTCCTTGAAGGTGAGGGACTGAATCTCCTCCTGGCTGTAGCCGACGATGTCGCACAGGCGCTGGTTCACCCGCAGCCAGTGCCCGTCCGGGGCCATGTGGGCGATGCCGACGGCGGCCTGCTCGAAGGTGGCGCGGAAGCGGGCCTCGCTTTCCTGGAGGGCGGCGGTGCGCTCCCGCACTTTTCCCTCCAGGCTTTCGTTGAGGGCGCTCAGTTCGGCCTGGATGGCCCGCAACTCCCGGTTCTGGGTGAGGGTGTTGTCGTACACCGAGAGCAGCAGGTTGAGCATCTGCTGGGGCTCGCTGGCGATGTGGTGCACCTTGCCGCCGTATTCCACCTCCAGGGCTTCGCTGCTCCGGACCCCGGCGCGGGTAGGGCGGGAAAGGAGGGAGTTGATGCGCCCCAGGAGGCTCGCCTCGGTGTAGGGCTTGATGGTGTAGCTGTCGGCGCCGGCATTCACCGCCTCGATGATGTCGTCGGGCTCCGACAGCACCGACAGCAGGATGACCGGGATGTGGGCCAGGTCGGGATTGGCCTTGATGGCCCGGCACAGCTCGTAGCCGTTCATGACCGGCATGCGGATGTCGCTCATCACCAGGTCGGGCGGATCGACCAGGGCGATGGCCAGGGCCTGGCGGCCGTCGTGGGCGACGGTGACCCGGTAGCCGCCGGCCACCAGGGTGCGCCGCAGCATTTCCGCCTCGACCAGGCTGTCCTCCACCAGCAGGACGCTGCGCTGGCCGCGGGGAATGGTCGTATCGCTTTCCATAGGCCTTCCTTGCTATTTCCTCGTCGTCTCCGCCTGGCCGTGGCCGGCAGCCAGTCCCAGCAGGGCGCGGGCAATCTGGTCCAGGGGCAGCAGGTGCTGGACCGCCCCCAGGGCGACGGCGGCGGCGGGCATGCCGTAGACCACGGAGGTGGCCTCGTCCTGGGCGATGGTGACGCCCTTGGCCCTGGCGATGCTGGCCATGCCGGCGGCACCGTCCCGACCCATGCCGGTGAGCAGCACCCCGACCGCCCCATGGCCGAACTGGCCGGCGGCCGAATTCATGGTGGCCGTCACCGACGGCCGGTGGCCATCCAGGGGCGGGGCGTGGGAGAGGACGAAGCGCCCCTGGCGATCGAATTCCAGGTGGGCGTCGGCGGGGGCGAAATAGGCCCGCCCGGGCCGGGGCACCTCGCCCCCGGCCGCCTGGCCGACCTTGAGGCGGGTGGCGGTGCCCAGCCAGGCCAGCATTTCCGCCAGGAATTCCCGGCCGATGTGCTGGACGCAGACCAGGGGCAGGGAAAAGTGGGCCGGCAGGGGGGCGAGGACGTGGCGGTAGGCCTCCGGTCCGCCGGTGGAGGCCCCCACCACCACCAGGCGGGCGGCCCCCCGGGGCTGGATGCTGCCCGGCGGCGGCGCGCTGGCCACCGGCACCTGGCCCCGGCGGAAGACCTTGACCCCGGCCACCACCCGGATCTTGGCGATCAACTCGGCGGCCAGCTTGTCGTCGTTGATCTGGAGCATCGTGGGCTTGGGCAGCACGTCCACCGCCCCGGCCTGGAGCAGGCTAAACACCCCGGGCATGCCCGGCTCGACGGCCACGCTCACCACCAGGATGGGCCGGGGCGAGGTGGCCATGACCTGGCGGGTGAATTCGAGGCCGCTCATGACCGGCATGTTGAGGTCCAGGCAGATGACGTCGGGCTGCAGGGCGGTGACCATGGGCAGGGCCTCGCGGCCGTTCTGGGCGGTGCCTACCACCTGGATGTCGGGGGCGCGGGACAGGAGGCGCTGCATAACATGGAGCGCCAGGGGCGAATCGTCCACCATGAGGACCCGGATCATGGCCCGATCACCCGCTTCAGGGCTTCCAGCAGGCCGCGCTGGTCGAAGGTGGCCTTGGGCAGGTAGGCGTTGGCGCCCACCTCCAGGCCGCGGCGCTTGTCCTCGTCGGAATCCAGGGCGCTCACCAGGATGATGGGCAGGTGGCGGTAGCGCTCGTCCTGCCGGATGCGGGCGGCGAGTTCCAGGCCGTTCACGTTGGGCATCTGGATGTCGGAGACGACCCCGGCGAAGGACGCGCCGGCCAGCTTTTCCAGGGCGTCGGCGCCGTCCACGGCGGTGACCACCTGGTAGCCGGCGTCCTCCATGATGCGCTTCTCCATGGCCCGCACCAGGGCCGAATCCTCCACCAGGAGGACGATGGGTCGGGCCCGGTCCGCCGGCTTCGGCTCCTCGTCCCGCCGGGCCACGGCCCGCAGCCGGGCAGCCGAGCGCAGCAGGTCGGCGGGATTGAGGATGGGGCAGATCTCGCCGCTGGCCAGGATGGCCAGGCTGGAGACGTTGCGCACCCGGACCAGCGGCGGCCCCAGGGCCCGGGGCACCACCTCTTCCTCGTCCAGCACCCCGTCCACCTGGAGGACCAGGCGCTCGTCCTCCACCTGGATGACGGCGCAGGCCACATGGCCGCTGCCATCGTCGGCCGGGGCGGCGGCCGGCAGTTCCAGGAGGTCGGCCAGGAAGGGGGCGAGGAGGGGTTCGCCGTCGATATCCACGGAGGTCTTGCCCTCCAGGATGTAGAAAGCCTCCCGGGGCAGGCGCCGCAGGGAGCGGATGGATTCCAGGGAAAGCCCGAAGCTGCGGCCGCCGGCCCGCAGGACGGACAGGTGCAGGGTGGTGAGGCTGACCGGAAAGCGCAGGGTGGCGGTCGCCCCCCGGCCAGGGACCGAGTGCAGGCGGACGGTGCCCTTCAGGGCTTCGACATTGGCCAGCACCACGTCCAGGCCGACGCCCCGGCCGGACAGCTCGGTGATTTCCCGGGCGGTGGAAAAGCCGGGGGCGAAGACCAGCTGGTGCAGCTCCTCCGGGGACATGGCGTCCAGAGTGACGGCGTCGGACAGGCCGCGCTCGACGGCGGTGCGGCGGATGGCCTCGAGGTCGAGGCCGCGGCCGTCGTCCTCGATGGCGAGGGCGACGAAGGGCCCGTCCCGGGCGGCGGCGATGCGGATGCGGCCGGCCGCCGCCTTGCCCTGGCGGGCCCGCTCGGCGGGAAGCTCGATGCCATGGTCCACGGCGTTGCGCAGGAGGTGCATGAGCGGGTCCTTGATCTCCTCCAGGATGCGCTTGTCCAGGGTGATGTCGGCGCCCTCCACGGCCAGTTCGATCTTCTTGCCCTGCTCCTTGGCGAGGTCCCGGACCATGCGGGGGAAGAGGTTGAAGATTTCCGCCAGGGGCAGCAGGCGGGCGCTCTGGACCCGGTCCCGTAGGCCGGAGAGGGCGAAGTCGAAGCGGCCGGCGTCTTCCTCCAGCCGTTCCCGGATGGTCCGCAGCAGGTCGCCGAGGCGCTCCACGGCGCCCTCGCCGGCTTCGACCAGGGCGGCCAGGGGGCCGTCGCTATGCCGCAGGGCGGCCTGGAGCTCCCTCCGGTTGCGTTCCACCTGGGACCACTGCTCGTGGATCTGGGCCATCAGGGCCTGGCGGTGCTGGGTCCGGCCGCGCAGGACGCCGAGCTCGCCGGTGAGGGTGAGGAGGTCGTCCAGCTTGTCGGTCTCCACCCGCACCGTGCCGATCTGGAAGGGCTTGGCCGGCGCCGCCTCGGGGGCGGGAGCCGGGGCCGGGGCCGCTTCCGCCGGCCGGCCGGGCGGCGGGGGCGGGGCGGCGGCCGGGGGAGCCAGGGCCTCGTCCACTTCCTGGCGCAGCTTTCTCAAGCCGGCGTTCAGGGTCTCGACTTCCTCCGGCGAGAGGGCGGCGCCGGCCTTGAGGGCGGCGTTGAGCAGGCTCTCCATGCCGTGGGCAGTGTGCTCGAGCTGGGCCAGGCCCAGCATGCGGGCGGCCCCCTTGAGGCTGTGGGTTTCCCGGAAGAGGTCGTCCAGGAGGGTCCGGTCGCCGGGGGATTTCTCCAGATCGAGGAGGCCGCGGTCGAGACGGGCCAGGCGGTCCTTGCTCTCGGCCCGGAAGATTTGCTCGAGCTGCGGGTCCTGGATCATGGCGTCAGACCATGGCCTTGAGGCTCTGGGCGGCGTGGTTGAGCTGGTCCACCGCGTTCTTGGTCTGGCTGATGCCGGCGGCGGTCTCCCGGGTGCCGGCGGAAATGCTGCCGGTGGCCTCCACCACCTGGTTGAAGGCGGCGGCCTGCTGCTGGGCGTTTAGCATGACCTGCTGGGCGCTCATGGCGACGTTGGAGATCAGGTCGGCGAGCTGGCTGAACAGGGTGCCCACCTGCTCGGCCCGGGCGGTGGTATCCACCACCATGCGGGAGCTGTCCTCGGTCATCATGATCGAGGACGCGGTGGCCTTCTGGATGTCGGCCACCAGGCTGGTGGCCTGCTCGGCGGATTTCTTGCTCTGGTCGGCCAGCTTGCGCACCTCGCTTGCCACCACCGCGAAGCCCTTGCCGTATTCGCCGGCCCGGGAGGCCTCGACGGCGGCGTTGAGGGCCAGCATGTTGATCTCCCCGGCCAGGTCGCGGACCAGGACGGAAATGATGCCGATCTGCCCGACCTGGTCGTTGAGGCGGACGATGTGGTCCGACATGCGGCCGATCTTGTCCTTCAGCTCCGCCATGGCGGCCGCCATGTCCCGGGCGTTGGCGCTGCCCTGCTCGGTGCTGCGGGTGGCCTCCCCGGCCAGGCTGGCGACGCTGGCCGCCTGTTCGGCCGACTGGCGGGAAGAGGCGGAGAGCTCCTCGATGGTCACCGAAGTCTCGTTGGCGGCCGCCGCCTGCTGGCTGGCGGTGCGCTCGTGCTCGGTGACGGTGGCGGCGATCTGGCTGGCGGCGGCGGCCAGGTGGGTGGTGTAGCCGGTAATCTGGCGGCTGAGGGCGGTGGCCATCCACCAGACCATGGCCAGGGTGGCGGCGAGGGCGCCCAGGGTACCGAAGAGCATGGCCTGGCGGACCCCGCGCATGGCGGCATGGAACTTCTCCTGGTGTTCCTGGCGCAGGTCCTTGGCGCCCCGCAGGAAGCGCTCCGCCAGCTGGCGGGACTCGGCCCGGGCCCGGGTGAGGATTTCGTCGTCCCGAAAGCGGGCGACGGCCTCGGATTCCTTGCCGGCTTCCATGAGTTCGATGAGGTGGCGGTTGTGGCGGCTGAATTCGCCGGTGGTCTCCAGGAGCCGCCGGAGGATCTCTTGCTGCTGGGGGTCGTGCACCATGCGGACCAGGGCGTCCTGGCGCTGCAGGGCGGCCTCGTCCTCGTCGAAGCTGCGCCGGTTCGACTGGTCCTTGAGGAGCAGGTAGCCGCGCACGGCCCGCTGGATGCCGAGGACGGCGAGGGAGATATCGTGGGCGCCGTCCTCCTGGGCCCGGTAGTTCTCCAGCTGGGCCAGGGCCCGGTCTGCCTGGTCGACGTAGTAGGAGATGATGCCCATGCACCCCACCAGGATGACCATGGGAATCAGGCAGCCCAGCAGGATGCGCTGGCGCAGTTTGAGGTTTGCAAACATGTTGGAGCTCCTAAGGGACCGTTTCGTCCACCACCCATCGATTCAGTTTCAGGAGGGCCGCCAGGTCCACCACGGAGACCCGGCGGCCGGCGAAGGACGTGACGGCGCGGATTTCCGCCCCCGGCTGCGGGGTCGCGGCGGCAGGCAGGGGCCGCAGTTCGCCGATCCGGGGGTTGAAGACGTCGATGACCTCGTCCACCGCCACCGCCACCGCCCGGCCGTCCAGCTCGCCGATCACCGCCTTGGGGCGCGGCGCGGTGGGCGGCGGGATGTCGAAGGCCGAGGAGATTTCCAGCACAGTGACGAGCTGGCCCCGCAGGTTGAAGACGCCGGCCACGTGGGGCGGGCAGCAGGGCAGGGGAAAGAGCTGGGGCAGCTGGCAGAATTCCCGCACGGCGGCCAAGTCCAGGCCGAAATACTGGCCTGCCAGGTCCACCACCGCCAGGGCGGTCGCGCTGCGTTCCTCGCTCACCGCCACCTGGCGCAGGGTCTGGGCCCGGGTCTGGAAGAGGGTTTCGGTCTCCGGCGCCGGCTCCCGGTCCCCCGGTTCAGCCGGGGCGGCCCCCGGGGGCAGGGTGGCGGCGGGAAGCCGGCGGGCGTCGAGGAGGATGACCAGGTCTTCCCCCAGCTGCAGGGTGCCTGCCAGCAGCCCGTCGGCCGGCGCCTCGCCGTAGCCGGGCCGGGGCAGGAACTGATGGGGGGTGGGGCGCACCAGGTCCCGCAGACGGCTGACCATGATGCCCAGGGTGGCGCCGTCCAGGTCGAGCACCATCACCTGGTCGCCGGCCCGGCGGCGGTGGAGGCCGTGGCCCAGGCGCAGGGCGAGGTCGAAGACCGGGACGACCTCCCCCCGCAGATTGAAGCGCCCGACGATTCCCGGCGGGGCGTCGGGGGCGGGAGAGAGGGCGGGGAGCCAGACCGTGGTGCGCACCAGAGCGGCTTCCACCGCGTAGACGGCGCCGTCCAGGAGGAAGACCAGCAGATCGGCGGCGGTGCCGGTCACAGGGCCTCCATCTGGGCCAGCCAGTCGGCCAGCTGGCCGGCGCTGGCCTCGAAGGGCTCGACCCGGGACTCGGCCGGCAGGGTGCGCAGCAGGCCGAGGGCGGCGCGGCGTCGGGCCTGGGCCTTGGCGTTGTCGCCGGCGCGCTCGTGGAGGGCGGCCAGCTCCAGGTAGGCGGCGACGCACTTGGGATCGAGGTAGAGGGTGCGCTTGAGCCGCTCCTCGGCAGCCGGGTAGTCGCCCCGCAGCTGGGCGAGCTGGGCCAGGAGGAAATGGGGGGCGGGGACCAGGGGATCGGCCTGCAGGGCTTCCAGGCAGGCCGCTTCGGCCGCCGGGTAGTCGCCCCGGTCGGCCAGGGCCCGGGCCTCCCGGAAGGTGGGCGGGGGCACCGGGGCCGCAGGGGCCGGCTGCGGTATGGGCCTGGGCCGCGGCGCCGCCATGGGGGGGGCTGCGGGGATAGGGAGCGCCGGGGCAGGGGGCAGGGGCTGGAGGGGACGCCGGGTCCGCTGGTAGGCGACCCCCTCGGGAAAGAGGCGGGGATCGAGGCCAGCCAGGGGCACGCCCATGAGTTCGGTGTGGCCGGTCAGGAGGTAGGCGCCGTCGGCCAGGCAGGCCGTCAGCTTGGCGGCCACCCGGTGCACCGCCTCGGGCTCCAGATAGATGAGGACGTTGCGGCAAAGGATCAGGTCGAGGTCCCGGAGGAGCGGGTCCGGCAGGGGATCGGACACCAGGTTGCCGGGGCGGAAGGTGACCATGGCGCGGATGTCGGGGTTGACGGTCCACTGCTCCCCTTCCCGGTGGAAGTAGCGCCCCTGCAGGCTGGCCGGGGCGAGGCGGAAGGACCAGCGGCCGTAGCGTCCCCGCCGGGCCTTGGCCAGGGCTTCCTCGTTGATGTCGGTGCCGATGATGGTGATCTGCCAGTCCCGGCGCTCGGGCAGCACCATGTCCGTGACCATGGCGAGGGAGTAGGCCTCCTCCCCGGTGGCGCAGCCGGCGCTCCACAGGCGCAGGGTCTTGCGCCCGCGGCGGGCCGCGATCAGTTCCGGCAGGAGTTCGAAGCGCAGCAGCTCGAACTGGCCGTGGTCCCGGAAGAAGAAGGTCTCGCCGGGGGTGAGCTGGGCGGCGATGCGCTCCACTTCCTGGTGCAGTTCGCTCGGGGAGAGGCTGGCGCAGTAGGCGGCCAGGCTGGGGAAGCGCCGCGGCGCCCGGGCCCGCAGCAGATGCTCGGCCTTGCTCCAGTCGCCGGCGGACAGCCGAAGGCCGACCCGCTGGACGAGCAGACGCTGTACCTCGGCGGGCAGGGGTTGGCTGTCGGTGATCTGCCCATGGCGACCTGCACCCGTTCTTGTCACTGTGCTTGGAAGTCCCGGAGAGCTGTGTTCCGTGGACCAGCCGGGCAGGTCAAAGTGCCGCCGGGGGAGGCGAGGGCTAGAGGAGGCGGATGAGCAGGTAGGCGAGCAGGGCGGCGCCGACCACCGCGAACAGGGTGCCGAGGCGGAAGGCCCAACGGGCGCGCCAGAATTCCAGGGCGTTTTCCTCGTCCACCAGGCGGCGCAGCCGGCGCAGGGCGGCGAGGCCGGCCAGACGGCGGCTGGCGCGGTCGACGGCTTCCTGGTCGAGGGTCACGGCACCACCTCCATCTCCGGCTTGCTGCCGACGAATTCGAGGCGCTTGTTGAGGGTGTCGGTGACGAACACCTTGCCCGCGGCGTCCACCCGCAGGACCAGGTCGATGTCCAGGTTGCGGGCCTGCTGCCGCCAGCCCTCGGGGCCGGCGATGAAGATGGGCTTGGAGCTGGCGTCGGAGCGGGTGCCCGCGTCGGCGCCGCCGGGGATGAGGACGGTGACCGCCTGGGTATGGGTGGCGGGGTAGCCGGTGCGGGGATCGAGGAGATGGGGATAACGCTTGCCCTCCACCTCGAAGTAGCGCTGGTAGTCGCCGGAGGTGCCGATGGCCTCGCCGTCGCTGAGTTCGACGGTGGCGAGGGGCCCGGGCTGGCGGGGATGCTGGATGCCCACCCGCCACTTGCGACCCTGCTTGTCCCCCAGGGCCATGATGTTGCCACCGATGTTGATGAGGGCGTTGCGGATGCCCTGGGCCCGCAGGATGGCCGCCGCCCGGTCCAGGGCCACGCCCTTCAGGTAGCCGCCGAAATCCAGGGCGACCTGGCGGTTGCGGCTGGTGACGGTGTGGTCCTCGAGGCGCAGGTCGGCGATGGAGGGCCGGGCCTTGAGCCATGCGTCGATGTCGGCGGCCTTGGGCACCTCGGCCTTGAACTCGTCGGCCTGGAAGCCCCACAGGTTGATGAGCCGGCCGATGCCCGGGTCGAACAGGTAATTGCCGCGGCGGGCCATCTCCTGGGCCTTGCGGATGAGATCGGCCAGTTCCGGCGTCACCGGGTGGGGCTTGCCGGCGGCGATGGCGTCGTTGAGGGCGGTGAGTTCCGAAGGCTGCCAGGCGTGGTAGGCCCGGTGCAGGCGGTCGAATTCCCGCAGCACCGCCGAGATGGCGGCCCGGCCCTTGTCCGGGTCGGGGTCCACCACCAGCACTTCGACCCGGGTGCCGAAAACGTAGGATTCCTGCTGCTGGATGGCGGGTGGGGCGTGGCAGCCCGCCAGGGCGATGATGAGGGCCAGGGCGGGAAGCCAGGCGATCAGGCGCCGCATGCGTGCTCGACGGCGGAGATGAAGGCGCTGGCGGCGTCGAAGCCGGTCTGCTGGCGGATTTCCACCATGCAGGTGGGGCTGGTGACGTTGATCTCGGTGAGATGGTTGCCGATGACGTCCAGGCCCACCAGGAGGAGGCCGCGCCGCCACAGGATGGGGGCGAGGGTCTCGGCGATTTCCCGGTCCCGGGGGGAGAGTTCCTGGGCGACGCCGGTGCCGCCGGCGGCGAGGTTGCCCCGGGTCTCGCCGGCCTTGGGGATGCGGGCCAGGCAGAAGGGCACCGGGCGGCCGGCGATGAGCAGGATGCGCTTGTCGCCGTGGGCGATCTCCGGCAGGTAGAGCTGGGCCATGACGCTGCGCTGGCCGTGCTGGGAGAGGGTCTCGACGATGACGTTGCGGTTGGGGTCGTTGCGATGCACCCGGAAGACCTGGCTGCCCCCCATGCCGTCCAGGGGCTTCAGGATGACGTCCCGCTGGTGGTCGATGAAGTCTTGGAGGTGATGCAGGTTGCGGCTTACCAGGCTGGGGACGGTGAAGCGGTCGAACTCGGCGATGGCCAGCTTCTCCGAGTGGTCGCGCAGGGCCCGGGGCTTGTTGAAGACCCGGGCGCCGTCCCCCTCGGCCCGCTCCAGGAGCCAGGTGGCGGTGATGTACTCGATGTCGAAGGGCGGGTCCTTGCGCATGATGACGGCGTCGAAGGCCACCAGGGGAAGGATCTCGGAGCCGGTCTCCCGGTACCAGTCGTGGTCGTCGGGCCGGGTGTGGAGGTGGACGGCTTCGCCGTAGACGCTGGGCTGGCCCGGCGGGCTGCCGGGCTCGGGGCGGCGCCAGGAGAGGCTGGCGCAGTCGATGGCGAAGACCTCGTGGCCGTGGCGCTCGGCCGCCCGCATCATGGCGACGGTGGAATCCTTCCAGGCCTTGAGGTGGTCGAGGGGATCGACCACGAAGGCGAGGCGCAGGGAGCGGCCGCTGCCGCCCAGGATGTCCGTCGCGAACCGCAGCTGCTGGGCCATGGCCGGGCTCAGGCTGCGCCGGGGGCCGTGCGTTCCAGTTCGAGGGCGGCGGCGAGGCAGGCCAGCCGCCCGACCACGCCGTAGGCGTAGAAGCGGTTGGGCGGGGCGTCGGGGTCGACGCAGCAGAAGTCCGGCAGGTTGCAGCCGGTCTCGAAGGCCAGGGGCTCGAAGTGCATGCCGGGGGCGTTGAGGTTCTCGTCCTTGCCGCGGCCGGTGTGGACCCGGTAGAAACCGCCCACCACGAAGCGGTCGATCATGTAGATGACGGGTTCGGCCACCGCCTCACGCAGGGTCTCGAAGGTGGGCACGCCTTCCTGGATGATGACCTCGCTCACTTCCAGGCCTTCCTTGATGACGCTCATCTTGTTGCGCTGCTTGCGGTTGAGGCCGATGACCTCGGAGGCGTCCCGCACGGTCATGATCCCCATGCCGTAGGTGCCGGCGTCGGCCTTGACCACCACGAAGGGCTGCTCGTCGATGCCGTATTGCCGGTACTTTTCCCGCACCTGGGTGAGAACGGAGTCGACCTTGGCGGCCAGGCAGTCCTCGCCCTGGCGCTCGTGGAAATTGACGCAGTCGCAGACCGCGAAGGCCGGGTTGATGCGCCAGGGATCGATGCCGATATGTTCGGCGAAGGTCCTGGCCACCTCGTCGTAGGCGGCGAAGTGATGGGACTTGCGGCGCACCGCCCAGCCGGCGTGGAGCGGCGGCAGGATGAACTGCTCGTTGAGGTTCTGGAGGATTTCCGGGATGCCGGCCGACAGGTCGTTGTTGAGGAGGATGGCGCAAGGATCGAAACCTTCGACCCCGAGGCGGTATTCAGTCCGCACCAGGGGCTCCAGCACCAGGGTCTGGCCGTTGGCAGTCTGGATCGGGGTGGGCTCCTTGATGTCCGGCAGCAGGGTGCCGATGCGGACATTGAGGCCGGTCTGGCGCAGGATGGCGGCGAGCTGGGCGACGTTCTGCAGGTAGAAGAGGTTGCGGGTGTGGTTCTCCGGGATGAGGAGAAGGTTCCGGGCCTCGGGGCAGAACTTGTCGATGGCCGCCATGGCCGCCTGGACGCAGAGGGGCAGGAAAGCCGGGTTGAGGTTGTTGAAGCCGCCGGGGAAGAGGTTCGTGTCCACCGGCGCGAGCTTGAAGCCCGCGTTGCGCAGGTCGACCGAAGCGTAGAACGGCACCGCGTGCTCCTGCCAGCGGGTGCGCAGCCAGCGCTCGATGTCCGGCATCCGGTCGAGGAAGCGCTGCTCGAGCGCCTGCAGCGGGCCGGCGAGCGCGGTCGTGAGATGAGGCACCATGGCGCCGATTGTAGCCCGTGGCGGAGCCGGGGCAAGAAAACGGGGCGCCTTAAGGGGCGCCCCGAAAAGCCACGGAGGAGAGACTCCGACTGCCGCGCGGGGAGGAGGGGGTCCCGCGCCTGCCGGCGATCCGCGCTCGACCGCGGACCGCCTGCAATCTGCGCCGCGGCGGCTCGCACCGCGACCGATGGGCTACATGTGGTACGCCGATTCGCCGTGCGACGAGATGTCGAGACCCTCGCGCTCTTCCTCGGGCGTCACGCGCAGCCCGACGACGAGGTCGACGATCTTGTAGGAGACGAAGGCGACGACCCCCGACCACACGACCGTGATGCCGACCGCCTTCGCCTGGATCCAGAGCTGGGCGAGGTAGCCCGGGTACTCGGTCTTGCCCGTGACCCAGTCGGCGACCACACTCGGCCCGCCCAGATCCGGCGACACGAAGATGCCGGTCAGGAGCGCGCCCAGGATCCCGCCGACGGCGTGGACGCCGAACACGTCCAGCGAGTCGTCGACGCCGATCATCCGCTTCAACCCGTTGACGCCCCACAGGCAGACGAGGCCCGCGGCGAGGCCGATCACGAACGCGCCGGGAATGCCGACGTTGCCGGCGGCCGGCGTGATCGCCACCAGTCCGGCGACGGCGCCGGACGCCGCGCCCAGCATCGACGGCTTGCCCTTGAACGCCCACTCGCCGAACGTCCACGACAGCACGGCGCACGCGGTGGCGAGGAACGTGTTCATGAACGCGAGCGCCGCCGAGTTGTTCGCCTCGAGCGCCGAGCCCGCGTTGAAGCCGAACCACCCGGCCCACAGCAGCGACGCGCCGATCATCGTCATCGGCAGGTTGTGCGGCGCCATCGATTCCCTCCCGAAGCCGATCCGCTTGCCGATCACGATCGCGCCGACGATGCCGGCGATGCCCGCGTTGATGTGAACGACCGTGCCGCCCGCGAAGTCGAGCGCGCCCATCTGCCAGATCCAGCCCGCCTTCGCGTTGGCCGCATCGACGACGCCGGCGGCCGTGTAGGCGTCGGGACCCGCCCAGAACCACACCATGTGGGCGATCGGGGTGTAGGCGAACGTGAACCACAGCACGGCGAAGAGCAGCACCGCCGAGAACTTGATGCGCTCGGCGAACGCGCCGAGGATCAGGCAGACGGTGATCGCCGCGAACGTCGCCTGGAACGCGACGTAGACGAGCTCCGGCAGCGGCGTGTTCTTCGAGAACGTCGCGGCCATCGCGAACTCGCCCTTGGCCGAGTCGAACGTCCCCTTGAGGAACAGCCGGTCGGTGAGGCTCCCGAAGAACGCGTTCCCCTCGGTGAAGGCGAGGCTGTAGCCGTAGACGCACCACAGCACGGTGATGAGCGAGAACACGACGAACACCTGCATCAGCACCGACAGCATGTTCTTCGAGCGGACCATGCCGCCATAGAAGAGCGCGAGCGCGGGGATGCTCATCATCAGCACGAGCGCCGTCGAGACCAGCATCCACGCGACGTCGCCCTTGTTGGGCGTCGGCGCGGGCGCCGCGGTGGCGGCCGGTGCGGCGGCGGGCGCCGCTTCGGCCTTCGCCGGCTCCGCCGCCTTCGCCTCGGGTGCAGGTGCGGGTGCGGCCGCGGGAGCGGGAGGCGTCTGCGCCTGGACGATCATCAGCGGCGAGGTCGCGCCCGGAGAGAGGACCTGCGCGTATTCGTTGCCGGCCGCGGGCGCGGCGGCGGTGAGCGCGAGCGCGAAGGCGAGCGCGGCGAGTGGCAGCAATCGTTTCATGGCGGTTCCCCTTACAGCGCCTGCGCGCCGGTTTCTCCCGTGCGGATGCGCACGACCTGCTCGAGATCGAAGACGAAGATCTTGCCGTCGCCGATCTTTCCGGTGTTCGCGGACTTCTCGATCGACTCGATCGCGCGCTCGACGAGATCGTCCGCGACCGCTGCCTCGATCTTGACCTTGGGCAGGAAGTCGACGACGTACTCGGCGCCGCGGTAGAGCTCGGTGTGGCCCTTCTGCCGGCCGAAGCCTTTGACCTCCGTGACGGTGATTCCCTGCACGCCGATTCCCGAGAGGGCCTCGCGGACCTCGTCGAGCTTGAACGGCTTGATGATGGCGGTAACGAGCTTCATGGGATCCTCGCGAGGATTGGGGTCAGAACGTCTTCTGCAGGTACGCGACGAACTGGCCGCGCGAGATGTTCTTGCCGTAGACGTTCGTGTAGTACGCGTCCTGGGCATTGGTGCCGGTGCCGTAGAGGCCGACGGTGACCCCGTAGATCTCGGTCGAGGCGCCGACCTTCCAGTCGCCGTAGTCGTAGACGCCGTTGTCGAAGCCGCCGGGGTTGCCC
>DATFAA010000135.1:0-8395 GCA_035255045.1 Rhodocyclaceae bacterium | reverse complement strand
CATCCACCACGGCATTGATCTCCTCGGCCCGGATGTTGAGGCGCTGGGAGGCGAAGCGCAGGCGCTGGGCGGAGTTGGTGTTGAACACCCCGGCCGCCAGGGCGTAGATGCGGGCCACGTCCACGAATATCCGGGAGCCGTACTTCTTGAGGTCGATCTGGCCCGGGTGCTCGGCATCCAGATCGGTGACGAAGTCCCGGAAGGTGCCCAGGGGCGGCGCCACGTCCAGGGCATTGTGGGCCATGGCGCGCAGGAACATGGGATGCCCCGCCGTCATGGACAGGAGGTGGCGGCGCAGCCGGGCGGCCAGGTCGGCCTTGCCGTAGAGGGGCCGGAAATCGAAGAAGATGGTGGCGTTCAGGAGCGCCTCGGGGGCCGGCTGGCGGATCCAGTCGGCGAACTGCTCCTGCCATTCCTCCAGGGTCAGGCACCATTGGGGATTGCTGGCCATGATGTTGCCCTTGCACAGGGGGAAGCCGCAGCGGTCGAGGTCGTGGTTGACGTCCTTGGCGAAGTCCAGGAGCCGCAGCTTCAGCATCTCCCGGTCCTGGAAGTCGTCGCACAGGAAGATGATGCCGTTATCCTGGTCGGTGCTGAAGGTCTGCTCGTCCCGGCCCTCGGAGCCGAAGGCCAGCCAGCACCAGTCGATGCCTTCCAGGTCGTGGCGGTCGAGGTTGAGTTCGATGATGCGCCGGGAGAGTGCGTCGTTGAGGGCCGAGATGAACTGGGTCAGCTGTTCCGATCCCACCCCCTGGGCCAGCATGTTGAAGGCCAGCTGGCGCACGTCCGCCGCCGACTGCTGGAGCGAGCCGATGTCCACCGCCGTCTCGATGGCCTGGCGGATTTGGCGCACGCCGATGCGCTGGAGGGCGAACAGGTCCCGCTCCGACACCACCCCGGAAAGCCTGCCTTCGGCGTTGACCACGAGGACGTGGCGGATGCTGTGGGTGGCCATGGCCAACATGGCGTCGTAGGCGGTGGCGTGCTCCTCCAGGGTGAAGGGATGGGCCGACATGACGGCCGAAATGGGCTCGCCCTGGGGCGTGTCGGCCAGCACCACCCGGTCCAGGACGTCGGACTGGGTGAAGATGCCCACCGGCCGCCCCTCCTCCCCGACCACCACCAGGGACCCGACCTTGGCCTTGGACATGGTCTCCAGGGCAGCCCGGATCGGCGTCTCCGGCGTCACCGTCACCGGCGAGCGGCCGCCGACGCCGGACAGGGGGGAATTGAGGGTCTGCTGCTCGCTGGCCCGCTGGGCGAACTGGACCTGGAGCTGGGTGCGGGACTGGCTGAGGAGGCTGGCGATGTACTGGGTGCAGAAGAGGTTGAATTCCGGGCTCATGGTCATGAGCGCCATGAAATCCTCGGCCGGCAGCTGGTAGCAGAAGGTGTCCTCGAGGGCGGTGTAGCTGTTGGTGGACGAGCGCTGGGCCGTTACGGCGCCGATGGGGAAGCACTCCCCCGGCCCCAGGGTGAGGGCGTAGTACTCGGTGACCGCCACCTCCCCCGCCTGCTTGGACAGCACCTTGCCCCGCTCGACGATGTAGAAGAAGGCCACCGGCCCGGACTGGGGCCCCACTATCTCCGTGTCCCTGGGGTAGAAGGCCATCTGGGCCCGTTCGGCGATGAAATCCAGGGCATCGTTCCGCATGCGGTTGAAAGGGGCGTGCTTCCTGAGGAAGTCCGCCGCCACCCCGGCCACCCGCCGCCGCCCTTCCTGGCGCAACCCGCTTTCCGCCTGCCTGATGTCTTCTTGTCCGGTCGTCACGATCGCCTCTTGTGAATGCCCCTACTAAAGGGCGTAGTTTAACTTGAGCCTCTGCTGCAGCCGCTTGGCCTGGCGCAAGGATTCCCGCAGGATGGCCCGATCCAGCTCGTGCAGCCGCTCCGGGTCCACCCGGTGGTCCGGCACGCCCCCGGCCCGCAGCACCCGCCCCTGGCGGTCGAGGCGCAGGCGCAGCAGGTGGGAGAAGGAAGCGCTGGCCGCCTCCACTTCGTCGGGCTGCATCCCGGCCAGGCCGCCGGCCTCCGCCAGCCGGCCTGGGGTATCCACCCGGGCCACCCCGTGGGCGAGGGCGAAGATGCGGGCGGCATCGACGAAGATGCGGGCCCCGGCCTTCTTGAGGTCCACCATGCCCCCCTCGCCGCTGCCCTCGGTCACCACCTCCCCGAGGAAACTGAGGGGCGGCTGGGACAGCAGGGCATTGCCGGCCATGAGGTGGAGGAAGGCCGGCGTGTCCTGGGTCAACCCCAGGACATGCTTGCGCAGCCGCTTGCCCAGTTGGTGGTCGCCGTGCAGGGTGCGGAAATCGAAGAAGATGGTGGCGTACATGAGGGCCATGGGCTCCGGCCGCCGCACCCACTCGGAGAAGCGCCAGCGCCATTCGTCCAGGGACAGGCACCACTGGGGATTGCCGGCCATGACCTTGCCGTTGCAGAAGGCGAAGCCGCAGCGGTCCAGGCGCTCGTTGACGGCCTGGGCGAAGGGCACGAAGAGCTGGCGCAGGGCTTCCGCCTCCCGGTCGTCGGCGGCGCTGAAGATGAGGCCGTTGTCCTGGTCGGTGATGAAGGTCTGCTCGAAGCGGCCTTCCGAGCCGAGGGCCAGCCAGCACCAGGGCACCGCCGGCAGGCGGTGTTCCCCGGCGGTGAGGTGGATGACCCGCTCCACTACCCGGTCGTTGAGTTCCGACAGGGTACGGGCCAGCCAGGCTCCCCCCAGCTCTCCCCCCGTCTGCCCGACGCAGAAGCGCCGGCCGGCCTCGGCCACATCGACCAGGCCGTCGACGCTGTCGGTGCGGCCGGCCCGGGAGGCCAGCGCCGACAGTTCCCGGCAGAGGGTTTCAGCCTGCATCGGATTCAGTAGGTGATCCTGGCGTAGAAGGTTTTCTGGGAGGCCTCCAGGGCCTGGCGCAGGGTGACGATGCCCATGTCGGCCAGGAGGGGCAGCAGCTTGAGGAAGACCTCGGCGGTGGCCACGGCGTCGTCCAGGGCGTTGTGGCGGGATTCGATGACGATGCCCAGACGCTCGGCGATGGCGTCCAGGCGGTGGGATTCCTGGTTGGGATGGACCACCGCCGACAGCAGCAGGGTGTCCAGCACCGGCTGGCCGAAGCGGATGCCCGTGCGCTCCTCCTTGAGCTGCAGAAAGCGCATGTCGAAGGCGGCGTTGTGGGCGATGAGCACCGTGTCCTCGCAGAATTCCCGGAAGGCCGGCAGGACCGCGTCGATGGTCGGCTGCCCGCGCACCATGTCCTCGGTGATGCCGTGGATGGGGATGGTCTCGGGCCGCAGGGGGCGCTGGGGATCCACCAGCTGGTCGAAGATTTCCTGGCGCAGCAGGCGGCAATTGACGATGCGGGCGGCGCCGAGCTGGATGATCTCGTCGCCTTTGGAGGGCTCGAGACCGGTGGTCTCGGTGTCGAAGACCGTATAGACCAGGTCGGTGAGCTTGCGATCCAGGTCGATGGAGCCTTCCTGGTAGGTGAAGAGATCGAAGTCGTAGTACTCGGGGCGACCGGCGACCTGCTCCCGGTCCTGCTGCTCCACCTCCTCCCGTCCCGGCACGGTGAGGGGCAGGACGAAGCGGAAGAAGGCCCGGTGGGCGGCCTTTTCCCGCTGGTACCAGACTTCGCCGCCATGGCGGTCCACCACTTCCCGCAGGGTCAGCGGCATCTTCTCGCCGTTGATCTCCATGGACTCCAGCTCCCAGGTGTAGAAGGTCTCCGAAGACAGGGCGGCGCCGGCGCAGATGAGGTCCAGGTAGGCCAGACGGCCCTCGGACAGGAGCCGGAAGCGCAGCTCGCGGATCTCGTAGTGGTCCCGCAGGCAGGACGCCAGGAAGGCGATGGCGAAGACCAGGGAGAAGCTGTCGGCCTTGATCCACAGGCTGTCGTCCACCTCCTCGGTCTTGCTGGGAAGCTGGAGCTTGTCCTCGATGCTGCGCTGGGCGGCGGCGATGATGTCGATTCCGAGTACATCCTCCAGGGGCCAGCGGGTCTTGAGGGAATCGGAAAAGTCGGCCATGGTCCGGTCGAGGCGCTGGCTCATGCCGCCGGCCTCCTCCTCGACGATGCGGACGAAGCGCTCCCGCAGCTCCCCTTCCATGTCCGGGTAGTCGATGAGGTTGGCCACCGCCGCCCGGATGTTGCCCAGGGCCGCCCGGCTGCCCTCGGTGAGGGAATGGAGGACCTGGTCCCGCCGCGCTTCCTGCTCCATGCTGCGGGTGATGTTCTCCACCGTCAGGACGTAGCCGGAGAATTTCTGTCCGCCCTCGCCGCCGCCCTGCCCGGCCGGCACCGGCACCATCTGCACCCGCAGCAGCTGGCCGCCCCGGGCGGTGGTGATGAAATTGGCCATGGCCGTCCGGCCCCGGGCCATGCGCTGGTTGATGACCTCGAGGGCATGGGTGACCTGGTTCTTTTCCAGGATGGAGAAGATGGAGCGCCCGAGGCCGATGAGGGCCCCCCCGGCCACCGACGTGGGCCCCTGGGCCAGGGCCTTGAACTGGAGCCGGGCCCGGTTGTTGTAGAGGAGGATGCGGCCGTCCAGGTTGCACACCACCACCGCCTGGGCCAGCTCGGACATGAGGGCCGCCAGGCGGTTCTTTTCCTCCTCGACGGAGGCCTTGGCCTTGGCGATCTGGGCATCCACGTCGTCCATCAGCTCGTCCCGCTGCTGTGCCAGGTCGTTGGCCGCCCGGGCCAGCTGCTGGACTTCCGGCGGGCCTTCCGGCGCCACCCGGAAATTGCGGTTGGCGCCGAGCATGAGGCGCAGGGTCTCGGCCATGCGCAGCAGGCCCTCGACGTACTGCTTGAAAAGGTGGTGCAGGACCCCGACCCCGATGGCGAAACCGAAGATGGTGAGCAGGGTGCCGATGGGCAGCCGGGAGAGGAGCAGGTCGGTGAGCATCCGGCGCTCGGCGTCCTTCATGTCCAGCCAGACCAGCAGTGAGGTGACCAGGAAGGGGCCGGTCATGAGCAGGCCCAGGATGCCGGCGGCGATCAGGAATCGGTGTTTCGCTTTCATGCTGCCTTGATCGATCTTGTTTTCGGAAGGGCGCGGCCCGGAAGCCGCCGGAATTGGCTCAGGCAGACTCCAGGATGCTCCGCACCTTGGCCACCAGTTCCTTGGTGGAGAAAGGCTTGGTGATGTAGGCGTCGGCGCCGATGGCCAGGCCCTTGGCCACCTCGGTCTGGCGCCCCTTAGCGGTGAGCATGACGATGCGCAGCCCGGCGCGGGAGGGGTCGGCCCGCAGGGCTTCGCAGACTTCGAAACCGGATTTCTTGGGCATCATCACGTCGAGCAGCAGCAGGTCCGGCTTGAAGCTGTCGACCTTGGCCAGAGCCTCCTCCCCATCGTTGGCGACGGCCACCTGGAAACCCTCCTTCTTCATCAGGAATTCCAGGGAAATCACGATGTTCGGCTCGTCGTCCGCGATCAGTATCTTATAGGTCATGTTGTCTTCCTCTCTGGTGTTATTCGTGTCGGCAGCGGCACCGTGAAAACGAAGGTGGCGCCCTGGCCCGGCTGGCTCTCCACCCACAGCCGCCCGCCGAAATACTCGACGATCTGCCGGCTGATCGGCAGGCCGAGGCCAGTCCCCTGGGGTTTGTCCGTCAGGGCGTTGCCCCCCTGGCGGAATTTCTCGAAGATGACGTCCCGGTCGCCGGGGGCCAGTCCCGGCCCGTTGTCGGCGACCTCGACGCGGACCTCGGCGTCCTCCGTCCGCACCGTCACCCTGACCTCCCCCTCCCCTGCCGGCACGAATTTCACCGCATTGGAGAGCAGGTTGATCATGACCTGCATCAGGCGATCCCGGTCGGCCAGCACCACGGCCGCCCCTTCCTCCGGCAGGTCGGTGGCGACAGCCACCTGCTTGTCGTGGAAAAGTTTCTCCAGGGAATTGACGGACTCCCGCACCACCTCGGCGATATCGACCTTGCCCGTCATCCACTCCGCCTGCCCCGACTCCAGCTTGGCCAGGTCCAGGATCTGGTTGATCAGGCGCGTCAGCCGCTCCGTTTCAGCCACGATGATACCGAGAAAACGCATGCGCTCGGCAAGTTCGAGGCGGGGATCGTCATGGAGCATCTCGGACAGGGCCCGGATGGAGGTGAGCGGGGTGCGCAGCTCGTGGGTGACGGTCGATATGAAGTCGTCCTTGAGGCGGTCGAGCTCCCGCAGGCGCTCGTTGGCTTCCCGCAGCTCGGCGGTGGCCGCCTCCAGTTCCCGGGACTTGCGCTCCAGCTCCCGGCTATAGGCGCGGACCTGGGAGGCTTCGTCCAGGATGTCCAGAACCTCGTCCAGCCCCAGGGCCTCCTCCTCCACCACCGAACTGACCATGACCCGGGCGCTGGCCGATCCGATGGCCCCGGCCAACTGCTTTTCGGCGAACTGCACGAACTGGGCGTCGGCGGACAGGCGCCGCCAGTCCCCCACCTTGCGGCTGCTGGCGTAGGCGGCCAGTTGCTGGTGGGCCCGCCCCGGCCCCAGGAAGCGCTCCAGCAGCGCCACCAGCTCTTCCACCGAGGCCTTGCCCCGCCACAGGTGGTTCTCGGTGGCCCGCTGGTCGTAGCGGAAGACGTCCACGAAGCGCTCGGCCTGGCTGGCCTCGACGGCGCCCGGGCGGGACAGGAGGGAAACGCCGACGTAGAGCCCGATGTTGGCGAACAGGCTCCAGAACAGGCTATGGGTGATCTCGTCCAGGCCGGCCAGGCCGAAGAGGGCCTGGGCCTTGAGCCAGGGCCAGCCCCACAGCCCCTGGTCCATGAAGCTGCGGCTGATCCAGCCCGACTTGGCGAAGGACGGCAGCAGCAGGGTGTAGAGCCAGACGGCGAAGCCGGCCACCAGGCCGCTGATGGCGCCGACCCGGGTGCCCGCCTTCCAGTACATGCCGCCGAACATGGCGGGGGCGAACTGGGCGACGGCGGTGAAGGAGATGAGGCCGATGCCGACCAGGGCGTACGCCTCCCCCGCCGCCCGGAAATAGACGTAGCCCAGGAGCAGGATGAGGGCGATGGCGCCCCGGCGAATGCCGAGGAGGATGCCGGAGAGGTCCTTCTTCTCCGCCAGGTTGAGCCATTGGGAGCGCAGCAGCCAGGGCATGGCCAGGTCGTTGCAGACCATGGTGGACAGGGCGATGGTCTCGACGATGACCATGCCGGTGGCCGCCGACAGCCCCCCAAGGAAGGCGAACGCCGCCAGGCCCTCGGCCCCCTGGGACAGGGGCAGGGTCAGGACGAAGGTGTCCGGATTGACGCCCCGGCCGTCGAAATGGAGCAGGCCGCCGATGGCCAGGGGCAGGACGAAGACATTGATGAGGAGGAGATAAAGGGGGAAGAGCCAGACCGCCCGGCGCAGATGGCCCTCGTCCACGTTCTCCACTACCATGATCTGGAACTGCCGGGGCAGGAAGAGGATGGCGAAGCCCGACACCAGGATGAGGGAGGCCCAGGTCCCGGCCCGGGTCTCGTCCAGGGCCATGAGCCGGGTGAGTTCCGGGAAATCCGCCGCCTGCCGGAAGATGTCGGGGAAGCCGCCGAACAGCCCGTAGGTCACGAAGATGCCCACCGCCATGAAGGCCGCCAGCTTGACCACCGAGTCGAAGGCGATGGCGGCGACCATGCCCTCGTGGCGCTCGGTGGCGTCCAGGTGGCGGGTGCCGAAGAGGATGGTGAAGACCGCCAGGACGGCGGCGATGGCGAAGGTGGAATCCCGCCACCAGGGATCGCTGGCGGCGGCGGTCTGCTGGAAGATGATGTCCAGGCTGGCCGAGATGGCCTTGAGCTGGAGGGCGATGTAGGGCACCACGCCGATGACGGCGATGACGGTCACCAGCCCCGCCAGGAGCTGGCTCTTGCCATAGCGGGAGGCGATGAAGTCGGCGATGGAGGTGATGCGCTGGCTCTTGCTGATGCGGATCATCTTCACGATGATCGACACGCACAGGATCATCAGGGTCGGGCCGAGGTAGATGGTGAGGAAGGACAGCCCGCCGGAGGTGGCCCGGCCGACGCTGCCGAAGAAGGTCCAGGAGGTGCAGTACACCGCCAGGGATAGGGCATAGACGTTGGCGGAGATGATGGACTTGCCGGCGTCGGCCCGGGCATCGCCGAAACGGGCGATGGCGAAGAGCAGCCCGAGGTAGGCCGTGGACAGGATGGCGACGACCCAGCTGGCGTTCATTTGGCCTTGTACTCGGCCACCCAGGCCGCCAGGGCGATGATCCCGCCCCAGACGCCGAAGAGATACAGGAAGACGTTGGGCATGCCCCCGACGTAGCCTTCCGGCAGGGCCAGCAGCGGATAGTTCAGGAGCGGCATCCCCAGCAGGGCGAGGGCTGCCAGCCGCTGACGGGTCGGGCTGCTGCGCTTCATCAAAGTCGTCTGTCCCC
>DATFAA010000134.1:0-18952 GCA_035255045.1 Rhodocyclaceae bacterium | reverse complement strand
TCACCGCCGGGCGCCACAAGCCCCTATTCGGGCTACGTGTAATCCCTGATGGAATATTTCACGATACGAATGTATATTGCGCATCGTGAAATTTTGACCATCGTGGAGAACCGTTAATGTTTCAGGTCCGTATCCATGGCCGCGGCGGCCAGGGCGTCGTCACCGGCGCCGAGATGCTGTCCATCGCCGCCTTCCTGGAAGGCAAGCACGCCCAGGCCTTCCCGAGCTTCGGCTCGGAGCGCACCGGGGCGCCGGTGGTGGCCTTCTGCCGCATCGACAACAAGGAAATCCGCCTGCGGGAGCCGATCATGGCCCCCGACGCCATCATCATCCAGGACCCCACCCTGCTCCATCAGGTGGACGTCTTCCAGGGCCTGAAGAGCGACGGCTACGTCCTCATCAATTCCGCCAAGAGCTTCGAGGCCCTGGGCATCGGCGAGGTGGCGAAGAAGCTCAAGGCCGAGCGCCAGGTGTGCGTGCCGGCCACCGAAATCGCCATGAAGCACCTGGGCCGCCCCATGCCCAACGCCGTCCTGCTGGGCGCCTTCGCGGCGCTGTCCGGCGCCATCTCCCTGGACTCGGTGGCCGCCGCCATCCGGGACAAGTTCTCCGGCAAGGTGGCCGAGGGCAACATCGCCGCCGCCAGCGCCGCATTCGACTACGTGAAACAACAACTCACCGCCCTGGAGGCCGCATAACATGGCGCTCAAGCAAATCGAAGGCTCCCACGGCGTCGCCGAGGCGGTCGCCCTCTGCCGGCCGGAAGTGATCTGTGCCTATCCCATTTCTCCCCAGACCCACATCGTCGAGGGTCTCGGCGAAATGGTGAAGGGCGGCGACCTGCAGAAGTGCGAGTTCCTCAACGTCGAGTCCGAATTCGCCGCCATGTCGGTGGCCATCGGCTCCTCCGCCGCCGGGGCGCGGACCTACACCGCCACCGCCTCCCAAGGCCTGCTGTTCATGGTGGAGGCGGTCTATAACGCCTCCGGCCTCGGCCTGCCCATCGTCATGACCGTGGCCAACCGGGCCATCGGCGCCCCCATCAACATCTGGAACGATCACACCGACTCCATGAGCCAGCGGGACTGCGGCTGGATCCAGGTCTTCGCCGAGACCAACCAGGAAGCCATGGACCTCCACATCCAGGCCTTCAAGCTGGCCGAGGAGCTGTCCCTGCCGGTGATGGTGTGCATGGACGGCTTCATCCTGACCCACGCCTACGAGCGCCTGGATGTCCCCAGCCAGGAGCAGGTGGACAGGTTCCTGCCGCCCTTCGAGCCCCGCCAGGTCCTCGACCCGGCTTCGCCCGTCTCCATCGGCGCCATGGTCGGTCCCGAGGCCTTCACCGAGGTGCGCTACCTGGCCCACGCCAAGCAGATGCAGGCCCTCGACCGCATCCCGGAACTGGCCGCCGAATTCAAGGAAATCTTCGGCCGGGACGCCGGCGGCCTGGTCCGCCCCTACCGCATGGACGGCGCCGAGACCGTCGTCATCGCCCTGGGCTCCGTGCTGGGCACCATCAAGGACGTGGTGGACGAGATGCGGGAAGCCGGCCACAGCATCGGCGTCCTCGGCATCACCTCCTTCCGTCCCTTCCCTTCGGAAGCCATCCGCCAGGCATTGAAGGGTGCCAAGCGCATCGTGGTGCTGGAGAAGTGCTTCGCCGTCGGCATGGGCGGCATCGTCGCCACCGACGTGCGCATGGCCCTGGACGGCAGCGGCCAGCAGGTCCTGACCGTGGTGGCCGGCCTGGGCGGCCGCGCCATCACCAAGGACAGCCTGACCCGCACCTTCCTCGACGCCATGGCCGGCAAGCTGGAAGCCCTGACCTTCATGGACCTCGATCACGGCATCGTGGACCGCGTCCTCCAGCGCGAGCGCCAGGTCCGCCGCTCCGGCCCCATCGCCGAATCCGTCCTGCGGGACGTGGGCACGGTCGCATCCAAAATCGCCTAAGGGGAAAGTTCCATGTCCTACCAACCCGTCAAGTTCTACCAGACCGGCACCTTCACCGTCGGCAACCGCCTCCTCGACGAGGAGAAGCGTTCCGTCCAGGCGACGCTCCAGCGCAACAACTCCCTCAACTCCGGCCACCGGGCCTGCCAGGGCTGCGGCGAGGCCCTCGGCGCCCGCTACGCCATCGACGCCGCCATGGCCGCCGCCGACGGCCAGCTCATCGCCGCCAACGCCACCGGCTGCCTGGAAGTGTTTTCCACCCCCTACCCGGAGACCTCCTGGCAGATTCCCTGGATCCACTCCCTGTTCGGCAATACCGCCGCCGTGGCCACCGGCATCGCCGCCGCCATGCGGGTCAAGGGCCGCTCCCAGGTGCGGGTGGTCGCCCAGGGCGGCGACGGCGGCACCACCGACATCGGTTTCGGCTGCCTGTCCGGCATGTTCGAGCGCAACGACGACGTGCTCTACATCTGCTACGACAACGAGGCCTACATGAACACCGGCGTCCAGCGCTCCTCCGCCACGCCGCCCGCCGCCCGCACCGCCACCACCATGCCGGTGGGCCCCAACCCGGGCAACGTCTTCGGCCAGGGCAAGAACGTGCCGGCCATCGCCATGGCCCACGGCATCCCCTACGTCGCCACCGCCACCGTCGCCGACCTGCGGGACCTGGAGTACAAGGTGAAGAAGGCCATCGGCATCCGCGGCGCCAAGTACATCCACATCCTGGTGCCCTGCCCCCTGGGCTGGGGCGCCGCCTCCAACGACACCATCAAGCTGGCCCGGCTGGCCAAGGAATGCGGCCTCTTCCCGGTGTTCGAGGCGGAACACGGCGAAGTGGTGAGTTCCTCCAAGATCAGGAAGCCGGTACCGGTGGAGGAATACCTCAAGCCCCAGCGCCGCTACGCCCACCTGTTCGGCAAGAACCCCGCCGTGGACACCATCGCCAGGATCCAGGCCCGGGCGGACCGCAACATCAGGAAATTCGGCCTGCTCGAAGAAGGAGTGAATTGATGACTGCCGTAATGAACAAGCCCTTCGCCATCACCCTGGACGTGGGCTCCTCCCTGGCCAACAAGACCGGCTCCTGGCGCACCGCCCGCCCGGTCTACCTGGACCGCCTGCCCCCCTGCAACAACCAGTGCCCGGCCGGCGAGAATATCCAGAGCTGGCTGTTCCTGGCCGAGGAAGGCAAGTACGAAGAGGCCTGGAAGAAGATCATGGAGGAGAATCCCTTCCCCGCCGTCATGGGCCGGGTCTGCTACCACACCTGCGAATCGGCCTGTAACCGGGGCAAGGTGGACCTCCCCGTGGGCATCAATTCCGTCGAGCGCTTCCTGGGCGACCAGGCCCTCAAGCACGGCTGGAGCGTCGCCCCCGGCCAGGCCACCGGCAGGAAGGTGATGGTGGTCGGCGGCGGCCCCGCCGGGCTGGCCGCCGCCTACCACCTGGCCCGCCTGGGCCACGCCGTCACCGTCTTCGAGGCCAGCCCCAAGGCCGGCGGCATGGTGCGCTACGGCATCCCCAAGTACCGCATGCCCCGGGAAAAGCTCAACGCCGAGATCGCCCGCATCAAGGACATGGGGGTGGATATCCGCGTGAACAGCCCGGTCCAGGACATCGCCCGGACCATGCAGGAGGGCGGCTTCGGCGCCTGCTTCCTGGCCGTCGGGCTGCAGTCCGGCCGCAAGGTGAATATTCCCCAGACCGGCAACCTGCCTATCCTCGACGCCGTCACCGTTCTGCGGGCGGTGGAGATGGAGGAACCGGTGGCCCTCAGCGGCCGGGTGGTGGTCTACGGCGGCGGCAACACCGCCATCGACGTGGCCCGTTCGGCCATCCGCCTGGGCGCCCTGGCCGTCACCGTGGTCGTGCGGGAGTCCGCCGAGCAGATGCCCGCCCACCACGAGGAGATCAAGGAAGCCCTGGAGGAAGGCGTCCAGCTCGCCACCCTGCGCCAGATCAATGCCATCGACGGCAAGCGCCTCACCCTCGAAATCATAGTCCCGGGCGAGGGCCGCGAGCTGGTGCGCACCGGCCAGACCGAGACCATCGAAGCCGACGTGGTGGTCCAGGCCCTGGGCCAGGCCGGCGACTTCAGCGCCGTCGCCGACCTGCCCGGGGTGGTGATCCAGGACGGCGCCGTCCAGGTGGGGCCGGACATGATGACGGGCATGGCCGGCGTCTTCGCCGGCGGCGACATGGTGCCCTCGGCCCGCAACGTCACCGCCGCCATCGGCCTGGCCAAGAAGGCGGCGCGCAACATCGACGCCTACCTCAGGGGCGAGAAGTACCAGCCCGGGAAGAAGGCCGAGATCGCCGAACTCAAGAACATGAACACCTGGTACTACTCGGACGCGCCCCGCACCATCCGCCCCATGCTGGACGTGGTGCGCCGCACCTCGGGCTTCGCCGAGGTGGTGGGCAACCTCAACGAGGAGAACGCCCTCTTCGAGGCCCGGCGCTGCATGAGCTGCGGCAACTGCTTCGAGTGCGATAACTGCTACGGGGTCTGCCCGGACAACGCCGTCGTCAAGCTCGGCCCGGGCAACCGCTTCAAGTTCAATTACGACTACTGCAAGGGTTGCGGCATCTGTGTTTCCGAATGCCCCTGCGGCGCCATCAGGATGGAGATGGAAGAGATCTGACGGCGGCCGGAAGGCCCCTGCACGACGCCCGGCGGGAAACCGACCGGGCGTTTTTTTCGCCGCCTGCCGAGAAACCTTTGGCCCCGGCCGGCCTCCGAACCCTGGTGCAACGGCAAGGACGGCGACCATGGGACGCAAACGGGGCGGCGGTGCGACGCCCCCTCTTTCGGACGAGGCCCAGAGGACCCTGGACCAGATCAACGGCCTGGCCTGGCTGCTGGACAGCGCCATCCGCCTGCCCGGCGGTTTCCGCATCGGCATCGACGCCATCCTCGGGCTGGTGCCCTTCCTGGGGGATGCGGCCGGGGTGCTGCTGTCGGGCTTCATCGTGCGCCAGGCCGCCCGGCTGGGCGCGCCGCCGAGCCTCCTGGCCCGCATGGTGATGAACGTGGCGGTGGAGGGCGTCATCGGCATGATCCCCCTGGCTGGCGACATCTTCGACGCCGCCTGGAAGGCCAACCAGCGCAACGCCCTGCTCCTCGGCCGCTACCTGGAGAATCCCCGGGGCGTCACCCGCTCCAGCCGGCTCCTGGTCAGCGGGCTGCTGCTCCTGCTGCTGGCCTTCATGGTGCTGACCGTGCTGGTGTCGGCGCTGCTCATGAAGTGGCTGTGGAACGCCCTGGCGGGCTGAGGCCGCTTCAGTTCGACTGCCGGCGGGCCCGGCGGTCCTCCAGGATGGCGTTGATCACGGCCCGGGCCTTGATCTTGGTGACCTCCCGCCAGCCGGCCTGGAGCAGTTCCATCAGGGCCTTGCGGTCCCGCTCCCGCACGTAGTCGCCCAGCCCGGCGGCTTCCTGGTCGATGAGCCGCGCCGTGGTCTGCAGCCGGGCGCGCAATGTCGGCTTGAAATCGTCTGGTTTCATGCTACCTCCCCGGCGCCCATTGTGGCCCCAAGGCGGGGTCCTTTCAACTGCCCAGGACGCCGCGGCGCCCTGTCCATGCCCGCCGCATTGACCGCGGACCGCAAGGTTCAAGATAATCCGGCCATGACCCATACGCCCCCCCTGCCGCGCCGCAGCCCCGAGGAACAGGAACACCTGGAAACCATGCTGCGGGACATGTTCGAGCACCGCCTCCGTTTCAACGAACTGATCGGCCTCAAGGTCGCCTCCCTGGACCCGGAAGCCCCCCGGATGTCCTTCGCCATGGCGCGGGAACTGGTCGGCAACTACGTCCAGGGACGCCTCCACGGGGGCATGATCTCCGCCGCCCTGGATACCGTCGGCGGCCTGGCGGTGATCGTCGGCATCGCCGAGAAGCACGCCGACGAGAGCGCGGACCTGGTGGCCCACCGCTTCGGGCGGGTCGGCACCATCGACCTGCGGGTGGATTTCCTGCGCCCCGGGATGGGCCACAGCTTCGTCGCCACCGGCCGCGTCAACCGCCTGGGCGGGCGCATCGCCTCGGTGCAGATGAGCCTGGAGAACGAGGCCGGCATCCTCATCGCCACCGGCTCAGCCGCCTACGTGGTCAGCTAGCCACTGAACTCGCCGCCGGCGCGGCACTCCATTGCGGCAGAAGTCACTCGCGAAGGACAGCCATGCCGAACCAAACCATTTCCGTCGTCACCGGCGCCAGCCGCGGCCTGGGGCGGGAGACCGCCCGCCAGCTGGCCGCCGTCAAGGGCCACCTGGTGGTCGCCACCGCCCGCAACGTCGCCGATCTGGAATCCCTGCGCAGCGAATTGCGGGCTGCCGGCCACGCCGTCGAGTGCCAGCCCCTGGACGTCACCCGTGACGATTCGGTGGCGGCCCTGGGCCGGTGGCTCAAGGAGCGCTTCGGGCGGGTGGACGTGCTGGTCAACAACGCCGGCATCGGCATCGACGAGCGCGAGACCAGCCTCCTGGACGTCTCCCTCGACATCCTGCGCACCACCCTGGAGACCAATCTTTACGGGGTGCTGCGGGTGACCCAGGCGGTTCTTCCCCTGATGCGGGGCAGCCGCGCCGGCCGGGTGGTCAACCTGTCCTCCGGCCTGGGCCAGCTGTCGGACATGGCGTCCGGGGTGCCCGCCTACCGCATCTCCAAGACGGCGCTCAATGCCGTGACCCGCATCCTGGCCACCGAGATGGCGGAAAGCGGCATCAAGGTGAACTCCGTCTGCCCGGGGTGGTGCCGCACCGACCTGGGGGGCCCCAAGGCGCCCCGCTCGGTGGAAGAGGGCGTCGACACCGTGGTCTGGCTCGCCACCCTGCCGGAGGACGGCCCCACCGGCGGCTTCTTCCGGGACCGCAAGCCCATTCCCTGGTAGCCGGGGACCGTCAGCAGTACTTCTCGATGGCCCGCAGGGAACGGGAGTAGGTGTGGTGCAGCTGCTCGTCGCAGTAGCGGTGGGCGCTGCCCACCGGGCAGCTGACCCTGGCCAGGCAGGTAGCCTGGCAGCCTGAGCCGGCCTGCCGGCGGTAGGCGATGCATTTGCCGAGGTCGAAGCGCCCGCCCTCGAGGGCCTCGCCCGGGCAGCGGGCGATGCAGACCTGGTGATCGCAGGCGCGGCAAGGCGGCTCCCGGGTGAGGGGCAGCGTGGGCTCGAATCCCGTGTCGGCCAGGACCACTGCCCGGTAGGCGTACCAGGAGCCCCACTCCGGATCGATTCCCACCATGAAGGGAGACGGGCTGTGCCAACCGGCCTCCTGGCCGAGGCGCTGCAGGCCGATGGCCTGGCTGCCCGGATAGACGATCCGGAAATTGTTTTTGGGCTGGCGGGATGAAAACCAGCGATTCACCGTTTGAACGGTGAAATCGTCGATGGGGTTTTCCGAATCGATTCCCGATTGTTTCACCCGTTCCCACAGCCTTCTGCCGGCGTGGCCGATGAGAATGAGCTGGCGATAGGAATGGCCGGGTTCCATGGATGGCGTGATCCCGGTCGGCAGTTCGGCGATATTGAAGACCGCCTGCCGATTCAGGCCCGCATCGTCGAGAAACGCCCGGTCGAAGGGTTGAAACTTTTCCATCTTTCCGCTCGATATTCCAGCATCCGCCCATAAACGACAAAAGCCGCCGGAGCGGCTTTTCATTCGGGCGGGAAATCCCTTTACACCTTCAACTGATCCATTTTGCCGCCCTTCTGGACAAACTCGGCGACCCACTTGGGCTGCCGTCCCCGGCCGGACCAGGTGAGCTCCTGGTTGGACGGATGGCGATACTTGGCGGCCACCGGAGCCCGTTCCTTCTTGCCGCGCTCGCCGATCAACTCATCCAGGGCAAAACCGCGCTCGGCGGCGAACGATTCGATTTCCTTCAGGACCTTGGATTTCTCCTCCTTCTGGCGACGCTCGATTTCTTTCGGGATTTGAACAAGAAGACGCTTGAGTTCAGCAAGGGGCAGGCCGGAAATATCCATAAGTATCACCGTATATGATTGGAAACATTTTCATTATCCATGAATCCGGATTTAAAGAAAATATTTTCTCCATTCGATAATCGGCTTTAATAAATTGGCATAACCGTTTATTTCCGTGGCCATTCATGCTGAATTAATATCGGCCGCCGCAATTTGCCGGTCGCCAAGAGAGCCGGGAATACCGGGCATTCCCCAATTTCCAGTCAAATACAATGACAAGCGCATTGACCCGGGCAGGGCCCTATGCGATCTTGCCGGCTCCCCATGCCGCCCTAGGAAAATAGCCATGCTCTCCATTGCCCGCGCCCACCTGCGCCGCCTGCTGCTCCTGGCGGCCTGCCTGCTGGCCCTGCCCTGCCTGGGCCAGCCCTATCCGCCCCTGCCCGCCCTCAACGTCGACATCGCCCAGACCTCGGTGTCCGGCATCTCTTCCGGGGCCTTCATGTCGGTCCAGTTCCAGGTCGCCCACTCGTCCATCGTCAAGGGGGCCGGGGTCATCGCGGGCGGGCCCTACTACTGCGCCCAGGGAGAGGTGGGCCGCGCCACCACCCGGTGCACCTGCACCCTCGACCCCCTGCACCAGGTGTGCGCGGTGTCCCCGGACAGCGCCGACCTGCCCGGGATCGAAGCCGCCACCCGGGATTTCGCCGCCCGGCGCCTCATCGACAGCCTCGACAACCTGTCCAGGCAGCGGGTGTACATTTTCGCCGGCGGCAAGGACGAGCTGGTGCCGGCCCCCATCACGGCCCAGCTCGAAGGCTATTACAGGGATTTCGCCGTGCCGGCCCAGAATATCCGCAAGGCCGATCTGCCCGCCGCCGGCCACACCATGCCGACGCCGGCCTACGGCAACGGCTGCGGCATCACCGATTCCCCCTATATCGGCAAGTGCCGTTTCGACGGGGCGAAAGAAGTGCTGACCTGGATCTACGGTCCCCTCGCCAAGCCGGCCAAGGCCAAGCCCGGCGGCCGCTTCGTGCAGTTCGACCAAAGCCGCTACCTGCCCGGGACCTCGCCTTTCCTCTGGAGCACGGGCATGGACAGCTCCGGCTGGATCTACCTGCCGGCGGCCTGCGAGAAGGGTGAGCCCTGCCGGCTGCACATCGCCTTCCACGGCTGCAAGCAGGGCCAGAGCTACCTCCCCCTGCGGCCGCCGCCCGACGGCGGCCTGTACTACGGCACCACCTTTGTCCGCCACGCCGGCTACGACACCTGGGCCGACAACAACCATATCGTCGTGCTGTTTCCCCAGGCGGTGTCCATCCCCGGCACCAATCCCAACGGCTGCTGGGACTGGTGGGGCTACACCAACGGCGACTACGCCACCCAGGCGGGGGTGCAGATTTCCGCCATCAAGGCCATGGTGGACCGCATCGCCGCCGGCCGGCGCTGATCCGGCCCCTCTCCTCCCCGGGGCGTGAAGGAATTGTCTGACACGTGATTCCGCTCCGTCCGACAGAAACCCGAAGGCAAATTGTCCACGATCGATGGTAGTTCAGTAGCTTCCCTAGAGAGCGCGGCCCCCGATGGGGGTCCTGAACTCCATTGATCCCTTCTTCAGAGGAGAACAGTCATGAAACGGAAAGCGCGTCTTGCTACGATCATCCTCCTTGGTGCCATGCCCCTGGCGGCCATGAGCGCCGATGCCGGCGGTATGAGCACCGGATCCCCCAGCAGCCAGAGCACCACGGCTCCCGGTAGCAGCAGCCCGAGCCTGGGCACCCAGGGCGGCTCTGTCGGCAGCGATACCTCCGGCAGCGCCGGCAGCATGGGCAGCACCGGCAGCAGCCATGCCGCCGGAGCCACGTCCCAGTTCGGCACCGCCGACACCAATGGGGATGGCGTCATCTCCAGGAGCGAAGCCCAGGGTTCATCGGACCTGAACGCCCGCTTCGACGCCCTCGACACCAACCACGACGGTCAGGTATCGGCCTCCGAATGGCAGGCCGGCCAGGCCGGCGCCGCCGGTGTCAGCGGTTCGAGCCGCAGCGGCTCCGATGCCTCGAGCACCAGCAGCGGCACCACCGGCGCCAGCGGGACGACGGGCGGCTCGTCCGCTCCGAGCGATACGTCCGGCAGTTCCTCGGGCATGGGCTCAGGCTCCAGCTCCGGCACGACCGGATCCGGTTCCACCCGCTAAGCCGGGTCGAGCTTGAACACCGGCACGAAGCGGCCGGTGTAGCGGCCGGCGTGGTTGCGGATTTCCCCCGCCCCCCAGGCCTGGAGGGCGGCACCGTTCCCCGCCGGCAGCAGGTCCAGCTGTTCCAGCACCGAGTGCACGGCAACCTGCACGGCGCGGGGGCTGCCATCGGCGACCTTGATGGCGATGCCCAGCCCCCGGCTGCCGATACCGAGGGCCTGCATGCCCTCGGCTCCCGCCTTGGCCACCCAGTCCCCCGGCGCCGCCTTCATCAGCACCAGATCACCCCGCCCTTCCCCCGAAACCATCCCGGGATGGCAGGTCATGGCCCTGAACAGGGCCGCCAGGCCATCGCCGTACGGCGTGCCTGCCCGGGCTGCGGCCAGTTGGGCGTAGCCGTAAGCGAGGGCCGGCAGGGGTACCGCATAGGTGGGGGCGCTGCAGCCGTCGGTTCCCATCACGATACCGCCCTCGCCGACCCCCAGCAACTCGCCCAGGGTGTGCCGGATGGCCTGCTGGAGGGGATGGCCGGGATCGAGGTAGTCCTTGATGGAGGCGCCATGCTGGCGGCACCAGGCCAGGAAGCCGGCATGCTTGCCCGAGCAGTTGTGGTGCAGGGGGCTCAGGGCCAGATCGGCCGGCGGCGGCATGCCGGTGGCGGCGTAGAAGATGGGCACGTGGGTGCCGCACTGGAGCTGCCCCGGGTTGCAGCCGACGCGGGCCAGCATGTCGGCCACCGCCGAGACGTGCCGCGGTTCGCCGGAATGGCTGGCGCACAGGAGGGCCGTCTCCTCCGCCGCGAAGCCGAAATGGGCCGGCCCGCCGTCGATGACGAAGGGCAGCGCCTGGAAGGGCTTGAGGGTGGAGCGGGCGAACATGGGGAAATCCCGGTCACCGACGCCGGCCACCGCTTTGCCCGCAACATCGACCACGGCAATCGAGCCGTAATACACCGATTCCACCGCGTCGCCCCGGGTGGCGACGACCAGGGGCACGTGGCCAGGCAGTCGTCCGTCCATCGTCGCTATCCTTTCCTCGCTGCGCCCCGGCCGGTTCGGTCAGCCGGATTCCGGCGCCTCCCACAGGCCGTGGCGCTTGTGCCAGTCTTCCAGGGATTCCCCCGGCCACTGGCCGCAGTGGAGATGGCCCGGTCCCTCCGGCACATCCACCCAGTTGGCGGCGTAGTCGAGCCCCGCCTCCACCACCTCCGGCGGCTTGGGCAGGGGCGTGTCGATGGCCGAGGCGTGGGGATGCACCAGTTCCGGCCAGCGCGGGTCCCAAAGCCACAGGGGGCTGCCGCACTTGAGGCAGAAGTGCCGCTTGGCGACGGAGCGCCGCGGGCGCTTGCCCGGCTCCCGCAGGACGGCCTGGTAGACCCCGAGGTGCTTCCTGCCCCGCACCTGCAGGGTGGCGAAATCGCCGCCCAGGTTGATGGCGTAGCCGCCGCTGCCCGCCGTCTTGCGGCAGATGGAGCAGTGGCAGTGCATGAAGGGAACGGGGGACTGGGCTTCCAGGCTGAATTTCACCGCGCCGCAATGGCAGGAACCTTCAAGATGCATGCCGCCTCCCAAGTCGTCGACCCACAATTCCCTCGCCCCATGACTGCTCGGCCAATCCTTGCATCTTGAGTCCATAATGGCCGATGCGTTCCCCTACCCGTGAAAGGGATTTCCATGCCCCGCCCCTGCCGGGCCGGCGGTGGAATCAGAGGGGGTGTTCGGCTGTCATACCGGATTCGACAGCCGTCGCCACCCTGTGGGCCATGGACTCGCCCGAGGCTCCCATCGCCCCCGTGAAAGAGACCCATGGACATCCGAGTCGAGTGCTATGCCGGCTATCGGGGCGAGGAAGAGCCCCGCACCTTCCACCTGGGGGAGCGCCGGGTCGAGATCATGGAAATCCTCGACCGCTGGCTCGATCCCCGGCACCGCTACTTCAAGGTCCAGGCCTACGACGGCGCCACCTATATCCTGCGCCACGACGAGGACGCCAACCGATGGGAAATGAAATGGTTCGATTCCCAGGGCTGAGGGCAGCCGCGGCGGCCTTGCTGCTGTCCGCCCTGGCCATCGGCCACACCCGGGCGGAAGCCGCCCGCTGCCCCCTGCCGGGCACCCAGGAGCGCCCCGCCGACAGCCGCTGCGCCGGCGACGCCCGGCCCGCCGCCCCGCCCCAGGAGCAGCCCCGGGAGCAGAAGCGGCCACGGGGACGGTACGCGCCGCCCGTCCAGATGGAACAGCCACCCCCCCTCAAATCCGCCCCGGCCCTGCCCCGCCCGGCGCCGGTGCCGCCGCCGGCCCGGCCGGAGCCTGTCACCCCGGCCCCCATCACTTCCTGCGACGCCGGCGGCTGCTGGGACGCCAGCGGCCGCCGCTACAACGGCAGCGGCTCGACCATGATCCGGGGCGACGGCAAGGTGTGCCAGCAGATCGGCAACGTGATGCAGTGCAACTGAAGGCACGGAACGGCCCGGGGGGTTTTCTGCCCAATCCTGGTAGAAGTAAGCTGTAGAAACACCCTGCGCAGCGGCGATCCCATGGCAATCAGCGTTTTCGACATGTACAAGGTCGGCATCGGGCCGTCCAGTTCCCATACGGTCGGCCCCATGCGGGCGGCCCTGACCTTCGCCTCCGGCCTCGGGACCGAGGGCCTGCTGCCCCGGGTCGCCCGGGTCCGGGTCGAGCTCTACGGCTCCCTGGGGGCGACGGGCAAGGGCCACGGCAGCGACAAGGCGGTGCTCCTGGGACTGGAGGGCGAGGCCCCCGACCGGGTCGATCCCGACAGCATCGAGGAGCGCCTCGCCCGCATCCGTGGCGAAGGAAAGGTCCGGCTCCTGGGCCGGCACCCCATTCCCTTCCGGGAAAGGGAGGACCTGGTCTTTCTGCGCCGCCAGTCCCTGCCCTACCACCCCAACGGCCTGCGCCTGGCGGCCTTCGGGGCCGACGGCAGCGAGCTGCGGGGCCGCACCTACTATTCCGTGGGCGGCGGCTTCGTGGTCGATGAGGAAGCCGCCGGCGCCGACCGCATCGTCGCCGATTCCACCCCCCTGCCCTTTCGCTACCACAGCGGCGCCGAGCTGCTGGCCCTGTGCGCCGGCCACGGCCTCTCCATGAGCCAGCTCATGCTGGAGAACGAGAAGGCCTGGCGCGGCGAGGCGGAGACCCGCCAGGGGCTGCTGCGCATCTGGCAGGTGATGCAGGACTGCGTGCGGCGCGGCTGCGAGCAGGAAGGCGTCCTTCCCGGCGGCATGAAGGTGCGCCGACGGGCGGCGGAGCTCTACCGGAAGCTGTCGGCGGCGCCTGAAGCCGCCCTCGGGGACCCCCTCACCACCCTCGACTGGGTGGATCTCTACGCCCTGGCGGTGAATGAGGAAAATGCCGCCGGCGGCCGGGTGGTGACGGCCCCCACCAACGGCGCCGCCGGCATCATCCCGGCCGTGCTCCACTACTACGCCCGCTTCAATCCCGCCGCCAACGAGGACGGGGTGGTACGTTTCCTCCTCACCGCCGCGGCCATCGGCATCCTGTTCAAGGAAAACGCCTCCATCTCGGGGGCGGAAGTGGGCTGCCAGGGAGAAGTGGGGGTCGCCTGCTCCATGGCGGCGGCCGGCCTTACCGAAGTCCTGGGCGGCAGCCCGGAGCAGGTGGAGAACGCCGCCGAAATCGGCATGGAGCACAACCTCGGGCTGACCTGCGATCCGGTGGGCGGGCTGGTCCAGGTGCCCTGCATCGAGCGCAACGCCATGGGGGCGGTCAAGGCCATCAACGCCGCTCGCATGGCCCTGCGCGGCAACGGCAAGCATTTCGTGTCACTGGACAAGGTCATCAAGACCATGCGGGACACCGGCCGGGACATGAAGGACAAGTACAAGGAGACCTCCCGGGGCGGCCTCGCGGTCAATGTCATCGAATGCTGAGGGCCGGCCCCTGGCCCAGCATCTTCTCGAAATCGGCGGCTTCCACCGGCGGGCTGAAGAAGTAGCCCTGCACCTTGTCGCAGCGGTGCTCCCGCATGAAGCCGAGCTGCTCCGCGGTCTCCACCCCCTCGGCCACCACCTTGAGGTTAAGCCCGTGCCCCAGGGCGATGACGGCCCGGACGATGGCCGCGTCGTCGTTGTCCTGGGGAATCTGGCGGACGAAGGACTGGTCGATCTTGAGGGTGCTGATGGGGAAGCGCTTGAGGTAATTCAAGGAGGAATAGCCGGTGCCGAAATCGTCGATGGCCAGCCGGACGCCCTGATGCCTGAGTTCCCGCAGCATGGCGCTGCCCTTCTGGATGTTCTGCATCAGCATGCTCTCGGTGATTTCAAGCTCCAGGGAATCGGGCAGGACGCCGGTGCGCTGCAGGATGCGGTGCACGCTCTGCCCCAGGTCGTTCTGGCGGAACTGCCGGGCCGACAGGTTCACGGCCATGCGCAGATGGCCTTCCCCGGCCTTCTGCCAGGCCCGCAGCTGAGCGCAGGCGGTCTCCAGGACCCATTCGCCGATGGGCACGATGAGCCCGATCTCCTCGGCCAGGGGAATGAAGCGGGCCGGCGACACCAGGCCGTGGCCGGGGCGGCGCCAGCGGACCAGGGCCTCGGCCCCGTCGATGACGCCCCGCTCCAGGTCCACCTGGGGCTGGTAGTGGACTTCGAATTCGCCCCGCTCCAGGGCCCGCCGCAGGTCCGCCTCCAGGGTCAGGCGCTCGAGGGCATAGGCGCTGTATTCGGCGGCGTAGAGCTGCCAGCCGTTGCTGCCCTCCTTCTTGGCCCGGCCCATGGCGGAATCGGCGTTCCTGATGAGGGCGTCGGGATCGGCGCCGTCGTCGGGGAAGACGGCGATGCCGATGCTGCCCATGAGCACCAGCTCGTGGCCGGCGACGGCAATGGGCTCGTTCATGGTCCCCAGGAGCCTCTGGGCCATGGCTTCGGCCTCCTGGCCGTCGCCCACGTCCGCCAGGATGACGGCAAACTCCTCGCCGTCGAGCCGCGCCACGCTGTCGGCGGGCCCGATGCAGCCGGTGAAGCGGGCCGCCACCGTGGTGAGGAGGAAATCGCCGACCCCTTGCCCGAGGATGCCGTTGATCTCCCGGAAGTGCTTGATGCCGGCCACCAGCACCGCCACCCGCCGGCCACGCTCCCGGGCCGCGGCCACGGTCTGGGCGATGCGCTCCCGGATCAGCATGCGGTTCGGCAGCCCGGTCAGGGGGTCGTGGTACATGAGCTGCCAGATCAGGCGCTCGTCCCGCTGCTGGCGCTGGAGGCAGGCTTCCTCCATCTCTTCCCGCTGCCGGGCGAGTTCGTCGAGGCGCTGCCTGCTCTCCTGCAGCAGCCGCACCGCCAGCCCCCCGGCCAGGGAGGCCCGCACCACCACCAGGAAGCCACCGTCGTCGTCCCGGGACCGGAAGATGTTCATCCAGACGGGAAACTCTTCCCCGGTGTTGCGCCGGGCCAGGAGGTCCACGCTCTTCCCCGACCCGTCTTCGGCGGCCGGGCAGCAGGCCGCCAGCAGGACTGCCCCGTGCTCCCGGCCCGGCGCCACCAGGCCCAGGAAGTCCTGGCCGGCGACCTGGCCCGCCGGGTAGCCGAACATGCCCTCCGCTCCCTGGTTCCAGCCCTGGACGCGTCCCTGCCGGTCGAGGCTGACGACCGCTTCGGTCACCACCGCGCTCACCGCCTGGAACTTCCACTCTTCATCCGCCGGGGGACGGAACCGGCCGGCCGAATCGGCGCAGCCGGGGCGGCGGACCACTCCCTCGGCTTCCCGGGGCGGGAAAGCCCCGCCCGTTTCGCAATCCATGAGAGCCATGACGTCATCACTCCAGTCTGTTGGCGACATGTCTCCTCAGGCGGCGACCGCCAGCTCCTCGCGGCCGAGGTAGGCAACGGCCGCCACCTCCTCCAGGGACAGGACCCGATGGACATCCAGGATGACCACGAACCTGCCGGCCACACGGCCCATGCCCCGGATGAAATCGATGCGGATGTTGGCGCCGAATTCCGGCGGCGGCTCGATGTCGGCGACGGGAATCTCCAGCACTTCCGACACCGCATCGACGACGATGCCCATTTCCTGGCAACCCCGCTCGGACTCCGCCTCGACGATGACGATGCAGGTGCGCCGGGTGATGTCCCGGGGGGCTCGGCCGAAGCGCGCCGCCAGGTCCACCACCGGCACCACGGCGCCCCGCAGATTGATGACCCCGCGGATGAAGGGCGGGGTCATGGGGACCTCGCTGACCTGGCCGTACTCGATGATTTCCCGCACCCCCAGGATGCCGAGGGCGAACATGTCGTCCCCGAGGACGAAGGTGAGGTACTGGTGGTGTTCCTCCGCCAGGTGGGAAAGGGTTTCCCCATCCGGCCGCCGGACCGGAGCACCGGGTACTTGGGCTTGCATCCCTTGCATGGTGTCCGCCTTTCTAGAAGGAAGTGAAGCTGGACTCGTAGGCCAGAGCCCCGCCATTGCCCTTCTGGGCCGGGCGCACCACCGTGGGGCCGGCGGCCTCGGGCGCCGCCTTGGCCTTCTGCTGGCTGCGGATCACTGCCTCCCGGGCCTGGCCGGTGATGACGAAGAAGGCCATCAACTCCCTGAGGCTGGCCGCCTGGGAGGACATCTCCTCGGAGGTGGCGGCCAGTTCCTCGGAAGCCGAGGCGTTCTGCTGGGTCAGCTGGTTGAGCTGGGCCATGGCGGAATTGATCTGTTCGACGCCGGCGGACTGCTCCTCGGAGCCGGCGGTGATCTCCTGCACCAGGTCGGCGGTCTTCTTGGTGGCCGGCACGATTTCGTCCAGGAGCTTGCCGGCCTTCTCCGCCAGGCCGACGCTGTTGGAGGCGAGCTGGCCGATTTCCTGGGCCGCCACCTGGCTCCTCTCGGCCAGCTTCCTGACCTCGGCGGCCACCACGGCAAAGCCCTTGCCGTGTTCCCCGGCCCGGGCCGCCTCGATGGCGGCGTTCAGGGCCAGCAGATTGGTCTGGTAGGCGATGTCGTCGATGATGCCGATCTTCTTGGCGATCTGCTTCATGGCCCCCACCGTCTCGCTCACCGCCTGGCCGCCCACGCCGGCCTTCTGGGAACCCTCGGCCGACATGGTGTCGGCGACCTTGGCATTCTCCGTGTTCTGCTTGATGGACGCCGTCATCTGTTCGATGGAGGCGGAAGTCTCCTCGACGCTGGCGGACTGCTCGGTGGCGGCCTGGGACAGGGATTGGGCGGTGGACGAAACCTGGGTGGTGGCGGCGGCCAGCATCTCGGTGCTGGCATTGACCTCGGCGATGACCTGGGCGAGCTTCTCGACGGTGTTGTTCACCGTCTCCTTGAAGTCCTTGAGCTGTCCCTTGTAGTCGCCCTTCACCGTCTTGGTGAGGTCGCCCTTCTCCAGCTCGACCAGGACGGACACCGCCTCGTTCACCGGCAGGATGATGCCATCGAGGGTCTGGTTGACCCCGGCCACCAACTGCTTCCAGCCGCCCTGGAAGAGGTCGGCCTTGGCCCGCTTGTCCAGCTCGCCATTGCCCGCCGCCTGGATGATGAAGTCCACCTGGGCCAGCAGGTCGGCCATCATCCGCACCAGGGTGTTGAGGTTGTTCTTGATGACGTTGTATTGGCCCTTGTACTCGGCGGTGATGGCCGGCGGCACGATGCCCTTGGCGATCTGGTCCACATAGTCGGCGGTGACGTTCAGGGGATTGACGATATTGGTGATGGTGTCATTGATGCCCTGGACGAGCTTCCTGAAATCCCCCTGGTGCTTGGCGGCATCGGCGCGGACGTCGAGCCGGCCTTCCGCGGCGGCCTGGATCAGGACGTCGGTATCGGCCAGCAGGGTGCGCATGGTGCCGATCATGGACTGCATGGCGCCCATCAGCTGCCCCACCTCGTCGCTGCTGTGGGCTTCGATCTGCACCGACAGGTCGCCCTTGGCGATGCGGCCGGCGGCCTCCATGGCCTCGGCCACTGGCCTGGTGATGCTGCGGGTGACCCAGTAGGCGAAGGCGGCGGCCAGGAGGACGGAGGCGATGGCCAGGGTGATGACCAGGTTGCGGGTGGCCTGGGCCATGGCGCTGGCTTCCTTGCCCACCTGCTCCATGAGTTCCGACTGGAACTGGATGAGCTCCTGGGCGGCCTGGATGTAGTCCCCCTGGGTACGGCGCATCTGGGTCACCATCAGTTCGATGGCCTCGTCCCGCCTGCCGGCCCGCTGGAGTTCGAGGAACTTGTCCTGGTCGGCCACGAAGATGCGGCGGGCATCGACCATGCGACCCAGGATCTTCCTGCCCTCCTCGGACTTGATGGCCTTGTCCAGCTTGTCGATGTTTTCGGTGATCTTGCGGCGGGCGTCCTGGACCCGCTCCAGTTCCTTCTGGACATTGTCTCCCTTGACCAGGAGGGAGTTGCGCAGGGCCCGGGCGATGACATTCACCTCGTCGATGACATTGTTGGCCAGGACGGTCTTGGGAAACTTGTCGCGGACCAGGTCGCCGATCTCGTCATCGAGCTGGCCGACGCGCAGGGCGGCCACCGTCGATATGGCGATCAGCAGGACCAGGATGAAACCGAAACCCATCCCCATTCGAATACCAATGCGTAGATTCTTGAACATGACCTTCTCCAATGGATTGCCCGATTTGCTGCTTGCCGACCGCCGGCGGAAACGCCGGCGATCCCCCTGTTGTTCTGTCGTTCAGCCGGTGCTCAGGCGCCGGCCCACGCCGCCTCCTTGCTCGCTGGGCTGCGTCGCACCTCCTGCCGCACCACCCGCCGTACCAACCCGGGCACGTCGAGGATGAGGGCGACCTGGCCGGAGCCGAGGATGGTGAAGCCGGAGATGCCTTCGAGGCCCGCGAAGACGTTGCCGAGCGGCCGGATCACGGTCTGGAATTCG
>DATFAA010000133.1:0-41748 GCA_035255045.1 Rhodocyclaceae bacterium | reverse complement strand
CCCAGGTGGTCAGCGTCAATGCCCTCAACAACGTCGGCGTGATCGGCGCCGACCTCGGGCCCCTCGCCCTCAACGTCAGCCCGACCCAGTTCGCCAAAACCGGCGTCGCCTTCTAAGGCAAGCGGAGGCCCCGGCCTCCGCCTTTCGGCCTTCCCCCGGCCACCGATGGCGGCACAGGATCGATGCCGTAAAAAAACCCGCCCTGGAGGCGGGTTGTCATCGTCTTGGACGGGCGCGGGAAATGCGTCCCGCCTCGCCGTCCTAGCGGTTCTTCTTGCCGTGGGGCTTCTTGTGCTCGGCCTGGGCCGTATCGGCCTTCTCGTGCATGGCAGCGCTGTCGCTGCGGCGCTCGTCAGCACGGGCGAGGCCCTTGTCCCGGTCCGCGGAGTCGGGGCCGTTGGTATTGCTCATGCCCTTGCTGCTCATGTGGTCCGCGGACATCCCGCCCATATGCTTGCCGCCCGCTCCATTGGGGCCGGCATAGGCGGTCAAGGTCAGGCTGGCGAGCAGGCCAGCGGCAAGCAGCGACAATTTCTTCGACATGGTTCTCTCCTTTGCGAAATGGTGCAGACCAGGTGCTCTACACAGGCAGGAAATTAGCTGATCCACCCAAATTGCGCTGTAAGAAGGCGTAAGGAGTTGTAAAGCCGATAGGGAGCGGAGGATTCGAGCCGTGGCTAAATCCAGTCGGGAGTATCGTCCGTCCCGCTATCTGCGGATAGACCGTCGCCCAGGGCTGCCGCATCGAAATCGCTGCCCGCGCCGGACGTCGAGTCGAAATAGTTGTTCACGACGGTGGTTTCTCCCTGGGCCCGGGACAGGTCGTCGTTGCCGCCGAACCAGCTGCTGCCGCCGTGATGGCTGCCCAGCAAGTGCTCGATGCCCTGGAAGAGGAAAGATCCAGCCACCACCCCGGCGGCCGTGGTCGCGACATTGCCCAGCCAGCCGGACCCCCAGGATGCGGCCGGCGCCGGCGTTGCCTGGGCTGCCTGATAGGCAGGCGCCGCAGGGGCGACTGAGGACGCCGGCCGGGGCGCCGGGTTGCCCCAGGCGTTGCCGTCCAGGAAGCCGCCGGGGTGGGCAGCCGATCGGGCCTGGTCAAGCTCGCCCTGCAGACGGCCGATCTGGGCCTGTGCCTGCTGCAGCGCCTGTTCCACCAACAGGGCTCGCTGCACCAGGAGATAGGGCGCATCGGACTGCCTGGCGCAGGCTTCCCGGATCAGGGCATCGGCTTCAGTGTCTTTCTGGACGGACGGTGCCTGGGTGAGTTGGTGCAGGAAGTGCACCAGTTGTTCGCGTTCCTGAGCCTGCATGGGGGACTCCCGGTAAGAAAATCGACCCCATGAAGATAGGGACTGGCAGAGGCCGGTTCAACCTGCCAATTGATACCGTTTGTAACCGGGGCAGTGCGCCAACGGTCGAGGTGCCGGGGCATCCGGGAGGCGGGGACGATGCATTTGACCTGGCACAAGGGCCGGCCAGGTATCCAGCCGCAAAATCCCAGCCGCGCCGCCCCTCCAGTCGGAACATGCGGGGCCCGGGATGGCCGCTGCCGGGCAGCGGGGCTTTGGACCAACAACGGGACAACCAGAAGGTGATGCTCCGATCCGCAATCCTGGCAGGAATCGCCGGCCTGGCCGGCTGCGTCTTTGTGCCCGAGACCACCGCCAGCTACGACCACGGCTGCGGCGTCGTCCAGAAGCACATGATCCTCAAGTCCTACCAGCTCAACGCCTTCGTGAGTTGCCACAACGAGGGCTGCGTGGAGTTGCTGGTGGTGGCGGGGGCGGTGTCGGCGACGACTTTCGTCGTCTCCGGCAGCGTCGCGGTGGTGGGCGACGCCGTCTACTGGCTGGAGGCGAAAAGCCAGTGCCTGGGCAAGTGAGCCGCCGGCTCAGGGCTCGGCGACTTCCTGCTCCAGGAGCCAGCCGGACGGGCCATAGGTGTCCTGGACCTTCCGGCCTTCCAGCCGGTAATGGATCTCGGTGCCTGCCGGCGCCCCCAGGGCTGGAAGGATTTCCCGCAGGGCGGCCAGGGCCGGGGCGAGGTCGCTGACCTCGATGTCCACCCGGTGGAAGGCGGCGGGCCGGGAACCGTTGGGCTGCATGTAGCCCAGGGAATCGCCCCAGCCGATCACCGCCCCGACGCCCCTGTCCTGCAGCGCCCGGTCCACGGCCTCGTCCCGGGCCAGGTCCGGGGCGCCGGCCAGCTTGCGGATGGGAATCTTCACGTAGATGAACGGCGCCGGCTCGAAGGACGACGGCTGCCCGCCCTGGCTCTCGGAATCGTCGGAGAGTTGGCTGGCGGAAGAGGACGGTGGGTGCATAAGCCTTGAAGACGCCGGGAACGCCGATAACTGGCCCGAGGGCCGCTGGGAAGCGGAGAGGATACTGGCAGCGCAGCGCCTCTTCAAGCGGCGCCGGAACCAGTGCCGGGGAACGCCCCGGGGCGGTGGGAAGGCTTCTTGCTTTGTCCCCCTCATGTTCCACTGCTGTCCCTGGAGTTGGGCGTGAATTCCAAGCATTCCACCGTGGCCGTCTATCCCCTGGCTCGCGCCAGGAAGAGCCGCCCCTGGCTGTTCGTCCGGGCCTTCCTGCTGACCCTGCGTTTCACCATGAAGAACAGCCCCAACCCGATGCTCCGGGCCATCGGCATGCGCTGGTCCGCCTTGGGGAGCAAGGCCCTCCCGGGCTAGGCCGGGCCGCTCCCCGGCCATACGTGTCTGCCCGCATAGCCGCGGGCTCGCGGGTTTTGCTTAAATCCGCCGGTTTGCACACCAAGGAAGATGGCGATGCGGTCACGGTCAAGGCTGGATGTCGGCACGGTGCCGGAACTGGAGCAGGCCCTGCAGCCCCTCCTCGAAGAGCGGTTCGGCGACGAGTTCGACCACGCCCTGCTCGGCCAGGCGCTGGACGAGGTGGACGCCCTCTACGGCGGCCGCGCCCCGGGCTACCTGGCGTCCGATACGCCCTACCACGACCTCAAGCATTCCCTGGACACCACCCTGGTGGCGGCCCGGATCGCCGACGGGCTGATGGCCGCCGGCGACCCGTTCGACGCCGAGGACATGCTGCTCCTCGTCCTGGGTGCCCTGTTCCATGACGTCGGCTACCTCCGCCGCACCGACGAAACCGCCATCCAGGGCGGCGCCTTGACCAGGATCCACGTCGGCCGGGGCGAGGCCTTCTTCCGCCATTGGCTGGCCCGCTCGCCCCTGGCCGAGCATGCCCCCGTCGCCGCAATGCTCCACTACACCGGCTACGAGGAGCCGGCCGCCTCCCTGGACGGGCGGCTTCCCGAGCGCCACCGCCGCCTCGGCAAAATCATCGCCACCGCCGACCTGGTGAGCCAGATGGCCGACCGCTACTACCTGGAGCGCTGCCGCGACGCCCTGTTCGCAGAATTCCGCCTGGCCGGCGATCCGCCCATGACCAGCGCCGAGGACCTCCTGGCCGGGACCCCCGCCTTCATGGCCCACGTCCGCCGCACCCGGCTGGAGCGGGAACTGGAGGGTTACTACCGCTACCTGGGGCATCACTTCCGCTGTTCCCCCGATCCCTACATGGCCGCCATCGACCGCCACGCCGATTTCATCGGCAAGCTGGCCGCCGCCGGGGACTTCCGCCGCCTGCGCCGGGACACCGCCCTGCGCTGCCGGCCGGCGTCCCGGCCGCCTGGCATGACCCTGTCCTGACGCCTGCGGCGTCCGCGCCGCGTTCCCACTCCTAAGAACCATTCCCGCCGCCAGGGATGCCTCGCTGCAGCGGGCACCGCGCCCCCGGGGCTGGCGGGACGCGGCGCGCCCATTGCCCCGTCGCCGGCCATTCCAAAGCGGTATCCGGGCGGGAGCGCTCCCATGGTTGGGAAATATTCCCGGCCGCGCCAACCATGCGATCCGGTTTTTCCAACCCCGGGAAGGGCGGCAAAGCCCCCGGACGCCGGCGGCGGCAGGCTTCCCGCCGCTTTTGGTACGAATATTGCAGGAAGGGGGCCCCAAGTTGAATCATTTCGAGAGCCCGTCGGCTCTAGCTATTTCGGAGTTAGGAAAATGAGAAATATCGCTCGCTCTATGTTCGCATCCTGCGGTTTTGCCTTGGCGGTCCTCGCCGCGGGCGGCGCCTACGCCAACACCCCGGCGTCCCTCGACGGCACCAACCTGGTGACCGCGGACAAGGTCAAGGCCCTGCTGGACGGCGGCACCGCGGTCATCGACACCCGGGTGGCGCAGGAATACGCGGAAGGGCACATCAAGGGTGCCAAGAGCGTTCCCTATAAGGAAAAGAGTGCCAAGGCGGCGGATTTCGACGCCGCCCAGGACAGCTTCGACCTCGGCAAGCTGCCTGCCGACAAGAACGCCGAAATCGTCTTCTACTGCAACGGCCCGGAGTGCTGGAAGAGCTACAAGGCCTCCAAGGCTGCGCTCAAGGCCGGCTACAAGAAGGTGGACTGGTTCCGCGGCGGTTTCCCGGAGTGGAAATCGAAGGGTTTCCAGGTCGAGTGATCCTGTCGCCCCAGAGGGAGAAGCCGGTGCCGACGGGCGCCGGCTTTTTTTCTTGTAACTGAATTGGAATAGGCAACATCATGTTCAGCCGCTTGAGCATAAGGGCGCGCCTCTATGGCGCGGGTGTCCTGGTCCTGGTGGCGATCGCCATCCTGGCAGGCATCACGGTACAGACCGCACGGACCGGTTCCCGGGTCCTGGCGCAGATTTACGAGGGGCAGATGGTGCCTGCCGCGTCCCTCCAGGAGATCGGGGAAGCATTGCAGGACGTGCGTCTGCGCATGGCTTCCGTGATGCTGGACCAGGTGTCGGCGGCGGGCGCCAACAACCACCTCGACGAAGCCAAGAGGGCCATCCCCGCCGCCTGGGCGAAGTTCAGGGAGCAGACCCGGGGCAATGACTACGACGACCAGGAAAGGAAGAGCATCGAGGCCATCGACCAGCAGATCGGCCAGTTCGGCCCCTTCCTGGAGCGCCTCAAGGCCGCCTATACGGCCAACGACAAGGACAAGGTGGGAGCCCTGCTGGAGGACGAGTGGCCCGGCATCCACGCCAAGCTGGTCAAGCCGCTGGCCAAGCTGGCGAGCCTCCAGGAGGCGGCGGTCAAGCACGCCTACGGTGCCGCCACCGCCCGGGAGGCGGATGTCTTGAAGCTCACCATCGCCTTCGTCGGCGTCGTGGTGGTGCTGGTCACCGTCAGCCTCTACCATCTGGCCGCCACCCTCAACCGGGGTATCGGCCGCCTGCAGACGGCCCTCGACCGGGTGGCCGAAGGGGACCTGACCGCCACCGCCAAGGTGGAAGGGCACGACGAGCTGGCCCATATCGCCTCCCACCTCAACAAGACCGTCGGACGCCTGCGGGAAATCTGCCGGCGGGTGAAGGAGGAGTCCATGCAGGTGTCCGCGGCCGCCAACGAGCTCAGTGCCGCGGCCCGGAAGACCATCGATCGGGCCGGCACCCAATCCGAACGCATCATGGCCGTGAGTTCGGCCATGGAGGAAGTCAGCGTCACCGTCACCGAAGTGTCCAACGGCGCCTCCGGTGTGGATCGCGCGGCCGCCGAAACCCACCACGTGGCCCGCAGCGGCAACGAGGCGGTGGAGAAGAATCGGGAGACGGTCCAGCGCATCGTCGAACGGGTGAACAGCTCGAGTTCCGCCATCGGCGAGCTGATCGCCTCCATCGGCAGGATCACCGACGTCACCCAGGTGATCAAGGAGATCGCCGACCAGACCAATCTCCTCGCCCTCAATGCCGCCATCGAAGCAGCCCGGGCCGGCGAGCAGGGCCGCGGCTTCGCCGTGGTGGCCGACGAGGTCAGGAAGCTGGCGGAGCGCACCAGCCACAGCACCAGCGAGATCGCCGCCATGGTCGAGGCCATCAACCACAAGGCCGGCCACGCGGTTTCCGCCATGGACCAGGTGAACAGCGAGGTCGAGGCGGGTGCAGAGTACAGCCGGGCAATCAGCGACATCCTGGAAAAGATCGTGACGGCGGCCACCGAGGTCAACGACCTGTCCCACCACATCGCCACGGCCACCCGGGAACAGGCGGTCGCCAGCGAGGCGACTTCCCGCAACATGGAGACCATCGCCGCCATCACCGAGGAAAACAGCGCCAGCATCCAGGCGGTGGGGATTGAGGCCGAAAGGATGACCCAGGCGGCCGCGGAGCTTAATTCCCTGGTGCAGCAGTTCCGCATCTAGGCTCGCCAAGCAGGCCAAAGGAGCCGAAGCGCTCCTTGGCGGAGCCATGGGGATCGTCTTTTCCGAGATCTAGAAGCGCCACAGCGCCGCGATAAGCCCAGCGTAGATCACCACTCCCGTTACGAAGGAGGCGGGATGGAGGCTGCTGGGGCGGGGCAATTCATGGTGGAGGACGTTGATGATCGTGCCGCCGGCGACCACGGCGAGCAGTCCGTACAATATTCCCTCTGGCAGCGCGAAGCCGGCCGCAAAGGCGCATCCCATGACCGGCATGGCTGCCAGCCCCAGGCGCCAAGGCCAACGGTGAGCGACGGGGCATATATGAGACAGAAAGGTATCGTTGAAGAGCAGATGAAGACTCAGCGCCACCACATACAGTCCCAAATTCAGCGCCCCGCCACGGGCTTCCTCGACCACACCGGTGCCAGCCAGAAGGTTGTAGACGAGAAACAACACGGCGAAACCCAGGTAATCATCCCTAGGATCGGGGCTCTTCTCCACATAAGACTGCAGCAGGTGGAAGATGGACAAGGCGCCCAGGATCAGGATGAAAAGGGTCTCCAGCGGTTCCGGCCCCAGGGGCAGCAAGGCGTGGATCTTGGGCGCCCCGAATTTGGCGAGTTCGAACAGCAAATACAGAAATACGTAGGCCAATCCGACCCCCCCGCTGAAGCTGGACAACAATGCCTGGTGTCTTTCCGGCAGGCGTGTCAGGACGGGCGAAAGGGCATGGACGGCCGCAAGGACCAAGCTGCCCAGGAATGCCGCCATGATGTCACCCATCATGCTGCCGGCTTCCCGACATGGCGGCTACGCCAGCGCAGACCCTTATAGACTTCTGCTGCCACGAGAAGGCTCATTCCCTCCAGCACCGCCACCCCGAATTCCCACGGAGCGATCGGGACAGAGCCCAGCAACAGCTGCAGCGGCTTCCAGTAAACGGCCAGCACCTGGATGAACAATGCGAGCACGGCTCCGCCGAACAGCCACCGATTAGGCGGCAGAAGGTAGAAAGGCCGGTGGGCCGAGCGAAAGGCGAAGGCACTGAAAGCCTGGAAGGTGGCGTTAACCGTAAAAGCTTCGGTTCTCGCATGTTCCAGCAACGCCCCGCGGGATAGCTCCCAGGCGAATACCGCCAGGGTGCCGGCAGCCATGCCAAGGCCCATCAGCATGACCCGCATGAAGGCGGCACGGGGCAGCAGGGGGGTACCCGGCGGCCGAGGCGGCGTGTTCATCAAGTCCGGATCGCCCTGCTCGAGGGCCAGCGGCTTGTCAAAGACGCCGGTCGCCACCAGGTTGATCCACAAAAGCATTACAGCCGTCAGCGGCAAGGGCAGTCCGATGATGATGGCGCCCGCCACGGTCGCAATGTTGCCGACACAGGTGGCCATCAGGTATTCCACCACCTTGCGCAGATTGTCGGAAATGGTGCGACCTTCCTCCACGGCGGCGACGATGGTGGCGAAATTGTCGTCAGCGAGCACCATGTCGGCGGCCCCTTTGGCAACTTCGGTCCCGGTGATGCCCATGGCGATGCCGATGTCGGCCTGGGACAGGGCGGGCGCGTCGTTCACGCCGTCTCCGGTCATGGCGACGATCTCGCCCTTGTGCTGAAGCGCCCTCACAATCCGCATCTTGTGCGAGGGACTGACGCGGGCATAAACCGTGGCTTGCTGCACTGCCCCTTCGAGCTGGTCATCGCTCATTTGCTCCAAGTCTGCGCCTTCCACGACAGTGTGCCCCTCCCGCAGGATACCCAGCTGGCGTGCGATGGCCGCTGCTGTGGCACGGTGATCTCCCGTGATCATCGCCACCCGGATGCCGGCGGACTGGCAGGCTCCGACTGCAGCCACGGCTTCCGGACGCGGCGGGTCGATCATCCCTACCAACCCGACGAGCACGAGCCGTCCGTGCAGGTAGTCCTCCGACAGCAGCCCGGGATGATCCATGCCACGCACCATGCCCAGAGACAAGGTCCGCAGTGCCTGTTCGGCCATGCCGTCGGCGGCAGCGAGGAAGCCTGAACGGGCGGACTGGTTCATTTCCAGGATTGCGCCGTCCATTCCAAGGTAGTGGCTCGCCATGGGCAGAATCCGCTCCACCGCCCCCTTGGTGAAGGCCACAAGCTCTCCGCCGGGGGCACGGTTCACGGTTGCCATCCACTTGCGCTCCGAACTGAAGGGAATTTCCTGGAGGCGATCCCATTCTTCCCGGAAAAGCAGCTTCTCGGAGAGCACCTTCAGCGCGCCTTCTGTCGGGTCGCCGAGGACACGCCACTCCCCGTCGGAAATCTCCACGACGGCGTCATTGCAGAGCCGGGCACAAGCCGCGAGGGAGGCCAGCCCAGGCGCTTGCTCCGGCGTCAGAGGAGCGCCATCCGCCAGTACCCGGCCCGCAGGCTGATAACCTGCCCCTTCCACCGCCAAGATTCGGCTGCCCATAAAAAGCTGCTCGACAGTCATTGCATTGCGGGTCAGCGTGCCGGTCTTGTCCGAGCAGATGACAGTGGCGCTGCCAAGGCCCTCCACGGCCGGCAGCCGGCGTATCATGGCCCGCCGCTTCGCCATGCGCGTCACGCCGATGGCGAACAGCACCGAAACCACGATCGGCAGCCCCTCCGGGATAGCAGCCACCGCCAGGCTGATCCCCACATAGAACATCTCGGAGAAGGGATGGCCGAGGGCCGCGCCGAGCCCAAGCACGGTGCCCACGATCACCAATATGAAGAAGCCAAGCCGACGGCCGAAATCGGCCAGTTTGCGCTGCACGGGCGTTTCCGTGCCGGCCTGGGCCACATCCGAGGCGATCTTGCCGACCTCCGTGGCCATGCCGGTCGCAACCGCCACGGCCCGTCCCCGCCCGGCCACAACAGCGGTGCTCATGAAAGCCATGTTGCCCTGGTCGCCCAGCGGCAAATGCTCATCGCCCGTGATGGCCCGGTTGTCTTTCGGCACCGGCAGCGATTCCCCTGTGAGCTCCGCCTCAGCGACAGCCAGTTCGCTGGCGTGGATGATGCGCGCATCGGCGGCGACCCGATCGCCGGATTCAAGAATGAGGATATCTCCCGGCACCACTTCGTTGGCCGGGATCTCTTCCACCCGGCCAGCACGCAGGACCCGTGCCCGCGGACTGGTGAGCTGCTGCAACGCAGCAATGGCGCCGACCGCCCGCTGTTCCAGGACATACCCCAGGGTGGCGTTAACGAAGACGATGCCCAGAATCACATACACGTCGAGGCCCTTGCCCATGAAGAAGGCAATCGCTGCCGCGGTCAGAAGGATCAGGATCAGGGGGCTCTTGAATTGCTCCAGGAAGATGGCCAGCCGGGAGCGTTCGCGCTTCAACTGCAGTTGATTGGGCCCATGAAGCTTCAGACGCCGGCTGGCTTCTTCATGGGAAAGTCCGTTCTCGCCGGCATTGAAGGCAGACAGGACGGCGTCAGGAGACAGGGAATACCAGGGTACTTGCATCGGGGCCACATCCTGTCCGCAATCACCTGCGGTCCCTGAACTCGTTTTCTCTTTCCGGCCTTAGGCGAGAGTACTTCGTTCGGCACGCCTCGCGCCCTTCGGCCGTCTTCGGGCCGTGCATCTTCTTGCGGCGAGTGGTCCGCCCCTCGCAGGTCATCAGTCGGCTCCCGTAGGTCAATTCCTGGGCCTGAACCATCTCCGGTATCCTGACTGGATCGGCTCCACCCTGGGAACCCAAGGAAAATGGGGCGATGGCCATCGCAGCCAGCGACTTCGGCACAGTATTGGCTGCTTTTTCCACTATAAGGATGGCGGCCCACAGCCCTATGGAGTCCTGCAGGTAAATCGCCCGGTGGCGTTGCGTAATCCGGGGGCCGGGCCCGCATCACCCAGACCATCACCGAGGAAAACAGCACCAGCATCCAGGCGGTGGGGCTCAAGGCAGAAAGGATCGCGGAGGGGGCGACTACCGTCCCGGGCTACCCCGGAAATGGGGGGCCGGCAGCGGCCGTTCGCGGCTAACATACGGGGCTTTCCACTACGGGTAGGCCCCTTGCAGGTCGTCATCGTCAGCCCCGCCTTATCCGACGCCAACAACGGCAACTGGCAGACCGCCCGGCGCTGGCGGCGGGCCCTGGCGCCCCTGGCCCGGGTGCGCATCACCCGGCACTGGCCGGACGAAGAGGCGGACCGGGACGACGCCATGATCGCCCTTCATGCCCGGCGCTCGGCCGACGCCATCGCCGCCTGGCATGGGCGCCACGGCTCCCGGGGCTTGGCGGTGGTCCTCACCGGCACCGACCTGCACCGGGACATCGGGACCGACGCGCGGGCCCTGGCATCCCTGGGCGCCGCCCAGATCCTGGTCGTCCTCCACGAGCGGGGCATCGCCGCCCTTCCTGCCCGGTTCCGGGACCGTGCCCGGGTGGTGCTGCAGTCCGCGACGCCGCGCTGGACCCTGGCGAAGGCATCCCGCCAGCTCAGGCTGGTGATGGTGGGCCACCTGCGGGCGGAAAAGACCCCGACCACCCTCTTCGCCGCCGCGCGCCTGCTGGCCGACTGCCCGGGCGTCCGCATCAGCCATATCGGCGCCGCCCTGGATGCCGGGCTCGGGGACCAGGCCCGGGCCACGATGGCCGAGTGCCCCAATTACCGCTGGCTCGGCAACCAGCCCCACGAGCAGGTACGGCGCGCCATCCAGCGGGCCCATGCCCTGGTCCACACCAGCCGCATGGAAGGCGGCGCCAACGTGGTCATCGAGGCCATCGCCAGCGGCACGCCGGTGATCGCCTCCCGGGTGGAGGGCAATGTGGGCATCCTCGGGGAGGACTACGGCGGCTATTTCCCCTGGGACGATGCCGAGGCCCTGGCCGCCAGGGTGCGCGAACTGCGCCGTTCCCAGAATTCCACCGACGGGCTGCTGGCCCGGCTCCGGGCGCAGGTCGAGGCCCGGGCGCCCGTCTTCGCCCCGGCGGCCGAAGCCACGGCCATCCGGCGGCTCGCTGCCGACCTGGCTTCGGGCTACTTGGCCGCCCGCTGATTCAGGTCGACGACCAGCACCACTTCGCCGACGATGTCCGCGTCGAAGGGCACCGCGTCCATCACCTCGATGGTGAATTTCTGCCTGTCGAGCCCGGCATTCACCAGGAGCCGGTAGAGTTCCGACGCCCGCCGGTGGGCCAGCTGGACGCTGGAATCGGGTTCGCGGGGCGCCAGGATGTGAATTTCGTGGGCAATGGGACCGATCTGGGCCAGCTCGCGGAGGGCCTTGTCCCCTTCCTTGCCGAGGACCGTCTTGCCCAGCAGGAAGGGCACCTTCACCGTGTATTCGTACAGATCCGGCGCCGCCCCGTCGGCGGAGCCCTGCGCCTGCGCGGCTTTTCCCGCCACCCCGGCCTGGACGGGGACAAAGGCGGTGTCCACCCGGGCGACCTGGCGATTGGCCCCGACGGCTTCCTTGCGCTCGAGGGCCGGCTGCCCTGCTGACGGAACCGGAGCAGCCGTCGGAGCCGGCGCCGGCAGGGGTGCCATCGCGACGGGGACGACGGCCGGCTGGCGGCGCTCCCCCGAGGCCGCTTCCTGCCGCGGCGCAGGCACCCCGATGGCGGCGGGAGGAGGGGGTGGCGCGGGCGGCGTCGCCTTCTCGGCGGTAGTCGGAGCAGGGGCTACAGCGACGACCGGTTTCGGCGTCGCGTCCCGCCGGACGGCGGGGGAAGGGGGCGGCACGGCCACCGGCGCCGTAGGCCGAGCCGCGGCAGGATCGCTGCGCTTCTCCGGCAGGCGGGCGGCCGGGTCCTTGACTACCAGGATGGCCGGCGCCGACTGGAGCGGCGGCTCGGGAGGCCGGCTGGCCGCGGGGCCGGCCGCGTCCTTGTCCCGGGGGCCCACATAGCGGGCGATCGCCTGCCGGGGGCCGACCCGGATGGTAATGCGGTCATAGACGCCGATGAGCGTCAGGTAGGGAGGGGACAGGATGATGGTGACGGGTTGGACTTCGCCGCCGTCGCTGGCAATGATGGACCGCATCATCGCCTCCACCATCCTGGGGTCCGCGTCCTTGGCCAGTCCCAGGTAGGTCTGCTTGCCGTCGTCGAAAATCTCGGTCACGGGCAGGCCGCCGTTATTCAGTAGGTAGGCGAAGTCGAGGGAGATGGCGATGGTCCCCCGGGCGGTTGGGAACGGCAGGCAGAGCGTCAGCGCCAAGGCCAGAACCAGACCTTGGCAGGCGGACCGCAGGGACGGGAAGAAGGCTGCATTCGGGCAATCCATCAGCCCATTCTCCGCCCCGAGCCGGCGGTGGGATGCCCCGCAAAGACCTCCTATTGGGGGCGCGCCACACCGAGGAATCCCTGTCGGAAGGCTGCATCCGCCGGCGATGACGCAGGCGGGCGGTACTGGCCGGTCCGCCCCCCCGAAGGAGGGCAGCCGATCTGCTGGCCCGGGGTGCTGCCATCGAGGCCGAAAGGGCAGGTGACGCAAGCCGCGTCAATGACTGGATAGAGCACCAATGGGGCCCAGAACTTTGCGCCCACCGGGTTCTCACACCTGGGCTACTTTTCCATGGAGGTGGCCCATGTTGAAAACCTACATCTTCTTCCTGCCCGATTCGGGAAAGCTCGAACCCGTTCCCCAGGATGAATATGTCCGCCCAGTCCGGGGCGAGCGGCCGATGGCGACCTATGCGGGACGCAGGATCCGGGTGGCCGACTGGTACGTCAAAGTGTCCGAAGGCGCTCCGACCGAGGTGGAGAACGAGACCTACACCTTCCTGGAATTCGACCAGGAGGGGCGGGTCGCGCTCCACGGCCTCCCAGGCGACGAAGCCTGCGCCTGGCCGCGGGGGCGGGAAGACACGGCCGCCGGGGAACCCTCCGGGCAGGGGAGTTCGCCCCAGGAGGGCCGATGGCTGCCAACGGAGGAGGAGCGCGAGCGGATCCGGAACATGATCTTCGGATCGGTGGGACGGTAAGGCCTCTTCATGCGGTGACAATCTCCGCTTATGGCTGACACGCCGCGCTGCCTTGCGACCGCTCGCCCCCTTGGCATACCCTTGCCCGGGCAGCCGGCCGATTTCGGCCATCAATTTCCGTTAAGCCCCCTTTGGAGTAACGACCCATGAACCTTGCAGGAAGAGTAGTCGCCGTCACCGGGGCCTTCGGCACCCTGGGCGGTGCCGTTGCCCAGGCCGCTGCCGCCTGCGGCGCCAAAGTCGCATTGATCGACCGCGCCCCGGTCCCCGCGGACCTCCATGCCCACCTTCCCGGTGCGCTGTTGCTGGGAAGCGTCGAGCTGACGTCTCCGGATGGGGCGATCGACGCCCTGAGCCGCGTGGTTGCCCACTATGGCGGGCTGGATGCGGTAGTCAATGCGGCGGGCGCCTTCCGCTGGGAGCCCCTGGAGGAGGGCAGCATCGATACCTGGGACCTGCTCTACAAGGTCAATGCCCGGACCGCAGTAGCCGTCTCCAAGGCCGCGCTTCCTCACCTGCTGGCCCGGGGTGGCGGACGCATCGTCAATGTCGGGGCCGCGGCGGCGGCCAAGGCGGGGGCCGGAATGGGTGCCTATGCCGCCTCCAAGGCGGCGGTCGCCCGACTGACCGAGAGTCTGGCCGATGAACTGAAGGATCGTCGCATCACCGTGAATGCCGTGTTGCCCAGCATCATCGACACGCCACAGAATCGCCATGACATGCCGGACGCCGACTTCACCCGCTGGGTGGCGCCGACGGCGATTGCGGACGTGATCCTGTTTCTGATCTCGGATGCCGCGGCGGCGGTCACTGGAGCCCTCATCCCCGTGACCGGCCGGACTTAGGGACATGGGGGAGGCTGTCGGCCCGTGCCCCTGGCAGGGTGTACTAAAAGTACCCCCTGCTCCTCTGACTCCCTAGCGCCGGCACTTCGGCAGGCCTTCCCGGAGGAGGGCCTCCACGGCCTCCAGGTCGAGGCCGTTGCCGGAGATGCGGACCGAACGCCCGGAGATGGCGACACGGGCGAATGACTTGCCGTTACTGTCCACCACCCGGAACTCGCTCTTTTCCGGTTTCTCGGCACTGCGCTGGCGAATCCAGGTGAGGACGGCGCCCTGGGTGCGGATATTGCCGTCGAACAGGCGGCGGCAGCCTTCCACTACCAGGGTCTCGAAGCCGTCGGCCGTCATATCGGCCAATTCCTTGGCCAGGTTGGCGCCCAGAAGGCCGGGGTCGCGCTCCAGGAGTTCGATGACATCCGCCGGCAGCCGGCCGAAGGACTGGTAGCGGATGATGTCCTGCCGGGTCTTGCCCAGCAAGCGGGACGCCTCGGCATTGGAGCGCAGATAGTGGTTGGCGAAAAGGACGTTGAGCTGCTTGAAGATCTCGAAGTCGGTGAGATCCTTGCGAGTCATATTGTCCGCCGCCAGCGCCTTGGCCGCCTGGGCGTCGTCCATGTCGCGCACGATGGCCGGGATGGAGGTGTGTCCCAGCAGCCGGCAGGCTTCCAGGCGCGTGTGGCCGGCGATCAGCTCATAGCGCCCATCCTGGACCTTGCGCACGACGATGGGAGTGATCAAGCCGTTGGTGTCCTGGATGGACTCCATCAAATCCTCGATGGCCACCTCGTCGATATGCCGGACCTGGTAGGGAGAGCGCTGGATCAGATCGATGGCGATGGTCTGGGGCTCCTGCCCGGCCTCAACCCCCACCGCTCTGCTTGCCTCGGCGGCCTGATCGCCGTCGTCGGCGACCGCCACTGGCAAATCCAGCGCACCCGCGTCTTGCAGCAGTTCGTCCAGGGTCTTGGAGCGTCCGGTCGGGGGCTTGGTCATCACCATGCCGGCGTTGGCATTGCCGCGGGCAGCGGTGAGGTCGCGGATGAAGTCGGCGTCGTCGGTAGATTTCTTAGCCATCGATTACTCCTAGCTTAACGAGCAGGGCCCTGGCAACGGCCCGCAGTTCTTCGACCGCCTCGCAATTGGGCTTGGCCAGCGCCAGGGGAGGCAGGTCGTCCTCCTCCGACAGGGTCTTGGGAAACTCTTCGCTCCGGCGGATGACGGTGTCCAGGAGGGCGCCGGGGTACTCCTTGGCCAGCACCGCCATCTGGTTGATCACCCGCAAACGGTTCGGGGTGTGGAAATTGCCTACCACCACCAGTTCCGGGGAACGGCCCACCGCATCGTGCATGTCCTGCAGCACCGAGGACAGGTAGGAAATGGCCTTGGTCGAAAACTTCTCCATGGACACCGGAGAGATGACGAAGTCGGAGGCGAGCAGCGCCCCCCGGGTCATGCGGTTCTTGGCCGGCGCCGCGTCGAACAGGATGAGGTCGTATTCCCGCAGGTCGAAATCGGGATTCTTGCCGGACAGGCCTTCCTGGATGAGGGCGGCGATCTTGAGGTCGCTCTTGCGTCCTTCCAGGGCATCGTAGGTCAGGATGGTATCCAGACGATCCAGGGTGAGATCGGCCGGAATGAGATGGGGACCGCTTTCGCCGAAGGGCTTCTTGAGGACATCCTTCAGGGCCATGCGTCCGCCCGGCCAGCCCGGGACGAGATTGCCGAAATGGCTCTCGATGACCTGCTCCGGCGCCACGCCGGTCTCCCGCGCCTCCTCCATGGTGAGTTCGGAGTCGTAACCGAAAGCCAGAGTGAGGTTGGCCTGGAAATCGAGGTCGATCACCAGGGTCCGGATGCCCATGAGGGGGAAGAGGCAGGCCAGGTTGGCGGTGATGGTGGTCTTGCCGACGCCGCCCTTGGGGGCATAGATGGTGGCGATGGCCCGCTTCTTGACCTTCACCTTGGGGCGATGGGCCTGGCGCCAGGCGGCCAGGTCGAAGACGTTCTCGATGGTGAATTGCCGGGTCCGGGGGCCATGCTCCTGGCGTTCCACGGATACTCCCGCGTCTTCGACATAGCGGCGCACCGAATCCACCGTCGTGTCCAGCAGCTGCGCGGCCGCCTGGACTTTGTAATGCTTCTGCATCCCGCACTCCCTATTCTCAATTGGCGCCCAATATACCGGCTGTTATATGCGGCTGCAAGGAATTTAAGCATGAAAGCATTTTTTTCCTTGCACTCACCATTTTCCCCGGGTAAGCTGCGCGCATTCGGTCAGGTGCGCTGAAGAACTCCTGGCGGATAAGACAAACCTGCGGGACGGGAGCAAGGCAAGCAATGTCAGATAATTCCAATGACGAAATCACCTATCGGGACCTACTGATCCAAAACGGGCTTGATCCCGCCCTAGCTGCCCAGATCGCCTCCAAGACCGAGCCCGCCTCCCGGCGGCACGCCATCGCAGCAGCCGTCCAGCACGGCGCCAACAATGATTCCGCCGCCGCGGCGGCCGCGCCGGTCGACGAGTCGGCCGAGCCCGCGGAAGTGCCGCCGGCCGCCAAGCGGCCAGCCAGTCCCCGCAAGAAGGCGCCCGAAACCGTCGATTTCCGCAGTTCCAAGCCCATCCCTGCCTGGATCCAGGAGGTCATCAACACCCATCTCGCCATCGAGGCGGAGGATGCCAAGAAGGCCGGCGCCCTGGGCTTCATGGCGCGGGCCCTGGTGATCGCCACCATGCCCTACAAAGACCAGAAGAACCCGGACGGCTCGCCCAAGATCGACTTTACCCGCCGCAACGGCGACTTCAAGCTGCGGATCGTCGCCGGCTACGAGGGTGGCATCCCCTACGGCGTCTATCCCCGGCTCCTGATGTCCTGGGTGGCGTCCGAAGCGGTGCGCAAGCAGTCCCCGGTGATCGAGCTGGGCGATTCCCTGCGGGGTTTCCTGCGGGAAGTCATGGACCTGCGCTCGGCAAGCGGCGGCACCCGAGGCACCGCCACCCGGGTTTCCGAGCAGATGAAGCGCCTGTTCGGCTCCCTGATCACGGCCCAGTATTCCGGCAGCCAGGAGAAGCGGGGCTTCGTCCTCAAGAACGTCCTCATCGCCGACGAACTCGAGCTCCACGACGAGGAAATGGCGGCGGACGATGACAACGCCCTATGGACACCCCAGGCCAAGCACGAGGCCGGCACCTGGCAGTCGAAGGTGAAGCTCACCAACAACTTCTTCCAGGAGTGCATCACCAACCCGGTGCCCATCGATCTGCGCGCCTACAAGGCGCTGCGGGGCTCGCCGCTGGCCATGGACATCTATACCTGGCTGACCTACCGCATGAGCTACGTCCAGTCGCGGACCCGGCCCATCACCTGGGAAGCGCTGATGCTGCAATTCGGCTCCGGCTTCGGCGCCACTGCGGCTACCCAGACCAGCATCAAGCAGGCGGTGTGGGACTTCAAGAAGGGTTTCCTGAAGGCCCTCAAGCTGGTGCAGGTGGTCTATCCGGAAGCCAAGTTCGACGTCACCGACACCGGCCTCGTCCTCTTTCCTTCGCCGACCCACGTGCCTTCCCTCGGCAAGTCGAGCGGCCAGCAGGACCTGTTCTGAAGCCCGCCCTGCGCTGAAGAACTCCTGAGAGTAGCGGTCATCCCCGCCCCGGCGCCTCGCTCCCGGGGCGTTTTTTTGCGCTGAAGAACTCCTGTCCCTTGATTTTAAAGGGGAAAACTCGGCTGATCCGTGCGCTGAAGAACTCCTGGAAAAGAGGAGCCAAGGGAATGCCCCGCCAACCTGTGGATAAGCCCTGGGGACAAGGCCATTTTTCCACGCTGAACAACTCCTGGCGGATTTTCCCCGGTCCATCAATGACTTACCGGCCTCCCCCCGACTTATCCCCACTGAACAACTCCGGGCTCGGTGCGCTGAAGAACTCCTGGCTTTTTTGCGGCCGATCGGCGATTTCCCCGTTCCTTCAATGACTTGCCGCGTCCGGGTCGGAACTTCCCTGTATTTAGGTGTTTACCTTTATTTATGGTTTACCTTTATCTGCCGGCGCCGCCCGGGGATAACGCTACGCGTTACCCCCCGACTCTGCCGGCTTCCCAGCCTTTCCATAGGGAAAGGAAGGTCAAAACCGAGCGCTCCTTCCAGCGCCGCCGCGCTCCTTGCCCGTAGCCTGACGGCATTGTTTGCTACCATGGCGCCACCCTTAAGCCACCGGAGCAAGCAACCTTGGAATCCACCCGTCCTTCGGGGCCCCTGCATGGCGTCCGGGTCATCGAGTTCGCCGCCCTGGGGCCCGCGCCGATGGCCGCCATGGTCCTGGCCGACCTGGGCGCCGAAGTGGTTCGCATCGAACGCAAGCCGCCCGCCGTCCAGACCCGTCCCTTCCAGATTTTCGATCCCCGAATCGACATCCTCAATCGCAGCCGCCGGGTCGTCAGCCTCGACCTCAAGCATCCCGAAGGTCTGCAGGCCGCCCGCCAGCTAGTGGACGGGACCGATGTGCTGATCGAAGGCTTCCGTCCGGGGGTGATGGAGCGCCTCGGGCTCGGGCCCGAGGAGGTGGAGGCCAGCAACCCGCGCCTGGTGTATGGCCGCATGACCGGCTGGGGCCAGACCGGTCCCCTGGCGGCCGCCGCCGGCCACGACATCAACTACCTGTCCCTCTCCGGCGCCCTCCACGCCATCGGTGAGCCCGGGGGGAAACCCGTCGTTCCCCTCAATCTCGTCGCCGACGGCGGCGGGGCGCTCATGCTGGTGGTCGGCGTGCTGGCGGCTCTGGTCGAAGCCCGGGCCTCGGGACGGGGCCAGGTGGTGGATGCGGCCATGACCGACGGCTCGGCCCTCTTGAGCAGCATGATCTACACCCTCAAGGCCATGGGGGAGTGGGGCGCGGAGCGGGGCACCAACCTCCTCGACGGCGGCGCGCCCTTCTACGGCACGTACCGCTGCGCCGACGGCAAATATGTCGCCATCGGCCCGATCGAACCCCAGTTCTACCGCGCCTTCCTGGAAAAGGCCGGCATCGCCGACCCGGCCTTCGCCGAGCAGTTCGACCGGCGCCGGTGGCCCGCCCTGAAGGAGCGCCTGGCCGGCCATTTCGCCACCCGCGGCCGCGACGAGTGGTGCGCTCTCCTGGCCGGAGCCGATTTCTGCGTCTCGCCGGTGCTCGACCTGGACGAAGCCCCGCGCCACCCCCACAACCGGGCTCGGGGCACCTTCGTCGAGGTCGATGGGGTGATGCAGCCGGCGCCCGCCCCGCGCTTCAGCCGCAGCGGCACTCGGGCGCCGACGTCGCCCCGGGTTGGCGCCAGCGGCGACGACGTTCTCCGGGACTGGGGCTTCGATGCCGGCGCGATCGACCGCTTGCGCCAAGCCGGAGCCCTCGGATAGGCGGCTCCCGGCGGCCTTCACCATTCATCCTCGATTGACTCAGCATGGAAAAGAAGAACTTATCCCCAGCGCCCGCAGCGCAGTATGCAATTAAGCGTCAAGGCGGGCAGGAAGCCGCCAACCCGGACCTTCTGGACGCGCTGCCAGTATGGCTCGATTCGCCCGCCATTGCCTATGGTTCCTGGCTGGCAGGGCAGGGCTACGCGGAATCGACCCAGACCGTGTACATCGCCATGTTCTCGAGGTTCTGCCAATGGCTGGGGGAGAGCGGCAAGCGTCTGGATCAATGCGACAAGGTGGACATCCGGCTCTTCCTGGATGCCGCCAATCCGAATCTCCCCGAGTCCCGGCAGAAGGCCCAGGCCAGCCGGCAGCGGCGCCAGTATGTGATCCAGTTGGAGCGGGTCTTTGCCCATCTCGGTTCTCTTGGCCTCGGGGGAATCAATCCCGGCCGCCAGGCGGGGTACGAAAAGATAGCCCGGGGAGCCGACAAGCCGACCCGGTTCCTGACTCGGGAGGAGTGCGATCGGGCCATCGGCGGCCTGCAGGAAGCCTTGGAGAGCCTGACAGAGGCCGGCGCAGGGGTGGAGGAGTGGTTGACCTATCGGGATTTGGGACTCGTGGGGGCGATCCTTGGCGGTGGACTGAAAGTTAGTCATCTGGATCGTTTGACGCTTAATTGCATGGATATGGAAGAAGGGCGTATCGACCTGAGCCTCGAAGGCTATACCCACCGGGCCCGCCTCCTGCCCTTCGCCGTCGAGCCCATCGCCGCCTGGCTGTCCATCCACGGCCAGCTCCATGGCGGCGAGCTGCCGCCCAACCATCCGGTCTTCCGGGCGGACCGCAGCTCCGGGTTCGGGCGCACGGCCAAGACGGTGACCCTCCATGCTTCCTCCATCCATCGCCGCACCCAGCGCTTCCTCGAATCAGTAGGCGTGACCGGCGACAGGGCGAGCCCCCAGACCCTGCGCAATACCTATGCCGCCCTCCTCATCGACGGCGGGGCCTCCGACGAGGAACTCGTCGATTTCATGGGATTGAAGGCTTCCCTGACCGCTCAGCGGCTGCGCCAGGCCTACGCCCGCAGCAAGGCAGCCTGAGGCGCCCCCGACTACCGGCAAAGACAGCTCCATTTACGCGTCACCCCGTATATCGACTGCCGCCCGGGGCCCTTAGACTTTCGCCATGCCTGCCGTGGGGAGGAGGCGAACCCTGGCGTCCGCCGGACGCCGCTCCCTGCCGGGGAATGTCCTGTCCGAACCCCTTGCCGCCCCCAGGGCCGCCCGGTGCCGCTGATGCCCATATTCGGTACGCCCGCCTATCCCATCGCCGCCAGCTCCCCCCACCTGCTCCCCGGGCCGGACGATGCCGCCGATCCACCCGCCTTTCCGCCGGCCCCCGGCGCTCCCCGCCCCTGGCGCCTGCTCGCCGTCTTCGTATTCTTCGTGCTCTGCATCGGCAGCCTCGGCTGGTGGGCCTACACCACCGAAGCCGACAATCTGCGCCAGCGCCAGTACGAGGAGTTGAACGCCATCGCCCACTTCAAGGCTACCCAGATCGCCGACTGGCTGGCCGAACGCCGCTGGGACGCCGCTCTCGTCTTCAGCAGCCCCTTCTCCCGGCGGGATTTCAGCCAGTGGCTCGACCGTCGCGACTGGCTCGCCGGCGAACGGCTCAAAGCCCGCCTCCAATCCCTCCTGGTGAACGAAAACTACGCTGGCGTCGAACTCCTCGATCCCACCGGCGCGATCAGCTTGGCGGTCGGCCCCATGCACCATGATCCGGATGAGAGCACCCCGGCCCGCCTGGCCGCCCTCAGCCACGCCACCGAACCGCAGCTCATCGATCTGCACCGCCATGGCCCGGACAGTTCGGTCCTCCTCGCCTACGTGATGCCCATCGCCGGCCTCGACGACCGGCAAGGGGCGCCCATCGGCTATCTGTGGCTGATCATCGATCCCGAACAGACCCTCTATCCCCTGATACAGTCCTGGCCGACCCCCAGTCCCAGCGCCGAAACCCTGATCGTGCGCCGGGACGGCAACGACATTCTCTATCTCAACGACCTGCGTCACCGGCCCGATACCGCCATGCGCCTGCGCCAGCCCCTCACCGACACCGATCTGCCCGCCGCCCGGGCCGTGCTCGGCCACGAGGGCATTTTCGAAGGCCACGACTATCGGGGGATCGAGGTCATCAGCTTCCTGCGCGCCATTCCGGGCACCCCGTGGCGCATGGTGACCAAGGTGGATCGCAGCGAAGTGTTCAGCGCCATCCGGCAGATCGCCCAGATCACCGTGCTGGCTTCCCTCATCCTCCTCGCCCTCGCCGCCCTCCTGCTCTGGCTGCTGTGGCGGCGCCAGCAGATGGCGGCGCGGCTCCAGGTGCGGCAGGAGTTGGAGCGCATCGCCGACGTCTCGCCCGGCGTCATCCACTCGTTCTGCCTGCGGCCCGACGGCTCCACCGCCTTTCCCTACGCCAGCCCCGCCATCCAGACGGTCTATGGCTACGGCCCCGAGCAGTTGGCGGCCGATGCCGCCCCCATCATGGCCCGGGTCCATCCCGACGATGCCGAACGGCTGACCGCGGCAGCCCAGGCCTCGGCCCGGGATCTGTCGCCCTGGCAGGCGGAATTCCGCTACAGCCATCCGAGCCGGGGCGAAATCTGGGTCGAGGAGAAGTCCGTCCCGACCCGCCAGGCCGACGGCACCATCGTCTGGCACGGCTTCCTGAGCGACATCACCGAGCGCAAGCGCATCGAGCAGGCGCTGCGGGAAAGCGAGGCGCGCTTCTCCACCGTCTTCCGGGACAGCCCCCTGGCCATCTCCATCAGCGGCATCGACGATGGCCTCTTCATCGAGGTCAACGACGCCTTCCTGCGCACCTTCGACGAAAGCCGCGAAGATGTCATCGGCCACACCTCGGCGGAACTGGGCATCTGGGCAGACCCCGCGGACCGCGCCCGCATCGTCGGAGCCCTGAAGGCGACGGGTACGGTGCGCAATGCCGAAACCCGATTCCGCCGCCGGTCCGGGGAGGTGCTCGACATCCTCTACTCGGTAGGCAAAACCGAGCTGGACGGCCACAGCTACCTCCTCAGCATGTTTGCCGACGTCACCTCCCTACGCCGGGCGGAACAGGCCCTCGCCGCCAGCCGGGAGCGCTACCGGCTGCTGTTCGAGCATATGCTCGACGGCTGCGCCCTGGGCCGCATGCGCTACGAGGGAGAAGTGCCGGTGGATTTCCTGTGCCTCGACGTGAACCCCGCCTTCGCCGGCCAGACCGGCGTCCGCAATCTGGTGGGCAAGTGGGCCAGCGAGGTCCTGCCCGGCATCCGGCAAGGCAATCCCGACCTCTTCAACGCCTTCGGCCGGGTCGCCCGCAGCGGCCGCTCGGAACGCCTGGAGACCTACGTGCCGGTCCTGCAGAAGTGGTTCTCCATTTCCGTCTTCTCGACCGAACCGGAGCACTTCGCCGCCATCTTCGACAACATCACCGAGCGCAAGCAGGCCCAGCTCGCCCTCGAGGCCCACCGCCAGCAGCTGGAAGCGGCGGTGGCCGCCCGTACCGCCGAGCTGGTGGCGGTGAACAAGGAGCTGCAGGCCTTCACCTACGCCGCCTCCCACGACCTCAAGGCGCCCCTGCGGGGCATCTCCGGCTTCGCCACCCTCCTGGAGCGGGATTACCTCGACCGCCTCGGCGAGGACGGCGCCCGCTACCTGGAGCACATCTGCAGGAGCGCGGCGCGGATGACCAACCTGATCGACGACCTTCTCGCCTATGCCCGCCTGGAGCAGCAGACCCAGCAGGTGCGCAGCATCGACCTGCCGGAGGCGGTGCACGCCATCCTGGCCGAGCGCCATGAGGAAATCCGCCAGCTCGGCGCCGAAGTCCGGACCGAAGTGCCGGAGGCCACGGTCCGCGCCGATTCCCACGGACTCGCCCAGGTGCTGCGCAACCTGGTCGGCAACGCCCTCAAATATTCCGCCAAGGTGCCCCACCCCGCTGTCCACATCGGCGGCGAGCTGCGTCCCGGCTGGTGCCGGCTCTGGGTGCGGGACAATGGGGTCGGCTTCGACATGGCCTACCACGACCGCATTTTCGAAATCTTCCGCCGCCTGCACAGCTCCCAGGATTTCCAGGGCACCGGCGTCGGCCTCGCCCTGGTCAAGAAGGCCATGGAGCGCATGGGCGGGCGGGTGTGGGCGGAAAGCGCCCCCGGGCAGGGGGCGACTTTCTATCTGGAATTGCCGGTCGGCGAGCCCTAGGCCCCCGGCCGGCAACCGCTCAGTGCCGGCTCTGGATTTCCTCGATGTAGCCCAGCATGCCGGTACGGATATTGGCGGCGTTGCCCTCGTCGGTGTCGATGTGCATGGCCAGGCGGAAATTGGGATTGACCCGCACCACCACGTCGCCGAAGATCAGCTCCCGCTCCCCCTCGACCCGCACCCGCACCACGTACTTGTCCCGGACCCGGAAGCGCAGGGCGTCTTCCGGCGACATGTGGATGTGGCGCTGGGCGCATATGACGCCGCGCTCGATGGTGGCGCTGCCGGCCGGCCCCTCGAGGACGATGCCCGGGGTGTTGGCGAGGTCGCCGGATTCCCGGATGGGCGGCTGGATGCCGACCTTGAACTGCTCGGTCATGGCGATCTCCACCTGGGTCTCCTTGCGGGTCGGGCCGAGGACGCGGACATTGGCGATGCGGCCCTTGGGGCCCACCAGGTGCACCTTCTCGGCGCAGGCGAACTGGCCGGGCTGGGACAGTTCGTGTTCCGGCGTCAGCTGGTGGCCGGGGCCGAAGAGCTTGTCCACGTCGGCCTGGGACAGGTGCACGTGGTGGGCGGAGATTTCGATCGGGATCGGCCCTTCCGCCTGGGACTCCTTCATGGCCAGGAGCAGCTGGTTGCGCTCGATGGCCCGCTGGGTCTCCCAGGCCACCAGGCGCTCGTCGTCGTTGGCGATGACCAGGATGGTGACCGGCGAGTCGGCGGCCGAGATGATGGCATGCCCGTTGCCCTTCTGGAGGTTGCGGTTCTTCTCCTCGTCCAGCTTGATGCCCATGTAGCCCAGGCCCTGGCAGGCCAGGCTGCGGACGGTGGAACTGGTCTCGCCGATATCGCCGGTGAAGGCCAGCACGTCGACGCCGCCCATGGCGGCCACGTAGGCGCCGATATTCTTGCGCACCTGGTAGCAGAAGGCCTTGTGGGCCAGCAGGGCGCGATGGTGGCCGTCGTTAGCGGCGGCCTCGAGGTCGTGGATGTCGCTGGAAATGCCGGAGATGCCCTTCAGGCCGCTCTCGGTATTGATCAGGGTGGAAAGCTCCTCCGGCGACTTGTGGTGGTGCTGCAGCAGGTGGAGCATCACCGCCGGGTCGATGCTGCCGGAGCGGCTGGGCATGATGAGCCCGTCGGTGGGGGTCATGCCCATGGTGGTGTCCACCGAGCGGCCGTGGTCGATGGCGCACAGGGAAGCGCCGATGCCCAGGTGGCAGGAGATGATCTCGAGTTCGCCGAGGGGTCGCTTCAGGACCTCCGCCGCCTTCATGGAAACGTAGCGGTGGGAAGTGCCGTGGAAGCCGTAGCGGCGGATGCCGTCCTGCTTGTAAAGGTCGTAGGGCAGGCCGTAGAGGTAGGCGTAGGGAGGCAGGGTCTGGTGGAAGGCGGTATCGAAGACGGCCACGTGGTGGACGCCGGGGAGCTGCTTCATGGCCACCCGGATGCCTTCCACGTTCACCGGATTGTGGAGGGGGGCGAAGACCGCCAGAGCCTCGATGTCGGCGATCACCGCCGGGGTGATGACCACCGAGCTCGAAAACTTGCTGCCGCCATGGACCACCCGGTGGCCGACGGCGGTGACATCCTGGAGGTGCAGGGCGAAGGCGTCCCCCAGCAGCCGGGTGGATTCCTGCATCACCTGGAAGAGGTCGGCCAGCGGGAAGGGGGCGCGCTCGACGCTGCGGGTCTGGGGCCCCACCCGCACGGTGATGCGGCTCACAGCGGGGTCGACGTTGTTGATAACGCCGTGCACGTCGGAGCCGAGGTCGTGGGTGTCGTAGATGCCGAAGTGGATCTGGCTGATGCCGACATTGAGGGCGATGACCTTGCCCGGGGTTTCGGTGCTCAGGGACAGGGCGTAGGGGTCGTCGCCCTTGGCCAGGGCCCGGGCCTCGGCCGTGCGCAGGTCCACCGACATGGCGCGGGTATGGTCGGCCAGCAGGCGGGAAAGATAGGCCACGGCCTTGGGATTGGGCAGGATGTGGGCGTTGAAGACATCCTGGGGAATCATCAGCACGAAGCAGCGGGTGCCGGCGATGACGTCGGCGACGACCCGGTCGCCGGTGAGGAGCGAAATGACGCCGAACACATCGCCGGCGCCGAGCTGGCTGATGACCGAGCGCACCCCGGTGTTGTCCGTGATGGAGATTTCGGCATGGCCGCTGATGATGACGCCGATGAAGCGGCCCTCGTCGCCCGTCTCCAGGATGGCCTCGTTGCCCTCGTAGGTGCCCAGCCGGGACAAATTGACGATTTCATCGACCTTGTCGGCCGGAAAGCTCTCGAACAGGCGGACCTGTTCGAGGAAGAATTTTTTCAGATCCATGTCGCCCATGTTTCTCTCGCCTGTCAGTGTTGTTATCGGCGGAAGACTAGCAGCTTGCTGCAGCGCAGCAAAGCCTTTCCTACCCATCCGGGTAGCATCCCCATGAAATTATGGCTAGGGGCCCCGGGGAATGCTTGTAATCCCCACCTCATGTCCAATAATTAGACGAGCCGGGGCGACACCCCGGCTTTTTTTGCCCCGGGACGCGCACCACCCCCGCCGCCCCGGCCGGCCCCCAGAAGGACAAACCAAGACCTAGGAGGAGACAACATGCAAAGCTGGAGAAATCTGTTGGTAGGACTGTTCCTGACCGTGCTCGCCCACGCCGGCTGGGCCGACGAAGTGCTGAAGCCCTTCGTCCTCGGCTCGAAGGGGCCGGGCAGCGTGGCGGACAAGGTGGCGGCGGTGAAGACGGCGCTGACCGGCCAGGGCTTCACCGTGGTCGGGACCTACAACCCCTATCCCAACGCCGCCATCCTCATCGTCACCAACGACGAGCTCAAGGCCACCGCCGCCAAGTCCGAGTTCGGCGGCTACGGCGCCGCCGAGCGGGTGGCGGTGACCAAGGTCAAGGACGAGGTGCAGGTCTCCTATGCCAATCCCCTCTACATGGCGCCTGCCTATCGCCTGAAGGGCGACCTCAAGGGGGTCGCGGCCAAGCTCGAGGCCGCCCTCGGCAAGGTCGAGGAATTCGGCGCCCGGGGACTGACCGCCAGCCAGCTGCGCAAATACCACTACATGGTGGGCATGGAATACTTCGACGAGCCCAGCGAACTGGCCGAGTACGGCAGCCACGAGGAGGCGCTGAAGGCAGTGGAGGCCGGGCTTGCGGCGGGCCGCAACGGCGTCTCCAAGGTTTATCGCATCGACATCCCCGGCAAGAAGGAGTCGGTGTTCGGGGTGGCGATGAAGTCCGATACCGAAAAGAGCATGGATGACCACTTCATCATGAGCGAAATCGACTTCAAGGACGTGAGATCCACCGCCCATCTGCCCTACGAGATGCTGGTGTCCGACAAGAAGGTGTATGCCCTCTACGCCCGCTTCCGCATCGCCATCAGCTTCCCGGACCTGTCCATGATGGGGGCCAACAGCTTCATGAATATCATGAGTTCCCCCGAGGCCATCCGCAAGGCGCTGACCCTTGCCGCCGGCGGCAAGCCCTAAGGGCCTGAGGGGACACTGCCCGGCCATGGACCGCCGCGACTTCGATCCCGACGGCTGTACCGCCTGGAATCCCGGGGTGCGCCCCGGCATCCCCCGGGAATTCCAGGGGCTCGAGACCATATTCCGTCCCGAGTATGTCGTCCGTGGCGCCGAGCAGGTGGCCGAATTCGCCCGCCTCACCGGGCTTGCCCCCGAGGAGCTGACGGTCTTCCGGCCGCAGCGCCTGGCCCTCCACGAGCTCATCGTGCGGGTGACGGCGGACATCGCCGTGGCCGAAGGGGAGGAGGAGGAAACCCTCGGGCGCAATTTCCGCGCCGCCGCCGGTACCATCTGGGCCGGCTACATCGCCCCCCGCATGGACGCCATCGAGGCCGCCTATGGGGACCTGTGCCGGCAGGTCGACGCCGCCGTGGACGGCATTCTCGGGGAGACCCTGTTCGTGCCGCCGGCGGCCCCGGCCGCCCGGCCCTTTCCCTTCAACCTGTGGCCCCGCAAGCGCCCGCTGGCCGAGCCCGCCGAATCCACCCAGGAGCGGGAGCAGCGCTTCATCGCCGGCTACAAGGCGGCGGGGCTGGCGGCCACCGACGCCCTGGAGCGGGCCATCTACCGCAGCCTCTACCGGGTCCTCGGCGCCATCGCGGCCACCAGCGGCTACGTCGGCTCGGATCGCGCCCTCCTGGTGGACCTGGTGGCGAGGCACGTCTGCAACCGCTACGGCAGCCAGTTCATCGGCCAGCAGATCGCGCCCCTGGTGGACGCGGCCATCGAGCGCGAGGGCTACAGCCGGGTCCGAACCCAGGCGGCGCCCATCCTCTTCAGTCTCAAGGGCGCCTCGGCCGCCGGCAAGAGCTCGACCCGGCCGATGCTGAGGGAGGTCATGCGGGAGCAGGGCATCGCCCCCGACGGCTACGTCACCATCAGCCCGGACATCTGGCGGCGCCTGCTCCTCGACTACGAGGCCCTGGGGCCGGCACGCAAGTACTCGGGCTACCTGACCAGCCGGGAGGTGGCGGTGATCGACGGCAAGCTCGACCGCTACATCCGGGACAAGGCCGACCGGGAGCGGGCCATTCCCCACCTCATGGTGGATCGCTTCCGCTTCGACAGCTTCTCCAGCGAACGGGTGGAGCGGGTCCTGGACGACACCTACGCCAAGTACGTGGACACCATGTACATGTACTTCATCGTCACCCCGCCCGAGGAGACGGTGGAGCGGGGCTGGCAGCGGGCCCTGGAGCGCGGCCGCTACAAGGCGGTGGAGGACTTCCTCGGCCACAGCGTGGAGGCCTACGTCGGCATGCCGAAGCTGCTCTTCAAGTGGCTCGCCCACAGCCGCCCCGATTACCGCTACTTTTTCCTGGACAACATGGTGCCCCGGGGCACCTTCCCCAAGACCTTCGCCTTCGGGGACCGGAAGGCCATGACCATCTGCGACCCGGTGCCCTTCGTCGGCATCGAGCGCTACCAGAAGATCGATACCTACGCCGCCTCCCCCGCCCATGTCTATCCGCCGCCGGAGGTCATGGCCATCGCCAACAACCTGGGTTTCCTGAAGGAATGCGTCAAGCGGATTCCCGAGGTGACCTTCGTGAGCGGCCCGGGGGGCACTCCCTACCTGCGGGTGAGGAACGGCAAGGGCGAAATCCTAGACGGCGCCGTCCTCGCCCGGGTCATGGCCGACCGGGACAGCGCCGAAACCCTCGCCCCCCTCCTGGCCGCCGTCGGCTGCACCGCGGCTCCGGCCGCCTAGCGGAACTGGGGAAACAGCCGGCGCCAGATCCAGGCGGACGGCTGGTCCTCGCCGGTGCGGACGTAGTGCAGGGCCTTGGCATTGCGGCAGGTGAGCTCGAAGGCCCGTCGGGTCAGGCTGCGGCTTGCCATCAGGAGCTGGTCGCCGGGCAACACCACCCAGTCGTCCTCGGGCAGCACGATCTCCCTGTCCTGGCGGCGGATCATCAGCACCACGGCCGGCAGCCGGGCCGTCCGGTCCGTGTTGTCCCGGAGCAGGGTGGCGAGGGTAATGGCTTCGCCACCCTGGTGGCAGTGGTGGACGGCGGGGCTGTCCGCGTGGTCGAGGGTGATGCCCCAAATCAGGGGCACGACGCCCCCGGCAATGGTTTTCAAGCGCTCGGACAGCCCATGGCACCAGTCCTCGCCGGCCTGGCGCAGCTGGTCGAGGAAGCCCGCCAGCAGGGGCGTGGTCAGGATGGCGATGCATTCCTGGGCCACGATCCGGCTCTGGACCATGGTGAAGTCGGCCTGGAATTTCTCGAACAGGACCCCGTTGGCCGACTGGTTCTGGCGCACCACCACGAACATATCCGCCTTGAGTTCCTTGGCGGTGACCGCGATGGCGAGGTTGTTCACATCGTTGTCGCTGCCGGCCACGATGCCGGTGGTGCGCTCGATGCCGGCCGCCACCAGGGTGGACGCCTCCGTCCCCAGGCCCTGCACGGTCACCAGCCCCGCCGGGCCATGGTTGTCGGGATCGACGATGGTCAGGTCGATGCCGGTGGGCGCCAGGTGCTGGACGATGGCCTTGCCGAAGCGCCCGTAGCCGCACACGATCCAGTGGCCGCCGGGCGGGCGGTGCTCCCGGGGCATGGGATTGCCCGGCAGGCCGGTGACGATCTCGATGAGGTGGAAGCGCTCGGGTGCGGCAACGGCCAGGGAGAGGTGCTCGGCGAAGCGGTCGAAGGCGTCGATGACGTGGTTGGTGCCGAAGGCCCGCATGTTGCTGGCCACCAGATGGCTGCGGGCCCGGGCGATGACCGGCACGGCGGGATTGAGGAGATTGGCCGCCACCGCGATGGCGAGGTTGGTCGCTTCCTCGTCGGTGACCGCCAGGATGCCCTGGCAATAGGGATGGTTGATGCCCGCCTTGATGAGGCTGGCCGGCAGCCGGGCATCGGCGGCCAGGGTCGGCGTGTCGGTCTTGAAATCCTCCAGGTCCAGCTCCTGCACCCGCTGCTCGTCCCGCTCGATGACCACGAAGCTGCGCCCCAACTGGTCCAGGGTGCGGCACACCAGGCCGCCGGTTTCGCCGCAGCCGCAGACCAGGTAGAAGGGGGAGCGCATGCGCCGGACCCGCCGGGCGAAACGGGTGGCGATGAGGGTCCTCTGGAAGAGACGATCCTGGAACAGGGCAAGTAGGGTCAGGATGGAATAGGACCAGGCAACCACCGTCAGATAGATGCACACGGTGACCCACAGGCGCTGGCCGTCCGAGAAGGCGGTCGGGATTTCGCCGAAGCCGATGGTGGTGGCCGTGTAGCTGATGAAATAGAAGGCGTGGAAGAAGCTCAGGGGCGGGGCCGGGCGCCCCTCCGGCGTGACGCCCGGCACCAGGGTAAGCCCCAGGACCGAGACGGCGTAGATGACGATGAGGACGATGAGCGGCGCCCGCATGCGCCGCAGCACCAGGAAGAAGATGCTGTCCATGCTCAGCGGCGCAGCATCACGGTCTCGGCGATCAGCATCACCACGGAAACGATGTTGGCGAAGAGGGCGCCACCCGACAGGGAAACGACGCTGGAGGTCACCTCCGGCGTCATGCCGGTGCCGGTGACATGGACCGCCACCCCCCAGGTGATGGCGGCGGCGACGAGCTGCAGATCCGCTACCAGGCTAGTGGCCAGGTGGACGGCGCCGATCTGGGTGCGGTCCCCGAATTTGAGCACGGTGGCGATCATGTTCACCACGATGGCCGCAAACAGCTCGTAGACGTTGTGGTACTCCGGCCTGCCGATGTCGCCGACAAAGAAGCCGAAATTCAGGGTGGCTGCCAGGACGATGAAGAATCCAAAGACTACCTTTTCCAGGTTCATGACGTCGCTCCGCTCCTTGCGTGTCGTTCCAGCCTGAATCCTAATGCCATTCGGGAGCCTGTGGTGCCGAAACCCGGGCCCGGATGGTGCACAATGGCTGCGCCACGGGTGCCTGCGACCCAGGTGTGAAGGTGCGCATCACTCGCCAGCGTACGGTCGGAAGAATCGCCCGACCCAGTGGTGCGGACATAGCAGCCGGAGTAACGCCCGGCCGCCCGTGGCCTCCCCGTCGGCCGATAAAAAAGGCCCGGGTACCCATGGCGCCCGGGCCGGATTCAACTGCCGGGGAAAGTCGGATGGCGTCAGCCGTGCTTCCCTTGCCGCTCCCGCAGGGTCTGGCAGGGAACGCAGCGGAAGTAGCCCATTTCCAGCCGCTTGGCCGGCAGGTCATCCTCGCACTCGACACAGTGCTCGCCGTCGAAGCTCGCCGGCGGCAGGGGTACCTTGGCCGCGGCCATGGCCCGGCGCACGGCATCCGCATTGGCCTGCTCTTCCCTGAGGGAGGCGAGGTCGCCTTCGTCGGCGAATACCTCGGCGCCGGTCTCGTAGAGCTTGGGCTCCTCGAGCAGGGGGTGGAGGGCCTCGTCGGCCGGGGAAGGGACGTTGTTTCCCTGGTAGGTGGACGGAGCGGTGTTGGGGTGATCGATGATGGTGAACATCGGTATCGGTACTTCCTTGCGGTGAGACGGGCCCCTGACCGGGGGCAAAAGAAGCTGCGGGCCGCGCCGAGAGGAGTGGCAGGCTCGGCCCCGTTCAGCACGGTCGGCGACTTTGACCGGCCGGGCGTGGATCAGTTCCGAGGGCACTACCGGCGAAGTTTCCTGACCAAGTCACTAGGCCCCTCGTTCCCACAGGAGAAGTGATCATGACCGCCAATGCCGTCCGCCTTCATCGTGTCCTGCGTGCAGCCCCGGAGAGGGTCTACCGCGCCTTCCTCGATCCCGACGCCATGGCCAAGTGGCTCCCGCCCAACGGCTTCACCGGCCGGGTTCATCAGATCGACGCCCGGGTCGGCGGGACCTACCGGATGTCCTTCACCAACTTCACCACCGGCGGCAGCCACTCCTTCGGCGGCGAGTATCTCGAATTGGTGCCCAACCAACGCATCCGCCATACCGACCGCTTCGACGCCCCCGAACTGCCGGGGGAAATGGTGACGACCATAGATTTGAAGCCGGTTTCGGTCGGCACCGAATTGATCATCGTCCAGGAGGGCATCCCCGCCGCCATTCCGACCGAGGCCTGCTACCTCGGCTGGCAGGAGTCCCTCATACTGCTCGCCAAACTGGTCGAGGCGGAAATTCCCGACTGAGGGGGCGACTCCTCGCCGCCCGCGCCATAGCCTCAGGAGGTGCCGCTGAATTCGGCGAAGTACTCGTATTTCTCCGCGTTCACGTAGGAGTGACGCAGCTCGACGGGCTGGTCGTCGAAGGAGCGGGCGACCCGGATGATGACCAAGAGCGGCGCGCCGACGTCGACCCCGAGGATTTCCGCCTCCCGCTCGCCGGCCGGCGCGGCCCGCAGCCGCTCCTCGGTGCGCACGACGGTGACGCCGAATTTCTGCTGGTAGAGCTGGTACAGGGTGGTGGGACGCTCGACCAGGGTCTTCTCGGTGAGTCCAGGAAACATCTGCTGGTCCAGCAGGATCTCGTCCACGATGGCCGGTGCGCCGTCCAGGCTCAGCTTGTTCACGAAGCGGTACAGCGGCGCACCGCGGCCGACGCCCAACTTGGAGGCGACGAAGGAATCGGCCCGGTCGGCGCCGAACTCGATCAGCTCCACCTTGGGATCGGCCTTGTGGCCGTCCTGGCGCACCACGTGAAAGAACTGGAAGAAATTGCGGCTCTGGCTGTGGGTGGCGACGTAGGTGCCCCGGCCCTGGTAGCGGATCAGGATATTGTCGGCGGTCAGCTCGTCGATGGCCTTGCGCAGGGTGCCGATGCTGACGCCGAAGGTCTCGGCCAGCTTCTTTTCCGACGGGATCGCCTCGCCGGGCTTCCATTCGCCCCGCCGCAGGGATTCCGTGATCCGTCGCCTGACTTCCTTGTAGAGGGGATTGCCGGTCGAGAGGTCTGCTGTCAGTACTTCATCCATTGCCTTGTCTCCATGGCCGAAATTCCTCGGCCGTTCGCCCGCAAAGATTAGCACAGACGCACATTCCTGCAAATCATTCATATCACTTAGTCTGCATGGATGAGTGTCGCTGGCGCCGCCTGCCCGGCCGCCAGCGGCTCGGGCTCGAGGACCACGAGCAGGTCGTGGGCGGCGACCGGGGCGCCGCGCACGGCGATCACCTGCCTGACCAGCGCCGGAAATTCCGCCCGCAGCTGGGTTTCCATCTTCATGGCCTCGATGGAGAACAGGGGATCGCCCTTCGCTACCCGTTGCCCCTCCTTGACGGCCACTGCGGCGACGGTGCCGGGCATCGGCGCCGCCACATGGTTGGGATTGCCGTCCTCGGCCCGGGGAGCGCCGCCCTTGGCCTTCGCTCCGGCCTTGGCGATGCGCACCAGCCGCTGCTGGCCGTTGAGCTCGAAGAAGAGCTTGGCCGCCCCTTCCTCCGGCGCCTCGGCCGTGCCCTGCAGCCGGATCACCAGGGTCTTGCCGGTGTCGATGGTCACCGCCGTCTCTTCCCCCTCCCGCAGGCCATAGAGGAATACCGGCGTCTCCAGGCCGCTGACATCGCCGTAGCGCTTGCGGTGCTCGGAGAATTCCCGGAAGACCTTGGGATACATGAGGTGGGAGGCGAGGTCCCGGTCGGAGAGCTTGTGGCCAATGGCCTTCTCCGCAGCCTGGCGGGCGGCCTCCAGGTCGACGGCGGGGATATGCTCCCCCGGGCGCCCGGGCAGGGCTGGCCGGCCGCCCAGCACCTTGCGGCGCAGCTCGGCGGGGAAACCCTCCGGCGGATAACCGAGCTCCCCCTTGAAGAGGGATACCACCGATTCGGGAAAGGCGATTTCCCGCTCGGGGTCGGCCACCTGGGCCGCGGTCAGGTCGTTGGCCACCATGTAGAGGGCCATGTCGCCCACCACCTTGGAGGTCGGGGTGACCTTGACGATGTCGCCGAACAGGCGGTTTACCTCGGCGTAGGCCTTCGCGACCTCGGGCCAGCGGTGGCCGATGCCGATGGCCCGGGCCTGCTCCCGCAGGTTGGTGTACTGGCCGCCGGGCATCTCGTGCCGGTAGACATCCGAGGTGCCGGAGCGGATGTCGGCCTCGAAGGGCGCGTAGTAGCGGCGCACCCCCTCCCAGTAGTGGGAGAGGGACTGGAGGGCGTCCAGGTCGACGCGGGGGTCCGCCTCGCTACCGGCCAGCACCGCCGCGATGGCACCGAGGTTGGGCTGGGAGGTGAGGCCGCTCATGGCGTCGAGGGCGCCGTCCACCACGTCGCAGCCGGCCTCGATGGCGGCCAGCACGGTGGCCGCCGAGATGCCGCTGGTGTCGTGGGTGTGCAGGTGGATGGGCAGCCCGACCTCGTTCCTGAGGGCGCGGATCAGGAGACGGGCGGCCTGGGGCCGGCAGATGCCGGCCATATCCTTGATGGCGAGGATGTGGGCGCCGACCTTCTCCAGCCGCTTCGCCATATCAACGTAATACTTGAGGCCATACTTGGGGCGCCGCGGATCGAGAAGGTCGCCGGCGTAGCAGATGGCGGCCTCGCACACGCCGCCGGCCTCGTTCACCGCGTCCATGGCGACCCGCATGTTGTCCACCCAGTTGAGGGAATCGAACACCCGGAAGATGTCGATGCCGTTCTTCGCCGCCTGGTGCACGAAATAGCGCACCACGTTGTCGGCGTAGTTGGTGTAGCCCACCGCGTTGGAGGCCCGCAGCAGCATCTGGAAGGGGATGTTGGGGATGTGCTCCCGCAGCACGGCGAGCCGCTCCCACGGATCTTCCTTCAGGAAGCGCAGGGCCACGTCGAAGGTCGCCCCGCCCCAGCATTCGAGGGAGAAGAGCTGGGGCAGCAGCCGGGCGTAGTAGGGGGCGATGGCCGCCATGTCCCGGGTCCGCATGCGGGTGGCGAAGAGGGACTGGTGCCCGTCCCGTAGGGTGGTGTCGGTGAAGAGGGTGCGGGGCTGCTCCCGCAGCCACTGGGCGAAGCCCTGGGGCCCGCGCTCGTTCAGGATGTCGCGGGTGCCCCGTGGAACGGGCCCGCCGAGGTCGCAGCCGGGCTTCACCGGGGTGGGGAGCGACCCCTCCGGTAGCTTGCGCCCCTTCATCTCCGGGTTGCCGTTCACCACCACCTCGCCGATGAAGCGCAGGACCCGGGTCGCCCGGTCCCGCCGCAGGGGGAAGTGGAAGAGCTCGGGGGTGGTGTCGATGAAGCGGGTGGTGCATTCGCCGGACCGGAAGAGGGGATGGCGGACGACGTTTTCCAGGAAATGCAGGTTGGACGACACCCCACGGATGCGGAATTCGCTCAAGGCCCGGTGCATGCGGCAGGCCGCCTCGTCCGGCGTCTGCCCCCAGGCGGTGACCTTGACCAGCAGGGAGTCGAAATAGGGGGTGATCACCGCCCCGGTGTAGGCGGTACCCGCGTCGAGCCGGATGCCGAAGCCGCCGGCGCTGCGGTAGGCGGTGAGCTGTCCGTAGTCCGGTGTGAAACTGCGCTCCGGATCCTCGGTGGTGATGCGGCACTGGAGGGCATGGCCGTTGATGCGGATATGCTCCTGGGCCGGCACCCCGGAGGCCGGCTCGCCGATGCGGGCCCCTTCGCTGACATGGATCTGGGCCTTGATGAGGTCGATGCCCGTCACCTGCTCGGTGACCGTGTGCTCGACCTGGATGCGGGGATTGACCTCGATGAAGTAGAAACGGCCGCTGTCGGCGTCCATGAGGAATTCCACCGTGCCGGCATGGGTGTAGCCCACCGCCCGGCAGAGCTTCAGGGCCGAGTCGCACAGTTCCCGGCGCTGGGCTTCGTCCAGGTAGGGAGCCGGAGCGCGCTCGACGATCTTCTGGTTGCGCCGCTGCACGGAGCAGTCCCGCTCGTGGAGATGCACCAGGTTGCCGTGGCGGTCGCCCAGCACCTGGACCTCCACGTGCCGGGCCCGGCGCACCAGCTTCTCCAGGTACACCTCGTCGTTGCCGAAGGCCGCCAGGGCCTCGCGCCGGGCGGGCTCGAGCTGGGCGTCGAGATCGGCCTCCGATTCGATGGCCCGCATGCCCCGCCCGCCGCCGCCCCAGCTCGCCTTCAGCATGAGGGGATAGCCGACGGCGGCGGCCAGCCTCCTGGCTTCGTCCAGGTCCCGGGGCAGGGCGCCGGTGGCCGGCACCACCGGCACCCCGGCGGCCACCGCCGCATTGCGCGCCGCCACCTTGTTGCCCAGGGTGCGCATCACCTCGGGCCGCGGGCCGATGAACTCGATGCCGGCGTCCAGGCAGGCCTGGGCGAATTCCGGGTTCTCCGACAGGAAGCCGTAGCCCGGGTGGATGGCGTCCGCCCCCACCCGCTTGGCCAGCCGGACGATGCCGTCCACATCCAGGTAGGCGGCAATGGGCTTCTGACCCTCGCCCACCAGATAACTCTCGTCGGCCTTGGAGCGATGGAGGGCGAAACGGTCCTCCCGGGCGTAGATGGCGACGGTGCGGATCCCGAGCTCGGCCGCCGCCCGCAGGACGCGGATGGCGATTTCGCTGCGGTTGGCGACGAGCAGTTTCTGTATCTTGCGCAAGACGTACCTCGGCTGGCTCAAACGGATGAAGGGCGGGCCCGGTCAGGCGGCCACGAGCTCGCCCTCGGGGGCAAGGAGGGATTCCCCCGGACGCACCCGGGTGAATTGCACCGGCTCCCGGGTCAGGGAAATGCCATCCTCGACCTGGTGCACCACCGTGTAGGTGGAGGCCTCGAGGTCGCCGGTGTGGGGGAAGTCCTCCCGGAAGTGGGCGCCCCGGGAGTTTTCCCGGGCCAGGGCGGCCTTGGCGATCACCTGGCTGACCGATATCAAGTTCTTCAGGTTGAGCCAGTCGTGCCAGGTCAGGTTGAAGGCCCGTTCCCGGCCGCTCACCCCGGTAGCCGACAGCTGGGCGTCCAGCTCGGCCAGGGTGGCCTGGCCGTGCTTGAGGCCGGCGGCGTCCCGCAGGATGCCGACGTCGTCCCACATGCACTCGTAGAGCGCCTCCCGGATGCCCTCGATGTCGCCGGCCGGCTTCAGCAGCGGCGCCTCGTGCCAGGCGATGCTGCGCCGGATGGCCTCCTCGTCGGGGGCCCGGGCGGCGGCATTGCGCTGGACCCAGGACGCCATGCTGTCGCCGGCGATGCCGCCGAACACCGTCGAGTTGGCGACTCCGTTGCCGCCCAGGCGGTTGGCGCCGTGCACCCCGCCGGTGTCCTCGCCGGCGGCGAAGAGCCCGGTCAGATGGGTGGTGCAGTCGGGACGGAACATGAGGCCGCCCATCATGTAGTGGGCGGTGGGCACCACCTCCACCAGGCCGCCGGCCAAGTCGAAGCCGCAGTCGGCGCAGCGATCCACCATGCCCTTGAACTGGCGCCGAACCTTGTCCGGCCCCAGGTGGCTCATCTGGATGTACACGCCGCCGTTGGGGGAGGTACGGCCGGCCCGCATCTCCGAGAAGATGGAGCGGGAGACGATGTCCCGGGTGGCCCGTTCGGCCCGCGGGTCGTAATTGGCCATGAAGCGTTCCTTCTTGCCGTTGAGCAGCCAGCCGCCCGCCCCCCGCAGCCCTTCCTCCAGCACCGTGCCGGTCATGCGGGTATGGGTGCCGGCCAGGAGCCCGGTGGGATGGAACTGAACCATCTCCATGTCCCGCAGCGGCAGCCCGGCCCGCAGGGCCATGGCCAAGCCGTCGCAGCTCTTGTCGCCGGAGGGGGTGTGGAACTTGTACATGGTCGGCCCGCCGCCGGTGGCCAGAAGCACGGCCTTGGCCTGGACGAAGACGAACTCGCCGCTGCGCATGTCGATCATCAGGACGCCGGCCAGGGCGGAGCCATCGGCGGTCTTGATGAGGTCCACCGCCCGGTGCTCCTCGAGGCGGTTGATGCCCCGGGACCACACCTGCTCGGCCAGGCGGTTGATGATCTCGATGCCGGTGAGGTCGCCCTTGTGCACCGTGCGGTCGAAGGTCTGGCCGGCGAAGGCCTTCTGGTGCACCGTGCCGTCCGGGTTGCGGTCGAAGAAGCAGCCGAGCTCGTTCTCCAGCTCGTGGATGCGCTCCACCGCGGTATTCACCAGGGTCCAGGCGAGATCCTGGTTGGAGAGCCACTTGCTGCCCTCGATGGTGTCCATGAAATGGCGCTCGACGGAGTCGCCGGCAGCCAGGGCGACGTTGTAGCCCCCCTGGACCATGCGGGTGCAGCCGCACTTGCCGAGCAGGCCCTTCACCGCCACGGTGATGGACAGCTCGGGGGCGCGCTGGTGGGCGTGCAGCGCGGCGAAGAGGCCGGCGCCGCCGGAGCCGAGGATGAGGATGTCGGTGGAAACCCTCTTGATGTTCTTCATGCTGCGACTCCCAGGCTGGCCAGCACTTCGGTGCGGCGCCGCTCGACGTCGGCCTTGACGCCGTTGTAGAGACTGTTGCCATGGCTATCCATGGCCACCAGCAGCGGGCCGAAGTTGCGGATGCGGAATTTCCACAGGGACTCGGGATTGAGGTCGTCCAGGTCCACATCCTGGATTTGCTCGATCCAGGTGGTTTCCAGGGCGGCGGTACCGCCGACGATGGCCAGGTAGACGCCCCCCAGCTCCTGGAAGGCGGCCAGGGAACCCTGGCGCATGCCACCCTTGCCGACGATCATGCGCACCCCGTACTTGGTCATCAGTGGCCGGGTGAAGCGCTCCATGCGGTCCGAGGTGGTGGTGCCGATGCACACCGGGGCGTAGCCGGCGGGATGCTCGGGGCTCGGCTCCACCCGGCGCACGTTGGGCGCCGTGTGGATGACGGCGTGGCCGGCGAGGTCGAAGCGGGTGGTGCGGCCGCGGTCGAACATGTGGATCTGGGTGGCGTCCCGGATGCCGAACAGGGTGTTCTGCAGGGTGACGGTGTCGTTGACGCGAAGCTGGCGGATCTGGGCTTCGCTGACGGGGGTCGAGAGTTCGTAGTGGGCCATGATCAGTATCCGTAGGCGATGCCGGCCGGCGAGAAGGTCGCCTTGGCGCGGCGGGCGGAGTGGCATTGCATATTGACGGCGATGGGGTTCATGGTGATGTGGGTCGCCGCCAGCTCGATGTGGACCGCGAAGGCGGTGGAGTCGCCGCCCAGGCCCTGGGCCCCGACCCCGAGGCGGTTCACCGCGTCGGACAGCTCGGCCTCCAGCCTGGCCCCTTCCGGATCGCTGCACACGGTGCCGAGGCCCCGGGTGGCGGCGCGCTTGGCCAGGGCCACGCACAGGTCCGAGGTACCCCCCAGGCCGACGCCGACCACGGTCGGCGGGCAGGCCTTGCCGCCGGCGTTCACCACGCAGTCCACCACGAAGGTCTTGATGGCATCGATGCCCTCGGCGGGGATGGCCATCTTCAGGAAGGAGTTGTTCTCCGAGCCGCTGCCCTTGGGCACCATCTTGATGGTGAGCTCTTCCGGGACATCGGTGTAATCGACGTGGATCACCGGCACCTCGATGCCGCAGGAAGTATGGTTGTTCTTGCGGGTGAGGGGATGGACCACCGAGGAGCGCAGCGGGTGTTCCCGGGTCGCCCGCTCGCAGCCCTTGCGGATGGCCTGGAGCAGGGCGTAGCCGTCCACCTCCACCCCGGTGCCTATGGTGACGTTGTAGATGGGTACCCCGGTGTCCTGGCACAGCAGGTTGTGGGTCTCCTCGGCCACCTTGATGTTGGTCATGATGGTGTCCAGCACGTTCTTGGCCGTCGGGGCGGTTTCCCGGCCCGCCAGCTTGACGAAGCCGTGCTTGATGTCGGGCGGCAGCAGCTTGAGGGCCCGGATGTACAGTTCCTTGGCCGCCTCTTCGACCGCGACTAGATCGACTTTCATTTGCTCTTTCCTCCTTGGTGATATCCGGGCGCTAGCGGATCAGCGCCAGTCCGAAGGCCATGCCGGCGGCGACGCTGAAGCCGGCGGCACCGGCGATCCAGCTCTTCCTGAGCCCCGACCAGGGCCGCATCTCGATGAGCAGCAGGCGCACGCCGCAGCCCATGTGCAGGGCGAGCAGCATGACCAGGCCCCACTCGCCGAACTTGAACAACGGCTGGTCGGTGAGTCTCAGGAAGCCCTCGAGGGCGGCCGCCCCCTCGATGGATCGGCCGAGGGCCCAGAAGTGCACCGGCAGGAAGAGGGCGAGGGCCAGCCCGGACAGGCGGTGCATGAGGAAGGCCCAGTAGGCGGGATGCTGGCGGGCGCGGAAGTCGTTGGTGCGTTTCATGCTGCGATCACTCCCCAGACGGCGCGCAGGCCGAGGATCAGGATCCCCCAGGTGAAGGCCTGCGCCAGGATGACGGACTTGAGGCCGCGGACCTTGAACCACTCGTCCGCGATGTTGGTGACCCCCATGGGGACGTGGGTGGCGCAGGCCAGCACGAATACCGTGTAGAACAGGCCGAGGAGCCAGTTGCCCTGGGTGCGCCCGAGGATTTCCGCGGCGGTCAGCCCGCCCCGGACGGCGTAGATGATGATGCCGAGATGAACCACCACGCAGCCCGCCAACACCACTGCGCTGATGCGCTGCCAGCACCAGCGCCGGGTTTCCATTGCCAAGGTCGTCATTGTTGTCCTCCTATCCGCGAGGTCAGAACCATGCGCTTGAGGCCGGCAATGCCGGCGGTTGGCGCCAGTTGTTTGGGGCAGCGCTCGGTGCACGTGCCCTGGGTGTGGCAGGAATGGCAGCCGGCGTCGTTGGCGACGGCCCGCAGCCGCTGGCTCCGCTCCATGTCGCGCTCGTCGTTTACCAGGGTCCACGCCCGGTTGAGGGCTGCGGGCCCCAGGTATTCGGGCCGCCAGGTGACCACGTCGCAGGAGCCGTAGCAGACGCCGCAGCCGATGCACTCGATGCCGGCGTCCACCGCCTTGCGGGCCGGCGAGTCGGGGCGCACCTGGGCGAAATCGTCCTTGCGGCTGCGGCTGCCCTTGAAGCGGCCCAGGGCGCCCGCCCACTTGTCGAAGAATTCCCGCATGTCGGTCACCAGGTCCTTGATGACCGGCAGGTTCGACAGGGGGGCAATCTCCAGCCGGCCGTCGTCGGTTACCTGGGATACGTGGGTACGGCAGGTCCAGCGGGCGGCGCCGTTGACCGTCATGGCGCAGGAGCCGCACATGCCGACCCGGCAGGCGAACCGGTAGGCCAGGGTCGGGTCGAGATGGCGCTGGATGTATGTAATCACGTCGAGGACGGTTTGGCTGTCCCGGCGCGGCACCTCGTAGGCCTTGAAGCCTCCTTCCGCGCCGCCGCGCCATACGGTTACTGTCAGATTGTCTGTCATTTTTTTTCCACCTAACGAAGCTGTTCTGTTTGCGATGGATGCTGCATCTTCCACGCCTTGGCCTTACACAATCAGGCCTGGCTGGCGACGGACAAATTCTGCGTAAGCGCTATGGAAAGTAAAAGCGAATAATTGTTGTCGTTGAGTAAAGGTTTCCTTTATTCTTCGCTCGAGAACGGCGTTAGCACTTCTGAACGGAAAGTTTTGCTTTACCTCAAGCGAATTAATATTGCCTTTTCCTTTTAAAAGCGCTTTCACAGAATAACGACACCACGGCATAGGTTGGATTGGGGCTCGGGGCTGGGCTATCCGACCGTGACCGTAGGAAACGTCGCATCCGCCCCGGCGGTTGCGGCGCCTGGAAGTTCGAACTAAAAG
>DATFAA010000132.1:0-8700 GCA_035255045.1 Rhodocyclaceae bacterium | reverse complement strand
ACCAACTAGTTTCAGACAGGAGCGACACATGTCCAAAGCCCCCATGCGCGTTGCCGTTACCGGCGCCGCCGGCCAAATCGGCTACAGCCTGCTGTTCCGCATCGCCTCCGGCGAAATGCTCGGCAAAGACCAACCGGTCATTCTCCAGTTGCTCGACCTGCCGCAAGCCCAGCAAGCCGTCAAGGGCGTGATGATGGAACTGGAAGACTGCGCTTTCCCGCTGCTGGCCGGCATGGTCGCCACCGATGACCCCAACGTTGCCTTCAAGGACGCCGACGTCTGCCTGCTGGTTGGCGCCCGCCCCCGCACCAAGGGCATGGAACGTGCCGACCTGCTGTCCGCCAACGGCGCCATCTTCACCGTCCAGGGCAAGGCCATCGCCGAGAACGCCAAGGAAAACGTCAAGGTCCTGGTCGTCGGCAACCCCTGCAACACCAACGCCCTGATCGCCGCCGCCGCCGCCAAGAAGGTTGGCCGCACCGATCCGCGCAACTACCACGGCATGCTGCGCCTGGACCACAACCGCGCCCTGTCCCAGCTCGCCGCCAAGACCGGCCGTCCGGTGTCCTCCTTCAAGAAGATGGTCGTCTGGGGCAACCACTCCCCCACGATGTACGCCGACTACCGCAACTGCGTGTCCAACGGCGACAACGTCAAGACCCTGGTCAACGACCAGGTCTGGAACAACGACGTCTTCCTGCCCACCGTCGGCAAGCGCGGCGCCGCCATCATCGAAGCCCGGGGCCTGTCCTCCGCCGCTTCCGCTGCCAACGCCGCCATCGACCACATCCATGACTGGGTCCTCGGTTCCGACGACTGGGTCACCATGGGCGTCCCCTCCGACGGCTCCTACGGCATCCCCGAAGGCATCGTCTTCGGCATGCCCTGCGAGTGCAAGAACGGTGAGTACAAGATCATCAAGGGCCTGGAAATCGACGAGTACAGCCGCGAGAAGATCAACATCACCCTCAAGGAACTGACCGACGAAGCCGACGCCGTCAAGGGCATGCTGTAAGCCCCAGCCAAGAGTCGCTTCACTGGAAGGCCGCGGTAAAATGCCGCGGCCTTTTTTCTTTGTACCGAACCACAGCCATGCGCCACCCAGCCGAAGTCCTGTTCGCGGGCGAGAAGCCCTTCCCCATCCTGCCGGCGGTCGACCATTACGCCGGGTCCGAGAAGCTGATGAAGAAGGCCCTGGCCCTGCAGCAGGACCTGGGACCCATCTTCGACATCACCTGCGACTGCGAGGACGGCGCCCACGCCGGGGCCGAGCGGGAACACGCCGAGATGGCGGCGTCCGTCATCATGGATGCGGGCAACCTGTTCAACCGGGTCGGCGCCCGCATCCACGACGTCACCCACCCCCACTGGCGCCAGGACCTGGAAATCCTGGTGGGCGCCGCCGGCAGCCGCCTGCCCTTCATCACCCTGCCCAAGCCCTGCTCCGCCGCCGACGTGGCCACCCAGATCGCCGCCCTGCGGGAAATCGAAGCCCGCTGCGGACTCGACCGCCCCATCCCCGTCCACGTCCTGATCGAGACCCACGGCGCCCTGCGGGAAGTCTGGGAGATCGCCCGCCAGCCGGGGGTCGAGAGCCTGGATTTCGGCCTCATGGACTTCGTTTCCGGCCACCACGGCGCCATCCCCGGCAGCGCCATGAAGAGCCCCGGCCAGTTCGACCACCCCCTGGTGGCCCGGGCCAAGTGCGAAATCTCGGCGGCGGCCCTGGCCAACGGCATCGTGCCCTCCCACAACGTCACCACCGAACTCAAGGACATCGACTACATCCGTAACGACGCCCGCCGGGCCCGCACGGAATTCGGCTACCTGCGCATGTGGAGCATCCACCCGAACCAGATCGTGCCCATCGTCGAGGCCATGCGCCCCGACTTCTCCGAGGTCCAGGCGGCGGCGGAAATCCTCATCGCCGCCCAGGACAAGGACTGGGGCCCCATCCAGCACGAAGGCAAGCTCCACGACCGGGCTTCCTACCGCTACTACTGGGAATTGCTGGAACGGGCCCAGGTGACCGGCATGGACATCCCGGCCGAAGCCAGGGCTCGCTTCTTTGCCTGAAACCCTGGAAATCCTCTACCAGGACGAGTGGCTGGTGGCGGTCCACAAGCCCAGCGGGCTCCTGGTGCACCGCTCGGAAATCGACCGCCACGAGACCCGCTTCGCCCTGCAGATTGTGCGGGACCAGATCGGCCGCCGGGTCTGGGCCACCCATCGCCTGGACAAGGGCACCTCCGGGGTGCTCCTCTTCGCCCTCGACCCCGAGACCGCCAGCCTGGTCGGCCGGCAGTTCGAGGCCGGCGAAGTGGACAAGGCCTACCTGGCGGTGGTGCGGGGCCATCCTCCGGAAGAGGGAACCATCGACCACCCCCTCTCCCGCCAGCGGGACGACTACGAATTCGTCGGCGAGCGCAGCAGCGCCGAGGCCCAGCCGGCCGTCACCCGCTACCGCCGCCTGGCCACCGCCGAGTTGCCCTACCGGGTGGACCGCTACCCCAGCAGCCGCTACGCCCTTCTGGAACTGGAGCCCCTGACCGGGCGCCGGCACCAGATCCGCCGCCACCTCAAGCACCTCTCCCATCCCATCATCGGCGACGCCACCTACGGCAAGGGCCGCCACAACCGGCTGTTCACCGAGCTGTTCGGCAGCCGGCGCCTGCTGCTGGCCTGCACCCGGCTGTCCTTCCGCCATCCCCGCAGCGGCGATGCCGTCACCATCGAGGCCCCGCCGGCCGACGATTTCACGGCGGTGCTGGACCGCCTGGGCTGGGCTCAGTAGCCGATCGAGCCCTCGATCTCCTCCAGCCGCTTCAATTCCCGCTCGACCTCGACGATGTCCTCCCCGAGGGCATCCCGGGCCGACACCATGCCGATCGGGCTGCCATCCTCCTCGAGCACGGGCACATGGCGGAAGCCGCCGCCGGCCATGAGGTAGAGGGCGTAGGCCAGGGAGCGGTTGGCGGAAATGGTCTGGACGTCGCTCACCATGACTTCGGAAAGCCGGGTCTTGTCCGGGTCCCGGCCCGGAGCGAGGATCTTGTTCATGGCATCGCGCTCGGTGAAGATGCCGACGATGTGGCGCTGCCCGTCCACCACCAGCACGGCGCCGATGCGGTTTTCCGCCATCAGCCGGCAGGCGGCGCGCACCGAAATGTCCGGGGTGCCGGTCACCAGGGGGCGGCCGGCGATGACGTCGCGGATCATTCTCTTGGACATGGATGTCTCCTTGATCTGTGGGTGGTCGGCAAAGCATTTGGGCATATCGGCCGCCGTTTCGTTCCGGGGCGAATTCGCTGCGCCACCCCGGCGCCATTGACGCCGGCCGGTGGCGAAAATATGATCCCGCCCCCAGGGCAGTCACCGACGCCCACCCTTTCCGCCGCCATCCCGCCCGCCATGTCCGCCAAACGAGAGTCCCTGATCGAACTGAAGGGAGCCATGCTTCCGGTCCTGTCCGTCATCCTGCGCAGCCTCGACCTGGAGAAGCTGAAGCGGGAGGCCCGGGACAAGTTCGGCGAGGAAGCCTTCTTCGACGGCGAACTGGCGGCCCTGGACCTGAGCGCCACCGACTTCGACGCCGCCCCGCCGGACTGGGCCGCCCTCTGCCAGCTCTTCGCCGGCCACGGCCTGCGGGTGGTGGGCATCCGCGGCGGCTCCCCGGAGCTGGTGGCCAGCGCCGGCCAGGCCGGGCTGCCGCCCCTCTCGATCACCGACACGCCCCACCGGCCCGCCGCCGCCCGTCCAGCCCCCGCGCCGGTCCCGGCTCCCGAAAAGGTGCCGGAGCCGGCACCTGCCGTGGCACCGCCGCCCCCCGCTCCCAGCGCCACCCTGATCATCGACCGGCCCCTGCGTTCGGGCCAGCGGGTCTATGCCCGGGGCGGCGATGTGGTCGTCCTGGCGGTGGTCAGCACCGGCGCCGAGGTCATCGCCGACGGCAGCATCCACGTCTACGCGCCCCTGCGGGGCCGCGCCCTGGCGGGGGCCAGCGGCGACACCAAGGCCCGCATCCTGACCACCCGCATGGAGGCCGAACTGGTCTCCATCGCCGGCCTCTACCGCACCTTCGAAGATGGCGTTCCGGCCCAGCTGGCAGGCAAGCCGACCCAGGTCCGGCTGGTGGAGGAAGGCGACAAGAGCCGGCTGGTGGTGGAACCGCTCTCCATCGGCTAGAAGCCCGTCTAGAAGGCGGCGGCCCCGTGTACAATGCCGCCCTTATTCCAATCAATACCGCATTTCGGGAGGCTCCCACGTGACCCGCATCATCACCGTGACGTCCGGCAAAGGTGGCGTCGGCAAGACCACCACCAGCGCCAGTTTCTCCTCCGGCCTGGCCCTGCGGGGCTTCAAGACCGTCGTCATCGATTTCGACGTCGGCCTGCGCAACCTGGACCTCATCATGGGCTGCGAGCGCCGGGTGGTCTATGACCTGATCAACGTCATCCACGGCGAAGCCACTCTCAACCAGGCCCTCATCAAGGACAAGCACTGCGACAACCTGTTCGTGCTGCCCGCGTCGCAAACCCGGGACAAGGACGCCCTCACCGAGGAAGGCGTCGAGAAGGTGCTGAAGGACCTGGAGCACCTGGGCTTCGACTACATCGTCTGCGACTCTCCGGCCGGCATCGAGCACGGCGCCGTCATGGCCCTGACCTTCGCCGACGAGGCCATCGTGGTCACCAACCCAGAAGTCTCCTCGGTGCGCGACTCCGACCGCATTCTGGGCATCATCCAGGCCAAGTCCCGCCGGGCGCTCAACGGCCAGGAGCCGGTCAAGGAGCACCTGCTGGTCACCCGCTATTCCCCCAAGCGTGTGGACGACGGCGAGATGCTGTCCTTCAAGGACATCCAGGAAATCCTGCGCATCCCCATCATCGGCGTCATCCCGGAGTCGGAGATCGTGCTGCACTCCTCCAACCAGGGTTCCCCCGCCATCCACCAGAAGGGCACCGACGTCTCGGAGGCCTACGTCGACGTGGTGTCCCGCTTCCTCGGTGAAGACAAGTCCCTGCGTTTCGTCGATTACGAGAAGCCGGGCCTCCTGAAGCGCCTGTTCGGAGGAAAGTGACATGTCCTGGCTCGAACGCCTGTTCGGCAACAAGCCGAAGTCCGCCCAGGTGGCCAAGGAAAGGCTGCAGGTCATCATCGCCCGGGAGCGCAGCGACCAGAGCGGCCCCGCCGACTTCCTGCCGGCCCTCCAGCAGGAACTGGTGGCGGTGATTTCCAAGTATGTCCGGGTGGATCAGGACGACATCAAGGTTTCCCTGGAAAAGCAGGGCAACTACGAGGTCCTCGAAGTCAATATCGTCCTGCCCGAAGCGCCCCGCTAATCCTTCCTGGCCAGGGCGGCCGGCAGGTCCGACCTGCCGAGGCGCAGGGCATCCTCGCCCCCCGCCGCCCGCGCCACCACCGCATCCACCAGCAGAATCTCCGAGGCGCTGCCCCCGCCCAGGCCGGGCAGGGTCAGCCGCATGGTCACCCGGGACGCCTCATCAGCACCGGCCAGCCCGCCCTCCTTCTTGAGGGGCGTGATGGTAGCCTCGATCCTGGGCAGGAAGGGCATGAGGGCGGCAAGGAAGGGCTGTGCGGTGGACCACTGGCCCAGTTGCGGGCCGCCCTCCGTCGCCCCCCTGCCGGGCATGACCATCTGCATCCAGGTCTGCTGCATGTTGCTCATCATCTGCAGATTGGCCTGCCAGAGGGCGATGGGCGACCAGGGCAGGCTCGCCAGGGCCTTGGCGTCGAACAGTTCTTGCATCGGGATTCTCCTGTTTGGGGTGCGTCTACAGCACCGACTCGAATAATTCCAGGTACGGCGGCTCCAGATAGACTTCCCGGATCGGCGTTGCGGTGGCGCCATGGGCCTTCCGGAAAGCCTCGGAGCGCGTCCAGTTGCCGAAGGCGGCTTCGGAGTCCCAGCCGGAGTGGGACACGAACAGCGTGTGGTCCTCATTGCTTTCTCCCCTGAGCAGGTGAAAGCCCCGGAAGCCGGGCATCTCCTCCAGGTGGCTGTTGCGGTTGCGCCAGTGCTCGATAAAGGTATCTTCCTTGCCGCGAGCGACGTAGAAACGGTTCATGGCGAGAAACATGGGGGGCTCCTCCGTGATCGTTGATGGATTTGTCTGATGCCAGGCGGGAAAACGATGCCCTTGCTGCGGGGGATTATGGCCCGCCGCCCGGGATGGAAAACTCAAGGATTGAACTGATCGGCGGTGGTCGCCGCGCCCCATTCTGGCCGGCCGCCGCCTGTAGCCGGGAGCGCCTGCAGGCGGGCCGGATGCTTGTCAGGGCGGGGCCAAAACCGGATACTTCCTATCCCGCCATCATTGCTCCGAGGCCGTCGATGCCCGTCCCCTTCTTCCTATCTCTTCCCCAGCGTTTCCTGCAGGCGCTCCTCGCCGCCCTCTTCCTCGCCTGCAGCGGCCTCGCCGCCGCCGACGCCCCCCAGGTCAAGGCCCAGGTGCCGGGCTACTACCGGCTGCTGCTGGGGGACTTCGAAATCACCGCCCTCTACGATGGGGTCATCGACCTCGACACCAAGCTCCTCAAGAACGCCGACCCCAAGGAAGTGCAGAGCCTGATGGCCCGCCTGTTCGTCCAGGGGCCCCAGGTGCAGACGGCGGTGAACGCCTTCCTGATCAACACCGGCGCCAAGCTGGTGCTGGTGGATGCCGGCGCCGCCGGCCTCTTCGGCCCCAACTTGGGGAACGTGGTGGACAACCTGAAGGCCTCCGGCTACGACCCCGCCCAGGTGGATACCGTGCTCGTCACCCATCTCCACGGCGACCATGTGAACGGCCTCCTCGGCCCCGACGGCCAGCCGGCCTTCCCCAATGCCGAGATTTGGTCGGCCCAGGCCGACAACGATTTCTGGCTGAGCGAGGAGGTCGCCGCCAAGGCTCCCAAGGACTCCCAGCCCTTCTTCAAGATGGCCCGGGACGCCGCCGCCCCCTACCGGCAAGCGGGCAAGTGGAAGACCTTCGACCAGGACCAGGAGATCCTCCCCGGCATCTCCAGCGTGGCGGCCCACGGCCATACCCCCGGCCACAGCGCTTACCTGCTCCAGAGCGGCGACCAGCGCCTGCTGATCTGGGGCGACATCGTCCATAACCACGCCGTCCAGTTCGCCCGCCCGACGGTCGCCATCGAGTTCGACACCGACAAGAAGCTGGCCGTGGCCGCCCGCAAGAAGCTCTTCGCCCGGGCCGCCAAGGAGAAGCTCCTGGTCGGCGGCATGCACCTGCCCTTCCCCGGCATCGGCCATGTCCGCGCCGAGGGCAAGGGCTACGCCTGGGTGCCCATCGAGTTCGGGCCCACCCAAAAGGCGAAATAGCCCGCCCTCCCCGGCAGGCCCCGCCGCTGGCGGGGCCTTTTGCTTTTGGGGAGCAGGGAAACTCAGGTGGGCGGCAGGGGGAAGAGGACCACCGGTCCCATGGGCTGCTCCTCCGGCGGCACATAGGAGGGCACCAGGGACATGGCCGGCCCCAGGGAGCGGACGAAATGGTAGATGGCCCGCAGGTCCTCGTCGGTCATGGCGCGCAGGGCGGGCGACGGCATCGGCGGGCGGTAGCTGGCGTTGCGGGCGGTCTGCAGCCATTCCCTCTCGGAGACATTGGCGAAGTAGCGGCGCAGGTTGCTGGGATAGGTGGTGCCCCAGGGGCCCCGGTAGCCGACCTGGTCCCCCACCAGCCAGTGCCGCTCGGCAACCTTGCCATCGCTGGCGGCGTAGCCCGGGGTGTGGCAGTCGTTGCAGCCGGCAACCACGGTCAGGTAGCGGCCCCGCTCCACCATCTCCTTGGCGATGCCGTTGCCGGCCGCCGGGGCCGCCAGGGACCAGGCGGCCAGGACCCCGGCGAGCAGGGTTCCCGGGGTGGCTCTGAATAGCTTCATCATTGCTTCCTCCTCAGGTTTGACAGGCGGACCCCGGGGCTGCCGGCAGCCGCCCCGAGCCGATATGCATAGCCGGTGTCTGCATTGGAGAAGGGCAATTCCCGCCTGTTCTGGGGCTCCTCTCTTTTCCTTTTTGAAATACAGTGGAGGCCCGAGCCCCGGGCCCATGAAACCGAAGCGGACCCGGCTACTCTTATCCATGGCCATGTCCTGTTGCGGAGGTCGGAATATGCGCTGGCCGTTCCTTGCTTTCCTGCTGCTCTTCGCCGCCCGGTCAGAAGCCGGATCGCCCGTGAAAAGCGTCCCGGAGGTGGACCTGGGCCGCTATGCCGGCAAGTGGTACGAGATCGCCCGCTACCCCCGGTTCTTCCAGCGCAACTGTGTCGGCGACGTGACCGCCGAATACACTCCCCTGCCCGACGACTGCCTGGCGGTGGTGAACCGCTGCCGGACCGAGGACGGCGTCGACGAGGCCAAGGCCAAGGCCTGCACCGTCCGGGACACCGGCAACGCCCAGCTGGAAGTCTCCTTCTTCTGGCCCTTCCGCTCCGACTACTGGATCATCGGCCTGGACCCGGGCTACCGCTGGGCGGTGGTGGGCAATCCGAAGCGCAGCGTCCTGTGGATCCTCTCACGCACCCCCCAGCTGCCGAAGGAGCAACTGGACCAGGCCCTGCGCGGCGCCGCCGAGCAGGGCTACGACCTGGGGCTGCTGAAATACACGCCCCAGGGCGCCGCCCGGGACCCTGGGCCCGGGCCGAAATAGCCCTCAGACAGTCCCCTGCCCGTGCAGCGCGG
>DATFAA010000131.1:0-2049 GCA_035255045.1 Rhodocyclaceae bacterium | reverse complement strand
GAGGTCGTCGATGGACAGGGTCATGGTGACGGCGCCCAGTACGGTGCCTTCCTTCACATGGTGGCACTGCAGGCAGTTCGGGTTACCGCTGACCGTGGCGATGTAGGGGATGGTGCCACGGTAGATGCTTTCGCCCTTCTCGGCGGTCAGCTCGAAGCGGGGCTTGCCCTCCGCCAGCACCGAGCGTTCGATGTCGTCGGCGGCCATCTCCAGGTTGAGGCCCTCGCCGAACTGCTTGCTGACCTCCGCCGACCGCACCACCCGGGCCGAACGCAGGCCATGGACCTCGGTCAGCCGCTGCAGGAAGCGCTCCCGCTTGTCGATGACCCCGTTGATCATGGATTCGGTGAGGTGCACCCGGACGATTTCCGCCGATGTGAGCAGATGCTCGGTGGCTGACGCGATGGAGAAGTTCCGGAAAGCGTAGAGGCTGATGGCGACCAGCACGGCCAGCAGGGCGGCGGCGATGGCTGAAAAGAGCAGGGTGACCTTGTTGTTGAGATTCATCAGCGGGGGAACGGGCGGCTTTGGAGAACTGCGGCATTATGCACGTCCAGCCCCGTGGAGCAAGCCTGGATGTCAATACACGAAATACTGCAATTTCTGGCCGACGAATCTCAGGCCAGCCAGCGTTGCAGCCAGGGCAGCAGGGCGGGTAGCAGGAGGGCGGTCACCAGGCCGTTCAGCCCCATGGCGAGGGCGGCGAAGGCACCCGCCTGCTCGCTCACCTGGAAGGCCCGGGCGGTGCCGATGCCGTGGGAGGCGACGCCGATGGCGAAGCCGCGGACGGCCGGGTCCCGCAGTCTCATGGCGTCGAACAGGTAGCGGGCGCCGACGGCACCGAGGATGCCGGTGATGATGACCAGCACGGCGGTCAGGGAGGGAATGCCGCCGATCCGTTCGGCGACGCCCATGGCGATGGGGGTGGTCACCGATTTCGGGGCCAGGGAAAGCATGGTGGGCAGGCTGGCGCCGAACATCCGGCCCACCGCCATGGCGGAGACGATGGCCGTCAGGGAGCCGGCCAGCAGGGCGGCCGCCACCGGCAGCAGCATGGCCCGCACCCGCTTGAACTGGGCGTAGAGGGGAATGGCCAGGGCGACGGTGGCCGGCCCCAGGAGGAAGTGCACGAACTGGGCGCCGTCGAAGTAGGTGCGGTAAGGCGTCCCGGTCAGGACCAGCAGGGCCACCAGGATGGCGACGGAGATCAGGACCGGGTTGGCCAGAGGGTGGAATCCGGCGCGCTTGTAGAGCCACCAGGCACCCTGGTAGGCCACCAGGGTGACAGTGAGCCCCAACAGGGGCGAGGTGGCCAGGTAGACCCAGATTTCGGTGAGTTGGGGCGTCATGGCTTATTGGGGCGGTGCCGCTCGCCGGGTGAAGGCCTTCATCACCAGGGCGGTCACCGCGAGGGTGGCGGCGGTGCTGACCAGGAGGGACAGGAGGATGGGAAGCCACTCGTCCTGTAGCCGGTGGAGATGGAGCATGACGCCGGTCCCGGCCGGGACGAAGAGCAGGGAAAGGTGCTGCAGCAGGCCTTGGGAGGTGTGCTGCAGTTCTTTGCTGGGACCTTGCCGCAGGACCAGGAAAAGGAAGAGGAGCGCCATGCCGATCACCGGCCCGGGAACGGGCAGGGCGAAGCCGTGGGCAATGGCTTCTCCGGTCAGCTGGAAGAGGAGCAATTGGGTCAGGGCGGCGATCATGGCGTAACTCGGGAAGGGACAGGGCCAGTGTATTTCAACCAAACGCCCAGGGAAATACGCCGATTCGTCAGATTGTCTTGTACGAAATGTATTGAATCCGTCGGCAGGCTGGGGCCATTCCCCGGGTTGGCGTCACGGCCGGCGCTGCTTGTCCTGTTCCTTGCCGGCGGCGGGCGCCGACATGGTCACCAGGATGAGCAGGATCTGCATGATCCCCAGGGTGACGGCGAAGGCTTCAAAGCTGTCGAGTCCGATGCCCAGGAAGGCCGGGAGTACGAAGAGGCCGCAAGACAGGAATTCGGCCCATTTGGTCCTGATATCCATGGCGTTCTCCCGCAGGGATGGC
>DATFAA010000130.1:0-23714 GCA_035255045.1 Rhodocyclaceae bacterium | reverse complement strand
ATTCCGGCCCGGCCTGGTGGGGGGGCACTGCATCGGCGTCGATCCCTACTACCTGACCCACAAGGCCGAGATGCTGGGCTACCACCCGGAGGTCATCCTGGCCGGCCGGCGCATCAATGACGGCATGGGCAAGTTCGTGGCGGAGCAGACGGTCAAGCAACTGCTGCGCAGCGGCTGGCACATCAAGGGCACGCCGGTGACGGTGATGGGGCTGACCTTCAAGGAGGACTGCCCGGACCTGCGCAATTCCCGGGTCATCGACGTCATCCATGAGCTGCAGTCCTACGGCGCCGAGGTCCTGGTCCACGACCCGGTGGCCGACCCGGCGGAGGCCCGGCACGAGTACGGGGTCGAGCTGGTGGGCTGGGAATCCCTGCCGCGCTCGGCCGCCATCGTGGTGGCGGTGGCCCACCGCCAGTTCAAGGACCGGGGGGTGTCCGAGTACGTCAGCAAGCTGCAGCCCGGCGGGGTCATCGCAGATGTGAAGAGCATCCTGGACGTCGGCCAGTTCACGGCCCGAGGTACGGCGGTGTGGCGCCTGTAAGGAACGGAGTCCGCCGCCTGCCCGGGCTGCTGGTCTGCCTGTGGCTGGCGGCGGGCGGGGCGACGGCCCAGGGCGGCCAGGCTGTCGAGTCCCTGCTGGCCGAGGCCCGCTCCTACGAGCACGGCGAGGGGGTGCCCAGGGATGCGGCCCGGGCCATCCGCCTCTACTGCGAGGGCGCCCGCCGGGGCGACGCCGAGGCCCAGTACAGCCTCGGCTGGATGTACGCCAACGGCCGCGGCACCGCCCGGGACGACGGGGCCGCCGCCTATTTCTTCGGCCTCGCCGCCAGGCAGGGCCATCCCCAGGCCAGGCGCATGCTGTCCCACGTGGGCGAGCCGGGCGGCCGGCCGGACTGCATGGCGCGCCGCCCCCCACCGTCCGGCGCCGACGACGTGGACATCCTGGCGGCGGGCAGCCCCGACGAGAAGAAGGTGGTGGATCTGGTGCTGCGGCTGGCGCCCCAGTATGGCATCCAGCCCCGCCTGGCCCTGGCGGTCATCCGGGCCGAGTCCAACTTCAAGCCCCGGGCGGTCTCGTCCAAGAATGCCCAGGGGCTGATGCAGCTCATCCCGGAAACCTCGGCCCGCTTCAATGTGGTCCGCCCCTTCGATCCGGAACAGAACATCCGGGGCGGCCTCGCCTACCTGCGCTGGCTCCTGGCCTATTTCCGGGGCAACGTGGCGCTGGTGGCGGCGGCCTACAACGCCGGCGAGGGGGCGGTGAACCGCTTCCGGGGCATTCCGCCCTTCGCCGAGACCCGGGAGTACGTCAAGCGCATCCGCAAGCTCTTCGCCCGGGACGAGCATCCCTACGACGAGTCGGTGACCGCCCCCTCGCCGGAGCTGGGCCGTATCCGGAATAACGGCTAACCCAGGGAGAGCCGCCCCCGGAGGCGCCGCAGCATCTCGGAAAAGCCGCTCACCTCGGCCTCGAAGACGATGGGGGAGATGGTCTGGAAATCCAGGAAGCGCTTGAGGCCCAGGGCCGGGGTGGTCGGGTAGTTGCGGCCGGGCTCGCAGGTGGTCGCCGTCGCCACTCCCTCGGCCGCCAGCACCGGCCACATGTCCTGGGACCAGACGCCGCTCGGGTAGCACAGGTGGTTCAGCTGCCCCGGGGCCAGGGGCGCCAGCACCGCCCGGTTTTCCTGCAGCTCCCTCCGGGCCGCGGCCCGGTCCAGGGGCAGGCGGTGGCGATGGGTGTGGAGCTGGATGTCGAAGCCCTGCCGCGCGAGGTCGGTCACCTCGGCCTTGGACAGGAGGCTGAGGCGGCGGGAGGCCACCAACTCGTCGTAGCTCACCCCCAGGCGCCGCCCCAGGTCCCGGGCCAGGTCCTGGCGGCCGGCTTCGTCCAGGACGGTTTCCCCGTAGTCGATGAGGCGCCAGAGGACGGTCTCGCCGGCGGCGCCCCGGTTCGGGAGAAGACCTTCGGCGGCAACGGGCAGGCCGGTGGCGTCGAATTCGTCGAGGGCGCTGCGCCAGAAGATGTACTGCAGGGCGAGGCGGAAGATGGGATTGTTGTGCTCGACGTAATAGGTGGTGACGTAGATGGTGGCGGTGAAGCCCACCTCCTTGAGGATAGGCGCGGCCAGGGCGGCGACGCTGTGGAAGCCGTCATCGATGGTGATGACCAGCTCCTTCTCCCCGAGCTTTCCCTGGCGCAGCCGGGACAGGGCTTCATCGAGGGGCAGGGCGGTGTAACCGGCACCCTTCAGGTACTCCATGCGCTGGCGGAAGAGTGCCGGGGTCAGAAATAGTTTTGGCCGGAAGAGATGCTCGTCGGTGAAGGAAAAGCCGTGGTAGCAGAGGATGCACAGGCTGTCCCGGGCTTGCTGCCGGGCCCAGGGGAAAAGGCCGCCGGCCTTGGCGGTGGCGTAGAGGAGGTCTTTGGCGGGCATGGGGGCTGGTGGTTATTGATGTTGTTGAGGAAGCCGCCGCCGTCAGCTCAGGAAGTGCTTGATGGTGCGGACCATCATGCGGCCGTAGAGCAGGCGGTCGCCGGGGAAATTCATGTCTGAGCGGATGCGGGGATCGAGCCCCAGGGTGGCGAACTCGGCCACCGTGCCGAGGCGCCGGGTCCAGGACAGGGAGCTGTCCTTGAGGCAGGAGTAGACGTATTCCACTTCCCGGGGGAAGGTGAGACGGCACTTGATGGCGGGGTAGTCGAGGACCGGCGGGTTGGGGCGGCCGAGCATGGCATCGGCCAGGAGCCTGGGGAAATCCACCCCGGCGAAGAGGGCCAGGTGCAGCGACCCCCAGAAGCGGGAGTTGAACTCGATGAGGCAGAAACGGCCGCTTTCCCGGTCCCAGCGGTACTCGAACATGCCGACCCCCTCCCAGCCCAGGTGGGCCATGCGGGCCTCGGCGTCGGCCAGGATGTCGTCGTGCCGCCAGCTTTCCCGAAAGGAGGAGACGCCGCCCCAGTGGGGTACCTCGTGCAGCCGCCGGTGCATGAACTTGCCCAGCTCCTCGTCCCGCCAGCGGGCCAGGAAGGCCCCGACGCCGACGCCGGGGACATAGCCCTGGACCAGGATGCGCCGGTATTCCGGCTGCAGCGCGGCCACCTTGTCGGCCGCGGCGGCGGCGGTTTCGCAGCGGAAGACGCCGCCCCAGCCGCCGTTGCGGGCATGGGTGCAATCGGCCTTGATGAACAGGGGCTCCCCCAGGGGGCGCAATTCCTCGGCCGTGGGCGGCGGGCCCTCGGCCACCAGGGCGAAGGGCGGCAGATTCCCGGTCAGGCCGCCCTCGACGCACTGGGCGAAGAGATCGTACTTGCTGAGGGCGCTGTAGACCCGCTCCTCCCGGTCGGGGACCGGGAGCAGGTGGCGGAACTGGCCGAAGCGGGGGCGGATCGCCAGCAGGAAGCCCTCGGAGGGGATGATGAGCTGGATGGATTCCCGTACCAGGATGTCGTCGAGCCAGTCGGCGAATTCCTCCCGGTCGTAGGAAGGCTGGAGGAGGGACTTGCCGCAGTAGCGGGAATGGAAGCCCAGGGCATTCTTCTGGTCCGAGGCACCCACCACCGGATAGCCGGCCCGGCCGAGGGAGCGGATGGTGGCCAGGGAGCCGATGGTGTGGGCATCGGTCACCAGGATGGGATAGTCGGCGCGCCAGTCTCTCATGGCATGGTCTCCATGGCCGCCCGGGCCATCGACAGGCGGGTCCGCATGCCCTCCAGGCCCCGGACGATGCGCTCGAAGCAGAGCTCGAAGTAGCTTTCGTGCAGGCCGTAGGGGTCGTGCAGATAGACGGTGCCGGGAACGGGCGACCACAGACCCAGGAGGGTCACCTGCACCCCGGGCTGGAGGAGGGCGAGCTGGCGCAGCCGGTCGCCGTGGTCCGGCTCGAAGGCGACGAAGAGGTCGCCGGGGGCCAGTTCCAGGTCCGCGACATGGGCGCTGCGGTGGTCGCCCAGGTCAGCGCCGAAGCGCCGGGCCACCTTGGCTGCCCGGGGATCGGCCGGCCGCCCCGGATCGGCCTCGAGGCCGGCCGAGGCGACCCCGACCCCGTAGGCGCGGAAGCGGCGCCCGGCGAAGGCGCTACGGCAGATGTTGCCTTTGCACACGAAGATCACCCGGGAGACTCGTTCCCAGTCAACGGCCTTGTAGCGGTCGAGGGCGCCGAGACAGGCCCGGGAGGAATGCCAGACGGCCAGGCCGAGGGCTTTCTTCCCGCCATAGGTACGGGCCAGGTAGGTCGAAAAAGGGTCCCATCCTTCTGTCATGACAGACTCGCGAAGCGTTGTAGCCACAGGGTTGCGCTGGTGAGCATGGTGACCGCCCAGGGGTGCCGGCGCCATGGGTCACTGACCTGATTCAGGGACCATTCGTTGCCCGGAGGGCCGGGCGGCCGCCCGCTCCCGGGGAGGGCAAAAGCATGATCCGCACCAGCGTCCGGCGCTTCGGGAAGAAGCAGCCCGCCGGCCTGGGATTCCGGCCCGGGCGGCAGCCTTCGGTCCCGTCCGGAGCAGGGCCGGCTGTCAAAATCTTCGACAGTCTGTAGTCGAATGGTATATTTTTACGGAATTGCGTTTGGACTACAGTGTTGCCCTACCTGGTCGGCAGGGGTTTTGCTGATTCGCCGAGGGGACCGGAAGCCTCAAAATTCGACCCTAAAGGCATATCCATAAACGCGGTCCGGCGAGGCGGGACTGCATAGAAACCCGCAAGGCATAGAGAGGAAGAAAATGATCCAGCAATCGATGGTTCTCCAGGCGTACACCCCCCAGCTGCAGCTTGGTGACTGGCAGATTGTCGTCTTCGTCAATCGGCGCAGGAACCGGATTTCCGTCGAACGCTGGCATTCCTCCGAGCAGGCCTTCCATCCCCAGGAAACCACCGGGCAGGTGCTGCGCATCAATACCGGGATTCGCGCCTTCCGGCGGCAGATGCCTGTCCTCGCCGGCGCCCTGGACGAGCTCGACACGGCCGGCATGAGCGAGGAATTGATCGTCGAGGCCGTCTTCCGCGTCCTGGCCGATCTCTATAGCGGCACGCCCGACCGGGAACACGCCGGCTACGGTGAAGAGCCGCTATCGGAACAGGAGTTCGTCGACTTCCTGGAGGAGCGCAAGCAGGAAGCCCTGGCGGCCCTCAACCAGGTCAAGCACTGACCATCCCCACGGGCGAGGCCAGGCCTCGCCCTGTTCAGACCGGCAGCTCGTCCTCGCGCAGCAGGAAGACGAACTCGTTGCCGGCGCTGGTTTCCAGCCAGGTGAAAGGCAGCTCCGGGAAGGCCGCTTCGAGGGCATCCCGGTTGTGGCCGATCTCGACCACCACGACGCCGCCCGGATTGAGGTGGTTCTTGGCCTCCCGGAGGATGATGCGGGTGAAGTCGAGGCCGTCGTCGCCCGATCCCAAAGCCATTTCCGGCTCGTGGAGGTATTCCGGCGGCAGGGCGGCCACCGACTCCGCATTGACGTAGGGTGGGTTGGAAATGATCACGTCGTAGCGCCGGCCGGCAAGCTGGGCGAAGGCGTCCGACCGGACCAGCCGGACCCGCTCGTCGAGGCCGTAGTCGGCGACATTGCGGCGGGCGACGGCGAGGGCGTCGGCGGAGAGGTCCACCCCATCCACGGTTGCCTCGGGGAAGGCCAGGGCCGCCAGGATGGCGAGGCAGCCCGAGCCGGTGCACAGGTCGAGGGCGCTGCCCACCGACCAGGGATCGTCCACCCAGGGGGCCAGCTGCTCGTCCAGCAGCTCGGCGATGAAGGAGCGCGGCACGATCACCCGCTCATCCACGTAGAAGCGGTGCTCTCCCAGCCAGGCCTCGTGGGTCAGGTAGGCGGCGGGCAGGCGCTCCTCCACCCGACGGCGGATGACGGCCAGCACGGCTTCCCGCTCGTCCTCCAGGAGGCGGGCGTCGAGGAAGGGATCGAGCCGGTCCAGGGGCAGCCTGAGCGTGTGGAGGATCAGGTATACGGCCTCGTCCCAGGCGTTGTCGCTGCCGTGGCCGAAGAACAGGCCGGCTTCCGTGAAGCGGCTGACGGCAAAGCGCAGGAGATCGCGAACGGTCACCAGTTCGCGGCGGGCGGTCTCGATATTCATTGGCCGAGGAGTCTTTCCAGGATGCGGATATAGATGCCGGACAGCTTGGCCAGGGCATCCACCTCGACGCACTCGTCGATCTTGTGGCTGGTGGCATTCACGGGCCCGACCTCGATGAGCTGGGGGCAGATGTCGAAGATGAAGCGTCCGTCGGAGGTGCCGCCGGTGGTGGAAAGCTCGGTCTCGATGCCGCATTCCTCCCGGATGGCGGCGATGGTGGCATCGGCCAGGGGGCCGCGGCCGGTGAGGAAGGGCTTGGCCCCCAGGGTCCAGGCGATGTCGTAGTCGAGGCCGTGGCGGTCCAGGATGCCGGAAAGGTGGGCCTTGAGGCTGTCCGGCGTGCTGGCGGTGGCAAAGCGGAAATTGAAGAGGATTTCCACCGTGCCGGGGATGACGTTGGTGGCGCCGGTGCCGCCCCGGATATTGGAAATCTGCCAGGTGGTGGGCGGGAAGTATTCGTTGCCCTTGTCCCATTCGGTGGCGGCCAGTTCGGCGATGGCCGGGGCCGCCAGGTGGATGGGGTTCCTGGCCAGGTGGGGGTAGGCGATGTGGCCCTGGATGCCCTTCACCGTCAGTTTGCCGGAGAGGGAGCCGCGGCGGCCGTTCTTGACCATATCCCCGAGGGTGTTCACCGAGGTGGGCTCGCCGATGAGGCAGTAGTCGAGGGTCTCGCCCCGGGCCTTGAGAGCTTCCACCACGGCGACGGTGCCATCCACCGCGTCCCCTTCCTCGTCGGAGGTGAGAAGGAGGGCGATGGAGCCAGGATGGTCGGGGTGGGCGGCGACGAAGGCCTCGATGGCGGTGATGGAGGCAGCTACCGAGGACTTCATGTCGGCGGCGCCGCGGCCGTAGAGCCTGCCGTCCCGGATCTGGGGCTCGAAGGGCGGGGAAGTCCAGGCCTCGATGGGGCCGGTGGGCACCACGTCGGTGTGGCCGGCGAAGCAGAACAGGGGCTTGGCGGCGCCGCGGCGGGCCCACAGGTTGGTGACGCCGCCCCGGTTGATGAATTCGAAGGTGAAGCCTAGGGGCTTCAGGCGTTCGGCGATGAGATCCATGCAGCCGCCGTCGGCGGGCGTGACCGAATTCCTGGCGATCAGCTCCCCGGCCAGGTCGAGGGTGGGGTTGTGCTTCAAGTTGCTTCTTCTTCGTTCAGCGTCAGGGTGAATTCCTTGAAGGAGGCGCCTTCCGAGGCGGCCTCCGCTTCCTGGGAGGCCTTGGACTGGCCTTCCTCCTGGCCGCCGCTCATTTCCGAGTTGTTGATGAGCCACGACAGGTTGGTCGGGGAATCGGCATTGCCGAGGGCCTCGTCGAGGGTGATGGTGCCCTCCCGGTAGAGCCGGAAGAGATCCTGCTCGAAGGTCTGGGACCCCGGCGCCAGGGATTGCTCCATGGCGTCCTTGATGGCCTGGACCTCGCCCTGCTCGATCAGCTCCGCCACGTGGCGGGTGTTGAGCATGACTTCCGCCGTCGGCACCCGCCGGCCGTCGGGCTTCTTCACCAGGCGTTGGGAAACGACGGCCCGCAGGCTCACCGACAGGTCCAGGAAGAGGGCCGGCCGGTTCTCGATGGGGAAGAAGCTGATGATGCGGTTCAGCGCATGGTAGCTGTTGTTGGCGTGCAGGGTGCCGAGGCAGAGATGGCCGGTCTGGGCGTAGGAGATGGCGGCCTGCATGGTCTCCTTGTCGCGGATCTCGCCGATCAGGATGCAGTCCGGGGCCTGGCGCATGGCGTTCTTGAGGGCCGAGTGCCAGTCCAGGGTGTCCATCCCCACCTCCCGCTGGTTCACGATCGACTTCTTGTGCTTGAACAGGAATTCGATCGGGTCCTCCACCGTCAGGATGTGCCCCGCCTTGTTGGCGTTGCGGTGGTCCAGCATGGAGGCGATGGTGGTGGACTTGCCGGAGCCGGTGGAACCGACGATGAGGATGAGCCCCCGCTTCTCCATGATGAGGTCCCCCAGGACCGCAGGCAGGCCCAGGGAGTCCAGGGGGGGGATGTTGCCGAGGATGAAGCGGATCACCAGGCTGGTGGAGCCCCGCTGCCGGAAGATGTTGATCCGGAAGTTGCCGACCTGGGGGACGCCGAAGGAGAGGTTCATCTCCATGGTGGCCTCGAAGGTCTTGGCCTGGTCGGGCGACATCAGCTCGTAGGCGATCTTCTCGATCATCTCCGGCACCATGACCTGCTGGTTGACCGGGACGGTCTCGCCCTGGATCTTGATGTGGATCGGGGCGCCGGCCGTGATGAAGATGTCCGATGCCTGCTTCTCGGCCATCAGCTGGAACAGCTTGTCGAGGATCATCCCGTTCTCTCGCCTGGTGACCGGGTATCAGGCCCGCAGCAGATCGTTGATGCTGGTCTTGGCGCGGGTCTGGGCATCCACCTTCTTGACGATGACAGCGCAGTAGAGGCTGTACTTGCCGTCAGCGGAGGGCAGGTTGCCGGAAACCACCACCGAGCCCGGGGGCACGCGGCCATACATGACCTCGCCGGTCTCCCGGTCGTAGATCTTGGTGGATTGGCCGATGTACACGCCCATGGAAATCACCGAGTTCTCGCCGACGATGACGCCTTCCACCACCTCGGAGCGGGCGCCGATGAAGCAGTTGTCCTCGATGATGGTGGGATTGGCCTGGAGCGGCTCCAGGACGCCGCCGATGCCGACGCCGCCGGAGAGGTGCACGTTCTTGCCGATCTGGGCGCAGGAGCCGACGGTGGCCCAGGTGTCCACCATGGTGCCTTCATCGACATAGGCGCCGATATTGACGTAGGAGGGCATGAGCACGGCGTTCTTGGCGATGAAGCTGCCCTTGCGGGCCACGGCCGGGGGCACCACGCGGAAGCCGCCCTGGCGGAACTGCTCCTCGGACCAGCCCTGGAACTTGGTGTCCACCTTGTCGTAGAAGCGGAGGTCGCCGGCGTCCTGGATGACGTTGTCGCGGACGCGGAAGGACAGGAGAACCGCCTTCTTCACCCATTGGTGGGTGACCCATTGGCCGTTGATCTTCTCGGCGACGCGCAGCTTGCCGGCGTCCAGTTCGCCGATGACCTGTTCGATGGCGCCGATTTCGTCCCGGGAGGACTTGGAGGAGAGCTCGGTGCGGCGCTCCCAGAGTTGCTCGATCAGGGTTTGCAGGGGATGTTGATGGTTGGGCACGATGTGGACCTCGACGGACATGTTAGTTATTGGATTGGAGTTGTTGCACAAACTGGCGGATGCGCCCGGCGGCTTCCAGGCAGTCGGCCAGGGAAGGCACCAGGGCGATGCGGACGAAGTTCGCCCCCGGATTGACGCCGCCGGCTTCCCGGGCCAGATAGCTGCCGGGCAGCACCACGACATTATAGGCGGCGTAGAGGCCACGGGCGAAGTCGGTGTCGGCGATGGGCGTCCTCGCCCACAGGTAGAAGCTGGCGTCCGGCCGGCGGGTGCCCAGCACCTCGGCCAGCAGCGGCGTCGCCGCGTCGAACTTCTCGGTGTACTGGCGGCGATTGTCGCGGACGTGGGTCTCGTCGCCCCAGGCGGCGATGGAGGCGGCCTGCACCGGCGTCGCCATGGCGCAGCCGTGGTAGGTGCGGTAAAGGAGGTACTTCTTGAGGATGGCGGCGTCGCCGGCGACGAAGCCGGAGCGCATCCCCGGCACGTTGGAGCGCTTCGACAGGCTGGAGAACATGACCAGCCGCTCGTGGCCCCGGCCCAGCAGCTGGGCGGCCTGGAGGCCGCCCAGGGGAGGCTCGGAACCCTCGAAATAGACCTCGGAATAGCACTCGTCGGAGGCGATGACGAAGCCGTAGCGGTCGGAGAGTTCGAACAGGGTCTTCCAGTCCTCGAGGCTGAACACCTTGCCGGTGGGGTTGGCGGGGGAGCAGACGTAGAGCAGCTGCACCCGGGCCCATTCCTCGGCGGACAGCGAGTCGTAGTCGAAGGCGAAGCCGTTCTCCGGCAGGGTGTTGAGGAAGCGGGGCTCGGCGCCGGCCAGGTAGGCCGCGCCCTCGTAGATCTGGTAGAAGGGGTTGGGGCTCACCACCAGGGGCACGAAGCCCCGGCTGGCGTCCACCACCGTCTGGGCAAAGGAGAAGAGTGCTTCCCGGGAGCCGTTGACCGGCAGGATTTCCGTGTCCGGATTGAGCGCCACGCCGTAGCGGCCGTTGATCCAGGCGCCGATGGCTTCCCGCAGGGCGGGGGTGCCCTGGGTGGTCGGGTAATTGGCCAGGCCCTTCAGACTGCCGGCCAGGGTTTCCATGATGAAGGCCGGGGTCGGGTGCTGGGGCTCGCCGATGGAGAGCTTGATTTCCCGGTGCTGGGCGGCAGGGGTGACGCCCGCGAAGAGCTGGCGCAGTTTCTCGAAGGGATAGGGCTGGAGCTTGGCGAGGTGGGGATTCACGGACGGGACGGAGAAGACGAAAAGTCCGAATTATCCCTGAAAAAGGCAAAACGCCAAGGAAGGGCGGCTGTGTTTCAGCCTTCCTCAATAGGCGATGCGGCCGGGGTTCTCATGCCAGAGCCGCAGCGGCTCGCCGGCCCCCGGCAGGGGCAGGTGGCGGGTTGGCACGCTGCGGGCGTGGCAGGGCCGGCACAGTTCGCCGTAGAGGTCGTCGTCGCAGAAGCCGATGGCGGCGGCCTGGTCCCGGGTGTTGGCGAAGACGATGCGCTGGAGGCGGGCCCAGTAGGTGGCCGACAGGCACATGGGGCAGGGCTCGCTGGAGGCGTAGAGGACGCAGTCCTCCAGGTGGAAGCGGCCGAGCCGGGCGCAGGCGGCGCGGATGGCCAGGATCTCGGCGTGGGCGGTGGGGTCGTTGGTGGCGACCACCCGGTTCCAGCCTTCGGCGATGACTTCGCCGTCCTTGACGATGACGGCGCCGAAGGGGCCGCCGTCGCCCCGGGAGATGCCGGCCGCGGCCAGGTCCACGGCGCGCTGGAGGAAGGTTTCGTCGTCCATGGCCGCTAGTCCAGGTTGCGGAAGACCCGGGCCCAGGGCAGGGTGATCTCCAGGGAGGGGATGACCAGGGGGGTCTCCGGCGCCACGTCCTGGAGCAGCCATTGCCTTTCGGCGGTGCGGGTGAAGCTCTCCAGGCGCCGCTGTTCCGGATCGACGACGATGTACTGCTCCAGGCTGGGCAGGCGCCGGTAGGCGGCGAACTTGTCGCCCCGGTCGTAGCCCGCCGAAGTCGGGGAAATGACCTCGACGATGAGGGACGGGGAAGTGACGAACTGGTCGGCCCGCCGGTCCACCTCGTTGCAGGTGACCATCACGTCCGGGTAGAAAAAGGCGGTGGCCGCCTGGACCTGCAGCTTCATGTCCGACATGAAGGCGCGGCAGGGGGAGCCCTCCAGCTTGTCGGCCAGGGCGCCGGCGATGTTGAGGGCGACGGTGACGTGGGTACGGCTGGCACCCCCCATGGCAAAGACCTCGCCGGCTACGTATTCATGCTTCTCCGATTGCGTCGCTTCCCAGACCAGGTAGTCGTCGGCGGTGAATCTTGGGGCAGGAGCCGGCAAGGCCATTGTTTTCTCCGGTTATGCGCTAGACGGGCAGCTCCGATCTAGCCGCGGATATTCGAATTGGATTCGAACTGGCTCAGTTCGACCCGGGGGGCAGGGGTCCAGCCCGGCTTGCGGTGTTCGGCCACCACATTGGTGAAGATGCCGCCCCGCACGTAGAACTTGGCGGTGAGGCGCATGAAGCGGGGCTGGGTGGCGGCCACCAGGTCGTCCAGGATGCGGTTGGTCACCGCCTCGTGGAAGCAACCCTCGTTCCGGTAGGACCAGATGTACATCTTCAGGCTCTTCAACTCGACGCAGAGCTGGTCGGGGATGTAGTCCAGGTACAGCACCGCGAAATCCGGCTGCCCGGTCTTGGGGCACAGGCAGGTGAACTCGGGAATCTCCATGTGGATGTGGAAATCCCGGTCGGCGGCGGGGTTGGGGAAGGTTTCGAGTTGCTTGGAAGGCTGCGTGGACATGCGGCGATATCTTGATTGAATGGCTCGGATGCTATTATACGGCCCCCCGCAAGGCCGCGCTGGAAAAGCCGGCCGAATGGCGTAATCCAGCCTCTCCGATGCGTTTAACCAAGCTCAAGCTCGCCGGCTTCAAGTCCTTCGTCGATCCTACTGCGGTCGCCCTGCCCGGGCAGCTGGTGGGCGTCGTCGGCCCGAACGGCTGCGGCAAGTCCAACATCATGGACGCCGTTCGCTGGGTGCTGGGGGAGTCCAAGGCCTCCGAGCTGCGCGGCGAGTCCATGCAGGACGTCATCTTCAACGGCACGACTGGCAGGAAGCCCGTGTCCCGGGCCTCGGTGGAGCTCATTTTCGACAATTCCCTGGGCCGCGCCATGGGCCAGTGGTCCCAGTACGCCGAGCTGTCGGTGAAGCGGGTCCTGACCCGCAACGGCCAGTCGGACTACTTCATCAACAACCTCAAGGTCCGCCGCAAGGACATCACCGACCTTTTCCTGGGCACCGGCCTGGGGCCCCGGGCCTACGCCATCATCGGCCAGGGCATGATCTCCCGCATCATCGAGGCCAAGCCCGACGACCTGCGGGTCTTCCTGGAGGAGGCGGCCGGCGTCTCCCGCTACAAGGAGCGCCGCAAGGAAACCGAGGGCCGGCTGGAGGACACCCGGGAGAACCTCACCCGGGTCGAGGACATCCGCCTGGAGCTGGCCAGCCAGATGGAAAAGCTGGAAGTCCAGGCCGAGGTCGCCCGCCAGTACCATGCCCTCAACGACCAGGTGACCCGCAAGCAGCAGATCCTCTGGCTCCTCCGCAAGAACGAGGCGGCGGCCGAGCGCCAGCGGGTGGCGCTGGAAGTGGAGCGGGCCACCACAGAACTGGAGGCCCAGAGCGCCGCCCTGCGGGAGCTGGAGGCCAGGCTGGAGGAAACCCGGGAAGGCCATTTCGCCGCCGGCGACGCCCTCCACCAGGCCCAGAGCGATATGTACGCGGCCAATGCCGAGGTGGCCCGGCTGGAGGCGGAAATCCGCCATCGCCGGGAATCCCAGCGCCAGCTCGAATCACGCCTGGCTCAGCTGGAAGGCGAATTCACCCACTGGCGGCAGACGGCGGACAAGCTCGCCGCCGACCGGGAGCGCTGGGAGGAATTGCAGGAAAGCACCCAGCTGCGGGTGGAGCAGGCCGAAGAGCGCCTGGAAATGCAGATGAACGTCGCGCCCCAGGTAGAGGAAACCCACGCCCAGGCGGAAGAGGAACTCAACCGCCTCAAGGGCCGCACCGCCAATAGCGAGCAGCGCCTGCAGCTGGAACTGAACAACAAGGCCCATGCCCAGCGCACCCTCCAGGCCCTGGTCCAGCGCCGGGAAAAGCTGCGGGAGGAGCTGGCCGCCCTGGCCGAGCCCGATCATGATGGCTTGGCCGAAAAGGAGGACGAGCTGGCCTTTCTGCGGGAGGAGCTGGCCGCCGACCAGGAGAACTTGACCGACCTGCAGCAGGAGGTGCCCCAGCTGGAGGCCGCCCGCAAGGCCGCCCAGGCCGAGGTGCAGCAGGCCGGCAAGGAACTGGCCGCCGGCGAGGCCCGCCTGGCGGCCCTCGAGCAGATGCAGCTGCGTACCCAGCAGGGCGGCAAGCTGCCAGAATGGTTGCGCCGCCACGGCCTCGACGGCGCCTCGCCCCTGTGGAAGCGCATCCACGTCGAGCCGGGCTGGGAAGAGGCGGTGGAGGCCGTGTTGCGGGAGCACCTCAACGCCATCGCCTGCGACGATCCCGCCAAGCTTGACGACTGGCTCCACGACCGCCCCGACGCCAAGCTCACCGTCCTCCTGCCGGCTGATGCCGCGCCGGCGGCCGGGGGCGACAGCCGCCTCCTCGACCGGGTGCGCTGCGACGACCCGGCCATCGCCACGGTGCTGGCCGACTGGCTGGCCGGCGTCCGCACCGCCGCCTCCCTGGAAGAGGCCCTGCAGCGCCGGCCCCAGCTGCCGCCGGGCACCGTGCTGGTGACTCCCGGGGGCGACCTGGTGAGCCGCACCAGCGTCACCTTCTTCGCCCCGGACAAGGCCGAGCACGGCCTCCTGGAGCGGCAGCGGGAAATCGAGGCCCTGGTGTCCGGCATCGCCGGCGGCGAAGCCCGCCTGGCAGCGGCCCAGGAGCGGGTGGCAGAACTGGAGAACCAGCTGGAGGAGAAGCAGGAAGCCCTGCAGGAGGCCCGGCGCTACGTCGCCGACCGCCAGCAGCGGGTCCATGCCCTGCAGATGGAAACCTTGAAACTGTCCCAGGCCATGGCCAGCTTCCGCGACCAGAAGGAGCGTCTGCGGGAGCAACTGGCCGAGTTGGCCGAGGAGGAGGAGGGCGAGCGGGAGCGGGAGATGGCCGCCGACGAGAAGATCGCCGAGGTCCGCGAAGGCCTGTCCCGCATCCAGGTCCTGGTGGCCGGCGCCAAGGGGCGGCTGGACGAGACGGAGCGGGCGGTGCGGGCCGAGCGGGAGCGCCACGCCGACCTCGACCGGGCCCTGCGGGAAGCCCAGTTCTCCCTGCGGGAGTGCCAGGGCAAGCTGCAGGACGTCTTCGCCCAGCAGGCCACCGCCCAGCGGGAATTGCAGCGCATCGAGCGGGACCGGGACCAGTGCCAGGAGCAGGCCCAAGCCCAGCCCCCCGACGTGATGGAAGAGCAGCTCCAGGCGGCCCTGGCCGACCGCCAGGAGAAGGAAAAGGCCCTGGCTGCCTGCCGGGACGCCCTGGAGGCCGCCACCAATGCCCTGCGCGGCCTGGAGGAACAGCGCCTGCGCATCGAGCAGGGCCTGGAGCCCCTGCGGACCCGCATCGGCGACCTCAAGCTCAAGGAGCAGGCGGCGGCCATGAATGCCGAGCAGCTGGCGACCCAACTGGCGGAGGCCGGCGCCGACGAGGAAGCCCTGCTGCCCGAGCTGGGCAGCGCCCGGCCCTCGGCCCTGCAGGGGGAGATTACCCGGCTGACCAATGCCATCGCCGACCTCGGGCCGGTGAACCTGGCCGCCCTCCAGGAACTGGAGACGGCCCGGGAGCGCAAGGGCTACCTGGATTCCCAGGCGGCGGACCTGACCGAGGCGATGGAAACCCTGGAAAATGCCATCCGCCGCATCGACCGGGAAACCCGGGACCTGCTGCAATCCACCTTCGACACGGTGAATGGCCATTTCGGCCGGCTTTTCCCCGAACTCTTCGGCGGCGGCCGCGCCGAACTGGTGATGACCGGGGACGAGATCCTGGACGCCGGCGTCCAGGTCATCGCCCAGCCGCCGGGCAAGAAGAATTCCACCATCCATCTCCTGTCCGGCGGCGAGAAGGCCCTGACCGCCATCGCCTTGGTCTTTTCCATGTTCCAGCTCAACCCGGCGCCCTTTTGCCTGCTGGACGAGGTGGATGCCCCCCTGGACGACAGCAATACGGAACGTTTCTGCTCCATGGTCAAGAAAATGTCCGGGCAGACCCAGTTTTTGTTTATCAGCCACAACAAGATCGCCATGGAAATGGCGGAGCAACTGGTCGGCGTCACCATGCAGGAATCGGGAGTTTCCCGCGTGGTCGAGGTCGACATCGAAGAAGCACTCAAGATGAGGGAAGCGGCGTAATGACCGAACTTCAATACGGATTGATCGGCTTGGGGGCGGCGGCAGTGGCCGGCGTCTTCGCCTACAACAAGTGGCAGGAGCGCTCCCACCGCAAGGTGGCGGAGCAGATGCTCAAATCGGACCACGACGATGTCCTCCTGGGCGGCGAGGCGGCCCGGCGGGAAACACCCCAGCGCGCCGAGCCGCGCCTGGCCATGGACGACGCGCCGGCAGTGGAGCGGCGGGAGCCGGTGCTGGCCGATCCCCCCCTGCCGGAGGAGGAATTCGAGCCGGAGACCGACGTCCCGGTGATGGTCGAGCCCGAGGTGGAAGAGGAGATGGCGGAGGACATTGCGCCGCCGGACGTGCCCACCCGGCTCCTGGACCCGCGCCTGGACTTCATCGTCGCCATGGAGCTGGTGGATGCGGTGCCCGCCACCCAGATACTCCATTCCCAGCGGGAAGCCCTGCAGCGCCTCGCCAAGCCGGTGGTATGGGTCGGCTTCAACGACCGCACCCGGGCCTGGGAAGTCATCGCCCCGGACCTGCCCCTGCCGTACCGCCGCCTGCGCATCGGCCTGCAGCTGGCCGACCGGCGCGGCCCGGTTGCCGAGGCCGACCTCTCCATCTTCATGACCGCCATGCAGGAACTGGCCGACGAACTCCTGGCCGTGGCCGACATGCCGCCCCGCCAGCCGGTCCTCGACCAGGCCATGGACCTGGACCGCTTCTGCGCCGACGTGGACCTGGAGATCGGCGTGAACCTGGTGAGCCGCGGCACGCCCTTCTCCGGCACCAAGCTGCGGGCCCTGGCCGAGGCGGCTGGCATGGTCCTCGGGGGCGACGGCCTGTTTGCCCGCTACGACGACGAGGGCCGGGTCCAGTTCCGCCTGCAGAACCTGGAGAGCACCTCCCTGACCCAGGAGTCCATCAAGAGCCTGTCGACCCACGGCCTCACCTTCCTCCTCGACGTGCCCCGGGTGGACCACGCCGACCGGGTGTTCAGCCAGATGGTGGACCTGGCCAGGCGCTTCGGCGACACCCTCCAGGGCATCCTGGTGGACGACAACCGGCATCCCCTGTCCGACGCCCAGCTCGACCACATCAAGCGGGAATTCGTGGTCAAGCCCCAGGCTGCCATGGTCCAGTACGGCCTGCCGGCCGGCAGCCCCCAGGCCCTGCGCCTGTTCTCTTGACGATGCCGGGACCAGCCGCAGCGGCCGAGCGGGCCGCCTTCCTGCGGGGCGAGATCGAGCGCCACAACCGGGCCTACTACGTCCTCGACGCCCCCACCATCCCGGATGCGGAGTACGACAGGCTGTTCCGGGAACTCCAGGACCTGGAGTCCGGCCACCCGGAACTGCTGACCCCCGACTCCCCGACCCAGCGGGTCGGGGCGCCGCCCCTGAAGGAATTCCCGGCGCTCACCCACCGGGTGCCCATGCTGTCCCTCAACAACGCCTTCTCGGCGGCCGAAGTGGAGGCCTTCGACCAGCGGGTGCGCGGCGGCCTGGAACTGGGGGAGGGGGCACAGCCGGTGGAGTACGCCGTCGAGCCCAAGTTCGACGGGCTGGCCATCAACCTCGCCTACGAGAACGGCGTCTTCGTGCGGGGCGCCACCCGGGGCGACGGCGTGACCGGCGAGGACGTCACCCCCAACCTGCGCACCATCCGCAGCATTCCCCTGCGCCTGGTCGGCAAGGGCTGGCCCGACCTGTTCGAGGTGCGGGGCGAGGTGCTGCTGTTCCGCAAGGATTTCGAGAAGATCAATGCCCGCCAGCGGGACAAGGGCGAGAAGGAATTCGTCAATCCCCGCAATGCCGCGGCCGGCAGCCTGCGCCAGCTGGATTCCCGTATCACCGCCCACCGCCCCCTGTCTTTCTTCGCCTATGGCATCGGCGCCGGCTACGAGGCCCTGCGCGCCACCACCCACGCCGAACTCATGGACCGTCTGGCCGCCTTCGGCTTTCCGGTGGCGCCGGAACGCGAGGTGGTCGCCGGAGCGGCCGGCCTCCTCGGCTATTACGCCAAGATCGGCGAAAAGCGCCCGAGCCTGCCCTACGACATCGACGGGGTGGTGTACAAGGTCAACAAACTCTCCGCCCAGGATCGCCTGGGCTTCGTCTCCCGGGCGCCGCGCTTCGCCATCGCCCACAAGTTCCCGGCCGAGGAGGCCACCACCGAAGTGCTGTCCATCGAGGTCCAGGTCGGGCGTACCGGGGCGCTGACGCCGGTGGCCCGGCTCAAGCCGGTGTTCGTCGGCGGCGTCACCGTCACCAACGCCACCCTCCACAACGAGGACGAGGTACGCCGCAAGGATGTGCGCATCGGCGACACGGTGATCGTGCGCCGGGCCGGCGACGTCATCCCGGAGGTGGTGGCGGTGGTGCCCGAGAAGCGGCCCATGCAGGACCTGGTGGCCCCCGTCCACGAGCCCTGGGAGCTGCGCAAGCATTACCCGACCTGCCCGGTCTGCGGTTCGGCGGTGGAAAGGCTGCCCGACGAGGCGGTGGCCCGCTGCACCGGCGGCCTCTACTGCCCGGCCCAGAGAAAACAGGCCCTGCTTCATTTCGCCGGGCGCCGGGCCATGGACATCGAGGGCCTGGGGGACAAGCTGGTGGATCAGCTGGTGGATTGCGGCCTGGTCCATTCCCCGGCCGATCTCTACCGGCTGGAGGCGGAAACCCTGGCGGGGCTGGAGCGCATGGGGGAGAAGTCGGCCCGCAACCTGGTCGCCGCCATCGACAAGAGCCGCAGTACAGCCCTGGGACGCTTCATCTATGCCCTCGGTATCCGCAACGTCGGGGAGGCCACGGCCCGAGACCTGGCGCGGCACTTCGGCAGCCTGGAAGCGCTCCTGGCGGCGGACGAGGCCGGACTCCAGGAGGTGCCCGACGTGGGGCCGGTAGTGGCGGCGAGCGTGCTGGCCTTCTTCGCCGAACCTCACAACCGGGAAGTCATCGAACGACTGCGCGCGGCCGGCGTCCATTGGCCGGAAGAGACGGTGCGCCATGACGGGCCCAAGCCCCTGGCCGGCAAGACCCTGGTATTGACCGGCACCCTGCCGACCCTGAAGCGCGACGAGGCCAAGGCCCTCATCGAGGCGGCCGGCGGCAAGGTGGCCGGCTCGGTGTCCAAGAAGACCGACTTCGTGGTGGCCGGCGAGGAGGCCGGCTCCAAGCTGGAGACGGCCCTGGCCCTGGGGCGCCCGGTCATAGACGAGGCAGAATTGCTCAAGATACTCGATAAGAAAGGCTAAGAAATGACCCAGGTACGAAAAGCAGTGTTTCCGGTGGCGGGGCTGGGGACCCGCTTCCTGCCCGCCACCAAGGCCAGCCCGAAGGAGATGCTGCCGGTGGTGGACAAGCCTCTCATCCAGTACGCGGTGGAGGAGGCGGTGGCCGCCGGCATCACCGACATGATCTTCGTCACCGGCCGTTCCAAGCGCGCCATCGAGGACCATTTCGACAAGGCCTACGAACTGGAGAACGAGCTGGAGCGTAGGGGCAAGATGGAAATGCTGGAATTCACCCAGAACCTGCTGCCCAAGAACATCAACTGCATCTACATCCGCCAGGCCGAAGCCCTCGGCCTCGGCCATGCGGTGCTGTGCGCCAAGCCGGTGATCGGCGACGAGCCCTTCGCCGTGCTGCTGGCCGACGACCTCCTGGATGGCAACCCGCCCGTCCTCAAGCAGATGGTGGACAGCTACGACTACTACCGCTGTTCCGTCCTCGGCGTCCAGGACGTGCCCCTGGCCGAGACCAAGAGCTACGGCATCGTCGATGCCCGCCCGGTGGCCGAGCGCATCGAGCAGGTCCATGCCATCGTCGAGAAGCCCAAGCCGGAGGAAGCCCCCTCGACCCTGGGCGTGGTGGGGCGCTACATCCTGACCCCGCGCATCTTCCACCACCTTGAAAATGTCCAGACCGGCTCCGGCGGCGAAATCCAGCTCACCGACGGCATCGCCTCCCTGCTCAACGACGAGCAGGTGCTGGCCTACCGCTACGACGGTACACGGTACGATTGCGGTTCCAAGCTGGGCTACCTCCAGGCCATGGTCGTGTTCGGCCAGCGCCACCCGGAAGTGGGCCCGGCCTTCAGCGAATATTTGAAAAATCTGGGAGCAAGTTGATGACTGTGAAAAACGCCCGCGACATCCTGGCGTCCGCCGAACCGATCTATTCCAAGGAGACGGTGCAGGCCGCCGTGGACAAGGTGGCGGGCGAGATCAGGGAGGTCCTGTCCGAGCGCAATCCCCTCGTCCTGTGCGTCATGACCGGGGGCGTCATCTTCGCCGGCCAGCTGTTGCCGCGCCTGGAATTCCCCCTCGATTTCGATTATCTCCATGTCACCCGCTACGGCATGGAAACCCAGGGCGGCAAACTGTCCTGGCGCAGCGCCCCGTGGACGCCGGTGAAGGACCGCACGGTGCTGGTGGTGGATGACATCCTGGACGAAGGGGTGACCCTGGCGGCCGTCAGCGACAGCCTGAAGCGCCTGGGAGCGGCGGAAGTCCTCACCGCCGTGTTCGCCGACAAGCAGAACGGCAAGGACAAGCCCATCAGGGCCGACTTCGTCGCCGTCACGGTGCCCGACCGCTACGTCTTCGGCTTCGGCATGGACGTCAAGGGCGCCTGGCGCAACCTGCCGGCCATCTACGCTTTGAAGGAAGACGAAGTATGAGCGGCGCCACCGTCACCGATTTCATCGACTATTGGCAGCACGAGGGCGAGAGCTACGCCAAGCGCGGGGACTACGACTGGATGGCCTCCCTCATCCCCGGCAAGCGGGTCCTGGAAATCGGCTGCGGCGTCGGCTTCGGCACCCTGGCCCTGGCCAGGCGCGGCCTCGCCGTCCTCGCCGTCGACTCCTTGCTGGACTGCCTGGAAGCGACCCGGGACCGCCTCAAGGACCTGCCCGACGCCGACGTGATCCTGCTGCAGACCGAGATCACCGCCCTCAGCGGCGAGGCCCGGGGGGCCATCGAGGCCTTCGCGCCGGATTCCATCGCCTGCTGGCTGATGGGAGCGCCGGCGGAAACCACGGGGGCGACGACCTCCGATGCCGGCCAGGCCGTGGCTGCCTACCGGGAGAAGATCCATCGCGCCGTCGCCGAGCTGGCGGCCGGCCTGCCCACCGTCAAGGCGCTGCACCTGGTGGACCGGACCGCCATCCCCTGGCAGGCCAAGGACATCGGCCGCGACACCCTGGTCCGCTACCACGCCGGCAAGACCCTCGCCGACCTGCCCTTCAAGGCGGAACGCAAGAACGCCCTGTATCGCAAGCTCGAAGGCAACGTGGTGGACCTGGCCGAGATCCGGCGCAGCCATCCCTCCCTGAAGAGCGTCGTACCCACCCTGGCTTCCCTGGTGGCTGAAAGGAACAACTGAACATGCTGGCAATCATCGGCGGCAGCGGTCTCACGACCCTGTCCATCCTCGACGTCTCCCACCGGGAAGTGATCCGCACCCCCTACGGCGAGCCCTCCGGCGCGCTCATCTTCGGGCAGATCTGCGGCCAGCCGGTCATGTTCCTCCCCCGCCACGGCTACGGCCACACCATCCCGCCCCACATGGTCAATTACCGGGCCAACATCTGGGCCCTGCACAACCAGAAGGCCACGGGCATCATCTCGGTGGCCTCGGTGGGCAGCATCCGGGCCGACCTCAAGCCGGGGGACATCGTCCTGCCGCACCAGATCATCGACTACACCTGGGGCCGGCGCTCCACCTACTTCGACGGCGGCAACACGCCGGTGACCCACATCGACTTCACCGAGCCCTACGATGCCGAACTCTACGCCCGCATCGGCGCGGCGGCGGAAGCGGCGGGCATCGAGGCCAAGAAGGGGGCGGTCTACGCCTGCACCCAGGGTCCCCGGCTGGAGACCGCCGCCGAGGTCAACCGCCTGGAGCGGGACGGCGCCGACGTGGTGGGCATGACCGGCATGCCGGAGGCGGCCCTGGCCCGGGAGATCGGCCTGCCCTACGCCGCCATCAACGTGGTGGCCAACCATGCTGCCGGCCGCGGCACCAGCGCCCAGGGAATCCACTTCGAAACCCTGGAATCGGTGCTCCAGGAAGCCATGGGGCGGGTGCGCACCGTCATCGAGCGCCTGGTCAGCAATCAGGACAGCTGGCAGCCCATGGGGATGGCGGTCTGAGGTACCCTCAGTCGCAGCGCAGGACGTTGTCCACCCGGCGGCAGTTGGCCTTGAACTGGTCGGGGGGCGTCCGCGGCGGCTGGACGTGGGGCTGCGGCGTCTTGCAGTCGGCCGAGACGCAGTCCCAGCCCCGATGGGGCTTCCTGCGGGGCAGCACGGCCGGCAGGTAGAGAGGCTGCTGGATCACCGCCGGCCGTTGGGGCGCCACCCCGTTGCAGGCGGCGATGAGGTCGGCGCGATACACCGGGTCGGGCTCCTGCTGGGCGTTCTGCAGGCACAAGGTGCGGCGGGAGGATTCCTCCGCCGCCAGCCGGCGCTGGTTTTCCTGCTCCCGCTCGGTTTCGACCCGACGGGCCACTTCCCGCTCGGCCAGGGAGCGGCGCTGGCGTTCCGCTTCCTGCTCCGCCCGTTGCCGCGCTTCCGGAGCGACGACTTCGCCCGGCTGGATGGACAGGGTCTTGCTGCCCTCCCGGCAGGGGGTGGCGGAGATCAGGACGCCGCCGTCGGCGGCCCGGCACTTGAAGGCATCGGCCCGGGCTGCGGAAGCCCAGGCCAGGGCCAGCAGGGCGATCAGGGGAATCAGGCGCTTCTCCATGGTCTGCGGTCCCGATCCATCCCTTCCTAGACCCTCAGCTGCTCCATCAGCTCGGTTTCCAGCCGGATGCGGCTGGAGGTCTTGTCGAGGTCGCCGCCGCTGATCAGAAAGACATCCTCGGCCCGCTCGCCCAGGGTGGCGATCTTGGCCGTATGGAGGCTGGCGCCGTGGCGGGCCAGGGTGGTGGCGACGGTGTAGAGGAGGCCCGGACGGTCGGCGGCCACCAGGGACAGCACGTAGTTGGCACCCTTCTCGTCGGACCGGATAGTGACCTCCGGCTTGATGGGGAAATGCCGCACCTGGCGGGACAACCGCCCCGGCGAAGGAGCCTCCGGCGGCGCCTGGTGGGCCAGGCGCTCGGCCAGTTCGTGCTCGATGTAGGGGATCATCTCCCGCTCGTTGTCCTGCTGGGCGATGTCCAGGAGGACGAAGCTGTCCAGGGCATAGCCGTGGCGGGTGGTGTGGATCTTGGCGTCCACGATGTTGTAGCCGGCCCGGGCGAAGAAGCCGACCATGCGGGCGAAGAGGTCGGGCTGGTCCTGGGTGTAGACCATGACCTGGAGGCCTTCGCCTCCCTGGTGGAGGCGGGCCCGAACCACCGGCCGGTCCTCGAAGATGCGGTAATGGAGCGAGCGGGTGTGCCAGGCGATCTCCTCGGCCGAGTGGCGCAGGAAATAGACCGTGTCCAGCTGGTTCCAGAGGCGCTCGTGCACCGTCTCCGACAGGGCGAAGTAGCGCAGCAGCCGCATGGCCTCGGCCTGGCGCTCGGCGATGACGCCGTGGGCGGCCGGGGCGGCACCCTGGTTGAGGCGGTCCAGGGTCTGGCGGTAGAGGTCGTACAGCAGCTGGCCCTTCCAGTGGTTCCAAACCTTCGGGCTGGTGCCGCGGATATCGCAGTGGGTGAGGAGGTAGAGGGCCGCCAGGTGGCGGGCGTCCCCAACCCGGGCGGCGAAGGCGGTGATCACGTCGGGGTCGGTGAGGTCCTCCTTCTGGGCCACCTGGGACAGGACCAGGTGGTTGCCCACCAGCCACACCACCAGTTCCGTGTCCTCCTCGGAGAAGCCGTGGGATTGGCAGAATTCCCGGGCGTCCGCCATGCCCAGCTCGGAATGGTCGCCGCCGCGACCCTTGGCGATGTCGTGGAAGATGGCCGCCACGTAGAGCAGCCAGTGCCGGTCGAAATCGCTGATGATCTGCGAGCACATGGGGTACTCGTGGGCGAACTCGGCCATGGTGAAGCGCCGCAGGTTGCGCATCACCTGGAGGATGTGCTGATCCACCGTGTAGACGTGGAAGAGGTCGTGCTGCATCTGGCCGACGATGCG
>DATFAA010000129.1:0-34352 GCA_035255045.1 Rhodocyclaceae bacterium | reverse complement strand
CGCCGCGCCCAAAGAGGTCGAGAAGGCGAAGGAGCCCATGCCGGCCGAAATCGGCGCCGGCGCCCGCCTGGTCGTCGGCCCCGACGTCAAACTGAAAGGCGCCGAAATCCTCGATTGCGATACCCTGGTCGTCGAAGGGCGCGTCGAGGCTACGATGGACAGCCGGATCATCCGCATTTCCGAGCAGGGCAACTTTACCGGCAAGGTGAGCATCGATATCGCCGAGATTCACGGCCACTTCGAAGGCGAACTGACGGCGCGCATTCAGCTGATCATCCACGCCACGGGCCGGGTGAGCGGCAAGGTCCGTTACGGCAAGCTGGTCATCGACGAAGGTGGCGAACTCTGCGGCGACATCAATGCCCTGTCCGCGGAAAGCCACAGCGTCACCTCGTTCGGCAAGCCCCAGATCGCGTTGTCCCAGAGCGCTGGCTGATCCGCTCCGCCCTGCCACCTTCCCCATCCGTTCGGTGTCCACGCCTCTGCCAGCGCCTGTTCTGCGGTTGATTCGTCAGTAACGGGTACGCGGCGCGGCGTGGCCAGCCGGAGAATGCGGTGGCGGGCGATGCCGGCTACCGTCGAGGAATATGCCGAGGGCGGGGAGCGGCAATCGGTCCGCTGTACGTGCCTGGCGGGGCAAACTCAGGCAAGAGGGTTTCAGCGTCGGTTATTCCGTTTAAACGACGCGGGCTTTCGACCGGCTGCGTTCAGCCAGCTTGTCCGTCGCGTATGTTCGCCATCCGTTGCGCAATAGACGCCCGAAAGTCTCCCCATAGCCCGTACCTCGGCCATAGAAGACGCTCAAGTGCGTCTGTCGACGCGGAAGCAATTCGGTTTTCAACTCATGACGTGTCGGCAATCAGGGAAGCACGGGGTGTGTAGTTACATTTAGAAACCAATGCTTCATCAAGTCGTTACAAATGGTGGAAATACTGCGGCCCTTTGCAAAGGGGATGACAGATGGAATTGCGGAAAAGAACAATTGACGACGATGCCACTTTCATTAACCTGGTCGGTCAAGTAAAGGATCTTTCCATTGAGGAGATCGGCCAATACGCCAACCAGATTCAAGGTACGATCGGTAGCAACCCTGTAGTCATTTACTTTGATTTTCTTGCGCAACAGGGCTACATGGAGGTTAAGGCAGCCCCTTGATTCGAAGGTTTGGCAGGCCGGTTCCGGGTTCAACGCAACTCGAAAAGAAAATAACGCTCTGCGGAGAACCTCCAAGCGTCCTCAGAATCGCCTCCTGGAGAGCCGGGAAATATAGGCTGGTTGGAGACATTGCTATGTCAGCTAACGGAGTGGAGCAACCTCCGCCCGTGGCCGCAACTGCCCATCGGCGACATTACCGCAGCGCCCTTTTGCATAAGCGCTCAAAGGAGTGTGGCTGCTTTACGGACGAATGAAGCTGAGTTCCGTATCAGTAGCGGACATCGGTTCTTTCGGGCCTAAAATGAAAAATAGATTGACTCGAAGGAGCTATCGAGATGAAAACACTCGCTTGGGTTGCGGTGGTCGCCATTCTCTTGTCGGGATGTGCCGTTTATACGCCTTCCGGGGCAGTCATCATAGATCCGGGCCATGGGGGCCACTGTCCGCCGGGGCAGGCGAAGAAAGGCAACTGCTGACTGAATTGCCCTAATTCCAATGGACATATCCAAGAGTTTGGTTGGGCAGCGGCTCAGCCACGTAGCTAGTTTTCGGGAAGTCGGTATCTGAAAGCTGCCGCCCGGCGCTTTTGGGCGAAAGGCCGTGCCCGACCCTAAGCAGCCCGATGACAAACGAGTCAACAATGACCGCTCTTGAAATGGCAGGCGGACATCCATTGCGACCATAGTAGGCTTGAGTTTAGTTTTGGAGACTCGTCCTACCTGTAAGAACCGCCAAGGAAATGGCTCCTCGAGTAGTAACCATGTCCTCGGTAAAAATAGGCCTGGGCTTCAGAACACCCAGCCCGCCTGGACCAGGAGTTTGTTGCGCGGGTAGGGCTCGCTGGCGGGCCGCCGGTCGTCCAGTCGGTGGGCCACATAGGCCTTCACCAGGGCTCCGCTGTAGCTGCCGGTCCAGCCAAGACCCACGTCGCCGATATCCCGACGCCGGTCGGCAGCAGCGATCTGCCGGGCGGCGCTGGCTTGGCCCCAGTCGGCAAAGATCTGCCAGCTGCTTCTCAGTCCGCCCCAGGACGGCAGGGGGCGAGCCAGTTCCAGGCGGGCCACGCTCGCGTTGGTGCCCAGCAATTCCCCGGTCGGGTACGCCATCACCCCGGCGTAGCCGGAAACCGCCAGGCGCTCGCTGCTGTCCAGGTTCTTGTCGTTCAGGGAACGCTGGTGGCGGAAGGATGCCGAGAAATTGAAGTCCCAGGGCAGGAAGGTGAGGCGGCTGACGCCCAACGCCAGCTTCTGGTAGCTCCCCTGGGTTCGCGGGCCGGCGGCGTCCAGGGCCCGGGCAGCTGCATCCTCGATCTTCAGTTCGCCGAAGCTCAAGCCGGCGTTGGCCTGGGTAAGGCCGCCCAACCCGAAGACCGCCGACTCGTCCCGCAGGGACAGCCCTGCCGTGGCGGCAGTAAGGGTCTTGGGGGTCGTGGTGCCGGTGGACTGGATCTTGTCTTCCAGGTCCCTGTAATTGAGATTGACGCTAGCCTCGATCGTCTGGGACCTGGTGCGGCGAATCGGGTAGATCAAGGTGGCATCGACAGCCCGGGCGGTACCCTTGGCATCGAGGTTCCTGTAAGCGTCCCCCAACTGGTACTGGGTCTGGCTCACGGCCAGCTCGCCCCGCAGGCCGTTGGGTACCAGCAGGGCCGAGTAGGCCAGGCGACCGTTCACCAAATCGCCGGTGTCGCTTATGAGGCCACCGACCGAAAGCCGGTCGCCCCGTCCCGTGGGGGAGAGGGCGTCCAGATCAAAGGAAAGGCGGTTCCTGCCGGTGTAGCGGGAACCGAAATTGTCGGCCATGACGTAGCCGGCATAGGGGGCAGTCGCTGCTGCTTCCACCGTGAAATCCGAGGAGCCGACCTGGTCGCCCGGCTGGACGTCCGCCCGGGTGATCCGGGCGCCCGGGGTGTCATTGACGATGAGCAGGCTGCGTTCCAGGCTTTCCAGGGAAACGGCCTGGCTGTCCTTCGCTTGGTTGAGGATGCCTTGGATGATATCGTCCCGGACCAGCGAGGTGTTCTTCAGGCGGAACTGGCCGTAACTCCCCTCGACGACTTGGATCCTGATCTGGCCGGCAGTGGCGTCCTGGGCGGGGATATAGGCCCGGGCCACGAAATAACCCCGGGTCCGGTAGTAGCGGGTAATGCGCTGGGCCAGGGCCTCCAGTTCCGGCAGGGTGAGCGACTTACCCACTCCGTCAGCCACCAGGGCGGCGAGGGTGGCCGTGTCGATAATCCGGTTGCCCTGGATGTCGATAGCCCTGACCGCTATGGGCTGGCCAGAAGGCAATGCTGTCCGGGCCGGCTCGACAGCCTGGGCGCCGCCTACCGCGGGCAGGGCAGGCGCCGGCGGCGCGGGCACCACCGGCGGCTGGGCCTGTTGCAGGACATTGCCGATATCTGGCCGTACCTGTGCCCATGCATTGGTCCCGGCAAAAGCCAGGGACATGGCTACCCCTACCCCGGAAAGCGCTAGCTTGTGCTTGTTCATGTGTGTTCTTTATTGGTTATCAGCTCGTACGACGAACAGTTGCTGCTCGACGCCGGACGGCAGTCTGACGCCGCCGTCTAGCATCATGACCAGCGAATTTCGCCCAGCCGGCACACGGAATTCCCCGGGGGTTCCAGGCGTGGCTCCTTGCCCGTTGCCCATGCCTCGAACTTCCGACAGGCTCACCAGCTCGGTGGATTCCTGGTTGCTGGCAGTGGAAACCAGGGTTGCGCGGGGGCCATTGCCTGGGCCGGAAGAGGTCGAGGGCAGATCACCGCCGGTGGAGGCGATCCCGACGCTCCTAACCGCCACGCTGCCTTCGGAACGGGTCAATTCCGGACTGATCACAGTAGTGGCGACGGTACGACTCACAAGCTCATTGTCCGTCGAAGCCACGGGGCGATCGGTAATGGTCAGGGTGCCGTTCGTGGCCGTGAAATCGTAATTGGCGGCGGACAGGCCCGAGGCGTTGCCGGCGATGGTATAGGTCCCGACGCTGCTGGTATCGGTGGCCGTCGTGCTACCCATACCCAGGGTACCGCTGACGACGCTCGCGTTTTCCCCGTTCACGAAGCCGGTGAGGGTCTGGGTGAAGGTGGGGTTGGACTGGCCATAGAGCCGGGACTGGTTGTCGGCGGCGACGGTGAGATGGGCCTTGTTCACCGTGAGGGTGCCGTTGGCTGCCGTGAAGTCGTAGTTGGCGGCGGAAAGACCCGAGGCGTTGCCGGTGATGGCGTAGGTGCCGACGCCGCTGGCGGCGTTGGCCGTGGTGCTGCCGGTGGCGGAGCCGCTGACCACGGACGAATCCTCTCCATTCACGAAGCCGGTAAGGGTCTGGGTGAAGGTGGGATTGGACTGGCCGTAGAGGCGGGACTGGTTGTCGGCGGTGACGGTCAGATGGGCCTTGTTCACCGTGAGGGTACCGTTGGCGGCGGTGAAGTCGTAGTTGGCGGCGGAAAGACCCAAGGCATTGCCGGTGATGGTGTAGCTGCCGACGCCGCTGGCGGCGGTGGCGGTGCTGCTACCGTTGCCCGGGGTACCGCTGACCACGGAGGTGTTCTCCCCGTTCACGAAGCCCGAAATGGTCTGGATGAAGGTCGGGTTGGACTGGCCATAGAGCCGGGACTGGTTGTCGGCGGCGACGGTGAGGTGGGCCTTGTTCACCGTGAGGGTGCCGTTGGCTGCCGTGAAGTCGTAGTTGGCGGCGGAAAGACCCGAGGCGTTACCGGCGATGGTGTAGGTGCCGACGCCGCTGGTGGCGGTGGCGGTGCTGCTACCGTTGCCCGGGGTACCGCTGACGACGGAGGTGTTCTCCCCGTTCACGAAGCCCGTGATGGTCTGAGTGAAGGTCGGGTTGGACTGGCCATAGAGCCGGGACTGGTTGCCGGCGGCGACGGTCAGGTGGGCCTTGTTAATCGTCAGAGTGCCATCAACATAGCTGATAAGGTAACCCTGCTGGCCGGAATACAGGCCGCTGGCGGAAGTGGTGTAAGTGCCTGCATTGACGCCGCTGGCAGCCGTGCCGCCATAGCTCAGGGTTCCGTAAACCGTCGGGCTGCTTATGGAATAGATGAAGCTGTTGCTTCCGGAGTAGGTCTGGCCGTCATAGGTCTTGCTCGTGTTGCTGACCGTCACCGCAAGGGGAGTCATGAACGAGCGAAGGAGCGGGTTGGTATGGTTTTGGTAGATGGCCCAGGTATTGGTGAAGTCGAATCCGGCAAAGTTGGACTGCACCTGCATGGCCGTCGAGAAAAGCCCTGTGGCTCCACTTGTAGAGCCTGCGGCGATACCGGGCCCCGCGAACGTTGTGGTGTTCCAGTAACTGTTGCTGATTAGGCCACCGTTGTTGTAACCCACCAGCCCGCCGACGTAACTGCTTCCGGCGACGGCCCCAGTTGCGTAGGTCTTGGAAACCGAAGTGTAGTTGCTGACGTATCCCGCCAGCCCCCCAGCATAATTGCCTCCGGTGACGTGGCCGATGGCGTAGCTGTTACTCACCGTGCCACTGTAGGAATATGCAAAAAGCCCGCCGACGTAAGTGTTGCCGTTGACGGTACCGGTGGCGTAGCTGTTCCTCACCGTGCCGTATTCAGTGGATCCCAAAAGCCCACCGACCTGAACGTTACCGCTGACGTTGCCCGTGGCGTAGCTGTTGCTCACCGTGCCGCCACTATTGAGTCCCACCAACCCGCCGGCGTAAGCGTCACTGCCGCTGACGTTGCCGGTGGCGTAGCTGTTGCTCACCGTGCCGCCAAGATTGAGTCCTATCAGGCTTCCGACGCCAGCATGACCGGTAACACTTCCTCCTACCAGTCCCACATTCTGAACTACGGCATTTCCCATACAGCCCAGCAGTCCCACGTTATCCGCTAAAGGACGGTTGACGGTGAGCCCGGTAATCGTATGACCCAGGCCATCCAGGGTGCCGGAAAATTGGGTCGCATAACTGCCGATGGGCTCAAAGCCCGCTCCAGAATTCCAGGTGGACGTGGTGGAGGCGTCGATGTCCGCGCCAAGCACGTACTTACCCGATAAACCGCCCTTGATGCCCTGCAGGTCGGCGCTTGTGGCGCTGCCTTGGGCGCCAAGGGTTGTGATAACGGTATAACTGGTAGTCGTGCCGTCGCTTCCCAGCTTGGTGCTGAAATTGAGCCCCGCCGGCAGGCTGATCTTGGCGCCGTAATTAAGGCTGTACGTGCTGGTATTGCCTGCCGCCAGCGCACCCTGGCCGTATTCCAAGGCAAGGCTGGCCGTGCCGGAGCCGTTAAGGTTGGCGTTGATGTTGATGTTGCGGTAGGCGTTCAGCGTCAGCTTGTTGGTCGACCAGGAGACGGCGTCATTGACGAAAATGTCGCCGTTGCTGCCGGAAGTGCCATAGCGGTTGGTGGCGGAATTGGTTCCGGTGGCCGTCTGGATGGTGACGTTGTTGGAAGCGAGGAGGGTGCCGAGGGCGGTGCCGGTAATGTCCCCGCCGCTGGCGGCGATGGTGAAATCCACCGGGTCGATGAGCCAGTTGCCGGCCGAACCTTGGGAGGCGGACGTCTTGACCTTCAAGTCCTCGGCAATCTTGACGTGGGCCGCGCTGGTCTCGATAAAGCCGCCGTTGCCGCCGGCAGGGGCGCTCGCGTCCAGGACGCCGCCTGCATTCACGGTGCCGGAATCCATGTCGCCCAGAAGCAGGATGCGGCCATCCTTGTTGGCCACCGTCCGGGCCCGGATTTCCCCGGTGTTGTTCACCACCCCGGAGAGCACGGTATCCAGCCCCTTGGCGGTCAGGACCACCAGGCCGCCGTCGGCCCGCATGGCCTGCTTGTTCTCGACGAGGCTGTCCAGGGTGCCCTTGTCCACGGTCACGCCGACCAGAGAATCGCCATTGAAATTGAGGCTTACCCGCTCCCCGGCCGCCAGGATGGCGCTGCCCAGCCGGGCGGCGATGACCCCTTCGTTCTTCACCTGGTTGCCGAGCAGCGCCACGTAGCCGCCGTCGGCGGCATTGAGGGTGCCCAGGTTGATGACAGAGCCCTTGCCGCCGTTGCCGGTGAAGGCGGTCTTGCCGGCCATGAAGTCGGCGTCGGAGAGGTTCAGGGTGGAGGCCACCAGGCCGCCCACATTGACTTGTGCGCCCTTGGTGAAGAGGACGCCGTTGGCATTCAGGATGAAGACCTGGCCGTTGGCGTTCAGGGCTCCGGAAATCACTGATTGCTCGTTGCCCACCACCCGGTTGAGGGCAATGGCCGAGGCATTGGGCTGGACGAAGTTGACCGTGGCGTCGCTGCCGATGGAGAAGGTCTGCCAGTTGATGGCGGCCCGTGGGGAAGTCTGCTGTACCGTCAGGGTGTTGGCGCCGGCGCTGATGGTGGCGTTGCCGGCGGTCACCTGGCCGCCAGTGGGGAGCGTCGTGGCGCCCGGGGCTGCAATCGCCGTACCCAGCAGTCCGGCCAGCAAAGCTCCCGCTACCCCGCCCATGACCGTCCTGCCCGAGCGGCCCCGCGCATGGGTCTTCTCATGGGAGACGACGAACTTCTGCTGGCGATGGTTCCAGACAAGACGGTAGATGTGATTCACGAGGGGCTCCTTAATTTTTTTAGATAGCCAGGACGTTGCTCTGGTAAGGGTGCAGGGGCGCACCAGTAACCACTGTATGCAGGCTGCGAACTATGACCGCTCAGGCGAGTGCAGTCTATGAAAATCTGATGTATGTCATCTGCGAATGCCGGATTGTCGCTTTTTTGAATGAGCGAACGAACCATGCAGAAACTGCCCGAGCCAATTTAAGAAGAATGACTATGCCGGTCACGGCCGCTCCCGGCCGATCAGAGACAAAAGCGCCACCCCATGCATTCTTCCTGATGCCGGTCATTGGCCGCACCATCCTCCCACTCAGGCCAGGGAATTCCGGCCCAGGAGGCCAACTTGACCGGAATCCGCGGAGAAGGCCGAAACTTAACCGGCGAACAGCAAACCTAAAGAGTCCTGAGCAATAGGAACAGAGGTTTGCGCCATGCCAGCTGAACCAGGACACGGCCCTGCGGAGCCTGCCACCCCTGAACCGCCTGATCCTCTAAATCAACGCGAGCGGCCTGATTACCCGACGCCGTATATTCCGCCCCCGGAACCTCCCAAGACCGACAAGGAGTAGGGCAGCGCAAGGGTTTCCCCACGGAGCACATGTACCGGGAAATGTCTCCAAGCCATCGGCTCAGAATGGCTGGCACCGGTTTGGGGGCGCGGGTGAGCGGCTGGAAGCGCTGGAACTTATCGTCTCGATCCAAGAGAATACGTCGCTGTTTCGATAGTCCAGTAACGCGTTTCCTCCGCCCACAGGCTCCATGACTCTGAACCGCTTCATCCTGCTCACTCCGCTTGTCCTTGCAGCAAGCCTGCCATCTCCCGCCGCTGCCTCCTGCGGCTCCGCTTACTGCGTCATCAACACCCAGTGGGACACCCAGGGAATGGCCAGCCAGGCGGGCCGTTTCATGGCTGACCTGCGCTACGAATACATCCGCCAGGACCGGCTGCGCCGGGGCGGGCGCGATATCTCCGCTGCGGAAGATACCGCGGATACCACCGAGACCCGAACCGTCAACCAGAACCTGGTGGCTGGCCTGGACTATACGTTTGACCGGCATTGGGGCGTCGCCGCCTCGCTCCCCATGGCAAAGCGCCAGCACGACCACATCGCGGATCCGACCGGGGCGGCGACCCCCGAGTCCTGGCAGTTCACTCGTACCGGCGATGCCCGGGTCCTGGGCCGCTACCAGTTCGATCTGGAGGAGCCCACCAACAGCGTCGGGCTGCAATTTGGCCTCAAGTTGCCCACAGGCGGCTACCGGGTGGCAAATGGGGAGGGAGTCGTGGCCGAACGGGCCCTGCAGCCCGGGACCGGCAGCACCGATCTGGTACTGGGTGGGTATTACGCATACCGCCCCCAATTTCGCGGCCTCGGCTGGTTCGGCCAGGCGTTATTCCAGCAGGCTATCGCTACCAGGGAAGACTTCCGCCCTGGCAACCAGCTCTCGATCACCGGCGGCATCAACTACCCGGTCAGCGACGAGGTCACGCTCCTCTTTCAGTTGAACGGGCTGGTCAAGGGGCGGGATACCGGCTCCAACGCCGAGTCGGACCTTAGCGGCGGCCGTCACTTGTACGCCAGCCCCGGAGTGAGCTTCGCCCTTACCCCGGATAGCCAACTCTACGGCTTCGTTCAGCAGCCGCTCGTCCGCAATGTGAACGGTGTCCAGCTGGTGGCCAGGCAGGCGCTCGTGGTGGGGTTGAGCCTGCGGTTCTAGTCGGGCGGAATCACGGAGCGGCTTGCCCGCCGCGACAGCGGTGACCGAGTCACTCCTGCCGCGAGCCCTTGCGATAGTGATCTTCGGCCATTCCGGCAGCGGCTTCCCACAGTGCGGGTGCGCCGCCTTCGATCGGTGGCCGGCAGCGGGCCTTGACCTGATCGAGGGTCACCTGGCATTCCACCCAGGTGCCGCCGTCGGTCGCCGCGTTGTGCAGCATGGGCTGGAAACGGTCGAGGGCCTTGGCGAACTTCGCGTCGTCGCTTTCGGCGGCCTCGAACTCGAACCACAATTCGCGGAACTCGGCCGCCTGCGCGTCCGGCAACAGGCCGAAGAGGCGCTCGGCGGCGAGCCGTTCGCGCTCCTCCTGCCCGGCATGGGTCGACGGCACGTGGAAAGGCACGTCGCCGGCGTCGATCTCGACGATGTCGTGGATCAGCAGCATCTTCACGACCCGCGGCACGTTGACCGCCCCGGCGGCGTGCTCGGCGAGCACCAGCGCATACATCGCAAGATGCCAGGAATGCTCGGCGCTGTTCTCCCGGCGGGAGCGATCGATGAGGGGCGACAGGCGCACGACGCTTTTGAGCCGATCGATTTCCTTGAGGAAAGCCAGTTGCCGTTCCAGGTCGGAGGGGGTCACTTTGCTGCGGTCTCTTCGAGATTGGGGGATGGGCGAGTCTAACAGAGCGACCCCGGTTCCCTCGCCGGTCAGGATTTGTTGCGCAGGCCCTTCACCCACCTTTCCATCGCTCCAGTGACCGGCGCCGCCGGGGCCTCCATGAAACTGACGACGAAGCGGTCGCCCAGATCGGCGACGCCGATGGAGCGCGGGCGAACGGCCAGCACCAGGGGATTGGGCAGGGTCGAGCCGAAGCAGAAGATGACGTCCACCGCCCCCCGGATGGCCGGGTCGATTTCGCCGCCGATGCGCCGGGTATGGGCATGGTGGTCGAAGACGCCGATGAACTGGACCCGGTCGTTCTCGGCGATCATGGCCTTGAGGCAGGAGACGATGTCATTGACGTCCTGGCAAGTGGTCTCGTTCCGGCCGATTTCGGCGACGAAGACGGGGTATTTTTCCTGCAGCAGGGTTTGCTTCATGGCGATGCTCCTTTCATTGGAAAAATGGTGACGGAGACCCGCAGCCGCAACCCTTCAGCAGGCTGCGTGCCAGAAACCGGTCCGCCCGTGGAAACAAGCCATTGCGGGACGCTTCGCCCAACATCCGGCTTGCCTGCCCCACGGGTTTTGGCCAGAATTGACCTATCAAGCACCTGCCTGAGTCATTCATGACTACCCTCGCCGCCGTCCATCTGCCGTCCGAACTCGTTTCCATGCTCGATGCGATGCCGGGGCCCCGCATCCTGATCGACCTCGATTACCGCATCCTGGCCGCCAACCGCGCCTATCGGGACGAATACGGCGACCCGGCCGGGCTGATCGGGCGGACCTGCCACGAGGTCTCCCACCACTTCGAACAGCCCTGCGACCTCTGCGGCGAGTCCTGTCCGCGGGCCACGGCCTTCAAGAGCGGCCACTCCAGCCGGGTGCTGCACCAGCACTACACCCCCCAGGGCCTCCAATATGTCGATGTGGAACTGATCCCGATCCGCGACCGGGAAGACCGCATCCGCTATTTCGTCGAAGCCATGACCACCCTGCGGGAACGGGCCGGGGAGCGCCCGCTGTCGGGCATGGTGGGCCATTCCCCCGCCTTCAGGCGCATGCTGGAATTGCTGCACCGCGTTGCCGGCCGCAATACCTCCGTCCTGCTCCTGGGAGAATCCGGCACCGGCAAGGAACTGGCCGCCCAGACCGTGCACAGCCTGAGCCCGCGCAAGGCCAAGTCCTTCGTGCCCGTCGATTGCTCGGGCATGACGGAAAGCCTGTTCGAATCGGAACTGTTCGGCCATGAGAAGGGCGCCTTCACCGGCGCCAGCCAGCGCAAGATCGGTCTGGTCGAAGCCGCTGCCGGCGGCACCCTGTTCCTCGACGAACTGGGCGACATCCCCCTCAGCCTGCAGGTGAAGCTTCTGCGCCTGCTGGAGACGGGCACCTTCCGGCGGGTGGGCGGGGTGGAGACCCTGCGCGCCGATTTCCGGCTGGTCGCGGCGACCCACCGGAATCTCCCGGCCATGGTGGAGGCCGGCACTTTCCGCCGCGACCTCTATTACCGGATCGCCGCCTTTCCGATCACCCTGCCGTCCCTGCGGGAGCGCCGGGAGGACCTGCCCCTGCTGGCCAGGGACATCCTGTCCCGCCTGTCGCCGGAGCGGGCCATGCGCCTCTCCCCGGCTGCCGAGAAGGCGCTGCTGGCCTACGACTTTCCCGGCAACATCCGCGAACTGCGCAACATTCTCGAGCAGGCGGTCATCCTTGCCGACGGCGATGTCATCGAGCCGGCCCACCTGCCGGCCGTGCCGGCCGATGCCGACGCCCCGGGCCATGAAACCGACATCGTCCCCCTCGACGTGCTGGAGCGGCGCTACCTGCGGGAGGCCCTGGCCCGGCTCGACGGCGACAAGGCCGAGCTGGCGCGCCGGCTGGGCATCAGCCGGCGCACCATCGACCGCAAGCTCCAGGCTGAACCGGGTCAGCGCCCCGAGCGGGCCGCCGCGTCCCGCAGGAAGGGCAGGTAGCCCGGCCAGTCGGCGACCGGCCCGGGATGGGCGAAGACGACGATGCCGCTGCGGTCGATGACGTAGGTGGAGGGGAAGACCCGCGCCATCTCCCGGTCCGGCACCGTCCCGCCGCCCGCCAGGGAGAGCCGCTCGCCGGCGCCGCCCGGATCGCCGAGGGGCAGGTCGAGTTGTTGCTGCTCCGCCCAGTGCCGGGCGGTGGCGAAGTCCTCCCGCACCGGCAGGAGGACGAAACGGATATCGCCGCCATCGCCCACCTGCCGGTACAGCCTCTGGAGTTCCGGCATTTCCCGGCGGCAGGGGGCGCACCAGCTGCCCCAGAAATGCAGCACCACCACCTTGCCCCGCAGTTCGGAGAGATGCGTCGCCTTGCCGGCGGCGGTGCGCCAGGCGAGATCGGGGAAACGCTGGCCGCGGGCGGTACCGGCCGGGCGCTGCCGGGCCTTTGCCGGGCTGGCGTAAGGCCCCCACAGGGAAGACCAGGCGCGGGCATCGAAAACCGTCCGCCCGTCGACGTCGTAGGGCACGCACGCTTGCTCGGTGCTTTCCCGGCAGGCCCCGGTCGCCGCCTCCAGGGCGGCCTCGGGGGTGGCTTCCGCGGCCTTCCAGGACCAGGCGCCGCCGGGGGCGATGACGAAGGCCCGGTGGGGCGGCGCCGCCTGGAATTCCCGGTAGGCCGCCTGGCCCCGGGAATCCAGGTGGGGCACCGGCGCCTCCCCGGCCCCGGCCGCCAGCGCCCACAGGGCGAGGGCCGCGGTCAGCCAGGGACTGAGCCGGCCGGCGTCAGTGGCTCTCTTCCCAGCCCGTGACCATGGATTTGATGTGGGCATACCAGGTCTCGCCGGTGGTGGTCATGTACACGTGGACGAAGAAGAAGGCCAGGATCATGAAGGCGCCGACGGTGTGGAAGAAGGCGACCCATTCCAGGTTCAGGTAGGCGGTGAGGCCCAATGCCTCCCACTGCCCGTAGAACAGGTAGAGGAGCCCGGAGCCCCAGATGAAGGGGCCCATGATGGCCAGGAAGGACAGGTAGGCCAGGCGCTGCAGGGGGTTGTGCTTCTGCTCCGCCGTCTTGTGGAAGGGATGGGATGCCCCCGTGAAGATGCCGAAGGCGTAGAAGCGCACCACGTCGCCGACCTTCTTGAGGGTCGGGATGTACTGGCGCCACTCGCCGGTGGTGAATTGCCAGAACATGGTGAAGGCCCACACCACCAGCAGGGACCAGGCCGCCAGGGTATGGATCTGCACGGCCTGGCCGAAGCCCAGCCACCTGTAGGTGCCGTGCACCTCGAAGCCGGTGACCATCATGAGGATGATGAGGGCGGCCTGGGACCAGTGCCAGAAGCGCTCGTAGCGCTTGTACAGATAGATTCTCGTGCTGCTCATTGTCCATTCCTCCGGTTGCGGCGATAGGCCACGATGCGGACCAGTCCATGCACCAGGCTGCCCAGGAAGGCGAGGCCGACCACGCCCCAGCCGATGGCGTCGACGATCGGGTTGCGGTCGCGGCCGGGCATATAGATGCCGGTGATGCCCTTCAGGCGGCTGTTCTCGCCGTGGCACTGCTGGCATTGCAGGGCATCGCCCTTGGGCGCCACCATGTGGGTGATGGGCCAGTACATCTCGGTGCTGACGAAATCGAACTTGCCGCTGAAGGGCAGGCCGACGGTCTGCATGCCCTTGGCGATGGCCTTCTGCCAGTCGTAGTTGTGCCAGAGGGCGGTGTCATCCTCGCCGGCGGTGTGCTGGACGGTGAGGTTGAGGTTCTCGGTGTCGTAGGGCTGCTTGCCCCGGTGCACCTTGAAGGGCCAGATGCGGGAGTCGGCCTGGCCGGGGGCGCCGCCCGGGTGGTTGATCTCCAGGGTCTGGCTGGGGTCGATCTTGTCCCGGTAGGTCTTGTAGGTGAATTCGCCGTTGAACCAGCGGTATTCCGGCACCAGGTAGGAATCCCACACCCACTGGCCCTTCTTGGAATCGAAGGCGCGGCGGCCGGCGCTGTCCTTGGCGGCCATGGGCTTGCCGTCCGGGCCCATGGTGGTGGCCTTGGACCAGTCCCAGGAGAGCTCGCTGCCGATGGGGGTGCGGGCGTACTCGGCGATGTGGCAGGTCTGGCACGCCACCTTGGCGGTGTGGTCGTTGAGCTTGCCCATCTTCTCCGGGTGCGGCCGGTTGCCGTGGCAGGACTGGCAGGAGGCCGGCTTGTCGTCGGCCTTGCCGCGGATATGGGCGGCGCCCTTGGGGGCGGCGTCCATGGCGTAGCGGCTGCCGGCCACCTGGTGGGACGAGGTGGAATGGCAGGTGGCGCAGGTGAAGTTCAGGCCCGCTTTGTCCATGTGCACATCCAGGTACTTGCCGGGATTCTGCAGGGAGCTGTCCAGGTCGCCGTGCTTGGCGCCGTTGGCCCCGGCGCCGAAGAAGTGGCAGGCGCCGCAGGTGGTGCGACTGGTCTTGCCGATCTTCTGGGCGACCTTCTGGAGATCCACCGCCTCCACGAACTTGCCGGAGCCGTGGGGAAACTCCTTGCGCTCGTAGATCGGGTGGCCCGCGTCCCCGGGCAGCTTGCGGTAGGAGCCGGTGGTGTCGTGGCAGACCAGGCAGTCCACGTTCTGCTCATTCGAGAAGTCGAAGCTGGCGTCCTTCCAGCCGTAGCCGGCGTGGCAGGCCATGCAGTCCTTCTCGTTGGAGATGGTGGAGGTGCAGTAGTTGTTGATCAGATTCTTCTTGCCCAGGCGCTGGCCGGTCTGGGGATTGGTGTAGTCCCAGGTCCAGTGCTTGGTGTGCTGGACCTGCTTGGCGGCCTCGGTGTGGCAGCTCAGGCAGGCCTTGGTCACTTCCGGCCCGGTTTTGAAGTTCTGGCGCAGGGCTTCGAACTTGCTGTGGTCGGCGGTGGACGTGGCCGCCGGCTTGCCCGGGGCTGCAGGGGCGGTGGCCGGGGTCGCCGCCGGAGCCGGCTGGGCCGTTGGCGCCGGGTTGGCGAATGCGGCGGTGGCCGCCAGCATCAGCCCCCCGGCCAGGGCGGCCAGGACTTTCTTGAATCGGGTTCGCATGGTGTCTCCTCGGGCAGTCATGGGCAGATCACCATTCAGCAGCCGCCGGCAGCGCCGCCGGAGCCGCCGCTCTCGCCGCCGCCGCCGGGGGTGCCCTTGATCATGGCCGGGGCCGGCTTGCTGGGGTCGAACTTGACGAAGCCGGCCTGGTCTTCCGCCACCTGCTCCATGAGGGCGCCCACTTCCGGGCCGAAGAGCCTGCCGATCAGCCGGGCGTTCATCATGCCGATGTACACCTTGCCGTCGCTCTTCTTGTAGACGGAGATCTTGCAGGGCATCAGGTTGGAGAGGAACCGGATGTCGTCATTCTTGAGGATGGGTGCCGAGTACTGGGTGCTGCAAGCCTCGATCATGAGCACCGGCAGGACATTGCCGCCGGCGGCCTCGATGGGCTTGGCGGCATTGCGCAGGCCCGACAGGGACCAGCCCTTGCCGGTGGCCTGGATGTTCTGCTGGATGCGGGCCACCGTCTCCTCGACGCTGAACGGGCTTTCCCGCTCGGTGAACATCAGGCTGCCGGCCATGTTCCAGGCAAGCAGGGCAAACAGGGCGGCACCTGCAACTATCCCCGCGATGAATCTTGTCATTGGTTTCTCTCCTCCCTTATCTCGCGGACGGCGCCGCTGCACTGGTATGGCTTCGTACCAGGCACGTCTCGTAATGACTGGGGCGAAGCTGATAGCCCTTCTCTGCAATCGATCATGCAGAGGAGAGGTATGAGGCGCTTCTTAGCAGGCGCTGTGCCAGCATCGGATGCAATGGATTTACCAATGGTGAAACAGGGACTTAGCGCGGGGCTGCCGAGATTTTCAGCGAGTGGGCCGATGACGGCCTGGTCATTATTGACTCAGCGTCGCCAGGCGGCGGCCATTTATGTCTCTCCGGGCTCCCGGCAAGGGAGCACCTGCGCTCACCACACCAGGTAGCGGTCCCAGCCGCCGTAGGAATGGCGGACCGGCCCCCGGGGCAGGGCCAGGATCATGAGGAGCGCCCCCACCGCCATGTCGCCCACCAGCGCAGCCCCGTTACCGCCCTCCAGGACCCAGGGGGAGAGGGCCAGCCAGGCGCCGAAGAGGAGGTTGATGGCCCGCAGGGGCCGCGCGCTCTCCGCGAAGGCGGCGATGGCGAAGGTGAATACCACGGAACCCACCAGGTGGTCGCTGTTGGCCAGGGCGCCCGTGGTGCCGAAGGTGAGGCGGGTGAACATGAGCCAGATCCCCAGGGCCGCCGACACCGTGAGGGCCTTGGGCAGGGCCCGGGCCTGCTCAGCCAGGGCGGCGAGGCGGCCGGTGCCGATGGCCAGGGGCGGACCGGCATCCTTGCCGGCGCCTGAAACAGTACCGCCGTGCCAGAAGACCTGCCACAGGGACTGGCCTTCCCCCTTGGCCCGGGCCAGGAACTGGACCATGGCCACGATCTCGTCGAAGGTGTAGGGGAGCATGAGGACCATGGCCGCCGCCGAAATGAGGCACAGGGTGCACCAGGTGCCGATGACGATGGGCTGGATGATGATGAAAAAGATGCTCACGCCGCCCAGGGGGATGACCAGGACCCCGAACATGGCCACCATCCAGGGCATGGTGCGCCAGCGCCGCCGGTCCCCCATCATCCCCGACAGGGCCTCCAGCAGGTAGCTCATGGCCCCCAGGCCGGCGTCGGGGATGGGCCAGGCCCGGGAGACGTCGGAGGTGATGATGCGGGCCGTGCCGTTGACGGTGAACATGTTGGCGAAGGAGGGGCCAGTGCCGAAGAAGGGTTCCCAGACCGTGGAGATGTGTCCCATCTGGAAGGCCGCCAGGTAGCGGGCGATGAAGAAGCCGACGAAGGCGAGGGCGATGATGGGCAGGCGCTGGGACCAGGAGGACGGGGAATAGCTCCAGCCCGGGGGAATGTCCTCCTCCGCCGCCATGGCGTCCATGGCCATGCCCGGCATCATGGGCACCAGGATGGCGAAGGCGATGGCCAGGGCGCCCACCAGGGTGTCGTTGGCGTAGGCGGCGGGGGAGGGGGACCAGAAGGCCAGGGGGGCGAAGAGGAGCCAGATGCCGGTGAAGCAGCTCCCCCACTGGGCCCAGCGCTGCCGCCGGAAGAGGGAGAGGCTGCCGAAGGCGACGAGGAGGACGCCGCTCGCCATGTCGCTCCAGGCCAGGGCGTCGGCCCGCCATTCCGGCGGGGCCAGGTTGCGCTCCACCATGACCCGGGCCACGGCCGTTCCCCAGTTGCCGGAGTCCCGGTAGCCCAGGATGGCCGGCGCCGTCAGGCACCAGACTCCCAGCAGGATGACGGCGAAATGCACCCACAGCGTCTGCTGGTGCATTTCCATCATCCGCTGCAGGTGGGAGTCGTGCTCGGCGGCTTTCATGGCCTCGGCCGTCCGCCTTCCCGTCGACGGCGGCCTCCCGGTTGCGGCCGGGTCAGAAAATGAGTTTCAGGACTCCCGACACCACCAGCAGGCCGACGAGGAAAATGATTGCGATAACCCATCCGACGACTTTCATCTGCATCTCCTTTGTTCCGGTCAAAAAGGAAAACCCCCGACAGCGTCCGCTGACTTCACCCCTTGGCCGTCGGAGCAGGCGACGATGTTCTGCAGGATTCGTTCCCGGCCACCGGCCGCTTCAGGGATGGCGCCTGCTCCAGCCGGGCTGGGGATGGAAATAAATGGGCTGGGTGGTGGCCTCCTCCACCAGGCTGGGCTGGAAGGCCACATGGTCGATGCCGGCCCGGCGGGCGATGGCGACCAGGGCCCGCAGGGTGCGGGGCCAGCCCTCCAGGCTCAGCACCCGCACGTGGGCGGAGAGGGCGGGCTGCTCGGCCGAGATGGACCAGACATGGAGGTCGTGGATGTCCCGCACCCCGGGCGCGGCGGCCAGCTGACGGCCGAGGGAAGCGAGGTCGATGTGGGCGGGCACGGCGTCCATGGCGCCGTGGAGGCATTCCTGGATGAGGCGGATGCTGGAAGCCAGGATGAGGCCGCCCATGAGGATGGAGAGGATGGGATCGATGGGGGTCCAGCCCGTCAGCCAGATGGTGACCCCGGCCACGATGGCCGCCACCGACCCCAGGGCGTCGCCCATGACGTGGAGCAGGGCGGCCCGGACGTTGAGATTGGGCTGGCCCCGGGACAGCATCCAGGCCACCAGCAGGTTGATGAGCAGCCCGACCAGGGCCACCCCCCCCACCAGGGCGCCGTCCACCGGGGCCGGGGTGCGCAGGCGGCGCCAGGCCTCGAGGGCGATGCCGAAGACCACCGCCAGCATGGCCGAGGCGTTGACCAGGGCGGCCAGCACTTCCGCCTTGCCGAAGCCGTAGGTATGGCGCAGGCTGGGCGGCCGGGCGGCCAGCCAGGCGGCGAAGGCGGAGAGCCCGAGGGAGGCGCCGTCGGTGACCATGTGGCCGGCGTCCGCCAGCAGGGCCAGGGAGCCGGAGCGCCAGCCGGCCGCCACTTCCACCGCCGCCAGGGCCAGGGTGAGGAGGAGGGCGATAACGAGGGTGCGGCCGCTGCCGCCGTGGTCGTGGGCATGGCCATGGTGATGGCCGTGATGGTGGCCGTGGTGATGGTGGTGGCCGCCCATGGCCGCCCCTTCAGCCCTCGGCGTAGGCGATGGTGGTGAGGAGCGCCAGGGCGGCCTGGCGGGAATCCAGGCGGGTGTGCTGGACCACCACCGGCACGTCGGACTCGATGAGGCTGGAGTAGGGCGTGTTAACCGGAATCTTCTCCGGGTCGGAAAGCTCGTTGAAGCGCAGGTGGCAGGTGCGGCGGGGCGGCACGGTCAGGCGGTAGGGGCCCGCCGGCTCCCGGTCGGCGAAGTAGATGGTGATCTCCAGGTGCGCCTCCCGGTCGCCGGCGTTTAGGATGCAGGCGGCCTCGTGGCTCATCAGCTCGTAGCTGTCGCCCGGGCGGGAGGGGGGGATGTAGCCCTCGGCGATGGCCCAGCGGCGCTTTCCTATGGCTTCCATGTCACTTTCCTTCCTGGGCCAGGCGCAGCACCTCGGCCAGGTGCAGGGGTTGGCGCCCGGTGGTTTGCACGATCTGTTCCCGGCAGCTGTAGCCGTCGGCGATGACCAGGGTGTCCGGGGCGGCGGCCCGCACCGCCGGCAGCAGGACCCGCTCGCCGCAGCGCATGGAGACTTCGTATTTGTCCTTCTCGAAACCGAAGGAGCCGGCCATGCCGCAGCAGCCGGAATCGAGGATCTCGTAATCGAGACCGAGCTTCTTGAGGACAGCTTCCTCGTCCCCCATGCCGAGGACCGCCCGGTGGTGGCAGTGGCCGTGCACGACGGCCTTGCGCCCGAGGGCGCCGAGGTCGGCGCCGGGGGCTTCCCGCACCAGGAATTCGCTCAGCAGGAACACCTGCCCCGAGAGCCGCTTGGCCTGCTCGTCGCCATGGAGCAGCTGGGGCAGCTCCTCCCGGAAGACGGTGAGGCAGGCCGGCTCGAGGCCGACGATGGGGATTCCCGCCCGGATGTCCCCGTCCAGCACCTGGAGGATGCGCTGCAGGTAGCGCCGGGCCCGGTCCACCATGCCGAACTCGTAGAGGGGCCGGCCGCAGCACAGGTGCACCGGCGGGATGCGGACGGTGAAGCCGGCCCGGGCCAGCACCTCCGCCGCCGCCTGGGCGACCTGGGGATGGAAGTGGTTGTTGAAGGTGTCGGGCCACAGGATGACGGGCTTGCCGGCCTGGGGCCCGGGGCTGAAGGTCCGGGTGAAGGGCCGGCGTGCGAAGGCGGGAAGCTTGCGCTGGCGGGCGATGCCGAGGGCACCCTTGGCCAGGCCGGCAAAGGGCTCGTGGCTGGCGAGGAAATTGACCAGTCCCGGGGCGTGGGAGGCGAGCCGGGCCCAGCGGTCGATGAGGCCGAAGGCGTAGGCGGCCGGCGGGCGCAGCCGGCCCTCGTAGTAGTGGGAAAGGAACTCCGCCTTGTAGAGGGCCATGTCCACGTGCACCGGGCACTCCCCCTTGCAGCCCCGGCAGGACAGGCAGAGGTCCAGGGCCTCCTTGACCTTCGGCTCCTTCCAGCCGCCGGTGATCGTGTCGCCCTGCATCATCTCGAAGAGCAGCCGGGCCCGGCCCCGGGTGGAGTGCATCTCCTCACCGGTGGCCATGTAGCTCGGGCACATCACGCCTTTCTTCTTCCGGCACTCCCCCACCCCGACGCAGCGCAGCACGGTGCGGGCGAAGTCGCCGTTGTCGGCGCTGTAGGCGAAGCGGGTCTTGAGGGGCGGCGGGCTGTAGGCGGTGCCTAGGCGCAGGTTCTCGTCGGGGCGGTAGGCGTCCACCACCTTGCCGGGGTTCATGCGGTTGTCCGGGTCCCAGATGGCCTTGAATTCCCGGAAGGCGGCCATCATGTCGTCGCCGAACATGATGGGCAGCAGCTCGGCCTTGGACTGGCCGTCGCCGTGCTCGCCGGAAATGGAGCCCCCCAGGCCGGTCACCAGGCAGGCGGCCTCCTGGAGGAAGTCCCGGAATTTGCGGATGCCGGCGGCAGTCTCCAGGTCGAAGTCGATGCGGGTGTGGACGCAGCCCTGGCCGAAGTGGCCGTAGAGGTCGCAGCCGTAGCCGTACTTGTCGAAGAGGGCGCGCAGCTGCCGCAGGTAGGTGCCGAGCTTCTCGGGGGGTACCGAGGAGTCCTCCCAGCCTTCCCAGGTGATGGGCTTGTCCGGCACGTGGGCGGTGGCGCCAAGGCCGGATTCCCGGATTTCCCAGACGTGCTTCTCCTGCCCCGGGTCGTCGTAGAGCTTCATGGTGGGGGGCTTTTCCGCCTGCCTCAGCTGGTCCATGAGCGCCCTGGCCTGGCGGTCGGAATCGTCCTTGTCCCGGCCGCCGAATTCCACCAGGAGCCAGCCCTGGCCCTCCGGCAGCAGTTCGAGGTCCTCCGGGTGGATGCGCACGGCCTTGATGTCGGCCACCAGGCGGTCGTCGATGCCTTCCAGGGCGATGGGCCCGGCGGCCATCACGTCCGGCACGTGGTCGCCCGCCTCGTAGACGCTGGGGTAACCCAGGACCAGGAGGGAGCGGGCGGGGGGCCAGTCCACCAGGCGCAGCCTGGCCTCCAGGATGACCACGCAGGTGCCCTCGGACCCGACCAGGGCCTCGGCCAGGTTGAAGCCCCTCTCCGGCAGCAGGGCCGGCAGGTTGTAGCCGGAAACCCGGCGGGGGATGGCCGGGAAGCGGCGGCGGATCTCGTCGCCGTGGCGCTCCGCCAGGTCCTTGAGGCGGAGGTAGATGTCCCGGCGCCGGCCGCCTTCCCGGACGACGCGGTGGAAGGCGTCGTCATCGGTGGCGCCGACGGTGAAGCGCAGGCCGTCGTAGGTGAGGACATCGAGCTCGATGACGTTGTCGGCGGTGAGCCCGCCCATGACCGAGTGGGGGCCGCAGGAGTTGTTGCCGATCATGCCCCCCAGGGTGTTGTGGGTGTGGGTCGCCGGATCGGGGGCGAAGGTGAGATCGTGGCGGTTGGCGGCGTCGCGCAGGTCGTCCAGGACCACCCCGGGCTGGACCCGGGCGGTCTTCGCTGCCGGGTCGATCTCCAGGACGTTGTTCAGGTACTTGGAGAAATCCATCACCACCGCCACGTTGCAGCACTGGCCGCAGAGGCTGGTCCCGCCGCCCCGGGAGAGGACCGGGGCGCCGTGGCGGCGGCAGAGTTCGACGGTGCGCACCACGTCCTCCACCGAGCGGGGAACCACGACGCCGATGGGCACCTGGCGGTAGTTGGAGGCGTCGGTGGCGTAGAGGGCCCGGCTGCCGGCGTCGAAGCGCACTTCGCCGGAAAGAGCGGCGCCGAGGTCGTCCGCCAGGGCCTGGGCGTCCACCCCGGCCCGCCGGGAGAGGCCGCGGGTGTCTACGAGTTTCTGAAACATTGGGCGTCCTGCTCCTTGAATTCGAGTCCCAGGCCCGGGCGGTCGTAGGCGGGCGCCAGGCGGCCGTCCGCGGGCTGCGGGGCACCGTCGAACAGCAGCTGCTCGATGCGGACGTGGTCGTGGAAATATTCGAGATGGACCGCCGGCCGGGCGGCGCAGCACAGGGGCACGTGCAGGGCCGGGGCGCAGTGGCTGGAGAGGGGCACATTGAAGGCCTCGCACAGGGCCGCCGCCCCCAGGAAGCCGGTGATGCCGCCGCAGCGGGTGGCGTCGGCCTGCAGGATGTCCACCGCCTGGGCTTCCAGCATGCGGCGGAAGTAGGGCAGGTCGTAGCCGTACTCGCCGGCGCTGATGGCCATGCCGGCGGGACCCCGGTCCCGCAGGAGGCGCAGGCCGGCCAGGTCGTCGGAGGACACGGGTTCCTCGAACCAGGCGACCCCCAGTTCGGCGAAGGCCTCGGCGAAGTGGAGGGCCTGCTTGCGCTCGTAGGCGCCGTTGGCGTCCACGAAGAGCTGGGTGTAGCGCCCGATGGCCCCGGCGGCGGCGCCCACCCGCTTGATGTCCAGGTCCGGCTCGCGGCCGACCTTCATCTTGACCCGGCCGATGCCGGCCCGGGCCCAGGCCCCCAGTTGGTCCTGCAGTTCGGGGATGGAGTAGCTGGTGAAGCCGCCGCTGCCGTAGATGGGGATGGACGGCCGGGCCTTGCCCAGGAGGACGGCGAGGGAGACGCCCAGGTACTTGGCCTTGAAGTCCCAGAGGGCGGTGTCCACCACCGACAGGGCCATGGCGCCGATGCCGGGGCGCCCCAGGTTGCGCACCGCCACCGCCAGGTCCCGCCAGCGCTCGCTGGTGGCCAGGGCGTCCCGGCCCTGGAGGAGGGGGGCGAAGCGGTCCTGGATGAGGCGGGCGGTGGCGGTGTCGGCGTAGCCGTAGCCCAGGCCGTGGACGCCGCCGGCCTCGATGCCGCACAGCACCAGGGTGGTGGACTGCCACTCCAGGGTGCCGTCGGACTCGGGCTTGTCGGTGGGTATGGTGTAGCACCCGATCGACACCGACTCGATCGGGACCGTGCTTTCCCGGCTGGTCATGGCGGCGTCAGTGGGAGGTCTTGTCCGGCGCCGGCGGGAATAGGCTCTCCCAGGTCTCCTTGATGCTGGCGACGACGATGCCCAGGGAATCCGGGTCGCCGTGCAGCAGCGCCGACAGGTAGGCCTTGGCCTGCTTGAGCTGGATGTGGGGCGGCAGGGGCGGGACGTCGGGGTCGGTGACCATCTCCAGGAGGACCGGCCGGTCGGCGGCCAGGGCCTCCTCCCAGGCCGGCCCCACTTCCAGGGGCTCGTCCACCCGGATGCCCCCCAGCCCCAGGAGATGGGCGTATTCGGCATAGGGGAAGTCGGGGACGAACTGAGAATCGACGAACTTGGGGTCGCCTTCCATGGCCCGCTGCTCCCAGGTCACCTGGTTGAGGTCGCCGTTGTTGAGGACCATGACGACCAGCCGCGGGTCCTGCCATTCCTTCCATACCTTGGCGATGGTCACCAGGCCGTTGATGCCGTTCATCTGCATGGCCCCGTCCCCGAGCATGGCGATGACCGGGCGGTCGGGGTGGGCGTACTTGGCGGCGATGGCGTAGGGCACCGCTGGGCCCATGGTGGCGAGGCCGCCGGACAGGGAGGCCATCATGCCCTGGTGCATCTTGAGGTCCCGGGCGTACCAGTTGGCGGCGGAGCCGGAGTCGCAGGTGAGGATGCAGTTGTCCGGCAGGCGGGGGGAAAGCTCCCAGAACACCCGCTGGGGATTGATGGGCTTGGCGGAATTCATGGCCCGCCCTTCCAGGACCCGCCACCAGCGCTCGACATTGCGCTCGACTTCATTGCGCCAGGAGCGGTCGGTCTTGGGGGTGAGGTGGGGCAGGAGGGCCCGCAGGGTTTCCTTGCTGTCCCCCACCAGGGAGAGTTCCATGGGGTAGCGCAGGTTGAGCATGCGGGGATCGATGTCGATCTGGACGCCCCGGGCCTGGCCTTCCTTGGGCAGGAACTCGGAATAGGGGAAGCCGGACCCGATCATGAGCAGGGTGTCGCAGTCGTTCATCAGGTCCCAGCTCGGCTTGGTGCCGAGAAGTCCGATGGAGCCGGTGACGAAGGGCAGGGCGTCGGGCACCGCCGCCTTGCCGAGGAGGGCCTTGGCGACGCCGGCCCCCAGGGCCTCGGCGACGGCGATGACTTCGTCGGTGGCGTGGAGGGCGCCGGCTCCCACCAGCATGGCGACCTTCTTGCCCTGGTTGAGGATTTCCGCCGCCCGCGCCAGGTCTTCCTCACCGGGCACGCAGCGGATGCCGGTGTGGCCGATGCCGGTGTGCACCGTGCCGTGCTCCCGGGGCGGCTCCTCGTAGTCCAGGTCCTGGATGTCGTTGGGGAAGATGACGCAGGTGACGGCGCGCTGGTCCCGGGCGATGCGCATGGCCCGGTCCACCACCGGCCGGGTCTGCTCGGGCACGGTGACCATGTGGACGAACTCGCTGGCCACGTCCTTGAACAGGGAGATGAGGTCCACCTCCTGCTGGTACTGGCCGCCCAGGGCGGCCCGCTTCTGCTGGCCGACGATGGCCACCACCGGCTGGTGGTCGAGCTTGGCGTCGTAGAGGCCGTTCAGGAGATGGATGGCGCCGGGGCCCGAGGTGGCCAGACAGACCCCGACTTCGCCGGTGAACTTGGCGTGGGCACAGGCCATGAAGGCGGCCAGCTCCTCGTGGCGGGCCTGGACGAACTTGAGGTCGTCGCCGATGCGCCCGAAGGCGCCCATGATGCCGTTGATACCGTCCCCCGGATAGCCGTAGATGCGGCGGACGCCCCATTCCGTGAGGCGCCTCAAGAGGAAATCGCCAACCGTGGCCGCCATGGTCCTTCTCCAGATCAAGGTGAGAACCGGAACAGCGCTGCAAACCGGATGCCGGAAGCGGCAAAGGGGGCGGCCATGTAAAAAGTGCAGGCCGGCGCGGAGCCCTTGTAAAAAGGTCCATCGGGCTTCCCGGGCGGCCGCCGGGGCCCCGTTCTTGCAACGCAGGCTGCGTGAAGGATATCGACGCCATCGCGGCCCTGCTGGAGTCCTGCGACTACGAACCGATCGGCGACTACGCCGCCATCGGGGACTGCCGCAGCGCCGCCCTCGTGTCCCGGACAGGCTCCATCGACTGGCTCTGCCTGCCGGATTTCTCCTCTCCGTCCATTTTCGCTGCCCTCCTGGACCGCCGGCGCGGCGGGCGTTTCCTCATCCGGCCCCGGGACGTGACCCGGGTGGAGCGGCGCTACGTCGGCCGTAGCGCCGTCCTGGAGACCACTTTCCACTGCGCTTCCGGCATGGTGCGGCTGACCGACCTCATGCCCATGCCCGAAGGGGATGAAGCGGTGCGCTACGTGGACCGGCTGGTGGACTGCCTGGAAGGCCAGGCGGTGGTGGATGTGGCCTACCAGCCGCAGCCGGATTACGGGCGCCAGGCCGTCCATCTGGATTCCAGGGATGGCGGCGTCTGGCTGTGCGGACTGGCGGGCGCTTCCCTCCTGCTCCATACGGAAGTCCCCCTGGCGGACGGGGCTGGCTGGGCGGGCGGAAGCTGCGCCCTGGCGGCCGGGGAGCAGCGCCGCTTCGTCCTGGCCTTCGCGCCCCAGGTCGCCGCTGTCCGGGCCGACCCGCCCATGGCGGCGGTGGCCAAGGCCCGGACCGTGAACTGGTGGGAGGCCTGGTGCAGCCGCTGCTCCTACGATGGGCCCCACCCGGACCTGGTGATGCGCAGCTGCCTGACCCTCAAGCTTCTCACCTGCTGCTCGTCCGGCGCCGTCATCGCGGCGGCGACCACTTCCTTGCCGGAATCCATGACGGCAGAGCGCAACTGGGACTACCGCTACTGCTGGCTGCGGGACACGTCCCTGCTGCTCCAGTCCTTCATCGACATGGGTTTCGAGGACGAGAGCGCCGCCTTCTTGGGCTGGCTGCTGAAGATCGGCCGCAAGCCGCGCATCCAGCCACTCTACGATCTGAACGGCTGCCCGGTGCCGGACGAGGAAGTCCTCGCCCACCTGGAGGGCTACCGGGGCCGGGGGCCGGTGCGCATCGGCAACTCCGCCCACCAGCAGCTCCAGCTCGACATCTACGGCGAGCTCATCCAGACCGCCTACCGCTTCGCCGTGCGGGGCGGCACCCTGACCGAGGCGGAGAGGCGCCTCCTGGCCGGGCTCGGGGATTCGGTGTGCCGGCTGTGGCGCCAGCCCGACCAGAGCATCTGGGAAACCCGCAGCCCGCCCCGCCACTACACCTACTCCAAGCTCATGTGCTGGGTCGCCCTGGACCGCCTGCTCGCCCTCAACCAGCTGGTACCCATGCCCATCCAGGAGGACGACCTGCGCCTGGAGCGGGACCTCATCCGCCGGGAAATCGATGCCCGGGGGTTCGACCACACCATCGGCGGCTACGTCGGCTACTTCGGCGGCAGCGACCCCGACGCCAGCCTGCTCCTGATGGTGCGCTACGGCTATGTCCGGGCCGACGATCCGCGCATGGCGGGCACCTACCGTTACATCATGGAGCGGCTGGCGGTGGATGGCTTCCTCCTGCGCTATCCGCCGGGCGAAGACTACGACGGCGTCAAGGGGGCGGAAAACCTGTTCGCCGTCTGCAGCTTCTGGGTGGTGGATTACCTGGCCCGTTCCGGTCGGGTGGACGAAGCCCTGCAACTCTTCGAGCGCCTCCTCGGCCTGGCCAACGACGTCGGGCTCTATTCCGAGCAGTTCGACACGGCGAGCCGCCTGGCCCTCGGCAACTTCCCCCAGGCCTTCACCCATTCCGGCCTGGTCACCGCCGCCCTGGCCATCGAGCAGGCCCTGAAGGGCAAGCGCGGCCATCAGATCGCCACCTGATTCCCGGCCGGGAACGGGCCTTGCGAAGGGGCAGGGCCCCAACAACCCCCGGAGAACGCCCATGGGCGACGACAGCCATCTCGCCGACCAGGTGGAAGAGCGGACCACGCCCCGCACCCCCGTCATCTACGAGTCGGTGCGCCGCCTCGGGGAGGACGAGATGTCGCGGCCGGCGGTTTCCCTGTGGTGGTCGGGGATGGCCGCCGGGCTTTCCATCAGCTTCTCCCTGCTGGCCCAGGCGATCCTCGCCCACTACCTGCCGGACTGGCCCTGGCGCCAGCTGCTGATCGCCCTGGGGTATCCGGTGGGCTTCCTGATGGCGGTCCTGTCCCGGCAGCAGCTCTTTACCGAAAACACCATCACCGTCGTGCTGCCGGTCATGGCCCGTCCGACCCTGGCCAAGGTCGCCCGGGCGGCGCGCATGTGGGGCATCGTGCTGACCGCCAACCTGGCGGGGACGCTGACGGCGGCCCTCTTCATCACCTTCACGCCGGCGGCGCCGCCGGAGCTGCGGACCGAAATGCTGGAAATCAGCCGCCACGCCATGGACCACGGCTGGGTGGACATGATCTTCCTCGGCATCACCTCGGGCTACCTGATGGCCGCCATGGTCTGGCTCATCCCGGCCGCCGGCGCCGCCCAGTTCCATGTGGTCTTCATGATGACCTACCTCATCGGGGTCGGCGGCTTCACCCACATCGTGGCCGGCAGCATCGAGTCCTTCCTGCTGGTGGCCAGCGGCGAGATGGGGCTGGGGGCGATGGCGGGCGGCTTCTTCCTGCCGGTGTTGATCGGCAATATCGTCGGCGGCACCGCCCTGTTCGCCCTCATTTCCTACGCCCAGGTGATGAATGAGATGTAGGGCGTCATTTGCCGCTCAGGCGCTTGCCCGCCGACACGGCGTAGGCCGGGGAGCGGAAGCGCAGCACCGGGTCGTCGGTGGGGGCGATGCCGTCGGCCATGACCATGGGGTCGTAGTTGATGGGCTCGCACGGGGCGCCCTTCTGGGGCATGGCGGAGGTCAGCGTCAGGGTGCCGGCCTTGACCTGGCGGCGGCCCTCCGGCCAGGCCAGGGTGGGGTTGTCCTCGGGGTCGCCGGGCTGACCGATGGTGACCACCATGTCCCAGCGCACCGGCCCCCGGCGGGTACGCTCGATGAGGGCGGGCTCGAGGAAATTGGGGCCGGCGGTCTTCAGCTCCTCGTCCGACAGGCGCTTCTCGCCGTCCTGGGGAACGAACTGCCAGCGCACCGGCGTCGCCTTGCCGTCCTTGGCGATGAACTTGAAGGTATGGATGCCGAAGTAGGAACTGGTGGCGTAGCTGGCAGGGGGATTGTGGGTGTCCAGGAATTGGCTCTGGTCCTTGTTGTCCGGGTGGCTGGCCTTGACCGCCTTCATCTTCTCCGGGTCGGGCTTGCCGGTGGCCGGGTCGGGGCGGGCGGCGACGGTGAGGTCGAGGAAGGTCTGGGGCGTGGCGGCGCCGAAAATGGGGGTGTTGATCATGGTGATGTGCTGGACTTGCCCGCCCGGCAGCTTGAATTCCAGGGCCATGCCCCGGGGTGTCTTGGCCGTGTCCGGCGCCTTGGGATTGCCCCCGGCGACGGAGAAGCGGGCCACCACCGGCACCGGCTGGCCGGAGAAGAGGGCGGAGCGGCTGTAGGGGACGATGTCCTTGTTGCCGACGAACTGGCCGGCGGCGCAGACGCCCTTGATGTGGTTGCGGCGCTCCCCGGGATGGACGCCGAAGGATTCCTCCAGGGCGGTCACCACCTGGTCGCCGGTGACTTCCGGCGGCGCGGCCGCCGCCAGGGCGGGGAGCAGGGACAGGGCGGCCAGGACGGTCGGGAAGCGCGGGCGGGGCATGTCGTTCATCTTTTTTCTCTCCGAATGCATAGGGGGTCGGAAAGGTCGACCATCCCCGGGGCATTTGGTTGCGGGCCATGACGCCCGTTGACTTCACGGCAATACCCGACAACAATGCTCAAGTATTACAACAAACCCCAACCCCAACAGGAGACAGAAAAATGATCGTTATCAACGGTAAGGAAATCCCCACCGACACGGAAGGCTATCTGGCCAACCTGGAGGACTGGTCGGAGGAAATCGCGGCCCACCTTTCGGAGCGCGACAACCTGCAGCTCACCGACGGCCACTGGGAGATCATCAAGTTCATCCGCCAGTACTACGAGGAGTACCGCACGGCGCCGAACCTGCGCACCCTGCAGAAGCTCCTGAAGGAGGAATTCGGCGAGGAGAAGTCCGACAAGAAGTACCTGTTCGAGCTTTTCCCCTACGGCCCGGCGAAGCAGGGCGCCCGCTACGCCGGCATGCCCAAGCCGACGGGCTGCGTCTGAGGCCTTGACTTGGCCCAGCGGCCGGCGCCGCTGGGTCTTCCCCGGGTCACTTGTCGCGCAGGGGCTGCAGAGCCCCGGACCAGGCCACCAACTGATCCAGCATGCTGTTGATCGACTTTTCGTGATGGGCCGCCGGCTTGAAGGTGCGCATGTTCTCGAAGTCGGTGAACAGGGACAGCATCACCTGGCTGCGCACCGTCGCCACCTGCACCTCGGCCATGACCAGCCGCAGGTTCTCCACCGCCCGGGCACCCCCGGCGCTGCCGTAGCTGACGAAGCCGGCGGCCTTGTTGTTCCATTCCTTGTACAGGTAATCGATGGCGTTCTTCAGCGCCCCGGAGGTGCCGTGGTTGTATTCCGGCGTGACGAAGACGAAGCCGTCGAAGGAGCCGATCTTGGCGGCCCAGGTCTTGGTGTGGGGCTGGCTGTACTGGCCCAGGGAGGGCGGCACGGCTTCGTCCAGCAGGGGCAGGTTGTAGTCCTTGATGTCCACCAGTTCGAACTGGGCGTCGGTGCGCTTGGAGGCGATCTCGTATACCCACTTGGCGACCGCTTCGCCATTCCGTCCGGGACGGGTGCTGCCGAGGATGACCGCTAGCTTGACCATGTTCCCACTCTCCTAAGTCGTTGCCGCCCTGCCGGCAGCTCAAATCAGGAAGTCACCGGATGGCGCGGCGAAGATGCGAATGACACCCTTGGGGCGCCTTCGGCGTTCAGCGTGTAGAAAGTAGGGAAGCGGCAAAGTTCAGCAGCGGCGAGGTTGCCGGGAACGTTTCCGGAAGGGCAGCGGCGCAGGATGAAAAAAAGAAACTAGCCGGCGTTGCATTATTTGTTGCGCTGCAACAATTTTCCGGCTAGTATGAGGTCGTCTCCTCCACCCTCATCCTTTGAGGTGGCTTTCAGCCTGAGCGCTCATGCGCTCGGGCTTTTTTATTGCCGTGCTGAGGACGTGAATCTTATCAAGGCAGACCGTAGAAGAGAGGTGGGTAAAACCCTACTTTAGTAGTAGGCGAACCAGTAGGGTTCGCCTGCCCCTTACAGCCTGAACTGGGAAACGCTGCTCTTGAGCCGGTCGGAAACGGCCACCAGCTGATTGGCGGTTTCCGCCACTGAGGCGACCGCGGCGGAGTTCTCCTCGGACATCTGGGCGATGGATTCCACGTCCTTCGACAGCCCGTTGGAGGCCGAGCGCTGCTCCCGCAGAGCGTCGGAAATGCCGGCGATGGCGTGTTGGACGCTGTCGCTGGAGGCGCGGATGCCGGCCATGGACTGGCTCGCCCGGCCGGCGGTCTCCACCACGTCCCCGACCACCGTCTGGCTGGCCTGCATGCTGTGGACCGCCGTGGCGGCGCCGTCCTGGATGGTGGTTATCATGCCGGCGATTTCCTGGACCGACTGGGTGGTGCGTTCGGCCAGCTTGCGCACCTCGTCCGCCACCACCGCGAAGCCCCGTCCCTGCTCGCCGGCCCGGGCGGCCTCGATGGCCGCGTTGAGGGCCAGCAGGTTGGTCTGGTCGGCTACTTCCCGGATGACCACGGTGACATTGCCGATGCGCTGCACCTGTTCGGACAGGGACTGGATCTGCTGGGCGGTGTGCTCTACCTGTTGCGCCACTTCGCGGATCCGGCTGGAAGCGCTATCCACCTCGGTGCCGCTGGAAGCCGCCTGGGCCCCGGCTTCGTTGGCCCGCTCGCTGGCGTCTTCGGCGGTGGCGCCGACGTGGTCGATGCTGACCGTCAGCTCCTCCACCGCCGCCGCGGCGGAAGAGGTGGATTGGGATTGCTGCTGGCTGCTGACCGCCACCTGGCGGGCCGCAGTGGACAGATGGCCGGAGGACGAGGCGACGATGTCCGCCTGCTCGACGATGTCCTGCAGGGTCTGGCGCAGCTTCGCCACCGTCGTGCGCAGGGAATCCTTGAGCTGGGCAATCTCGCCCCGGCCGCCGGGGGTGAGGGAAACCGCTAGGTTGCCCTGGGCCAGCTGGTTCAGGCCGGCGACCACTTCGCCGACCGGCAGCGAAATGCTGCGGATGATCAGGGTCGCCACCACGAAGGCGGCCAGCGCCGCCACCGCAATGATGGCGATGGCGATATTGCGGGCGCTGGTCTTGGTGGCAACGGCGGTGGCGGCGCCCTGCTTGCCCAGGGACTGGTTGTAGGCGATATGCTGCTCCACCGTGGCGTTGAGCTTCTCACCCACGACGCCCTGCTTCAGGAGCACGTCCAGGGCCTGGTCGGACCCTTCGTTGGAGAGCTTGATCACCTCTTGCATGCCCTGGTCGTATTCCTTGGCGAGGGCCAGTTCGGCAGTGAGGAGCTGCCGATCCTTGTCATCCGTCACGGTCGCCTCGTAGGTCTTGAAGGCCTCGTCCCGGGCCGCCTCGGCTTCCTTGATCTTGTCCTGGAAGTCCTTCTTGTGGGCCGGATCCTTGGCCAGGACGTGACGATAGATCCACAACCGCTGCTTGCTGAAATTGCCCGTGACCTTGCCGAGTGCTTCCAGGGCCGGGACCGTGTTTTCATTGGCGAAATTGGCCGCGTCGTAAACCTTGTCGGTCAGGAAAAGCTGGATGCCCCCCGCCGCCAACGAGCCGGCTATCGTTAGACAAATCAATAGATAGAGACGCTTGGCGATGGTCACGGGTGATCCTCAGTGGTGGCGGGAATTTGGGGGCGCGCAGAAATTGCGGCCGGCCCGGAGGGCAGGGCGGCGCTCCCGAATCCGGCCTCCCCAGGTGGGGTCATGATGTAGGCTGGAAAACGGGATGTCTGTCGGATATATCCGACAAAACAAGGAGTTCTTGGCGACGGCACCGGCGGAGTGTATTCGCTCGGCGGCCCTTTGCCAATGCCGTTCAGGCCGGGGTGAGCTCCTGACTTTCGTCCTGTGCCAGGGCTTCAAGCTGTCGGCATAGAGGGTCGGGAATGGAGATGCCTCGTTCCTTCGCCTGCCGGCAGGCGGATTGCCGGCGGCTGCCTGGCAGTCGTACCCCTCCTTGGGATGCCATGGCGGCCACCAGGACTTCCAGGCGTTCGCCATAGACGTCGCTGCCGGCCAGAGCCCCCGGGTCGATGGCCAGGAAGAGCTGCCCGACCCGGGCCCGGTTGCCGGTTTCCGAGAAGAAGGAATGGGCTTCGAAGCCGAAGGCGGCGCCTGCCACGGCGCCGACCAGAAGCTCCACCCACAGGGCCAGCATGGCGCCCTTGACGCCACCGGCGGGCAGCATGCTGCCCCGCAGGCCTTCCACCGGGTCGGTGGTGGGGCGGCCCGTCCGGTCGAGGGCCCAGGTGGGGGGGATGGGCTGCTGGTTCTGGGCGGCCACCAGGAGCTTGCCCCGGGCGACCTCCGAGAGGGACAGGTCGATGACCAGCGGCGCCCCGTCCCGGCGTGGGAAGATGGCGGCGATGGGATTCGTCCCGAACAGGGGAGTTCTGCCGCCCCAGGGGGCGATGGCGGCCGGGGAATTGCCCAGGGCCAGGCCCACCAGGCCGGCTTCGGCCAGGGGTTCCAGATGCCCCGCGGCAGCGCCGAAATGGTTGCTGCGCACCACCCCCGCCAAGCCGATGCCGTAGTTCCGAGCCCGCCGGGCAGCCTCAATGACGGCGAGGTCGCAGGCGGGATAGGCGAGGCCGTCGGCGGCATCCACTACGCAGGTGGCGCCTCTCTCGACGCTCACTTCCGGCACGGCTTGCCCGTCCACCCGGCCATGCCGGAGGTGGGCGCAGTAGAGCGGGATTCGGGATACCCCGTGGGAAGCGAGGCCGCCGGCATCGGCCAGGACCAGGGCCCGGGCCGTGGAGCGGGCCGCCGCCGGGAGGGCGCCGGCTGCCTGCAGGGCCCGGGCAGCCAGATCTTCGAGATGGTCGCAGTTAACATTGGCCATGGCGGACTCCCTTAAAGTTGTCGATGGAGGCAGTGGCTAGGCGGTCGCCAGGGCCCGGACGATGAGGCTTATGCCGCCGATGATGAGGACCACCCAGACCGCCTGGACCACCCGGTGGGTGGGGAGCCGTCGGTGCAGGCGGCTGCCTACGAAGAGGCCGACCATGGCGCAGGGCGCCAGCAGCGCCGCCACGAGGAGCAGGGCGTCACCGCCGTAGAGGCCCGTACTCGAGAACAGGGCGAAGCGGGAGACGCCGCTCAGCATGATGACCGAGGCGATGGTGGCGCGCAGGGTGTCTTTTTCCGGCAGGCGGCGAGCCAGGTACATGGTATAGACCGGGCCGCCGGTGCCGAAGACGGCGCTGAACATGCCGCCGACGATGCCGCAGGGAGCGGACCAGCGCGCCCGCACCGGCTCGGCGTTGGGGCGCATCAGGAGGCTCCAGCCGGCATAGACCAGGACGAAAGTGCCGAGGCTCAGGAGCAGCAAGCCCTCGGGAGCGTAGACCAGGACGTAGCCACCGAGGGCGATGCCGATGAGCATGAAGGGCAGGATGCGCAGCAATTCCGGTCGGCTGATCGCCCGGTGGTTGCGGGCGCCGAACAGGAGTCCCGCGCACAGATCGAAGAGCACCATCATCGGTACGACGAAGCGCAGGGGAAAGATCTGGGCGAGAAGGGGGACGGCAGTGATGGAGGAGCCGAACCCGGTGAGGCCGAAGATGGTGTAGGCCAGGGTAATGATGAATCCCGCCAGGGCGACCGTCTCAACGGGAATGGTCATGGCGTGGTACCGGTTGGAAGAGCAGCGGGCGGCCGGCCGCGACGGGTTGGCATGGCGTCAGGGGGTGCTCCTTTGGTCCGAACATCGTGTCTCCTCTTGTAATGGGTATCGGGTGAGAGGAATCCTAGGCTCAGGATAGATGCATGTCAACTATATGATTGATATCACATGCATGAAAGCGCGGCGCGGCAGGGAAAGGCCTCGCCGGGGGCGGTTTCTAGCGTCGGCCCGTCTGGGTTCGCGCGGGTTTGCGCTTCTTGTCGCTGTTACCCCGGGCAGCATTCTTCGCCGTGCCGGCGCCGTTGGCTTGCTCGAGCCAAAGCAAGGCATCGACATAGGACATGAAGCGGTTGAGGTAATCCGGCGAGGTGTCCTGCATCAGCTTGAGGGACTGGAGAACCAGAAGATGGGAATTGAGGGGGCCGGCGTTTTCGGG
>DATFAA010000128.1:0-4756 GCA_035255045.1 Rhodocyclaceae bacterium | reverse complement strand
GGTAGAACTCCGGGCCGGCAGGCGGGGTCCCAGACTCGTTGCCCGTCCGTCCGAGCCCAGGAGATACGCCATGCCGTCCATCGCCGAAGACCCTACGGCTGCCAGCGCCGACCGGGTGCGCCGCTCGACCGACACGGAGGTGAACGAGGACATCGACCGCCGCACCGAGGCCAGCGTCCAGCGCTACGTGGGCGCCAGCCGGGACGCAATCCTGAAGCGCATCGATGAACTGGACAGGGAATGGGACATCGAGCGGGCACTGGAAGTGAATGCCTCGAGCCTCGCCCTCGCCGGCCTCGCCCTGGGCGTCACCGTGGACAGGCGATGGCTGGCCCTGCCGGCCGTAGTCCTGGGCTTCCTCTTCCAGCACGGCGTCCAGGGCTGGTGCCCGCCCCTGCCCCTGCTGCGCCGCCTGGGCTTCCGCACCCGGGGGGAAATCGACCGGGAGAAATACGGGCTCCAGAGCCTGTTGGCCTGACCATGATCTTCCGGCAGCTCTTCGAGCCCCTGTCCAGCACCTACACCTACCTCCTCGGCTGCGAGGAGTCGGGCCAGGCGCTGTTGATCGATCCCGTCATCGTCGCCATGGACCGGGACCTGGCGGAGGTGCAGCGCCTGGGCCTGAGGCTCGCCTACACCCTGGACACCCATATCCACGCCGACCACATCACCGCCGCCGTCGAGATCAGGAAGCGGGTGGGCAGCCGCATCGCCGGCCCGGCCTTCGACCGCCTGCCGTGCACCGACGTGGGGATCGAGGAGGGCAAGCCCTTCGAGGTAGGGAGCCTCGGCTTCGAGCCCATCCACACTCCCGGCCATACCGACGGCCACTTCGCCTACCGCCTCGGCGACCGGGTATTCACGGGGGATGCCCTGCTCATCGAGGGCTGCGGCCGCACCGATTTCCAGAACGGCGACGCCGATGCCCTCTTCCGCAGCGTCCGGGAAAAGCTCTTCAAGCTTCCCGACGAAGCCCTGGTCTACCCGGCCCACGACTACAACCAGCGCCGGGTCTCCTCCATCGGTCAGGAGAAGAAGCGCAATCCGCGGCTGGGGGAAGACAAGACCCTGGAGCAGTTCCGGGAGATCATGGCCAAGCTCAATCTCCCCTACCCCAAATTCATCGATTACGCCCTGCCGGGCAACCGGCAGTGCGGGGTCTGCCCCGCCGACCTGCCGGACGAGCTGGAGAAGTACTGCAGCCAGATGCAGTTCAGCCCCCAGGGCTGAGGCGCCTACTTGCCGTCGGGCAGGACCACCAGGCTGAACCAGTACATGCCGATGCTCTGGACCACCGACTGGAACTGGCCGAAGTCCACCGGCTTGACGATGTAGGAACTGCAGCGCAGCTGGTACATGTCGAGCACATCGGCATCCTCGGCCGAGGTGGTGAGGATGACCACCGGCAAGTGCTTCAGCCTCTCGTCCGCCACCAGCTCGGCCAGCACCTCGCGGCCGTCCATCTTCGGCATGTTGAGATCGAGGAGGATGAGGTCAGGTGTCGGGGCGTCGGCGTAGGGGCCTTCCTTACGCAGGAACGCCAGGCAGTCCACGCCGTCCTCGACGTGGTGCAGGTTAACCAGCAGCTTGGCCAGCCTGAAGCTCTCCCGGGTCAGGATGACGTCGCTCATGTTGTCCTCGACCAGCAGGATCTCTGCCGGCCGTGCGTTGCCCAGTGGATTTCTCATTGACTACTCGCTGCCCTTACGGGAATGGTGAAATGAAAGACGCTGCCCCCGCCGTCCGGGGATTCGACCCAGATGCCGCCGCCATGGCGCTCCACCACCCGCTGGCACACCGCCAGGCCGATGCCCGTCCCCGGGTACTCGTGGTAGGAGTGGAGGCGGCGGAAGGCCTCGAAAATTCTTTGGTGATACTTGGGATCGACGCCGATGCCGTTGTCCGAGACGGAGAACAGCCACTCATCCCCCCGGCGCTCGGCTGACACATGCACCCGCGCCGGCTGGGCGCGATTGTACTTGATGCCGTTTTCGATCAGGTTCTGGAGCACCTGGGCCATCTGGGTGCGATCCACCATGACCACCGGCAGCTCGCCGCAGGTAACCTCGGCGCCGGTCTCCCGGATGGTGGAATCCAGTCCTTCCCGCACCTCGCAGAACAGCTGCGCGAAATCGGTCATGACCCAGGGCCGGGACTGGGACTCCAGCCGGGAATAGGTCAGCAGGTCCTGGATCAGGGTCTGCATGCGCTTGGTGTTGTCCACCACCTGGGCGATCCACTCGTCCGCCTGGTCGTCGCCGCCGGTGGGATGGAGCTTCTGCAGCAGCTGGGCGAAGCCGGCAATGGAGCGCAGGGGAGTCTGCAGGTCGTGGGCGGCGACGTGGGCGAAGCGCTGCAATTCCAGGTTGCTGCGCATCAGGGCGTCGTTGGCGGCGGCCAGCTCGGCGGTGCGCTCCTCCACCCGGCGCTCCAGGTCGGCATTGAGGCGGTGGATTTCCTCCTGGGCCCGTACCCGTTCGGTCACGTCCCGCAGAATGACCGTGAACAGCTTGCGGCCGCCGACGGTGATCTGGGAAATGGAGGCCTCCATGGGGAATTCCGAGCCGTCGCTGCGCAGGCCGGTGAGGGTGCTGTGGCCGTCCTTGGCCCGGCTGGTCGTGCCGCTCGCCTCGAAGCGGCGAACATGTCCGGCATGGCGGGCCCGCAGGGACTCGGGAATGAGCCGGTCGATGGGCGCCCCCACCATGTCCTCCGCCCGGTAGCCGAAGATGCGCTCGGCGGCGGCGTTGAAGAGGACGACCCGCTGCCCCTCGTCGATGCTGATGATGCCGTCCATGGCCGATTCCACGATGCCGGCGAAGCGCTGCCTGCTCTCCAGCAGGGCCGTCTCGGCGGCCTTTGCGGCAGTGATGTCCTCGGTGAAGATGATGAGGCCGCCGACCTCCCCGGCGCTGTCGTGCCAGGGATGGATTTCGGAGCGGATCCACTTCCGGGAGCCGTCCGCCAGGTCCAGGGGATCGCCGGAGTTGGAGACGGTCGCCCCGGCCAGGGCCCGGCGGTGGTTGAGCTTCCAGGCATCCGGGATGTCCAGGGCGTCGTAGTGGCAGACCCCGGCCAGGTCCCGGCCCTCCAGGCAGTAATCGGTGCGCCAGCGCCGGCTCACCGCCAGGTAGCGCATCTCCCGGTCCACCATGGCCAGGGCGACGGGGGCATTCTCGATGAACAGGGCCAGGCGGGCCTCGCTGCTGCGCAGCGCCGCCTGCACCGCCTGCAGTTCGGTGACGTCCTGGCAGGAGCCGTAGCCGCCCACCAGCCGGCCTTCCCGGTCCACTTCCAGCTCGCCCCGCTCCCGCACCCATTTCACCTGGCCGTCTGCCACCACCCGGTGCACCAGGTCGTAGGGAGCGCCTTGGAGGGCAGCCTGCCACATGCGGTCCACATACTCTCGGTCCTCGGGATGGACGGCGGCGAGAAAGGTGTCGTAGGTCAGCGGCGTGCCAGGCGGTATGCCGAAAATGCGGTGGGCCTCCAGGGACCAGTGCAGCGCCTTGCCCTCGACATCGATGCGCCAGCTGCCGGTCCGTGCCACGGCCTGGGCCCGCTCCAGGTCCTCGCGGCTTTCCCGCACCGCTTCGGCCACCCTCACCCGCTCCCGCAGCTGCTGCCGGCGCCAGAACTGCCACAGGAAAAGGCCGCTCACGGCGATGGCGGCGAGCACCGCCGCCAGGCTCCAGTAAGCCACCTGGCGGGAATCATGGAATATTTCCGCCTCGTCCACCTTGGTCACCATGGCCCATGGGGTTCCGGCCACGGAGCGCAGGTAGGCGAGGACGGGAACGCCCCGGTAATCGCGGCCACGGAACAGCTGGCGGTCGTGGCGGAGGGCGGCGACGGCGGGCAGGTCCTCCCGCGCCAGGGGAATCCGGAAATTGAGCGCCGCCCCCGGCCGATGGCGCAGGTCGTTGAGGAAGAGTGCGTCGTTGCCGTCCTTGCGGACGATGAGGGTTTCCGCGCTGGGGCTCGGGGTCGGCCAGGACTTGAGGAGGGGATAGAGATGCCGGTTGGGGTCGATACTGAGGCGCAGGTAGCCCACCAGCTCCCCGGGCCGCCGGCCGGCGATGGGCTGGACGTAGGAGAAATGGATGCCGCCGGTGGTCCCGTCCACATGCATGTCGATGAACAGGGGCTCGGTGATGCGCTTGACCTCGGACAGCTGCACCGAGGGCACCGCCGTCAGGTCGTGCTGGACCGCGCCGGCGGCGATTCGCGGCCGCCCGGCCGGGTCCAGCAGCTCGATGGCGATGTAGTTGTCGTTGAGGCGCAGGGTTTCCAGGCTGCCGTGCAGCCTGTCCCGGGACCTGTCTTCGGGACGGGCCAGCCAGCCCTGGAAGTCATCCCGCAGGGACGGCGATGCCGCCAGGACCTGGGCGTCCCGGCGCCGCTCGGCCAGCCACTCCTCGATCTGGCCGGCCTTGAAGTCGCCGATGGCCTGGAGCTGCTGGCTTTCGCGGCGCTGGAGGTGGCCCGCTTCGGCGCGGTAGGCGCTCCAGCCGATGGCGATGATGGCGGCGGCGAGGAGAAGGAAGATCGCCAGCAGCCGCCAGGGCATCCATCTGGAGCCGTCCGTCGGCCGGGGAGACGTCCGGGCCGAAGTATCGATGCGGTGGCGGTCCGGGACCAGGCTCATGCCGGACAAGGAATCTGTCCCATGTTTTGGATTAGCAGCGCCTATGACGGCAGGAAAGACGGGGATTATAAGCGATCGATGTTGAACCCCGCACCCCGGGCGCGGTTG
>DATFAA010000127.1:0-42821 GCA_035255045.1 Rhodocyclaceae bacterium | reverse complement strand
GCGGCAGGAGTTGGTGCAGGTGCCCTGGTTGGGGTCCCGGTGGTTGAAGTAGCCGGACAGCAGGCAGCGCCCGGAGTAGGCGATGCACAGGGCGCCGTGGACGAAGACTTCGAGCTCCATGTCGGGGCACTGCTGGCGGATATCGGCGATCTCGTCCAGGGACAGCTCCCGGGAGAGGATGACCCGGGAGATGCCGAGCTTCCGCCAGAAGCGCACCGCCGCCCAGTTCACCGTGTTGGCCTGGACCGACAGGTGGATGGCCTGCTCCGGCCAGGCTTCCCGCACCATGTCGATGAGGCCGGGGTCGGACATGATGAGGGCGTCGGGCTTGAGGGCGACCACCGGCGCCATGTCCTCCAGGTAGGTGGTGAGCTTGGCGTTGCGCGGATAGATGTTGCTGACCACGTAGAACCGTTTGCCCCGGCCATGGGCTTCGGCGATGCCGGCGGCCAGGGCCTCCAGGCTGCCGAATTCGTTGTTGCGGACCCGCAGGGAGTAACGGGGCTGGCCGGCATAGACCGCGTCCGCCCCGAAGGCGAAGGCGGTGCTCAGCATGGCGAGGGAACCGGCAGGGGCGAGAAGTTCTGGTGCTGGCATGGGTTAGAATCCTGATTAATCGACAATTTTACTCGACCATGTACGAAGAGATCCTCATCAATTTCACCCCCCAGGAGACCCGGGTCGCGGTCATGCTCCAGGGCGTGGTGCAGGAACTGCACATCGAGCGCACCGCCAGCCGCGGGCTGGTGGGCAATATCTATCTCGGCCGCATCTGCCGCATCCTGCCCGGCATGCAGTCGGCCTTCGTGGATGTGGGGCTGGAGCGCACCGCCTTCCTCCACGTGGCCGATATCTGGCAGCCCCGGGACAGCGCCAACGACAAGCCCATCGAGCGCATCCTGTCGGAGGGCCAGAGCATCGTCGTCCAGGTGGTCAAGGACCCCATCGGCACCAAGGGGGCGCGCCTGTCCACCCAGATTTCCATCGCCGGCCGCATGCTGGTCTACCTGCCCCAGGAGAAGCACATCGGCATCTCCCAGCGCATCGAGGACGAGGCCGAGCGGGAAGCCCTGCGGGAGCGCATCACCCGCCTGGTGCCGGCGGACGAGGCGGGGGGCTTCATCGTCCGCACCATGGCGGAGAACGCCAGCGACGAGGAATTCGCCGCCGACATCGCCTACCTCAGGAAACTGTGGGGCGATATCCGCGACAAGGCCCGGATATCGGGGCCGCCCACCCTGCTGTACCAGGAATTGTCCCTGGGCCTGCGGGTGCTGCGGGATTTCGTCAATCCGGAGACCACCCGCATCTACATCGACTCCCGGGAGAACTTCCAGCGCCTGCAGGCCTTCGCCGAGGAGTACACCCCGGCGGTGACGCCCCTGCTCGATCACTACACCGGCCAGCGCCCCCTCTTCGACCTTCATGGCGTCGAGGACGAGATCCAGAAGGCCCTGGCGCGGCGGGTGGACCTCAAGTCCGGCGGCTACCTGATCATCGACCAGACCGAGGCGATGACCACCATCGACGTCAATACCGGCGGCTTCGTCGGGGTGCGCAATTTCGACGACACCATCTTCAAGACCAACCTGGAGGCGGCCCAGACCATCGCCCGCCAGCTGCGCCTGCGGAACCTGGGTGGCATCATCATTGTCGATTTCATCGATATGGAAAACACCGAGCACCGGGAGGCGGTGCTGGCCGAATTCCAGAAGGCCCTGGCCCGGGACCACACGCGGCTGACCCTCAACGGCTTCACCGCCCTCGGGCTGGTGGAGATGACCCGTAAGCGCACCCGCGAGTCCCTGGCCCATATTCTTTGCGAACCTTGTCCGACGTGCGGCGGTCGGGGAGAGGTGAAAACGGCGCGTACCGTGTCTTACGAGATTTTGCGGGAATTGTTGCGGGAGGCCCGCCAGTTCAATGCCCGGGAATACCGGATCCTGGCCGGGCCGGCGGTGGTCGACCTGTTCCTGGACGAGGAATCCCAGGCCCTCGCCATGCTCTCGGACTTCATCGGCAAGCCCATTTCCCTCCAGGCCGAACCCAGCTACTCCCCGGAGCAATACGACATCGTTCTCATGTAGATAACAAAAGGAGAACAATCGTGTCCCCCAACCCGGAGTTCGAAAGCCTCGTTCCCGACCAGAGCTTCAGCCGACGGGACTTCATCGTCACCAGTCTGGGCACCGGCTTCGCCCTGGCGGTGCAGCCGGTCATGGCCCAGACGGCCATCCACACCGACAGCCAGGGACTCATCGCCGGCGAGGTCAAGGTGCCGGCCAAGGACGGGGAACTGGCGGCCTACCGGGCCCAGCCGGCGGCAGGAAGCGGCTTCCCGATCATCCTGGTGGTGTCCGAGATTTTCGGCGTCCACGAGCACATCAAGGACATCTGCCGGCGCCTGGCCAAGCTCGGCTACCTGGCGGTGGCGCCGGAACTCTTCGCCCGCCAGGGGGACCCCCGCCAGTTCGGCAGCATCGCCGAGGTCATGGACAAGATCACCAACCGGACCCCGGACGCCCAGGTCATCTCCGACCTGGACGACACGGCGGCCTGGGCCGCCGGCAACGGCGGCGATGCCGGGCGCCTGGGCATCACCGGCTTCTGCTGGGGCGGGCGCATCACCTGGCTCTACGCCGCCCACAATCCCCGCCTGAAGGCCGCCGTCGCCTGGTACGGCCGCCTGGTGGGCCAGGTCAACGACATCACCCCCCGCCATCCCGCCGACGTGGCGGCCCAGCTGCAGGCCCCGGTGCTGGGCCTCTACGGCGGCCTCGACGCCGGCATCCCGCGGGATACAGTGGAAGCCATGGAGCGCCGCCTCAAGGCGGCCGACAACCCGAACAGCAAGGCTTCCGAAATCATCGTCTACGACAACGCACCGCACGCCTTCAACGCGGATTACCGGCCCAGCTACCGCAAGCAGGAGGCGGAGGACGGCTGGCGGAGAATGCAGGACTGGCTTAAGAAGCACGGGGTGTGAAAGCACTCGCCCTGCTGCTCTCCCTGGCCCTGTCCCTGCCGGCCTGGGGGCTGGAGAAGGTCGCCCTGCAGCTCAAGTGGCGGCATCAGTTCCAGTTCGCCGGCTACTACGCGGCGGTGGCGAGGGGCTTCTACCGGGAAGCCGGCCTCGAGGTCGAGCTGCGGGAGGCCCGCCCCGACACCGACGTCGTGGCCGAGGTGCTGAAGGGCCGGGCCCAGTTCGGGACGGGCAGCGCCGACCTGCTGCTGGCCCGGGCGGATGGCAAGCCGGTGGTGGCCCTGGCCGTCCTCCTCCAGCATTCGGCCCAGGTGCTCCTGGGGCGCCAGGAGGTGATGCCGGTGGTCCAGAGCCTGGCCGGCAAGCGCCTGATGGCGGGGCCCGGCGAGAGCGAACTGTTCGCCTACCTGAAGCAGGAAGGGCTGCGGGACGGCAGCTACAAGGTGGTGCCCCACAGCTTCGACCCCGACCCCCTCATCGCCGGCACCGTGGATGCCATGGCCGGCTACTCCACCGACGAGCCTTTCCTGCTGCGCCGGGCCGGACTGGCCTATTCCCTCTTTTCCCCCCGAGCCGCCGGTCTCGACTTCTACGGCGACAACCTGTTCACCAGCGAGGCCCTCCTGAAAGAAAAGCCCCGGCTGGTGGCCGCCTTCCGCACGGCCAGCCTGCGGGGCTGGCACTACGCCATGGAGAACCCGGAGGAGATCGCCGATCTCATCCTCGCCAAGTACTCGACCCGCCATTCCAAGGAGCACCTGCTCTTCGAGGCGGCCGAGATGGCCCGCCTGATGCAGCCGGAACTGGTGGAGATCGGCCAGATGAACCCCGGCCGCTGGCGCCACATGGCGGAGGTCTTCGCCGCAGTGCACATGCTGCCCGCGGATGCCGCCATCGACGGCCTCATCTACGATCCCCGCCCGCCCAAGCTGCCGGCCTGGGCCCCCACCAGCCTGTTCCTGGGGACCGTAGTCCTGGTCCTGATCGGGGCGGTGGCCTGGCGCTTCGCCTATTTCAACCGGGCCCTCAACGCCGAGATACTGGCCCGCAAGGAAGCCGAGCAGATCGCCCGGGCCAGCGCCGAGAACTTCCGCCGCCTGATGGATGTGGCGCCGGTGCCGGTCATCGTCACCGGCCTTTACGACGACCGCATCCTCTATCTCAACGAGCATGCCCGCCATGCCTTCGGGGTGGCGGGACCGGCCGGTGCCGTGGTCGGCCAGCCCATTCCCAACTACTACCGGGACCCGGCCCAGCGCGAGCAGCTGATGGGCGAGCTGAAGCGCCACGGCCTCGTCACCGACCGCACCGTCGCCATCACCAACCCCCGGGGCGAAGCCCTCGACGCCCTGGTCTCGGCCCGCATCATCGATTTCGAGGGCCAGCCCGCCGCCTACACGGTGGCCATCGACATCACCGAGCGCACCCGGGCGGAAGGCGCGGTCCGGGAGAGCGAGGCGAGGGCCCTGGAGGCCAACGCCCGGCTGCGCATCCAGCTGGAGGAGATCGCCAAGCTGCAGGCGGCCCTCAAGGAGCAGGCCATCCGGGACGGCCTCACCGGCCTCTACAACCGCCGCTACCTGGACGAGACCCTGGAGCGGGAACTGGCCCGGGCCCAGCGGGACCATCTGCCCCTGTGCATGGTGCTGCTCGACATCGACCACTTCAAGCAGCTCAACGACACCTACGGCCACCAGAGCGGCGACGACGCCCTGCGGGCGGTGGCCGAGGCCCTCCACCACCACGTCCGGGCGGAGGACATCGCCTGCCGCTACGGGGGCGAGGAATTCCTCATCCTCATGCCCCACATCAACCTGCCGGTGGCGGCGGAGCGGGCGGAGGGCTGGCGGCGGGTGATCGAAGCCCTGCGGCTCGATTCCGACGGCCGGGAAATCCGCCTCACCGCCTCCCTCGGGGTGGCCGCCTATCCCCAGCACGGCCACAGCGCGGACGAACTCACCGCCTGCGCCGACCTGGCCCTGTACGCGGCCAAGCACCGGGGCCGCAACCAGGTGGTGGTTTTCGACCCCTCCCTGCAGGAGAAGGCGGAGCCTAGCCCTTCACGTCAAAGCAGAGGTACTTGATCTCCAGGTAGTCCTCGATGCCGTACTTGGAGCCTTCCCGGCCGAGGCCCGAGTGCTTGACGCCGCCGAAGGGCGCCACCTCGTTGGAGATGAGGCCGGTATTGACCCCCACCATGCCGTATTCCAGGGCTTCGCCCACCCGGAAGCAGCGGGCCACGTCCCGGGAGTAGAAGTAGGCGGCGAGGCCATACTCGGTGTCGTTGGCCATGCGCACCGCTTCGTCTTCGGTCTCGAAACGGAAGAGGGGGGCGACCGGGCCGAAGGTCTCCTCCCGGGTGAGGCGCATGGCGGTGGTGACGTCGGCCAGCACGGTCGGCTCGAAGAAGGTGCCGCCCCGGGCGTGGCGGTTGCCGCCGGTGAGGACCCGGGCGCCGTGGTCCACGGCATCGGCCACATGGGCCTCGACCTTGGCGAGGGCCGCCTCGTCGATCAGCGGCCCCTGGGTGACGCCCGGCTCGGTGCCGGCGCCCACCCGCATCTCGGCCACCCGGGCGGCGAAGCGCCGGGCGAAGTCCTCGTAGATGCCGGACTGCACCAGGAAGCGGTTGGCGCAGACGCAGGTCTGGCCGGTGTTGCGGTACTTGGCGATGACCGCCCCTTCCACCGCCGCATCCAGGTTGGCGTCGTCGAAGACGATGAAGGGGGCGTTGCCGCCCAGTTCCAGGGAAATCTTCTTGAGGGTCGGGGCGCACTGGGCCATGAGCAGGCGGCCGACCTCGGTGGAGCCGGTGAAGGAGAGCTTCCTCACGACGGGGCTCGCCGTCAGCTCGCCGCCGATGGCCACCGGGTCGCCGGTGACGACGTTGAACACCCCCGCCGGGAAGCCGGCCTGCTCGGCCAGGGCGGCGAGGGCCAGGGCGGTGAGGGGAGTCTGCTCGGCCGGCTTGACCACCACGGTGCAGCCGGCGGCCAGGGCCGGGGCGACCTTGCGGGTGATCATGGCGAGGGGGAAATTCCAGGGCGTGATGGCGGCACAGACCCCGATGGGCTGCTTGATGACCAGGAGGCGCTTGTCGGAGGCGGGGGAGGGGATGGTGTCGCCGTAGGCCCGCTTGCCCTCCTCGGCGAACCACTCGACGAAGGAGGCGCCGTAGGTCACTTCGCCCTTGGCCTCGGCCAGGGGCTTGCCGCCCTCGGCGGTGATGAGCTGGGCCAGGTCGTCGGCATTGTCGTTGATGAGGGCGAACCAGCGCTGCATGTACTTGCCCCGGGCCCGCGCCGTCAGGGCCCGCCAGGCCGGCCAGGCGGCGTCGGCGGCGGCTATGGCGCGACGGGTTTCGTCCGCCCCGCAGTTGGGGACGGCGGCAATTTCCTGGCGGGTGGCCGGGTCTACCACCGGGAAGGTGGCCTTGCCGGCGGCGGCCGTCCATTCGCCATTGACGTAATTGAGGGTGCGCAGCAGTTGGGGGTCGTTGAGTTGCATGGGTTTTTTTAATCCTGTAAAAACGCTACGTTACGTATGGTTCCCGGAAAGGGCTTCAGGTATGCGGAGCATTCTCCTCCTGCCGCTGGTCATCGTTCTCGCCGCCTGCGGCGGCCCTGCCGTCCGGCAGCCGGAGCAGGCGGAAACTATAACGCAACGTCCTGTCCGGGTGAGCGACAAGGGCAATGACGTGGTGCTCTACGCCCTCAGCCTCCTGGATACCGGCTACCGCTTCGGAGGCAAGAACCCCGAGGCCGGCCTCGATTGCAGCGGCATGGTCAGTTATATCTTTGAGCGGGCCGCCGGCATGCGGGTTTCCGGCAGCGCTGCCGACATCGCCCGCGTCGGGCGGGCGGTGGAGCGGGAGCAGCTCCAGCCCGGCGACCTGGTGTTCTTCAACACCCTGGGCCGCCCCTTCTCCCATGTCGGCATCTACATCGGCGACGACCGCTTCGTCCATGCCCCCAAGACCAACGCCAAGGTCCGCATCGACCGCCTTTCCGACCGCTACTTCGCCCAGCGCTTCGAGGCCGCGAAGACCTATTTCGATTAGCGGCCGGGGCCGTCAGGCCACCCGGCTGTCGGCGCCGCTGCGGATGGCGCCGTCCCCCACGCTGGCCGGGGCGACGTAGAGCCGAGGCAGGTAGAGGGTGAAGGTGCTGCCCTGGCCGGGGGCGCTGCTCACGGTCAGGTCGCCGCCCAGCAGCTCGGCGTTGGCCTGGGCGATGTGGAGGCCGAGGCCGGTGCCGCCGTAGCGGCGGTTGCCGCCGCCTTCGGCCTGGGCGAAGGCGTCGAAGATGACCGCCAGCTTTTCCTCCGGGATGCCGATGCCGGTGTCCGCTACCTCGAAGGCGATCACCGTGTCGGCGTCTTCCAGGGCCGGACGGCCGGGGGGCCAGCCGGCCGTGGCCCGATAGATGCGCAGCCCCACCGTTCCCGCCGGGGTGAATTTGATGGCATTGGACATCAGGTTGCGCAGGATGGGCTTGAGGTGGTCGAAGTCCGAGTGGATGGCGTCGGGCAGCCCCTCCCCCAATCCCACCGCGAACAGCAGCCCCTTGCCCTCGGCCCCCTTGCGGAAGAGTCCGTCCACATAGCCCAGCACCGTCTCGAAGGGGATGTCGCCGCCATGGACGGCAGCCCGCCCGGTCTCGATCTTGGAGAGGTCGAGGATGTCGTTGATGAGGCCCAGGAGGTCGCTGCCGGCGTTGTGGATCACCCGGGCGAATTCCCGCTGCTCCGGGGTGAGGTTGTCGTGGGCGTTATCGGCCAGCATCTCGGCCAGGATGAGGAGGCTGTTGAGGGGCGTCTGCAATTCCTGGGAAATATTGGCCAGGAACTGGGACTTGGCCCGGCTGGCGGCTTCCGCCTGGTTCTTCAGGTGCTCCAGTTCCGCCGTGCGTTCCTGCACCCGCATCTCCAGGGTGGCGGTCTGCAGCAGCTGGTTCTGGCGCAGCTGCGCCTGCTGCAGGGCGATGGCGATGACGTCGGCGAGGGGGCGGGCGGTCTCCACCTCGGCCTTGCCGAAGTAGGCGGGCCGGTCCGACCCCAGGCTCAGGGCACCCACCAGCCGCCGCTCGAACATGAGGGGAATGCGCACATAGGAACGCAGGCCCTGCCGGTGGAGGGACTCCATGATCGGCGGGATGCGCTCCGTGGCGCCCAGGTCGCCGACCACGCGGACCTGGCCCTTCTCCAGCAGGGCCAGGTCCTGGGCGCCGTAGTCGGCGAAGGGAACCCGCTGGCCGGGAGCGTAGCTCGACGCCGTGCCGCCGCTGACCGCCAGCACCCGCCCCTCGCCCGCGTCCAGGTCGATGGCCAGGGCCACGGCTCCCCAGCAGGGCAGCAGGGCGTCGAGGTGGGCCAGGCCCCGGGCCGCCACCTCCTGGGGGGTGCGGGCCTCGAGAACGGCCCGGTCGAGCTGCTGCAGGGCCTGCTGGCGTAGCAGGGAGCGCTGCAGGGCGCTTTCGTATTCCTTGATCTCCTGGATGTCGGTATTGAAGCCGTACCAGGCCATGGGCGCCTCGGCGCCGTCCCCCACCGGCACGGCGTGGGTCTTGAACCAGTGGTATTGGCCATCGGCCCGGCGCAGCCGGAACTCGCCGTCGAAAACGCCCTTGTCGGCGATGGCGTGGCTGAAGGCCGCGGTGAGCCGCAGCCGGTCCTCCGGGTGGATGGCCTCCAGCCAGTCCCGCCCGGCCTGGCGCTCCGGGTCGAGGCCCGTATAGTCCACCCAGTGGCGGTTGAGGTACTGGCACTCGCCGCCGCCATTGGCGATCCACACCAGTTGGGGCATGGCTTCCGCCAGCTGGCGCCAGCGCTCGTTGGCCCGCTGCAGGGCGAGTTGGGCGCTGCGGCGGGGCCCGATGTCCTGGAAGAAGCCGTGCCACAGGACACTGCCGTCCGGCTGGCGGCGCGGCGTGGAGCGCACCTCGATCCAGGTTTCCCCCTTGCGGGGATGGAGAAGGCGGAATTCGGCATGCCACAGGGACAGCTGGCTGGCGGAGTCGGCCAGGCCGGCCCGCACCGCAGCCGCATCCGCCGGATGGATGAGGGCGAAGAAGGCGTCGGCGTTGCGCTCCAGCTCGGCCGGCGCCAGGCCCAGCAGCTCTTCGGTCGCCGGGCTGGCATAGGGGAAGCTGGCCCGGCCGCTAGCCTTGAGCCGCAGGGACGCCAGGGCGCCCGGCACGGTCGCCGCCAGGTCCATCAGCTGCCGCGCCAGGGCATGCTGCTCCCGCTGCGCCTGCCGGTGCCACACCAGCCAGAGGAGTACGCCCCCCAGGCAGAGGGTGACCAGGGCGATGCCGATGGAAAGGGTGCGCAGGCTGTGCAGGTTCCCGAAGGCCTCGGCCTCGTCCACCTTGGCGATCAGGGTCCAGGAAGTGCCCGCGACGGCGCGGGCGGCGGCCAGCACATTCACGTGCCGATAGTCCTGGCCGCTGAACACCCGGTCGCCGGCCTGGGCGGCCGGCATCCCGGCGGCGGAGGCGGGCAGGCGGTAATCGAGGACGCTGCCGGCCCGGTGGCGAAGTTCGCTGAGGGCCAGCAGTTGGTCGCCGTCCGGCCGCACCAGCAGGACTTCGCCGCTGATGGTGGTCAGGGGCCAGGTGCGGACCAGGGGGTAGAGGGTGCGTTCCGGGTCCACCAGGACCCGCAGATAAACGCCGGGGGAAGGTCCGTCGGCGCTCCCGGGGAGGGGCAGTTCGTAGGCCAGGTGGGGCAGGCCGTTGGGCGTGTCGCGATGGAAATCCACGAATACCGCGTGGTTGCGGGAGGGCACGGCCGCGGCGTGGGGTGGGGCGACCGGCTCGTGGCCGTGCAGCCGGCGGCCGATGGTGAGCAGCGGCTGGCCCCGGCCGTCGGCCAGTTCGATGCCGATGGCGTCCTCCATGAGGCGGCTGGCCCGGAACTGCTCCTGCAGCCGGATGCCGGCCGCCGGGTCGGGGCGGGCAGCGAAGCGCTGGATGTCTTCCCGCAGGGCCGGATTGGCGCCGATCTCCTCGATGTCCACACGCAGCCGGGTCAGCCAGGTCTCTATGCGCTGGGCCTTGAGCTGGAGCAGGGTGGACAGCTGCAGGAATTGGTCCTGGCGCTGGCGCTGTTCGAGGGCGGCGAAGACCGTGGCGGTCAGGACGATGGCGAAGGCGGCCAGCCCGAAGAAGGCGGCGATGTAGCCCCACGGATGCGTCGGGAACTGTCTCCGGCCCGCTGACATTTGATTCTCTCTCCCCGGAGTGGTGAGGCTCGGTCGGTGCCGGTCCCCTATGCCTAGCGGGCGATGCTAATCCCTTGCCCGGGGCATTGCAATCCAATCCGCTGGAATAAGACAGTGCGGGGCGTGGAGCGGTGTCGATGGGGGACCGCGGGTTTTTTCCGGCACCCCTACCGCCCAACCCGCGGGCCGAATGCAGTAAACCCGGTATTCATGCAATATGGATCGCCGCGTACGATGCGTCTAACCAAATCAATCCGCTGGCCTGCTCCGGACCGCCCTGAGCCCAATGCCGACGGCCTGCAAGATACGAAAATCCAGTCAAAGGCAACATCTTCTTCACTAGGAAAACGAATATGACGACACAGTTTTTCTCCATCCAGGAGCTCTCGTCCGTACAGCGCGGCAATGTCGAGGCGGCCCAGTCCCTCGCCAACCTGCTGCTGGAGGCCGGCCACAAGATCACCCTGCTCAACCTGGAGATGGCCCGCAACGCCGTGAAGCAGGGAGCTTCCCGCCTTGCCGCCGACGTCGCCGGGGAGTCCCGGGGCATCACCGCCGCCAAGCCCATGGCCAGGGAGACGGCCACCTACTTCAAGAACCTGGCCCACATCTCGGCTGAAACCCAGGTGGAGATTGCCCGCCTGGTGCAGTCCCACATGTCCGAGTTCGGCAAGAGCGCCATTTCCTTCCTGGATCGGGCCTCCAAGTCCGACAGCAACATGGGCGCCGCCATGGCCACGGCCGCCCTGAAGTCCGCTGTGGCGACCGCCACCGCCTCCTGCCAGAGCCTGACCGAGACCACCCGGCGCGTGACCGAGATGGCCCAGGCCAACGCCAACGCCCTGGCCGAGACCGTCCAGTCCATCAGCAATCAGCAGGCCGAGTCCGCCAAGTCCTACAAGAAAGCGGCCTGACCACCAGTTTGTTGCACCCCGCCCCCTTTTAGGCTCCGCATGTCGGAGCCGTTTTTTTGGCCTGCCGGCAGGAAGTCGGCGGCCCGGCGCGGCTGGTCTCCTCTGGCGGAAAATGTCCCCTGACGGGAAGCTGGAGCTCAGTTCCGCTGGCCCTCGCCGGGCAGGCGGATGTGGCAGACGTAATAGATGCCGCTGGGATCCTGGCACAGGGCGGGCGCCCCGCCCTGGCGGGCGAGGAAGGCATAGCGCGAAAAGGCCGACGTGTCGTCGGCAAAGTCTTCTTCCACGACATTGCCCTTGCCTTCGAAGCAGGCGCCACAGGCGCTGTGATCCAGGTTGTCCTGCATGGTCGTGATTCCCTCGGCTGCCCGGTGCGGCGGTGCCCCCGGGTTCATGGAAAACCACTTTATGTTGGGCCGTCCGGGGCGCCTATCCGGTGGTCACCGTATTCGCCATGGGCATGCGCCCCCTGCGCCGGGGCGGGTGCGAAAAGGTACATAACTTGCTTGGTATTGGCAGGCAGTGAGCGGTGGTCGATCGGCAAAACCAGACGTATTCGATCGACTTTCCGGCACGGAAGGAAAGAAAAGCGCGAAAGGGAAAAGACGCCTGAAGCGCAGCCTTCTTGGACAAGAGAATTTATTCCCGGAATCGGGAAAATTCTGCGGCTTTTCCGGGGTGCGGAAGACCTCGCATCCGGAGGCCGCCCTTAGGAGAGTGGTATGGCCGGGCTGACCAATATGCGGGATATAAAAATCTGGGTGCGCCTCGTGGTCGCCATCCTGCTGGCGGCGATCATCTCGGGCGCCAGCCTCATCCACTGGGCGACCCTGGAGCAGCGGCATATCGCCGTCGACCAGGCCAAGGATTTCGCCAACAGCGTCCACCAGATGACCCTGGCCGGCCTCACCGGCATGATGATCACCGGCACCATCTCCCTGCGCACCATCTTCCTCGACCAGATCAAGGAAACCAACCATATCGAGTCCCTGAAGGTTTATCGGGGCGATGCGGTGATCCGGCAGTTCGGCCCCGGCCTGGAAGGGGAGACGCCGGTGGACCCGGCCGAAATGCGGGTGTTGCAGACCGGCAAGGCCGAATTCTTCGTGGTTCCCAAGGGCGACGGCACCGAGCGCCTGCGGGCCATCATTCCGGCCGTGGCCCAGGAGAATTACCTGGGCAAGAACTGCACCTTCTGCCACTCGGTATCGGCGGGAACGGTCCTCGGCGCCGTCAGCATGGAGGTGTCCCTGGCCAGGGCCCAGCAGACCACCCGCCAGTTCGGGCGCAACGCCGTGCTGGCCGCCGCCGCCCTCTGCATCCCCCTCGGCTTCTTCATCTGGTATTTCATTTCCCGCCTGGTTTCCCGGCCCCTGCGCCTGATGACCGAGGGCCTGAACCGCATCGCCGAGGGCGACATCGACGAGAGCTGCGAACTGCCCCAGCGCGGCCGGGACGAGGTCGGCCTGGCGACGGCGGCCTTCAACCGGGTCATGGCCAAGGCCAACGACCTGATCCGCCAGCAGCGCCTGTCCCGCATCGTCTTCGACAATTCGCTGGAAGGCATCGCCGTCACCGACGCCCATTCCCGCATCGAGCTGGTCAACAAGGCCTTCAGCGACACCACCGGCTACTCGGCCGAGGAAGTGCTCGGCCAGACGCCGGGGCTGCTCAAGTCGGGGCGCCAGGACGACGGCTTCTATGCCGATTTCTGGAAGATCCTGCAGGAGCAGGGGGAGTGGCGGGGCGAGATCTGGAACAAGCGCAAGAACGGCTCCGTCTATCCCGAGTGGCTCAATGTCAGCGCGGTGAAGAACGCCCGCGACGAGGTGGAGCACTACGTCGCCATCTTCTCGGACATCACGGAACGCAAGGAAAGGGAGCAGCTGATGACCTTCCAGGCTTTCCACGACGCCCTCACCGGCCTGCCCAACCGCATCCTCTTCCGGGACCGCCTGGAGCAGGCCCTGGCCCAGGCCAAGCGCCACAAGTACCGGACCCCGGCGGTGATGTTCCTGGACCTGGACCGCTTCAAGCAGATCAACGACACCCTCGGCCACGACGCCGGCGACGTCCTCCTGAAGGAAGTCGCCAACCGCCTGCGGCGCTGCGTGCGGGATTCGGACACGGTGGCGCGCCTGGCCGGGGATGAATTCACCGTCCTCCTGCCGGACATCGGCGAGGAGTCCGATGCCTACGCCGTCGCCGAGAAAATCCTCGCCGCCATGAAGGAGCCCGTCCGCCTGGGCAGCGAGGAGCGGGTGGTGAGCACCAGCATCGGCATCAGCATGTTCCCCCGGGATGGCCGCGACGCCGACTCCCTCATCAAGTGCGCCGACACCGCCATGTACCACGTCAAGGGCAGCGGCCGCGCCGGCATGTGCTTCTTCGCGCCGGAACTCCTCGGCAAGCCGACCCGGCGCCACGAGCTGGAAGCCCGCCTGAAGGACGCCTTCATCAACCGGGAATTCGTGCTCCACTACCAGCCCATCATCGATCTCCACTCCGGCATCGTCCACGGCAAGGAGGCCCTCATCCGCTGGAACACCCCGGACCGCGGCCTCGTCTACCCCGAGGACTTCCTCGGGCTGGCCGAGGAAACCGGCCTCATGGTGCGGATCGGCGAATGGGTCCTTGAGACCGCCTGCATCCAGGCGCGCCTGTGGCAGCTGGAGAACCACCCGGTCACCATCGCCATCAACCTGTCGGCCTCGGAATTCCGCCGGCCCGACCTGGCGGAAGCGGTGCGGAGCATCCTGAAGCGGGCCGGGCTGTCGCCCCAGCTGCTGGAAATCGAGATCGCCGAAACCCTGGCCATGCAGGACGTGGAATATTCCGAGCGCACCCTGCGCAGCCTGGCCGACCTGGGGGTGATGCTGGCCATCGACGATTTCGGCACCGGCTATACCAATCTGCCGGCCCTGCGCCGCCTGCCCGTGCAGACCCTGAAGATCGACCGCAGCCTGATCCGGGGCTGCCTGGGAACGGGCGGTGATCCCTCACTCCTCACCGCCATCTTCGGCATTGCCGACGCCCTCGGCCTCAAGGCCGTGGCGGAAGGGGTGGAGAACGCCGAGGAACTGGAGCTGCTCCAGGGCTTCTCCTGCAACCGGGCCCAAGGCCACCTCTTCGCCCCGCCGGCCCCGGCGGGGGGCGCCGTCGCCACCCCGGCCGACGGGGCGGAGGAGGAGTCGGCCGCCTCCGCTTAGGGCTTGGCCGGAGCCGCCGCCGTGCCCTGGGGCACGCTGTGGCAGCGCATGCAGGAGAAGAAGGTGATGAACGCCACCCGGTCGTGGCACTTGCCGCAGAAATTGCCCCGGAAGATGTCCGCCATGCGGATCTGGTTGCTCCCCGCCTGGGGCTTGAAGGGTTCCGGGTGGCAGTTGGAGCAGTCCAGCCACAGGGTGTGGGAGCGATGGGGGAAGCGGACGTTGGGCATCTCCTTGGTGTTGCGCATGATGACGTCCAGGTCCAGCACCTGCATCTTCTCCTGGCCCCGCAGGCTCATGCGGGGATTGATGGAGCCTTCCTTCAGGGCCCGCATCCAGTCCGGGAACCCGTTGGCGTCATAGGGCATGCCCCGGGTCACCTCTTCCGGCCGCTGCAGCGTGTGCAGGTCGGGGTTGGCCGGGTCGTAGAAGCTCTCCCGCTCGATGGCGCGGCGGGCGGCGTGCTGCTCGCTTCCCGGGGGCGGGCCGAGGGGAGCGGCGGCCGGGGCCGGCGGGGGCGGGTCGGGGGGCTCGTCCACCTGAATGAGGATGGACTTGATGCGGGCCTGGGGCACCAACTTGTCGCCGGAGCGGCCGGCGGCCAGGGCGGAAACCGAGAGGGTGGCGGCGAGGGCGAGGACAAGGCCGGCCGCCGGCCGGGGCATCCGGAAGAAGGGCTGGGGGCGGCGTTCAGGCATGGCTACCCGCATCGGCAAAGAAACGGCGCAGGAAACCGCCCATGCGGCTTCCCAGGGAAGAGGCGGGCGACTCCTTGGTCTTCGCTTCGGAGCGGGCGGCGGCCTCGAGCTCGGCCCGCAGGCGGGCGAGCTCCTCCTCGCCCAGGGCTTCCACCTCGTGGCGGCGGGCCAGTCCGGGCTGCTGCCGGATTTCCCGGCTCCTGGCCAGGGCGGCGCCCAGGGTCTCCCGCAGGCGGCTGCCGGGGAGGGGCTTGGGCAGGAAACGGAAGATCTGGCCCTGGTTCACCAGCCGGGCAACGGTGTCGGTTGCCGCCTCCTCGGCCAGGACCACGCTCACCACCTGGGGATGGCGCTGCTTGAGGACGCAGAGCAGGCGGGTCAGGTCCACCGAGCCGAGGCTGGTCTCGGCGACGATGACGGCGATGCGCTCGTCCTGGAGCTGGTGGATGGCATCGGCGACGTTGGTGACATGCACCACCTCGGCCAGGTCGCCGGCGCACAGTTCCACCGTGGCATGGACCCGGATGTCGTCGCCCAGCAGCAGGACCCGGGCTTCGCCGGCGGCGTGCGCCTGTTCGCTCCCCGGCCAGGCCTCGAAGGCCGGCTGGCTGCGGGCGATGGCCGCCGCCTGGCCGACGACGCGGGGCAGTTCGGTGACGTTCCAGGGTTTGGTCACATAGCGGAAGATCTCGGCCTCGTTCACCGACTGCAGCACCGCGTCCAGGTCGGAGTAGCCGGTGAGCAGGATGCGCATGGCCCGCGGGGCGATGGCCTTGGCCCGGGTGAGGAAGTCGACGCCGCCCATCTCCGGCATGCGGTGGTCGCTGATGATGACGTCGAAGTCGTCCCGGCCCAGCAGCTCCAGGGCCTCCGGGCCGCTGGCGGCGGTGACCACCTCGAATTCCTTCTGCAACAGCCAGCACAGGGCCCGCAGGATATTGGGCTCGTCGTCGACGCAGAGCACGCGTCCCTTGGGGGCGTCGACACTCATGGGCATGGCCATGGAAAGATCGGTTGCAGACATTGTTCTCTCTAGATTTCGTTAGGTTTGCTTCTGGTGCCGTCCCCCGCCCCCCGCTGGGGCAGGGTGATGGTGAACACGGTGCCGGCGCCGACCCGGGTCGACACGGCGATGTCGCCGCCGTGGCTGCGCACGATGTCCCGGGCGATGGGCAGGCCGAGGCCGGTGCCGACGCCCTTGGGCTTGGTGGAAAAGTAGCGGTCGAAGACGTGGGGCAGCACCTCGTCCGGGATGCCGGTGCCGTCGTCGGCCACGGCGACGCAGACCCGCTCGCCGTCGATATGGCTGCGCACGGTCACCTGGCCGTCGCCGATGATGGCCTCGGCGCCGTTGGTGATGAGATTGAGGAAGACCTGGTTGAGCTGGGAAGCATTGCATTCCACCGGCGGCAGGGGGGAGTAGTCCTCGACGATGCGGATGCGGGGCGGAATGGCGTTGCGGGCGATATAGGCGACGGTGCGCAGGGTGGCGTTGAGGTCCGCCGCCACCACCTTGCTGCGGTCCAGGCGGGTGAAATCCCGCAGGTTCTGGACCAGTTCCTTCATCTGCTCCAGGCCCTGGAGGACATCCCCGAGCATCTGGCGCACCATGCCCGCCTCCCGGTGGCGGCCGGCGGCCCGCAGCGTCGGCTCAAAGCCGTGCACCGAGCGGATCGCCAGGTCCACGTTGTTGTGGGAGAAGGCGAGGGGGGTATTGAGTTGGTGGGCGACCCCGGCGACCAGCTGGCCCAGGGAGGCCATCTTTTCCGCCTGGGCGAGATGCTGCTGGGCGGTCTCCCGTTCCTCGGCCTGGCGCCGGATGATTCGCTGGGCATGGCGGATGATGAAGAACAGGGCCAGGTAGAGGACGCCGAAAGACGCCACCACGGCCGTCAGCAGCACCCGTTCGGTCTTCTTGGTCTCGGCCAGGAAGGGGGTGACGTCGGAATAGATCTCGAAGACCCCGACCACGTCGCCGGTGGCCGGGTCCCGCTTGGGGAGGTAGGTCTGGATCAGGTCCCGGTCCTCCACCACCTGCTCGAAGGCGCTGAAGCGGTCCCGGTGCACCAGCTCGGTCCGGGTCTCACCCGCCAGGGCGCCGCGGACGCCGGCGTTGCCGCCCTTGTCCTCGCCGATCTGGGCCAGTTCGGAGGAATAGACGGTGCGGCCCCGGGGGTCGTAGACCTTGATCTTGTAGGTGGTGCTGCCGCCCATCAGGTCCAGGACCCGGCGATGGATTTCCCGCAGGCGGGAATGTTTTTTCAATTCCGGGGACGCCATGTCCGCCGCATCGGCCAGGAGGGGAGCGAAATCCGAGTCCCAGAGCTGGTTGGCGAACACCCGGGTCTGGTTCACATTGGCCGATTCCTGCAGCTCCAGCATGTTGGAAAGGGCCATTCCGCCGTAGAAGTAGGCCAGCAATCCCCCCACCAGCACAAAAAAGATCATGCTCGTCAGGGTGAAGTATCGGACAAGCCGAAAATGCATGGTCGGGAATTCCCTGATGTGATTCAATAGAGGCCGCAACTATCCGGAAAGATATAGGCATGCTCCATGCCAACCCCGGAGTTGGATAAAACGGATTCAAGAGAACAAGTAAGCAAGGAGCCTGATATGACGGCGGGGCAATGGGCCAAGCGCAAGCGCTTGGCGGCGGCGGCAACCATGGTCATCGTGCTGCTGCTGGGGACCATCGTCGGGCTGACCGTCGAGCAATCGATCACCACCGGCAAGCGCAGCGCCGCCCAGGCCCTGGCCTTCACCCATGCACAGCGCATGGTCCAGCACCTGGAGGACGCCATGGCGCCGGCCTACATGCTGGCCGCCCTGGTGCAGCAGGGCCACGGCAAGGTGGATAACTTCGATGCCGTCGCCGAGCAGCTGCTGCAGAACTTCCCCATGGCCCGGGCCATCCAGCTCGCCCCGGGCGGCGTCATCAGGCAGACCTATCCCCTGCACGGCAACGAGAAGGCCGTCGGCCACGACCTCCTGCGGGACCGGGAACGCAACCGGGAGGCCCATGTCGCCCTCGCCACCCGGCAGCTCACCGTCGCCGGCCCCTTCAACCTGGTCCAGGGCGGGGTCGGCGCCGTCGGCCGCTACCCCGTCTTCATCGTGGACCAGACCGGGCGGGAAAGCTTCTGGGGCTTCACCACCGTCCTCGTCCGCGTGCCCGAGCTGCTGAATACGGCGGGCATCCTCGATCTCAGCCGGGAAGGCTATCGCTACGAGCTGTGCCGCGTGCCGCCGAGCAGCCACGAGTGCGAGGTCTTCGCCCGCAGCGGCGAGGGGCCCCTGGAAGCGCCGGTCATCGTCCCGGTGGATGTGCCCAACGGGCACTGGCAGCTGGCCCTGGCGCCGGAGAACGGCTGGATCAGCCGCACCGAAAGGCTGCAGCTGGTGATGGCCCTCGTCCTGGTGGCCGTTCTCCTGGGCGGCCTGCAGTACCTCTTCCTGCGCCAGCTGCAGCGCGCCGCCTGACGGCGCCGCCGCCCGGCGCTAGTGGCGGGCGGCGCGGCGCCGCAGGGGAATGGGCTGGACGAAGACCTTCTCCTGCTCGCCGTCGCCCAGCTCGTAGACCTGCCGGTCGGTGACCAGGGCCAGGAACTCCTCCGCCGGCACCGGCTTCGAGAAATGGTAGCCCTGCAGGATGTCCACCATGCCCTGACGCAGGAAATCGATCTGGTCCCGGGTCTCGACGCCCTCGGCGATGATCTCGAATTGCAGCGAATGGCCCATGGCGACGATGGCCCGGATGATGGAGACCGCTTCCGGATCGCCCGGGGCGTCGATGACGAAGGAGCGGTCGATCTTGAGGGTGTCCAGGGGCAGCTGCTTCAGGTAGCTGAGGCTGGAATAGCCGGTGCCGAAGTCGTCGATGGACAGGCTCACCCCCAGCTCCTTGAGCTGATGCATGGTGCGGATGCCGCGCTCGGCATCCCGCATGACGGCGCTCTCGGTGAGCTCGATCTCCAGGTGGCGGGGGTCGAAGCCGTTGCCGGAGACGATGGCCCGCACCTTGTCCACCAGGCGCTCGTCGGCCAGTTGCAGGGCCGACAGGTTCACCGCCACGAACAGGTCCTTGCCGGTGGCCTCCCGCCAGCGCCGGTTCTCCTCGCAGGCGGTGCGCATCACCCATTCCCCGACCGGGACGATGAGGCCGGTCTCCTCCAGCAGGGGGATGAAGGTCGAGGGCGGGATGAAGCCGTCCCCCTCCTTGGGCAGCCAGCGCAGCAGCGCCTCGGCGCCGATGATGCGGCCGCTGCGGGCCGACACCAGGGGCTGGAAGTAGACCGCCAGCTCGCCCCGCTCGAGGGCGTGGTGGAGCTTGCCCTCGATGCGCATGCGCTCGGCCGAGCTGCTGTTCATCTCCTGGTGGAAGAAGCGGTAGGTGTTGCCGCCCGCGTCGATGGCCGAATACATGGCGGCGTCGGCATTGCCGATGAGGGCTTCCAGGCTGTCGGCGTCGTTGGGGAAGAGGCTGATGCCGATGCTGGCCGACAGGTGGATTTCGTGGCCCTCGATCTGGAGGGTTCGGCGCAGGGCCTGCTGGACGGCGGCGGCCCGGGCGGCGGCGTCGCCCGGGGACTGGATGTCGGTGACGATGACCGCGAACTCGTCGCCCCCCAGGCGGCAGACGCTGTCGCTGGCCGGGACGCAGGCGCTGAGGCGGTTGGCCACCTCCAGGAGCAGGCGGTCGCCGGCGGCGTGGCCGAAGGTGTCGTTGATGAGCTTGAAGCGGTCGATGTCCATGACCATGGCGGCCAGGGGCAGGCGCTTCTTCCTGGCCTTGGCCAGGGACTGGCCGAGGCGCTCCTGGAAGAGGGTGCGGTTGGGCAGGGCGGTGAGGCTGTCGTAGTGGGCCAGGAAGTCCAGCTTCTCCTCGATCTCCTTGCGCTTGGTGAGGTCGGAGAACACCGCCACGTAGTTGGTGACATGGCCCTCCGGGCTCCTGACCACGCTCAGGTTCAGCCATTCCGGGTAGATTTCCCCGTTCTTGCGGCGGTTCTCGATCTCGCCCCGCCATTCGCCCTTGGCATGGAGGGCATCCCACATTTCCTGGTAGAAGGCCGGGTCCTGGCGGCCTGAGCTCAGCAGGCTGGGCCGATGGCCGATGACCTCTTCCGGCTGGTAGCCGGTGACGGCGGAGAAGGCCTTGTTCACCATCAGGATGCGGTTGTCGGCGTCGGTGACGATGATGCCCTCGGTGCTGTTCTCGAACACCCGGGCGGAGAGCTGCAGCTTCTCCTCGGCGGCCCGGCGGCTTTCCTCGATGGCGATGCCCTCGAGGGCGAAGGAGACGTTGTCGGTGAGGTCGGCCAGCATCCGGCGCTCCTCCGCGCTGAAGCCGTCCAGGCTCGAATCCAGGATGCCGATGCCGCCCACCGCCTGGCCGTGCACGGCCAGGGGCAGGTGGACGAAGGAGCCCAGGCCGTGCTTCGCCAGGTCGGCGGAGAAATGCTCGCTGAAGCATTCCCCCGGCTCGCAGTACACGGGGCCGGCGCCGCCGCAGTTGGAGCAGGTCTTCTTCAGGGCCGCGGTCATGCGGCTTGCCAGCTTGAGGTTGTCCTCGCTGCCGGCCACCACCGCCGGTCCGGCTTCCCGGTCGAGGTAGGCCCAGGCCACCGGGAAGTTGCCCTTCTCCTGCATGAGCTTGGCGACCATGCCCAGCAGGGTGTCCCGGTCCTGGACGCGGACGATGGCCTGGTTGGTCTCGGAGAGCACCGTCAGGATGCGGTTGAGCTGGCTGACCCGCTCCTCCGCCGCCTTGCGCTCGCTGATGTCGAGCATGATGCCGACGATCCCGCCCACCTCCCCGGAGGTGGCGTGGAAGACCGCCTTGTGGAACATGACGTGGCGCTCGGAGCCGTCGGCGTTGCGGGACTTGGATTCGAAAATCTGGGTGCCGCCCGCCGTCAGCAGGTCGGAATCGGCCCGGTGGTAGGCGTAGGCCAGCTTGTGGGGGGCGATGTCGAATACCGTCTTGCCGCTGATCTCGGCCCGGCTGATGCCCATGAATTTCTCGTAGGCGGTATTGACCCCGATGTAGCGGCCCCGGGCGTCCTTGAAGAAAAGGGGGCCGGGGATGGCGTCGATGAGCTGCTCGAGGAAATTGAGGTGCTCCCGCAGCCGCAGGTCGAGGCGTTCCCGCTCGGTGATGTCCTCGCCGAATTCGAGGATGTATTCCGGCCGGCCGGCGCCGTCGTTGAGGACGATCTTGCGGAAGCGTACCCAGCGCTCCGCCAGGCCGGGCATCTCGATGCTCTCCAGGGGAAGTTCCACCGGCTGGTTGTCGAGCATGGCCTGGTAGTCGCTCTGGGACAGCTTGTTGGCCAGCTCGGGCGGGTAGATCTCCTCGTTGCAGCGGCCGATGAGGGAATCCCGGCTGCGCCCCAGCACCTCCTCGCCGGAGCGGTTCACCCGGGCGATGCGCAGGTCGCTGGCCCGCTTGAGGACAATCATGCCGGGAATGTGCTCGAAGATGGTGTCGAGGAGCCGGTGGGAGCGCTCCAGCATGCCCTCGGCGTTGATGCGGCTGGAGATTTCCCGCTGCAGGGCCTGCTTCTCCTCGTCGAGCTGGCGGGTGCGCACCGCCACCTCCTGCTCCAGCTCCACCGGGCGGCGCATGAGGCGCAGGGTGAGGAGGTAGAAGAGCACGGTGCCGGTGGTGAAGAACAGCCAGGTGACGATGACGTTGAGGGTGGTATAGCCGGCCGGGGTGGATTGCAGCTCCAGCTCCAGGGAGCCGTTGCCCGGGATGGTCAGCACCTGGGCGGCGGAGACGCCGGGGGCGGCGACAGTCTTCTCGAAGACCATGGTGCCGGGGGCGATGCCGTCCGGGGCATGGCGCAGGCGGACGCCGTAGCCTTCCTCCACCAGTTCCGGCAGGCGGGCGGCCGTCATCAGCCGGGCGAGGGGAATGGTGACGCTGCTGTAGCCCCAGAATTTCTGCTCGGCGTCCCCCGGGCTGGCCGACAGGGCCTGGCTGACCACGATGTTCTCGCCGCGGATGCTGACCACGGGCTCGCCGGCCGGGGAGGGGGCGGCGTCGCCGCCGGGCAGGCGCAGGGCCGGGGCGGGCTCGGCGGCGTCGTCGTTGCCCGCATCGGCCACGAACAGGGGATGGCCCTCCCGGGTGATCTCGATGCGGGTCATGCTGCGGTTCATCTTGAGCAGGGCGTCGGCGATGCGCTGCATCTGGGCGTGGCTGCGGCTCGGCAGGGCTTCGGCCACCAGCCGGGCGGCTTCCCGGGCCTGTCCCAGGGTCTCGTCCAGCATGCGGACGTGGACGACGGCGTGCTCCCGTGCCTGGTCCAGGGCCTCGTCGTGCTGGACGTACTGCAGGTAGCCGAGGAAGAGGCCGAGGGGGAGGGAGAAGACCAGGGTGACGCCGGCGGCGGCCAAAGGCGCGAAGCCCCGCGTGCGTTGCAGTGCCTTGTGCCAGAGTTTCATGCTTTCCCCCTATGTCGTGATTCTTTGCCGCTGTGGGCGGGGAAACGCAAGATGGGTGCCAGCCGGGAGGCGGCCGGCCTCCCGGAGCCCGCAGATGCCCTAGGGGCGGGGCTTGGCGTCGTCGCGCAGGGGGTGGAAGGCGCGGTTGATGTAGGCCACGATGGCCTGGATGTCCCCTTCCTTGAGAACCGATTTCCAGGCCGGCATCGAGGTGTTGGCCAGGCCTTCCCGGATGGCGTGGGCGATGGACTGGCGGCTGGCGTTGTCCATGAAGGCCGGGTCACGCAGGTTGCGGGGGTGGGGCTCCATGAAGCGGCCGATCCAGTTCATGCCGGTGCCGTCGGCGCCGTGGCAGAAGGCGCAGTTGTTGTGGAACAGACGCTCGCCCCGCCGCTCGATGGGATTCATGCGCGGCACCTTGGGCGGCACGTCGTGGAGGGCGTAGGGGCTGGCGCTGGTGGTGGCATCCACCGGGGGCGGATTGGCCAGGGAGAAATTGTTGCGCGGGAAGGAGAGCGGCCGGGAATCCCAGGTCACCTCGTCCTCCGCCGGGGCGCCCCGGTCGTGGCAGCTGACGCAGGCCGAGAGATAGAGGCGCTTGCCCTCCGCTTCCGCCGGGGTTAGGGAGTCCCAGGGGCGGGAAAGGGGAATCTCGCCTTTGGCAAAGGGGAAGGCGGCCCGGTAGCGGTCGTGGTCCGGCCAGCCGTTCTCCGGGGTGTGGTAACGGGTGTTGGCGGCCTTGTTCTTGACGAACTCATCCACCACGAAATCCGCCACGGCCTGCATGTCGGCCTCGCTGATGATGCCGACGAAGGGCTTCATGGCGGTGCCGGGGCGGCCCTGGTGCAGGGCGGTGAGCACCCGCTCCCGGGTGAGCTGGCCGGGGTCGGCGGCCTGGAAGTTGGTGGGGCGGGGGTGCAGGTATGTGGCCGCCAGGGTCCTGGCGTCGCCGGAATAGCCGTGGCAGAAATAGCAGCGGTAGTTATACACCGCGCGGCCTTCCGCCAGCCGGTCGGCGGCGGGGGCGGTCAGGGGCAGGGCGGCGAGGGCCGCCCAGGCCGCGAGTCTTGCAACGATCAACGCTTGCCTCCGGAGGATGCCAGGGCGCCGCCGCCCTTGCCCGCCTGGGTGAACTGGCGGAAGACGAATTCACTGACGTCGGCGATTTCCTGGTCGTTCAGGACCTTGCTCCAGGCCGGCATCTCGGCCCCCAGGCGGCCCTGGGAGACGGCGGTATAGATGGCCGGGCGGTTGAAGGACTTGCTGAATCCCGGGTCGAGGAAGTTCCTCGGCTTCGGGTTGATGAAGTAGGCCCGGGGTCCCTTGCCGTCACCCTTGACGCCGTGGCAGGTGGAGCAGTTGGCCATGAAGGTCTTCTCGCCCTTGGCGACGTTGCCCACCAGGCCGCCCGGGAAGGGTTGGCTCATGGCGTCGTCGCTGCCGGTGGAGGAGCCGCGGCCGGCATGGGCATTGGTGCCGGAAATGGCGTTGGCGGTGGCCGGCAGCATGAGGCCGGTACGCACGTAGTCCACCACCGCCTCGATGTCGGCGGGCACCAGGCGGTCCTTGAAGGCGGCCATGGCAGTGTTGGTGCGGCCGTTGGTCACCGAGTTGATCATCCGTTCCCGGGTGAGTTCGGTGCGGGCCTGGGGCGTGGTGAAGTCCTTGGGGGGGATGAGGCCGACGATGATGTTGGCGCCCTGGCCGCGCTCGCCGTGGCAGACCATGCAGCTCTGGGCGTACACCGCCTTGCCCCGCTGCAGGCGCGGGTCGAGGGCCACCTGCATGAAGGTCTTGCGGACGTAATCCACCACCGCCTCGATCTCCTGGTCGGTGAGCTGGGTCTTCCAGGCGGTCATGGCGGTGCCCGATTTCCCATATTTGACGATGGTCAGCATGGTGTCCCGGGTCAGTTCGCTGGCGTGGGTGAAGTCCCGGGGCGGCGGCACCAGGCTGCCCTTGGCCCGGCTGTTGCCGTCGCCGCGGTCGCCGTGGCAGACCGAGCAGTAATTGTGATAGAGGGCTTCTGGCTTGATCGGGCCGCCCTTCAGGGGGCGTTCGCCGGCCCAGCCGGAGGCGCAGGAGGCGGCCAGGACGAGCCAGGATGCGCGGCGCAGGCACCGCCCGAGAATTCCAAAGAGACGCTGGGAAGCGAAAGGGGACAGCATGAATCGGGTTCCTTGTCTGGAATGTTAGCGCGAATCCGATGCAAGAAGCGAGCCACATTCCCGAAAACGGGAAGTGGCACGCGTGTTGCTAGTTGGATAGGCCGCTTTCAAGGCGCTGCGGAGTCCGCCCGGGAGCGGGTTTCGGGGTGGGGCGAAGGCACAAACGTCGGTGACGATGCCAATGGGACTGTACAGATTTCTTCCTCTGCTTTTCGTCTGCCAGGCCGGCCTGGCCTGGGGGGGAATATCCACGTCCGCCGACGACTACAGCGGGGCCGAGGTCTATGCCCAGCACTGTGCCCGGTGCCACACCAACGCGGTGGGCGGCGCCCCCCGTCCCGGGCATTACCAGGACTGGCTGGGGCGGGCCAATAGCGGGCGGGCCGATCTGCTGCTCACGGTCCTGAAGGGAAAGGGAGCGATGCCCCCCAAGGGCGGGAATGCTTCCCTTTCGGTTGGCGAGGCGAATGCGGCGCTGGATTTCATGCTGGCCGCACCGGCCAAGCGCTGATTGATTGGAGTGAACAGGTTTTCCGACGGGCTGCCGGATTGATGAAAAGATTCATCTCCCCCCTTCGTCTTTTCCGGCAGCTTTTTTCCCGCAGCCCGAGCAATCGGGTTGCGGTTTTTTTCTCAGAATAAAGAAATGGATCCGCGACATCAGGAGGTAGGTGCAGTCGGCAGCAACCCCCGCCTTGCGATTCCGGGCCCCGGCAAGGGGCGCTGGCGCCGGTCCGCGGCCGTTTGCGGCGGCTTCGTGTTGTGGATGTCCCTGGTCGGCGATGCGCCGGGTCCGGCGGTGGCGGCGGATATCCGCACCACTCCCCACAACCTGGCCCGCAACCGCTCCATCGTCGAGGCCGAGGAGGTCTGCGTCTTCTGCCACACGCCCCAGCTGCCCGCCAATCTGGACGGCAGGAGCGGGGTGGCGATGCAGCCGGCCTGGCAGCCGTCCCTGTCCAAGAACCACGATTTCCTCATGTTCGACGACATCGGCCGCAAGCAATTCGGCAAGATGGCCGTCGGTACCCAGTCCATCGCCTGCCTGTCCTGCCACGACTCCAACCAGGCCTTCCAGGTCACCGGCGGCATGAACGACCATCCCTTCGGCGTCCCCTACCGGGGCTACCTGAAGCGCCAGGGCAAGAACCGCTCCGGGGACGACGTCGACATCGACGGCAACGGCCCGTCCCGCGCCGCCAAGTTCCTGAAGTTCGTGGACGATTTCAAGCTGCCCAGCAAGGGCATGGTGGACAAGAGGACCGTGTGGTGGGTGTCCTCCACCGGCATCAACGCCGTGCGGGGCCGCTCGGACCTGCCCCTCTATGCCCGCCCGGTCAACGAGGACGGCGAGGAGAGCGAGACGCCCTATATCGAATGCAGCAGTTGCCATGATCCGCATGTTGCCCGGCCGCTCTTTCTGAGGGTCTCCAACGAGGGCAGCAAGCTTTGCTTAACCTGTCACGACAAGTGACGAGACATGTTGTCGCGGGGGATAGGATGAACCTGAGAGTTTCCGAAATGAAATATGGGAAGTGGCTGGCCGCCGTGGTGGTCGGGGCGCTGTTGTGTTCCTGTGCGCCGGTCCAGGAGGTCAAGAACAAGACTGCCTCCAAGCTCGACGTGGTCTTCCCGGCACCGCCGGACGAGCCCCGCTTCGTGTACGAGCGCAGCATCCGGGGCAGCGTCGACGTGGTGGCCCAGAAATCCGACAGCGAGCTGAAGAAGATGCTCACCGGCCAATCGGAAAGCAACGAGCCCATGGTCAAGCCCTACGCCGTGGCGGTCAACCGGGGGCGGGTCTTTGTCAGCGACTCGGCTGACCGCTTCGTCAAGGTCTTCGACATTCCCGAAGGGCGCTACTTCAAGATCGGCGACGATGACCGGGGTCCCCTGGTCAAGCCCCTGGGCCTGGATGTGGACCGGGCCGGCAACGTCTATGTGGCCGACGCCACCACCAGGGCCATCATGGTCTACGACCGGGACGGCAAGTTTCTGCGCAAGATCGGCAACGCCAAGTCCTTCGACCGCCTGTCCAGCGTCACCGTGGACCCCGACGGCCAGCGGGTGCTGGTGGTCGATATCGGCGGCGTCGCCTCCGAGCACCATCGGGTCCGGGTCTTCGACGCCGTCACCGGCAACCACCTGTTCGACATCGGCAAGCGGGGCAACGGGCCGGGCGAATTCAACCTGCCCCGGGACGCCGCCATCGGCAAGAACGGCAATATCTATGTGGTGGACGGGGGCAACTTCCGGATCCAGGTCTTCGACCAGAACGGCAAGTACCTCCAGAGCTTCGGCTCCATCGGCAAGCAGCTGGGCAACTTCGCCCGTCCCAAGGAAGTGGCGACGGACAACGACGGCAACGTCTACGTGGTGGACTCGGCTTTCGGCAATTTCCAGATTTTCACTGCCGAAGGGGAGCTGCTCATGTACGTCGGCGAGCGCAGCGAAAGCGACGGCCCGGCCCGCTACATGCTGCCGTCCGGCATCTATGTGGACGAGGATGGCCGCGTCTATGTGGTGGACCAATGGTTCAAGCGGGTGGACGTCTATCGGCCCTACGCTCTCCAGGCCGACGCCGGTTTTCTTGGCAAGCGGGCCCGCGCCATCGTCCAGCGCTAGGACGGTCCGGGCTCTTGAGGGCTGCGCGCCGGCAGGTGCGCAGCCTTTTTTTTGTCTGCCATTTCCCGGCCCTGGGAACTTTTCCTTCCTGTTCCCAAGAAAATCCCTTGCCTGGCGTAGGGAATATTCTTGAGCCATCTCAAAAACGCCCTCTGAGCCGTTGCCGCCCCAAGCCGGACTACGGCCGGCCCGGGCCCGGCTGCAGTCCGGTTGCCGGATCTGCCGGTGTGGCGGCTTTCCCTGGCCCAGCCTGGCTTTCCGGGCGATGAACGGTTTTCGCCGGGCGCCCGGCGGTGGTCCGCCGGGCCTTCACCCATGCCTCGAAGCGCCTATGCCAACGGGGTTGGCACGACATCTGCTAAGTATGGGGCAGGGCGGGAGGATTTCAGCTTTCAGTATTCAACTTTCGAGGGAATGGAGGTTTCCATGAACGCAAAAACCAAAAAGATGGGCTTTACCGGGACACTGGTGAAGCTGTTCGCCGCGGCCGCGCTGGTGCTCGGTGCGGCGGCCAGCCAGCAGGCTGTCGCCGGCATCGCCAACACCAAGCACAACCTGGGTATGAACGGCACCGGCACCAACCACGCCAGCAATGGCACCGAGGAAATCTGCGTGTTCTGCCATACGCCCCACGGTTCCAATACGGCCGTTGCCGCGCCGCTGTGGAACAAGGCGCTGCCGGGCACCAGCTACAACGTCTATAACTCCAACTCGGCCACCGCCACCACCAGCATCGACGGCACCATCGTTCCGGTCGGTTCGGTGTCCCTGGCCTGCCTGTCCTGCCACGACGGTACCCAGGCCATGGACAACATGATCAACGCCGCCGGTTCCGGCTGGGGCGTCGGTACCGGTACCGGCGTCAGCCAGAACTACACCTGGAACGGAACCAAACAGCTCGCCACCAGTGCTGTTACCAACCTGGGCGGTACCAACGGCAACGACCTGACCAACGACCACCCGATCGGCATCGAGTACTGCGGTGGCAGCACCACCACCACCTACTCCGGCGGTTCCGGCGGCACCTGTGGCGACAAGGACTTCAAGACCGCCTCCAAGCATTCCACCAAGGATCAGTGGTGGGTTGATACCGGTGCCACCGGTACGGGTACCCGGGAGAAGACCGACATGATCCTCTACACCCGGAGCGAGGCCACCAACGGCGGTACCGCCAAGCCCTACGTCGAGTGCGCTTCCTGCCACGATCCCCACGTGGAAGCCAAGGCCACCAACCAGGTCGCCTTCCTGCGGGTGTCCCAGGCCGACAGCGGGGTGTGCCTGTCCTGCCATACCAAGTAACACGGTTGTTTAGCGGCAAATAGCCCCAAGAGCGGGCCGGGTTATCAGGCCCGGCCCGCTTTTTCATGAAGGAGAAGTAAGTGATTTCCGGTCAATTCGTACGCCGCCTGCGGCCCCTCTGCCTCGTCACTCCCCTGCTGCTCATCCCGGTGGCCTTGACGGCTGCCGCGGAAGAGCCCGTCCGTCCGGCCGCCGCTGCCGAGGCTGCCGCGGCGCCCGCCCATTCGGATGTCTTCGCTACGGTCAATGGCCAGGCGATTTCCATCGGCGAGTACGAATCGGCCTTTGCCAACCTGGTCCGGCAGAAGTTCTACCACGGCCAGGTTCCCGAGGCCCAGCTCCAGGCGGCCCGGGACGAAACCAAGAACAAGCTGGTCCAGCGCATCGTGCTGCTGGAGGAAGCCGGCCGGCGCGGCATCGTGCCGGACGAGAAGGCGGTGGAAGAAGCCATCGCCGGCTACGAGCGGCAATACGCCGCCTCCCCGGTGTGGCGGGAGCGCCGCGAAAGCCTGCTGCCGGGCCTGCGCAAGCAGCTGGGCGAACAGAACCAGCTCTCCCGGCTGGAACAGGAGGTGCGCCAGCTCCCGGAGCCGACCGATGCCGAGGTCCGCGCCTTCTACGACCAGAAGCCGGAGCTCTTCACCGAACCCGAGAAACTGCGCATGTCGGCCATCCTGCTGGCCGTGGACCCCTCTTCGCCGGCGTCCACCTGGCAGGGCGCGCGGGACGAGGCCGCAGCCATCTACAAGCGCCTGCAGGCGGGGGGCAATTTCGAGGAGGCGGCGCGGCTGCACTCCAACGGCAAGTTCGCCGATGACGGCGGCAACATGGGCTACCTGCACCGGGGCATGATGCCCGAAGCCCTGCAGGAGCGGGTCGACAGCTTCGAAGTGGGCAAGGTGAATGCCCCCATCGATTCCCTGGAAGGGGTGGTCATTTTCAGGCTGGACGAGCGCGTGCCGCCGAAGAAGCGGGAATTCGCCGATGTGGCGCAGCGGGCCAAGGAACTGCTCGCCCGCGACCGCCAGGAACAGGCCTGGAAGGGCCTGCTGGACAAGCTCACGGGGGCGGCCGACGTCAAGGTTCAACATCAGCTGGGTACGGGGTCAAGGGAAGGTAAAGGCAGTTAGCGGATACCTCGCCCGACAGGACGGTGTGCAAACGATCAAGCAGTCTCCGGAGTAAGTCCGGCAGGCGCTCCGCGGCCCTGGCCGCCGGGAGCGCCTTGCTTTGCTGCATGGCGCCGGCCCAGTCCCAGGAAGACCTCTCCCTGCGGCTGAGCCCGGCGCTCGACGCCGTCATGGGCGGGGTTCCCCGTTTCCGCGACGAAAGCACCCCGCCGCTGCGCTTGGCGGCCAGCCCGACGGTCGGCGTGACGGCAGCGCCGCCCGCGCCGGCCCCGCGCCCCGACGAATATCCCCTGCGCCTGGCCCAGGTGCTGCTGCCCCAGGCCGGCGCCGGCCGCCAGCCGCGCTGGAGTTCGCGCCAGGACTGGGGCCTCGATCTCCAGCCCACCCGGCGGCTCGACATGCCGGGGGCCGCCGGATTCGGCGTCCCGGCACCCATGCTGCCAGGGGGGAACCCCTCGCCCGAGCCGGTTCCTCCCGCCGACCAGGATGAAATGCCCGCCATCGGCCGCCGGAGCATGCCTCCGCCGCCGCCGCCGACGGCTGCCACGACGGCGAGCGCGGAGGCGGGCGACGGCGGCGGCGGTCTCGGCTGGGCCATCCCCCCTATCCGCTGGGGCGGCTCGGTCGGCTACAACCTGCGCCGCAACTCCGACAGCAGCGGCACCAGCACCCTGGACCAGGTGCTCAACGCCACTGTCCGCGGCTCCAGCTACATCTACGCACCGTGGATGGCCACCGTCTCGGGCGCCCTGGGGGTGGTCTCCGGGACGAACCAGTACAGCGCGGCCAATGGCCAATCCCTGCAGACCCAGAGCAGTTCCCTGGTAGGCAACGGCAACCTGGAGCTGTTTCCGTCCAGCCGCTTCCCCTTCAGCGCCACGGTCAGCCGTTCCGACAGCCGGACGATGAATACCCTGCTGGCGAGCAACTACACCGATACGCGAATCGGGCTGCGCCAGAGCTACCGCTCCGAGGACAGCCTGCAGAACGCCTCGGGCGGCTTCGACTACAGCGTCGTCGGCGGCCAGGCCACCGGCAACGATACGGTCAGCGCCGTCTACGGCAGCTACACCGCTCCCCTCGGGCCGGTGAATAACGCGGTGAACGGCCGCCTGTCGGTAAGCCAGCGCCAGGGCACCGGCGAGGGCTCCAATCTCTTCGCCCTCAGCTCAAGCCATAGCTACGCCCCGGAAGAGAACCTGGCCTTCCAGGCCTTCAGCAACTACACGGACAACGACCTGCGCACCAGCAACGTCGGCGGCGGCCCCATCAGCCAGTTCCGCGGCCAGTTCCTGCAGTTGGGAACGTCCGCCTCCTGGCGGCCGGAATTCGAGGAGGAGGAAGACTATCCCCTGACCCTGAACGCCGGCCTCAACTATGCCGGCGCCCGCACGGGCAATGGCGTCGTCTCCAACCAGACCCAGCGCATCAGCGGCACCACCGCCGCCTACTACCGGTTCTCCCCCAACCTGTCGGTGAACGGCTCCGGCGCGGTGAACCAATTCACCAGCAGCACCGGCCAGTCCCAGATGCTGACCCTGGTGAACGGGGCGGTGACCTATTCCGGCGATCCTCTCACTATCGGGAATTTTTCCTACAACTGGAACACGGGCGGCAACGCCAGCTGGCAGGGCGGCGGTGGCGGCACCACTGCTTCCACCGTCTATACCTCGGCCCAGGCGGGCCATTCCCTGTCCCGGAATTTCACCCTGTCGCCGACGGATTCCGTCGCCCTGAGCCTCGCCCAGAGCGCCGCCCTCTACCAGAACCAGCAGGTCGGCAGCAGTTCCAGCCTGACCCATACGGCCATGACCACCTACCGTCTCGGCCTGGGCGAGCGCTTCAACGGCGCGCTCACCGGCACCTTCTCGGACATCATGACCAGCGGCGCCACCGCCCAGCATTACACCAGCATGGCCCTCGGCGTGAACGGCTTCGGCCAGCTCAGCCCGCGCTCCTCCGCCACCGTCAACCTCATGCTGAACTGGTCGAACCAGACCCAGAAGATTACCTACGACGCCCTGAGCCAGCAGAGCGGGCAGCAGAGCGGACAGCAGAGCGGCAACCAGCGCATGAGCCTGATGGGCAACGCCTCCTACATCCACACGCGCTTCGCCACCGTACCGGGGCTGCGCTACACCCTCCTGTTCACCGCCGACTCCCTGCTGCGGGACGACCGGCTGCTCGGCGACCCCAACGCCCAGGCCCAGAAGTTCCAGTACAGCCTGGACAACCGCCTCGATTATCAGATCGGCATGCTCGATACGCGTCTCTCGTTCATGGTCACCGAGACGGGTGGCAAGAAAAATGCTCTGCTCTTTTTCCAGGTGACCCGGCAATTCGGCTCGCGCTGACAGCCATGGCTCCGGATCGCCTACTACCGAATCAAATCTGGGGAAACGCAATGAAGAAATCTATAAGCAGGAAGGGCAGCCTCGTTCTGGGGTTGATAATGGCGCTCTTCGCCATGCTGTTCGTGGATATCCACGACGCGCAGGCGGAGTATGGCGACGTCGTCATCAATAACTACTCGGATGGGGCGGGCATGCGGCCCGTCGTCTTTCCCCACTGGTTCCACCGGGTCCGTTTCCGCTGCAAGGTCTGCCACGCCGACCTCGGCTTCAAGTTCAAGGCCGGCGGCAACGAGATCAACATGGTGAAGATCATCGACGGCCAGTTCTGCGGCGCCTGCCACAACGGCGAAATCGCCTGGTCGGTGGAGAACTGCAACCTCTGCCATTCCGCCAAGCCGGGTACCCCGACGCAGGTGCATGAGAGCACCATCCAGAAGCTTGCCCAGCCGGCCGGCGCGTCCAAGAAATAAGGTGGCAACGATGAAAATCCTGAATACGATGGTGCTTCTGGCCGCCGGTGTGGCCATGGCGACTCCCGTCCTCGCCGAGCAAAGCGGCAAGGAGGTCTTCTCCAAAGTCTGTACGGTGTGCCACAGCGCCGGTCTGGCCGGTGCCCCCCGCTACGGCAACGGCGCCGACTGGGCTCCCCGGGCCGCCAACGGCATTCCCAACCTCTACCAGAGCGCCCTGAAGGGCACTCCCAAGGGCATGCCCGCCAAGGGCGGCAATCTGGCCCTGTCCGACGCCGAAGTGAAGGGCGCCGTGGATTACATGCTGGCCGCCGTCAAGGACGCCATCAAGCCCGCCAAGGCCGAGGTCAAGAAGGAAGAGCCGAAGAAGGAAGAGCCCAAGCGCGCCGAGAGCAAGCCGGCCCCCGCCGCCGCGCCGGCCGCCGCCCCGGCCGTGATCGCCGCGCCGACCCCGGCCGCCGCTCCCGCCGCCATGCCCGTGGCCGATGCCGCTGCCTCCGCCGCGGCCGCCACCCCCGCCACCACCGACTCCCTGAGCTTCAACCGCCTCCTGAAGCCGGCCAGCAAGCGCAACCTGCCGCCGCCGGAAGATGGCATCCACGATCCCAGCAACGACGGCACCCATGCCCTGCAGCCGCCGCTCACCGTCTTCGGCGCCCTGCCGAAGAGCTTCGCCGGCAACCGGGTGAACTGGGTCGAGGCCCTCAACACCAACAAGATCAATCCGCGCTCCGACCGCCTGGATCCCAAGGCCGAGCAGCTGGTGATGGACCTCAACATCGTCCGGGAAGTGAAGGGCTACATGCCCGACGTGGTCTATCCCCACAAGCAGCACACCCAGTGGCTGGACTGCTCCAACTGCCACCCCGCCATCTTCGTGCCCCAGAAGGGAGCCAACTCCATCAGCATGGCCGCCATTCTCATGGGTGAGAAATGCGGCGTCTGCCATGGCAAGGTCGCCTTCCCGGTGTCGGAGTGCCGCATCTGCCATTCCAAGAAAAAGGACGCTCCGCGCATGAGCCAGCCGGTGGCTGCCGCGCCGGCCAAGTAAGCGTTCAAGACCAACAGCATCCCCGGGGCCCCCGCCCCGGGGCAACAGGGAGTAAGCGAATGAATCGACTTTTTGTGCAGAAACTCGGACTGGCGGCACTTCTGGCCGCCTTCGGCACCGGCGCCATGGCCCAGCAGGCCGCCGCGCCCCAGGAAAGCGCCGCCACCCGCCTGGCCGCCGGCAAGATCGACAAGGATCAGCTGAACTTCAACATGGAATCCGTGGGCAAGCTCCTGGAGACCTCCTCCGCCGCCCGCCAGATCGACGGCAGCAAGGCGCCGGAAGCCGTGGCTCGCCGCGAGAAGGCCCGGGAAGTCTACAAGTCGGCCAAGGCCGCCCTGGAAGCCGGCGACCTGACCAAGGCCAACGCCCTCCTGACCGAGACCCGCGCCACCTTCTTCGAGGCCGTGCGCCTGGCGGCGCCGGAAGAAGTCAGCGCCAAGAAGCTGGAAAACGACTACAAGGCCCGCCTGGAGAGCGTCAACGCCCTCCTCGGCGCCTACAAGCGGGTGGCCAACGAGAAGGGCAGCAATGCCAAGTCGGTGAACGAGACCGTCGGCCAGATCGACAAGTCGGTGGCGGAAGCCGCCAAGCTGGCCGCGGCCGGCAAGTACAAGGAAGGCCGCGCCGAACTGGACCGCGCCTACCTGGTGGCCAAGGCCGGCGTCAGCTCCCTGCGCAGCGGCGACACCCTGGTGCGTTCCCTCAACTTCGCGAACAAGGAAGAGGAATACCAGTACGAACTGGACCGCAACGACACCCACAACATGCTGATCAAGGTGCTGGTCGAGGAGAAGCGGGCCACCAACCCGATGCTCGACAAGCAGGTGGAAAATTTCGTCGCCAAGGCCAAGGAACTGCGTTCCACGGCGGAAGCGGCGGCTGGCAAGAAGGACCATGCGCAGGCGGTCAAGCTCCTGGAGGAGTCCACCGCCGAGCTGGTACGGGCGATTCGCAATGCGGGTATCTACATCCCGGGTTAAGCGCTTTCTGGCGTCGTTTCAGGCAACCCCGGCCGGCTGGCTGGCCCGGGTTGCTTTTTGCGTTTGTGCGCTTCTCATGGCGGCGGCCGATGCCGGGCAGTGGACTCCCCTGGCCGAGGACGGCATCCACGATCCCCGCTCGCCGGGGGTGAAGATCCTCCAATACCCCGGGGATCCCCTGTCCAAGCTGACCCCCGACACGGCCGGCAACCAGGTCCTGTGGGTCAAGGCCCTGGAAAAGAAGGAAATCCAGCCCCGGGAAAAGCTCTTCGCCAAGACCGAAGTCCGCAAGATGGACCGGGACAGCATCCTGGACATCAAGGGCGGCATGCCGGCGGTGCGCTTTCCCCACCGCCAGCACACCGAGTGGCTGGACTGCGTCAATTGCCACGAGGGGGTCTTCTCCATGACCCCCGGGGAAACCAAGATATCCATGCTCAAGATTCTGGAAGGCGAACAGTGCGGCATCTGCCACGGCGCCGTCTCCTTCCCCCTCACAGAGTGCACACGCTGCCACAGCATCCCCCGGCCCGGCCAGATCAAGCCCGTGCTGCCGCCGGGAATCAATCCGCGCATGCACCAGCCGGCGGGCCTGGAGCCGTGATGCCGCGCCGTTGCCTCTTCCTCCTGCTGGCCGGCGCCCTGGCCCTCTTCTCTTTCCTGGGAACGGCCCCGGACGCCGCCGCCGAGTACGCCGACGTGGTCATCAACCGCAATGCCCAGAAGAACGGTATGCGGCCGGTCATCTTTCCCCACTGGTTCCACCGCATCCGCTTCCGCTGCAAGGTCTGCCATGCCGAGCTGGGCTTCAAGATGCGGGCCGGCTCCAATCTCATCACCATGGCGGACATCATCGACGGCCGCTTCTGCGGCGCCTGCCACAACGGGGAAATTGCCTGGTCGCCGGAAAACTGCGATCTTTGCCATTCAGGCCGGCGCGGCCTGCAATCAGGAATCATGGGTGGTCATGAAACAGGCGGTCCCGGGCGCTGGTAAGCCCCTTCCCAATACCACCCGCCGGCAGCTCCTCCGGGGCGGCCTGGCGGGCGTCCTGCTGGCGGCGGCCGGCGCCAGGGCCGGCGAAGCCTCGGTCCTCTCCCCGGCCATGAGCTACACCGGGGCCCGGATACTGCGCCGGGTGGACCCCCAGGGCATGCCGAGCTTCCAGCCCGACACCTTCGGTCCGGTCACGCCCTTCGTCTTCCCGGTGGCGGTGGCGGCCAGCCCCTTCGACCTCTACATCGCCGATGCCGGCCTGGCTGCCCTGTTCCGCTACGACCCGGCCCTGGATGCCATGATGGCGGTCCCCGGCGTGCGGGTCACGCCCCAGACCCGGATCGCCGCCGTCCAGGACGGCTCGGTGGTGGTGGTCGAACCCAACCGCGGCGCCCCCCGGCGCTATTCCCGGGCCGGCCGCCTCCTGCAGACCATCGATCCCTTCAACACCGCTCCCCGCTTCGACGACGTGGTGGTGGATTCGGCCACCGGCCGCTACCTGGGCCTGGACAAGATCCAGCGCCGCATCGAGGAAGTCCAGCCCCTCGGGCGCAGTTCCTCCATCCTGGCGGAGGACCTGCTGCCCAGGCAGCCCGGCGCCCTGGCCCTGGACGACCGCACCCTCTACGCCGCCGGCGTCGACTGCCAGTGCATCGTGGCGGTGGACCTGGTGCGGCGGGAGAAGCGCATCCTGGTGGAAGACGTCGCCCAGGTCACGGCCATGACGGCGGGGGAAGGCTGGCTGGTGGTGGCCGACAATGTCGAGCGGGTGCTGCGCATCTACCGCAACGACACGCTGCGGGGCGATCCGGACTACGATGCCCTGCATCTCGTGAATCCCCAGGGGCTCTCCATCGGCCGGGGCATCCTCTACGTCGCCGACCCCGGGACCCGGCGCATCGCCTCCTTCCATCTGCGCCCGTGAAGCACCTCCTGGCCGTCCTCCTGGTGGTCCTGCTGGCCGGTTGCGCCGGCACCGGCGAAACGAAACTGCTGCGGATGAACCCCCAGCCGACGGCGGCCACCCACCGCATGTTCTTCCCGCCTCCCAGCGACGGCCAGGTGCCCCGCTACGTCTATAGCGGCGAGCTCATCGGGGAGCAGAATTTCATCTACCCGGAAGGCCACCGGGAGAATGGGCTGGTCACCGCCTTCCGCTGGATCGTGGGCCTCTTCGAGGAGGACCGCCCGACGGAACTGCAGCGGCCCCAGTCCGGGGTGGTGGACGAAAGCGGCCGCATCCTGGTGACCGACGTCAGCCGGGGCGCCGTCTTCGTCTTCGACGAGAACCACGGGCGCCTGGATGTCTGGGAGATGGCGGAGGGCTACCGCCACTTCATCGCCCCCTCGGGCATCGCCCTCGGGCCGGAGGGCCGGGTCTTCGTGGCCGACGCCGATCTCAAGCGGGTCTTCCTGCTGGACCGGGATGGCAACGGGGTCGGGGTGATCGGCGCCGACCAGCTGCAGCGCCCCACCGGCCTGGCCTGGGACGCCAACGCCGCCCTCCTTTACGTGGCCGACACCTACGCCCACTGCATCAAGGTCTTCGACATGACCGGGCGCCTGGTCAGGACCATCGGCGAACGGGGCGAGGAGCCGGGGCAGTTCAACTATCCGACCTACCTGGCCATCGGCCACGGCAAGCTGCTGGTGGCGGACACCATGAACGCCCGGGTCCAGGCCCTGGACCTGGAAGGCGACGCGCCGCCCGTGGTGATGGGCAAGCGGGGGGTGATGTTGGGGGACATGGTGCGGCCCAAGGGCGTCGCCATGGACTCCGAAGGCAATTACTACGTGGTCGAGTCCTATCACGACCATCTCCTGGTCTTCGACGGGCAGGGGCGCTTCCTGCTGCCCATCGGCGGCGCCGGACGGGACGTCGGGCGCTTCTATCTGCCGAGCGGCGTCTGGGTGGATGCCCGCAACCGGGTTTTCGTGGCCGACACCTTCAATGGCCGAATCGTAATATTCCAGTTCCTCGGTGGGGGTAGGGAAAGTGAATAAAAGAATGCCGGAACGGCGCGGACTCTTCGCAGCCATGGCGCTCCTGCTCGTCTTCTGGGCGACCATGCGCCTGGGAGTGGCCCCGGTGGAAGCGGCGCGGGTTTCCGACGTGCGCAATACCAAGCACAATTTCTCCGCCACCAGTTCCTCCTATACCGTCACCGGCACCATCCCGGGCTCCGACCAGACGGCGCGCAATGTCGTCGCCAATTCGGAAACCCAGGTCTGCGTCTTCTGCCACACCCCCCACGGCGCCACCAATACCCAGGGGCCCCTGTGGAACCGCAAGGTGGCCGGCCAGGGCTACACCCAGAGCTACATCATGTACGACTCAAGCACCCTGGACGCCAAGCAGGTGCAGGGGGCCCTCAACCAGCCCGGCGGCAGCTCCAAGCTCTGCCTGTCCTGCCACGACGGCACGGTGGCCATCGGCAACGTCAATGTCCTGAACGGCACCGATTACAGTTCCACGGCCCAGAGCACCAGCAATATCGCCACCAACACGGCCTTCATGCCGGCCGGGACGACCGGCGGCGAATTCGGCGGTTTCACCCGCAAGCTGGGGACCGACCTCGGCAACGACCATCCCATCTCGGTGAGCTACAACGCCACCCTGGCCAGCCGGGACGGCGAGCTGCGCACGCCCACCGGCAACCCGGTCGGCCCGCGCTCCAAGGGCGTCAAGCCCCCGCTGCCCCTGGAAAAAACCGGGCCGGCGGGCAACGAGGACCAGATCCAGTGCGCCGCCTGCCACGACCCCCATATCCGGGAAAAGGACGCCAACACGCTCCTTACCGCCGACAACGTCAAGTTGGGCAACCAGAAATTCCTGCGGCTCAACCGCTTCCAGGGCAACAAGCCGCCCAGCGCCACCGGGTTCGACTCCACCACCGAGGATTCGGCCAACCCCAACAAGGGGGACATCATCTGCATGGCCTGCCACGAGAAGAACCAGACCGCCGGCGAGTGGTCGTACTCGGTCCATGCCAATCCCAACGTCGCCAACGAGGTCTACAGCGATGCCGCCGCCGACCTGCGGGAATTCCCCCGCGGCCTCCCGGTCTGGAAGGCCGCCTGCCTGAACTGCCACGACACCCACACCGTCTATGGCTCCAAGCGCCTCCTGCGGGAAGGCACCAACATGGACACCCTGTCTCCCAAGCCCGGCGGCGCCGGCACCGCCGCCCTGGAGGAGACCTGCTACCAGTGCCACGACGGCGGCGGCAACGGCACCCTCACCAATTACACCAACGTGCCCAACATCAAGCAGGACTTCCAGAAAGCCCGGCACATGCCCATCCGCTCCGACCACCAGGCGGCGGGCACCGAGAAGCACGACATCAACAGCAATTTCACCGACACCTACAACACCTGCAACACCGCCACTTCCAAGTGCGGCAAGGACCTCATGGAGTCCCGGGAGAACCTCGGCTTCAGCGATACCGCGCCCATCACCGCCCTCAAGAACCGGCACGCGGAGTGCACCGACTGCCACAATCCCCACCGGGTCATCCGGGCCGCCAACGGCCTGCCGGGAACGATCACCGCCGGCAATACCTCCACCGACACCCGGGCTACCCACACCCATGCCGCCGGCCATACCAACGCCATCTCCGGGGCCCTGCGCGGTGCCTGGGGGGTGGAGCCCAAATACACGGGCACCGACTTCTTCAGCATGCCGACCAGCTTCGACGTGAAGCGCGGCGACCCGGGGGCGGGCACGTACACCGCCAGCGCCGACAGCGCCACCTACGTGACCCGGGAATACCAGATCTGCCTGAAGTGCCACTCCAACTACGGCTACTACGACGCCAATGCCTTCAATGCCGACCGGCCCATGCTCAACAGTGCCACCGGCCTGACCGGGACCAGTCCCGACGGGCGTACCAATTTCGACCGTTACACCAACCAGGCCCGGGAATTCCAGCCCAACGAGTCGCGCACCAACACCGGGGCGGGCGCCTCCTACCAGACCAACAACAAGCGCAGCTGGCATCCGGTCATCGGCCCCACCGGGCGCCAGCTCAACAGCGGCACCAGCAGCCGGGGCATCTCCAGTTCCTCGCCCTGGCTCGCCCCGTGGACCAACGGTGTCGGTACCCAGACCATGTACTGCACCGACTGCCACGGCAGCGGCACCACCGGCAAGACGGTGGATCCCGGCACCAATCCCTGGGGGCCCCACGGCTCCGACAACAAGTTCATCCTCAAGGGCGTCTGGGGGCCGAGCATGGGCGGCACCGGCCGGGACAGCGGCGAAACCGCCAATTTCCTCTGCTTCAAGTGCCACGATTCGGCGGTCTACACCACCCGCAGCGACTCGGGGCGGCGCACCGGCTTCTATGACGGCACCCGGGGCAAGGGCAACCTCCACAATTACCATGTGGACCGGATCCAGAAGATCTACTGCACCTGGTGCCACGTGGCCGTGCCCCACGGCTGGAAGAACAAGATGCTCCTGGTCAATCTCAACGACGTGGGGGCCGAGGCCGGCCAGACGGGCAGCAAGGAAGTGGCCATCAACGGCAGTTCCGATGTCTACAACAATGGCCCCTACTACGTGAACGCCAAGCTCAAGATCAAGGCCTTCTCTCCGAGCGGCAACTGGGACTACGCCAACTGCGGATCGAGCGGCAAGAGCGGCACCAACCTGATCGCCAACAGCGGCGGCGGCACCAGCAACAACACCAGTTCCGACATCAACTGGATGAAGAGCGCCTGCACCAGTCCGCCGTGATCGTCCTGCCGAGCCGTTCCAGGCAGGACGGCGAGTCTGCCCGCACCATGCCGACCTTCACCGCCCTGCTGCGCTCCCTGGCTTCCCTCAGGCTGACCCTGGTCCTCCTGGCGGTGCTGGGGGTCGCCATCCTCCTCGCCTACCAGTCCGAATCCTGGCGCAGCTGGCCCCTGGCCGTGCCCCTGGCGGCGCTGTCGATCAATCTGCTGGCGGCGGTGGGCACCAATGGCATCTTCCGGCGGCAACTTCCCCTGCTGATCTTCCACCTCGCCCTGGTGGCCCTCCTGCTCCTGGTGGCGGCCGGCCGGCTGTCCTACCTCAAGGGCACCCTGGAGCTTGCCGAAGGGGCCACCTTCGAGGGCCGGCTGGTCACCACCGACGCCGGCCCCTTCCATCTCGGCAACCTGGCCGCCGTGCGCTTCGTGAACGAGGGCTTCGCCATCGACTACGCCCGGGGACTGAGGCGGGGCCCCACCCGCAACGCCGTGAGCTGGGTGGACGAACAGGGGCGGCGCCGGCAGGACGTCATCGGCGACCAGCATCCCCTCAAGATCAAGGGCTACCGCTTCTACACCAGCTTCAACAAGGGCTTCGCCCCGGTCTTCCTGTGGGCGCCCGAGCGGGGCGAAGCCCAGCTGGGGGCGGTGCACCTGCCGGCCTATCCGAAGCACGAGCTCAACCAGGCCCAGGAGTGGTCGCCCCCCGGCAGCCGGGCGCCGGTATGGATCATGCTTAAATTCGATGAGAAACTCCTGGACCCTTCCGGCCCCAGCACCTTCCGGCTGCCCGAGAAATACAGCCTGGTGGTGCGCTTCGGCGAGCGCCGGGTCGAGCTGCAGCCGGGCCAGTCGCTCGATCTGCCCGACGGGCGCCTGGAGTTCCGGGAGCTGAAGACCTGGATGGGCTACGATGTCTTCTACGATTGGACCCTGCCCTGGCTCGCCGCAGCCAGCCTGGCGGCGGTCCTCAGTCTGGGCTGGCACTTCTGGCGCAAGTTCGCCGCCAAGCCCTGGGATGCATGAGCATGGAAAGAGAATTGCAGATCCTGTGGGCAGCCATCGTTGCCTATGTGCTGGGCGGCGTGCTGTCCATCGTCGGCGTCGTCCTGCGCCGGCACCCGGAGCGCACGGTCATGGGCTTCCTCGCCGCCGGCCTCACCCTCCACACGGTCTCCATCGGCCTGCGCTGGGCGCGCCTGGAGCACGGCCCCTTCATCACCATGTTCGAAATCCTCAGTTCCAACGTCTGGAGCCTGATGGTCGTCTTCCTGCTGGCCTACTGGCGCATGCCGCGCATCCGCGCCACGGCGGCGGTGGTCATGCCGGTGCTCTTCGTCATGATGGGCTGGCTAATGCTCTCCCATCCCGGCGAGGGCTTCTTCCCGCCCACCTACCGCACCCCCTGGCTGTTCATCCACATCGGCATGGCCAAGGTCTTCATGGGCGCCATGCTGGTGGCCCTGGGGGTGGCCGGGGTCATCCTGCTGCGCCGGGCCGGCATCGGCGTGCAGAAATTCGAGCGCCTGCCCGACGACAAGCGCCTCGACGAGCTGGCCTTCCGCTGCCTCGCCATCGCCCTCATCTTCGACACCCTGATGCTCATCACCGGCGCCATCTGGGCCCAGGATGCCTGGGGCCGCTACTGGGCCTGGGACCCCCTGGAGACCTGGTCCTTCATCACCTGGCTGCTGCTGGCCATCGCCCTCCATATCCGGGTGACCTTCAAGCCGTCGCCCCACCGGACCGCCTGGCTGGTGGTGGCGGTCTTCGTCCTCGGGTTCGTCACCTTCTTCGGCGTTCCCTTCATTTCCGAATCGCCCCACAAGGGAGCCGTCTGATGGGCCATCCCGCCCTTATGCCGCAGTCCGGCGCTGCCCGCCGCCAGGCCACCCTGTGGCTCGCCCTCGCCACCTGCTCGGTGGCGATGTCGGGCCTCTTCGCCATCCTCATCGCCCTGGCCCGGGTGCCGGCCATCGGCCGGCTCTTCCCGGGGCCGGAGTTCTACCGGGTGGCCTTGACCCTGCACGTGAACCTCTCCCAGGGAGTCTGGTTCATGGCCTTCGCCGGCGTCCTCTGGAGCTTGGCGACGCCCCGCGCCCCCGGCACCACGGATCGCCTGGCCTGGCTGGCCGCCGCCGGCGGCGCCATCGGCCTGGCCCTGTCGGTCTCCGTCGGCCGGCCGCAGCCCCTCATGAGCAACTACCTGCCGGTGCTGGACAGCCCCGTCTTCCTTTCCGCCCTCTGCCTCTTCGGCCTGGGCGTCGTCCTCAAGGCCCTGGCCGGCGCCGCTGGCCCCCGGCCCTTCGCGATCGCCGAGGTGGCCGACGTCCAGCGCCTCGCCCTGCGCCTCGCCGCCGCCGAGATCCTGGCGGTGTTCGGCCTGCTGCTGGCGGCCGGCCATGCCATCGACGGCCGCCTGGAAGGCCATGCCTATTTCGAGACCCTGTTCTGGGGCGGCGGCCATGTCTGGCAGTTCGCCCTGGTCAGCCTCCTGATGTGCTGCTGGCTCGAACTGGCCCCGGCCGCC